>NZ_JAHUTO010000002.1:0-683170 GCF_019209925.1 Corynebacterium sp. TAE3-ERU30 | reverse complement strand
CCCCCCCCCGCCCCCCCCCCCCCCCCCCCCCCCGCCCCCCCCGCCACCCCCCCCCCCCCCGCCCCGCCCTCGCCAGCGTCGCCGCCGTCAGCGTCGCCGGGGGTTTCGGAGTCGCCACCGTCGGCATCGCCGTTATCGGTGTCGCCCTCGTCAGCGTCGCCACCGTCAGCATCGCCACCGTCGGCATCGCCGTTATCGGTGTCGCCCTCGCCAGCGTCGCCACCGTCGGCATCGCCACCGTCGGTGTTGCCGTTATCGGTGTCGCCCTCGCCAGCGTCGCCGCTGTCAGTGTCGCCGGGGGTTTCGGAGTCGCCGTTGTCAGCATCGCCACCGTCGGCATCGCCCTCGCCAGCGTCGCCGCTGTCAGCGTCGCCGGGGGTTTCGGAGTCGCCACCGTCGGCATCGCCGTTATCGGTGTCGCCCTCGCCAGCGTCGCCGCCGTCAGCGTCGCCGGGAGTTTCGGAGTCGCCACCGTCGGCATCGCCGTTATCGGTGTCGCCCTCGCCAGCGTCGCTGCCGTCAGCGTCGCCGGGGGTTTCGGAGTCGCTGCCGTCAGCATCGCCGTCAGCGTCGCCACCGTCGGTGTTGCCGTTGTCAGCGTCGGCATCGCCACCGTCGGTGTTGCCGTTATCGGTGTCGCCCTCGCCAGCGTCGCCGCTGTCAGTGTCGCCGGGGGTTTCGGAGTCGCCGTTGTCAGCATCGCCACCGTCGGCATCGCCGTCACCCGGGACCGGCTCGGAATCAGGCTTATTGCAGTCCTCACCGAAGGTCACAGAGCCCACCTTCAGCGGTGATACGGGTTCCTTCTCACTATAGTAAAAGCCGCCAAATGCGACCTTTCCTTCTTCGGTCATGTAACCTTCACCGTCGCTTGTGAAGGTGACGGTCTCGCCCCACTGGCCAGTGAACGGTTCGGAGAGGGTCCACTCTGCGAAACGAACATTGTTCATGGTCTCCCATTCGCCAATGGTCGTGATACCCTCAAACTTGCGGAACTTTGCATCCAGGTACATCACGGCCTGCGTGCCAGTGATCTCGAGGCGGAAATCGGAGAAAGTAATGTTCAATTTCGCATTCTCGCCTTCTCCGTGCCCGATGAAGTGGAGGGTACCGGGAACAAACAGGGTTACGGAGTCGGGATCCGCGGAGTATGCCTGCCCAGCGGTGAAGGTCCAGTTCTTTCCGCTACCCGCATCGGTCACGGAGCCAGTGGACTCCACGCTGCCGCGGGCGGCACCGATTGTGATGTACCTAACAAGGGAGTCGCGCACACTCCATTCGAAGGTACCGCTGTGGGCGGCAACGATCTTATTGTCGGCAACACAGTTCTTGTCCTGCACTACCTCTGCGAAGGCAGTGGCGGGGGTGAGGGAGACTGCGAGTGACGCAGAGACTGCACCAGCAAGCGCCATGCGGCGAATCCGGGCGCGGGAAGAGCGATTCAGGGACATGGTGTTAGATACCTTTCGATATGAGGATCGGTGTTACTGGGAGTTGGGGTTGTACAGGGCAGTGGCGAAGGCGAGAATCATCTCGCCCGTCTGAGGGCCGAAGCTCAAGGCTTGGCTGTCCGCGATGGTGATGAAGCGTTTATTCTTGGCTGCCTCAGTCTCGGCCACGCCGGGGCGGGAGAGCATGCCATCGACACCGCCGGTGGACTCGAGCCCTTTGGACATCATCACGATGACATCGGGATTGAGCTTGGCGAAGGCTTCGGCATTGGCCGGGGCCATGTCGGCGATATCGGCTTCCTTGGCCGCATCCACCGCGCCCACAGACTCGAAGAGTTCTGCGGTGCCGCTTTCCGGTCCAAGAATGAAGAACACCCCAGAGGAACCTCGCGCGTACACGAAGGCAGCGCGGGGAGCCTGATCGGGGACGATCTCGCTGACGGCGTCGATTGCTTCATCGCGTTCCTTTTCCGCGCGTTCCGCGAGTTCTTCACCCTCGTCGTCGAGGCCTACGACCCCGGCGATGGTGCGGATGTCGTCGCCAATCGATGCCATCTTCCGGCTCGGATTGATCACCACGGTGGTCACGCCGGCATCGCGGAGCTGGTCAATAGCTGAGTCTGGGCCGATGGAGTGATCCACGATGATCAGACTCGGGTCGAGAGCCAGCACGGCCTCCACATTGATGTTGTGGCCACCTTGGGTCACCACCGGCAGCTCCTGCAAGCTGGGCTCTTCGGAACTGACGGTGCGGCCCACGATGTTGTCTCTGAGCCCCAGGCCCGCAATGGTGCGGGAGGTAGTGCCGTAGAGGTCCAGAGGCATGATCCGCGAGACATCGGTGACGGTGACGTCGTAGCCATCAGAGTCGCTGAGCTCCACGGGAAGCTCAGGGCTGACGTCCTCGGCTACGGGGGTGACATCCCCGACGAGCTGAGTCTCTACAGCTCCGCTATCGCCGACCTCTGCGGAGCTGCTGTTCAGGTTCTCCAACGCCTGCTCGAAACTGGTTTGTTCGGCGCGAGCGTTGTTGTTGTTATCACCGGGTGTGGATACGTTGAGTCCACATCCGGCGAGCACAACGGAGCCGATGAGGCTCAGTGCCGCGAGGCGAATTTTCACTTAGGCTCCTTTCTTTTGTCGCACCGCGAGGTAGCTGGTTCCGGCTGCCGCAAAGATGAACACGACGCCACCGGCGAGGAGCTGCCATGGGCTCATGCCCTCACTGACAGACGCCAGAGCGGTGTCTTCCGCCTTCTTGTTCTTCTTTTTGTTCTTGAACTCGACGTCCTTGCCCTCTTCGAACATGGACTCTTCCTCGCCTTCGCCCTCGGCCTCGGCCAGTTCTTCTTCATCGATCACGCCGTCACCGTTGAGGTCCACAGCGTCGACCGAATCGCCATTGGCGAGGGCGTCGGCAGCGGCCGCACCAATCGAGGCCATTCCGCCGGTGCCGCCGGCGGAGCTGGAGGTGGCGGCCGAACCATCAGCGCAGGCGGATTTCCCGCTGAGCTTGGCGCGGAAGTTCACTGGGTCCATGGCTGTTCCGGGTGGATAGAACTCGGCAAAGGCGCGGGATCCGGCCTGGGTGAGCACCACGTTCGCGGAACCAGACACAGCGGAGCTAGTGGCGTTGAGGCTGGTCACCTGCAGGGTGCCGATAGCCACATCACCGAAGTTGGAGGGGTTGCCCGAGGTGTCGGAGGAGGTGACATTGGCTACGAGCTGGCCCGTGTTGCCCTTGATCACCACGCGTGGGTTACGGATCTTCATGTCCAGTTTCCCCTTGTGGCCATTGAAGGCCACGGTGCCGGAGGTAGCGATCGTGCCGGCGCGTGCATCGGGATCGAAGCTGCCGGATCGACCGGAGAACACGAAGATGCCGCCATTATCGCGAACGCCGCTGGTGCGCCAGCCACCCTTCGCAATCGAGCCGCGAATATAGCTGCGGAAGGATTGCTTGACTCCCCACGCCACTTGTCCGGAGGACACGCCATTACAGGTGCGCGCCGACGCGGACTGTCCGGGTGCGGCCGCCACGGGCTTCGTGCCACCCGCGTTGCCGGAGACACCAGGCGCGTTCGGGGGAACAATACCGCCGTCGGAGTCGGTATTACCGGGAGTGTCCGCGCCCCAAGGGGCGTCACCGAAGGGGTCGCCGCCAGCGTTGCCACCGGCGGGTGCTTCGGAGTCCCCGCCACCTGGGCGGGAGTTGTCCGAGTTCCCGTTATCGGTCTCGCGGCCAGGCTGCGGCTTCTTTCCGGAGTTCGAGGAGTCTCCACCGGAATCCCCAGGCGTGGGCTTGGGGACTGTGCCGCAGGCTTTTTTCACCTTGATGGTGAGGGTGACTGGGTCCAGAGTGTCGCCGGCGCGGTAGAACTCGGAAAGCGCCTGGGAACCACGCTCGGTGATACGCGCTTCAGCCACGTGCGTACCCGAGGTAATGGGAGCCGTCCGGAACTCGAGATCGGCGAAGGGTACATCTTTTCCCAGCTCCTTCACTGGGTTACCTTCGGCGTCTTGGCTGTACATCGAGGTAAGGAGCTTCGCTTTGCGCGGGGAGATCATTTTCACGGCGGGATCTTCGAAGCTGGTCTTGAGCAGCCCACCGTGGCCGTTGAACTCCACCTTGCCTTCGCTACGGATCAGTCCCTTAACCTCACCGGTAGTCACAAACTCCTTGTCGATGGGGAAGATGAAGCTGCCGTTGTTCTCCTTCGCTGGGGCGCTGACCTTCCAGCTGCCCTTGGCGATCGGCCCCTTGATGTATTTCCGGAAGGACTCCCGCACACCCCAGGACAGATCGCCAGAAATGTTCACGCCTTCAGATGCGGAGCATCGCGAGGGTGAAGATGGCTCGGGCTCGGGCTCGGGGCTGGGCGAGGGGCTGGGCTTGGGGCTAGGGGAGGGCTTGGTGGTCTCCGTCGGCTCGGCGGGGGATGGTTCTGGCTGCTGCCAGCTGCCGGAGGAACTCCACAGATCTGCGGATGACGATGCCTTGGACTGGCTGGTGCTTGGGTCTGGCTGCTCCTTAGTCGTAGAGGATGCGGCACTGCTTGTCGTTGTGGTGGTGGTGTCTTCCGCCGCGGCCGTGGGAGCTAGCGGCATGACACATGCGGCCGTCAAGGCAGCCGCTGATAACCCCGCTGCCAGTCGGCGGCGGGTGCGCTGCCGACGGACGCGGGGCAGAAGTGAGAGTGACATCTACTCACCCCTCCTTTACATGTTTGCGCAAAGGTTAAACCAAGAGAGAGGAAAAGTATAGGGTAGGCTAACGAGGCATGTGTTCGGACCGAGATTATTTTGCACCAGAAAAAAGGGGCCCAGCAGGGGTCTTAGATGAACATAAATATTATGCCGTTACCCCCATAGAGAGGGGGCTGTTCGCCTTCGTGATGGCGGCAGTGGCGGTGTCCATAACGACGGGGAACGCTTATCTGTTTATTGGATTCGCCACAGCATTGCTGGCCTGCGTAATTGCTATATTCTTTCACCCTCTGCGGCGGCGGTTGCGGGCCATGGGGGCCGCGGAGGAAAGAGTGAAAAGCCCAGCTAAGACAATAGTTGTGACCGTGGCGATGTGGGCAGTGGTGTTTATGCTCATCATTATTTTCTCCGCTTGGACCCCGCCGGAGGAGTGGCTCACAATGGTGGGCTATATAGCTGTTGGTCTATGTTCAATTGCGGCTACTCAGCTCGCTTTGAGCAATGTATGAAATAAATGAATATCAATCTATCCCCCCTGTGGGGGTGTGCCTGTTCTGCGTATATAGATAGGCGTGATTACCCCCTATTGTCCATGTCATCCTATGTGTAGTTACCTCATTAGGAGCAAGGGCAGCCTAACTAGGGGCTGCGTGGATTATGGAGTGAGGGCACAGTGACATCTTCCAATCGAGCACAGACTGGAAATATTCTTAACCGCACCATCGTGGCCTGCACGGCCGCCACGACCGTCTCTCTGGCGGGGATGCTCTACCCCAGCGCTATCGCTGGTGCGGTGGAGGCCGGTGGCGGCGAGGTGGCGTCGACAAGCGATAAGCAGCAGAGTGCGGAATACATGGAGTGGGCGCTGCGCGAGAGCTTCATCAATTATGTGGGCGGCGCGACGAGTGTGAGCGGCGGGGCGAGCAAGACCATCGAGGGTGATGCCCGGGTCGAGCGCGGTTATCGATTCACGCTGAAGAAGGTCAGCTACGACGAGGACACCGCAACCACCCGCGCCGAGTTCAACGGCACCGTGCACTTCCTGCAATATTGCAGCGGATCGACGCCCGCCCGCGGCAGCTGCGCTCTGGACCTAGAGTTCAGCGATCCGACGATCGTGGTGGGCGAGGACTCCTATCTCGAGATGGACGTCTACGCCAAGCAGTACCCCAGCGGGGACGTCTTTGAGAAGAAACGAGCGCGCATCGCGACGATCAACCCCTCCTCAGCCACGTTCACGCAGGACGGATCAATGGCGCAGTGGAGCAATCTGGTGCCGACGCTCACCGCCGATGGGGTGCGTGCATTCTCCAATTTCTACAATCTCGGCAGCCCGCTGGCGCCGGTCTCCTTCGCGTATGAGGGAAGCGGCGGCATGCCGGCCGGTGCGGAAGGCGGACGCAAGCTAGTTGGTGGGGTGCGCACCGATTTGGAGGCGGAATCCTCCCGCGCCGTGATGGTGGGCGACTATCTCGTGCTGGCCACCAAGAGCGGGCTGAGCGTGCTGGATGTGCGCACGATGCAGCAGATTCAGCACCTGTCCATTTCCTCGGATGACAGCGCCTGGGTGGTTTCGCCAGGCAAGAACACGCTGTTCTTCCTCGATGACGGCGCCGTGAAACAGGCCTCCGTGGGGCCGAAGGGTCTGGAGAACATCACTGAGGTGATCGCGAAGGACGAGGCCGGTACCATCACCGGCATCGCCAGCGCCCCCACCGAGGATGGCTGGGTGCTCTACGCGCTGCGCAATGAGGGCGCCGGCAATGCCACGCTGATCACCCGCAGCTCCGATGGCACCCGCAGCGACCGCGCGATTGCCAATGTTCGCTCCACCATTGACGGGCTGGATGCTGCCTCCGATCAGGCATTGGGCTCCGTCTACGGCGAGAGCTACTCGTTCGCTCCGATGCGCGATATGGCTGTGCTTGATGACGGTTCGCTGCTGTTCTTCCCCGCCTCTGGGGTGGATCAGGACGAGGGCACCTGGCGAGTGCCGCCGCTGCGTATTGATCCCGCCGCCGACAACCTCCAAGCCACAGTGGTGCCTGGCAGCGATCCGGTGGCCGCCGATATGCGCCCCTCGGGCATGGTGGTTTCCGGGAACACGGTGGCCTTCTACAACGACAGCTACACCACGGGTTCTCGGGTGCAGTTCTTTACCTACAACAACGGTGAGCTCACTCCGCTTGGCGACGCCGCCCGCATCGGTGAACTACACAGCATTTCAGGGGTTGCGCCCCTCGGCGATGGCACCGCGGTAGTGACCGCCGAAAGCGATGGCTCCCTGAATGTGGTGGATATGCGCACCTTGGAAGTGATCGATAAACAGACCATTCCGAACACCAAGGGCACCAGCGGCACGACCCGCGTGCTTCTAGTCCGCAGCCCCGAAGACATCATCACCGGCGGCGTCGTCACCGACACCACAACCTATGAGGACTTCCTCGAGGTCAATCGCTTCGCCACCAGCGAGGCACTGGCTGTGGATAGCGAAGCCGAGGATGAAGAACTCCTCGGCGAGGAGGATGAGGACACCGAGGGCGGAGACGCTGAGAACGGTGAAGGCACCGAGGGCGAGGACACCGAGAGCGAGGACGCTGAGGGCGAAGAGGGCGGTGAGAGCACCGAGACATCCGACGCTGCTGAGCCTGAGGAGGACAACGACGCATCGGAATCCGGAGATACGGATGCCAGCGAGACCTCCTCGGAGCCGAGCCCGAGCGAGGATCCCAGTACTGAACCCAGCAGTGACCCAAGCGCAGAGCCGAGCTCCAGCACCGAGCCGAGCACTGAACCCAGCGAGGAGCCGAGTTCCAGCACCGAGCCGAGCGCTGAACCTAGTGACGAGCCGAGCACCAGCGCAGAGCCGAGCGAGGAACCCAGCGAAGAGCCCAGCCCCAGCACGACCGCTGAACCCGACGCAGAAGACACGGATGAAGGTGCGGCCGAGGACGGCGATAGCGAGGATGCTCCAGAGAGCACCTCTGAGCCAGCCGAGGACAACGAGACGAGCACTGAGCCCTCGGAGTCAAGCAGTGCCACCGAGACTCCCGAGCCGAGCCCTGCCGCGCCAGAGACCTCGGTAGAGGAGGCCCCAGACGCCGAGGACACCACAACCACCGAGGCCCCTTCCTCCGAGAGCGCTCCGTCATCGTCGAGTGTTCCCTCGCCGAGCGAGACCAGCATCTCCCCCGAGCCCAGCGTTGTCAGTGGCCCCGCATCTCAAGGCGTGGAGACCCCAGCCGAGACACAGCCTGCCCCGAAGCCGGTAGAAAACTCGGCGGCGCCCGTCTCCCCGCAGGAGCGTGAGGCGGCGAGCGCAGGCTCTGCCGCAGCGGAGCAGTCCGGTTTGGCCCGCACGGGTGCGGCGGTGCGCGGCATGGCGATTGTCGCCGGACTCATCAGCGCTATTGGTGTGGCGTTGATCGTGCGTGCTCGCGTGCAACGGTCGAAGAACGAGCGCTAAATACGCAGTCTCGATGCCTAAAGAGAAACAGCGGTGAGCATTCACCGCTGTTTTTCTATTCTCGCCTTCGCCGCTTTAGCGCGGGCGAATCCACGGGTGATCGCCCTCCCAGGTGACGTCGATGTCCCAGCCGTAGACAGAGCTGAGAATCTCGGGGGTGCACACCTCGCGCGGGGTGCCAGAGACCACCACGCGGCCGTGTTGCAGCAGCACGAGCCGATCGCAGTGCCGGGCAGCGGTGGCGAGATCGTGGACGATGATGAGCACCCCGCGGCCGGTTTGGGCGACGCGACGGATGGTGCGCATGGTGGCCTCGGCCCGGCCGATGTCCATGGCAGCGATCGGTTCGTCGAGAAGCATCGCCTGCGATTGCTGCGCAATCACGCGTGCCAGGGCGGCCCGGGCGCGCTCACCGCCGGAAAGCGTGGAGACTTCGCGGTCGGCGAACTCGGTGAGATCGAGCAGTTCGAGGGCCTCCTGCACAATCTCCGCGTCGCGGTCCGGATCGGGCTTCCAGGGGGTGCGACCCATGGCCACTACGTCCTCGACGGTGAAGGAAAAGGCCACCGAGGTGTCTTGCAGCATCACCGAACGCAGCTGTCCGGCTTCCCGCGGTGAGGTTTCGGCGTAGCTGCGCCCGGCGAGCTGCACCTCGCCGGAGTTGGGGGTGTAGTCGCCGGAGAGTGCGGCGAGGAGGGTGGATTTGCCGGCGCCATTGGGGCCGATCAGCCCGAGCACCTCACTGGGCTGAAGCTCGATGGAGATATCGCTGAGCAGGTCGCGTTCCGTGTTATCTACGGTGATGCTCACGTTCAGGTTCTTCGCTGATAGCAGGGGAGTGCTCATGGGGTACTCGACTCGGTGTGTCCTCTTCAAACGGGGGCGGTGGGTTTAGAGCTGGCCGCGCTTGAGCAAGTTGCGGCGCAGCAGCACGAAGAACATCGGCCCGCCCACGAGGGCGGTGAAGATGCCAATGGGTAATTCGGAATAGGGGATGAGGATTCTGGCCACCAGGTCCGCGCCGGTGACGAGGGTGGCGCCGCCGATCGCAGAAAGCGGCACCAGCCAGCGATTCGAGGGGCCGATACCTTGGCGCAGAATATGCGGCACGATCAGCCCGACAAAGGAGATGATGCCGGCGAAGCTCACCGCTGCGGCGCACAGCGCAGTGGATAGGGCGATCACTCCTGGGCGCAGCACCTTCATATTCGCCCCGGCATGGGCGGCGGCGCGCTCGCCGAGCGCCAATAAGTCCAGTGAGGGGGAGATGCGAATAGCAAGAGCAATGCAGACCGCGATGGGAATAAGGACTGTCACCACGTGCGGCCATTGGGCGCCGTTGAGCGAGCCCATCTGCCAGAAGATGATCTGCTCGCGGGAGGTGGTGGGCGCCAAAAACACCAGGAAGCTAATCGCGGCCCCAGCGACGGCATTGACGGCGATGCCGGTGAGGATCAGGGTCACCACTTTGACGCTGCCGCGGATGGAGGAGAGCAGATACACCAAGGCCGCGGTGGCGATACCGGAGATAAACGCCAGCACGGGCACCGTCGCGGTGGAGACAAACACGAGGTTGAACACGATGGCCACGGCCGCGCCCACGGCGCAGCCACTGGTCACGCCGATCACGCCGGGTTCTGCCAGGGGATTGCCCAATAATCCTTGCAGCAGCGCCCCCGCTACGCCCAAGGCGGCACCAACGAGCAGCCCTAACACAACGCGGGGCATGCGCACATTCCAGATCACGGAATGGGTGGCATCCACCCCGGTGTCGCCATAAGGTCCAGCAAATAAGGATTCGATGGTGCGTTGCGGGGCTATGCCGTACTGCCCCAGGGCGATATTGGCGATTATGCTGAGCAGGCAGGCGCCGATGAGCGCGGCGATCCAGAGGGTGCGATAGCGCTGGCCGCGCGGCCGCTGGGCGGCGTCGGCGCGGCGACGTCGAGTGGCGAGGGTAGTCATGGGCTCCCTTAGTACGCAGACAAAATATTAAAGTAAGCCTACCCTGTCGCCAGAGTGCTGTGCTGGTTGCTCTCCCGTGCCGTGTTCTTAGCGCGGCAGGGCGAAATGATCGTCGGCTACCGCTTCGAGTAAACCGTCGTCGAGCAGCGAAAATAGTGCCCGCGCCAGCTGTGCCTTGTCCTCCCACACCGCATCGATCTCTGCCCGCTGTACCTGTTTGTGGGCGCGGGCCAAGGCCATAATCTTTCCCCGCACTTGGCGATCGGTGCCCTGGAATTTCTGCACTCGCTTCTTGCTGGCCGCTAGTTCCGCCGCGCTGGGCTCCGGGCAGCCCGCGAGCTGCCAGCGACAGCTCTTCAGCAAGGGGCATTCCGTGCAGCGCGGCGAGGAGGCGGTACAGACCAGTGCTCCGAGCTCCATGATGGCGGTGGACAGCTCCGCGGCGCGCTCCTCCGCTGCGGCATCGGTGCCGGCGGGCAGCAGCGCCTCCACATCGGCCAGGTCCTTCTTGCGGGCAGGCCGGGGCAGATAGCGGCCATGCACCGCCCGAGAGATAACGCGCCGAACATTGGTATCAACCACCGGAACGCGGCGTCGATAATGAAAAGCAAGGACCGCCCGCGCGGTGTAGTCGCCGATACCGGGCAGATCCAGCAGCGCTGCAAGATCGTCGGGAACCTCGCCGTGATGGCGGTCGGTGATGGCCTGGGCGCATTCCTTGAGCCGCAGCGCCCGGCGCGGATAACCCAGCCGATCCCAAGCGGTGAGGATGTCTGCGGTGGAGGCCTGCGCCACATCCTGCGGGGTGGGCCAGCGCCGCATCCACGCCTCCCACTGCGGTTCGACCCGCGCCACCGGGGTCTGCTGGCTCATGACCTCGGAGACGAGCACGCCCCAGGCGCTGGTGCCAGGCGCGCGCCACAGCAACGGGCGGCGGTGGGCGGTGAACCATGTCAGAAGTGCGGCCGAGTTAAACATCAGGGTTTATTAGCCTAGTAGGGGGGATATGTAGAGCAATAAGCACCCATGATGTCCTGCCGGAGTGGAAGAATGACACGTATGGGTAAAGCTGAAAACTACAAGACGCTCACTCCGCAGGAAGCCTGGGATGTGTTGCAGGAGGGCAATAGGCGATGGCGGGAGATGAGTCCCGCGTATCCCCGCCAGTGCTCGCAGCGTCGCGAAGAATTGCGTGAGGGGCAGGCGCCGAGCGTGTGCGTATTGGCCTGCTCGGATTCGCGTGCACCCATTGAGACCATCTTCGATCAGGGGCTCGGCGATGTTTTCGTGATCCGCACCGCCGGAGAAACCGTGGACAACGCCGTGCTGGCCTCCTTGGAATTCGCGGTGGAGGGCCTCGGCGTGCCGCTCTTGGTGGTACTCGGCCACCAATACTGCGGTGCGGTTGCTGCCACCGTCGGCGCGCTCGACGAGGGCCCCATTCCCGAGCGTTTCCAACGCGAGCTGGTGCAGCAGGTGGCCCCCTCGGTCATCGAGGCCCGCCGCAAGGGCGGTGACAGCACCGATGACTACGAGCGCGAGCACGCCCTGCAAACGCTGAAGTCGGTCATTCACCGTATCCCCATCATTCAGGAGCTTGTCGACGCCGGCACGCTCGGTGTCGTCAGCGCGCGCTACCGCCTCGACGACGGCGTGGTGGAGAAGCTCATCGCCTTCGGCGTGGAGTAGGCTCTGGCCCAGGATTCGGGCGCTGAGCTGTAAGAATGAGGCAGACACGCCGGTGTAGTTGCCGGCTGTCTCGCAGGGAGTGCAGTTAAGCTAGAGGGCGTGAACACTCCCAGACCGCAGAAGAGACTGCCCGATGAGATCTACATGCGCCGCCGCGTTGCGGCCGTGGTGATCTTGGTTGTCGTCATTGGCCTGCTTGTGTGGATCATCAGCGCGCTGGCCGGCGGGGACGATAATTCCACCGAACCGGATAACGCCGCACAGACCACCGCCACCTCTGCTAGTAATGAGGAGACGAACACGGACGAGGGCGAAGCTGACTCGAAGGAGGCGTCGACAAGCGTCGAAACCTCCGCGAAGGAAGAGCCGAAGCCCAGCTGCCGCCTGGAGGATCTAGAGATCCGGGCGGAGATGAGGCAATCGGAGTTCGAGCCGAACCAGACTCCGACCTTCTACATGATCGTCAATAACCCCACCAAGGCGGACTGCACCATTGACCTGAGCAAGGAGCAGCTGCGCTATGAGGTGTATAACCTCGACACCAGCGAGCGGGTGTGGGCGGACACGGACTGCAACCCGCCGGAGGATGACTCCGATAAGGTCTTCGAGGCAGGAACCGAGACCAACTATGAGGCGCAGTGGTCCAAGACCACCTCGGCGCCGGGGCAATGCGATAACCGGCAGCGGGTGCCCAGCGGCGCCTACTTCCTGCACACCGTCATCGGCGATAATGCCTCCGAGGCTGTGACCTTCAACCTGAAATAGCCGCTAGCGCCGAGAATCGAGAGCCACGATCGCATCCTGGATCGTGGCTACTTCTCTAATATCCATCGATCGGGCGCCCTTCGGTGATCCGGCGGGCAGATTCCCCGCGGGAATCAGGGCGCGGGTATAGCCGAGGCGGCTGGCCTCCACGAGGCGCTTATCGGCGTCCGGGACCCGCCGAATCTCCCCAGCCAAGCCGACCTCGCCAAGCACCACGGTGCGGGAGGGCAGCGGGCGACGATTCATCGCGCTCACCGTGGCCAGCGCCACCGCGAGATCCGCCGCGGGCTCGCTGACCCGCATGCCCCCGACCGTGGCTACATACACCTCTTTATCGTCCGAGCGCTTCTGGGCGCGGGCCGCCAACACCGCCAGGATCATCGGCACGCGGGTGGCGTCGAGGCCGGTGACGGCACGCCGCGGATTCTTCGATTGCGTGTCTACGAGCAGGGCCTGCACCTCGGCGAGTATGGGGCGCACCCCATCCATGGTGACCGTCACCGCCGAGCCATCGGGGGTGGTGCCCATGTGGGAAAGAAAGAGCCCGCTGGGGTCTTTGACCTCCTTGATTCCGGAGGAGGTCTGTTCGAAACAGCCCACCTCATCCGTGGCACCGAAACGGTTCTTCATCCCGCGCAGCATCCGTAGCGAGGAGTGCTTATCGCCCTCGAAGTTGAGCACCACATCCACCAGGTGCTCGAGCACCCGTGGGCCGGCAACAGTGCCGTCCTTGGTCACATGCCCCACCAGCAGCACGGGGATACCGGAGGCCTTGGCCATGCTGGTCAGGGCGGCGGTGACCGCGCGCGACTGGGCCACCCCGCCCTGCACGCCATCCACATCGGCGGCGGTGACAGTCTGCACCGAGTCCACGATCACCAGCGAGGGCTGCAGCTGCGTGATGTGGCCAAAAATGGTGTCGAGATCCGACTCGGCCGCAAGGTAGAGGCTCTCCCGCAGCCCGCCGGTGCGCTCGGCGCGCATGCGGACCTGCCCCGCGGACTCTTCGGCGGTGACATAGAGGGCGGTGCGGGTGCTCTCCCCCTCACGCTGCGCGGCCCAGCGGGCGGCGACTTCTAGCAGCAAGGTGGACTTTCCCACGCCCGGCTCACCGGCCATCAGCACCACGGATCCGGGCACAATGCCCGCTCCCAGCACACGATCCAGTTCGGAGATACCGGTGGTCATCGCCAGCGAGGAGGTGGGGTCGATGCTGGTGATCGATGCTGCCGCCGTGGTGGGGGTGAGCCCCTGGGTAGAACGAGACGCCGCCGCACCGCCGCGTCCCGTGGCGTGCTGGGCTGGGGCGGCCTGCTCTGTCAGCGTGCCCCACTCGCCGCAGCTGGGGCAGCGTCCCAGCCACTTCGGGCTCGAATGGCCACACTCGGAGCAGACGAATGCTGTTTTAGGTTTGCGGGCCATGCAGCAGAGCCTTTCTAGACAAGGGGAGTGGATGGGCTGGGCAGACGCGGGTGCGCGGGGCAGGCGGGAGGCACGCCCGCGGCGAGCGCAGCAGCATGCAAAAATCCGGCATCATCAACTCTTGGAGGAAGTGTTGAGGATACCGGATAGGGCACGCGCGGTGATGGTTTAGTTCTCCACTTCGCGATCGCTCATGAAGGTTTCCTGCTGGTTGCCGGCGACGGTGGCGATCATGTCGATCGTGGCGTCATCGAAGGTGAAGGTCACGCTCACATTGCCGCCGATGGGGAAGCCCGGGTTATTCACGGTGGAGGTGGCGTAGGTGATGCAGGCATCGTCCTTGCCCGGCTTCTTCAGGGCCTTAATATTCTGCGCGGTATCGGCCACGAGAGAGCAGTTCTGCCCCAGCGAGGGATTAGCGGAGAGCTGCACCTCATTGCCTTCGATCTCGACGGACTTAAGGGTGTGCGAGGTGCCACTCGGATCCTGGTTGATCGCAGTGAACTTCAGGCCAGTGGTGGCGTCTTCCTCCACAATCACGTGGACATCCCGCACGGCCATGAGGCCATCCTCGGTGCCAGCGGAGGCACCGTCCACAGCGGCAACCTGATCAGAGGTCTGGGAGACCTGTCCGGCACCGCAGGCGGCGAGTGCAAGGGCCGAGAGGCCGGCCACCGCAGCCAGTCCGGCGCGACGGGCTGCCGAGTTCAGTGGATTCTTCACGTTCAATGCCCTCCATCTAAGGCTTCGCATGGATCTAGATTATTAACAGTCACTCTAGCTAATTCTAAGGTTATTCACACAGTTTCTTCCCCGTACGGGGGCGAGACTGAGACGGGTATTACCGCCTGCTTAGGGCACACTATCCCCGGCGCGCAGGCCCCGCCCCGGCCGGCTGTGTGGGGCGTGATGTGGTCCGTTTTCGCGGTGATCGTACGAGCTGAACTGGGCACTCTTCAGCAGCGGTGCTGCGGGCGCGTGCCCACGGCTGCCGAGCTATACCCGCCGGCGCGGCGTGACACCGGATGCGGCAGGGTCGGGGAGGCGCCCAGACCGGCGAGGCCGGCGCCGCAGGTGGCGGTGCTGGCGTGCTAGAATAGACGCGCTTTACGTATCAGTATCGTGGCGCAGTGCGCGCCGCGAACTGTGGAGCCGCCAACGCAGTGAGTCACACATTTCCCAGTGAAGAGAGTGCAAAAAGGTATGGATTTTAAGGTCGGAGACACGGTCGTCTACCCCCATCACGGTGCCGCCCGCATCGAGGCCATGGAGCAGCGGCAGATGGGAGACGACGTGCTCGACTTCCTGGTGCTGCAGATCCTGCAGTCCGATCTGGTGGTGCGGGTTCCTGCCAAGAACGTGGAGCTGGTGGGCGTTCGCGATGTCGTGGGCGATGAGGGCCTGCGCAAGGTCTTCTCGGTGCTGCGCGATATGGATGTGGAAGAGGCCGGCAACTGGTCTCGCCGCTATAAGGCCAATCAGGAGCGCCTCGCCTCGGGTGATGTGAATAAGGTCGCCGAGGTGGTGCGTGATCTGTGGCGCCGCGATCAGGACCGCGGCCTGTCCGCAGGTGAAAAGCGCATGCTGGCCAAGGCCCGCCAGATCCTGGTGGGCGAGCTGGCCCTTGCCAAGGAGCTGGACGAGTCCAAGGCGGAGGAGCTCGAGAAGCAGTACGCCGACGCCATCGCGCGGCATCGCGCCGCCGCGTCGGGAGTCACCGCCCCGGTGGAGGACGATGACCTCGATGATGTGGACCTCGACGACCTCAACTTCGACGACTAACCCGCAGCCCGCCGCGCCGCCATGTCCCCCACAGTGACTGCGATTATTGCCGCCGCCGGTTCCGGCACCCGCCTCGGTGCGCCGATGCCGAAGGCCTATGTGCCGCTGCGCGGGGTGACCTTATTAGAGCGCAGCATCACCGCGATGCTCACCTCCCAGGTGGTCGATGCCATCGTGGTCACCGTCAGCCCCGACATGGAGGACTACGCCCGCACCTTGCTGCGGAAACGGGGCCTCGACGGCGAGGTGACCCTGGTGCATGGCGGTGCCGAGCGCGCCGATTCCGTGTGGCGCGGATTGCAGGCCATCACTCATGAGCAGGGCGTTGTGCTGGTGCACGATAGCGCCCGCGCGCTCACCCCGCCGGGCATGATCGCCCGCGTCGCCCGGGCCGTGGTCCAGGGCGCGCCCGCGGTGATCCCGGTGCTGCCGGTGGCGGATACTATCAAGGAGATCCGCGAGGTAGATGGGCAGCAGCAGGTGGCATCCACCCCAGATCGCTCCACCTTGCGCGCCGTGCAAACCCCGCAGGGTTTTGATTTGGCAGTGCTCCGCGAGGCCAACCGCGCCTATTTTGCCCAGCCGAGTTTTGTGGCCACCGACGATGCCAGCCTCATGGAATGGTTCGGGGTGCCGGTGCGCTGTGTGCAGGGCGATCCCATGGCCTTTAAAGTAACCACCCCCATGGACATGCTCCTGGCCACTCAGGTGACCGATAGCGCCGAGTCCACGATTTTCGAGGTGCCCAGTGACTAGCCCCATCATCCCCCGCGTCGGCATCGCCACCGATGCCCACCAAGTCCAAGACGGCAAAGACTGCTGGATCGCCTGCCTCCTCTTCCCCGGCCAGCCCGGCTGTGAGGGGCATTCCGATGGTGACGTTGTGGCGCATGCGCTTGTCGACGCCCTGCTCTCGGCGGCCAACCTCGGCGACCTGGGTAGTTTCGTCGGTGTGGGGCGGGCCGAATATGACGGCGTCAGTGGCGGGCAGCTCCTGCGCGAATGCCGCCAGCTGCTCGATGAGCACGGGTTTGTCATCGGCAACGTTGCCGCCCAGCTTGTGGGCCAGTCTCCACGATTAGGGCAGCGTCGACAAGAAGCAGAAGAAAAGATCTCCGAGATTCTGCGCTGCCCGGCATCCATCGCGGCCACCTCGACCGACCACTTAGGCTTCACCGGCCGCCATGAGGGGCGCGCCGCCGTTGCTACCGCCGTGGTGTGGCAACCGTTAGACTAAGCGGCGTGACTTTACGCATTTTTGATACCGCAACCCGTAGCCAACGTGATTTCATCCCCGTGCGGGAAGGGCACGCCAGCGTCTACCTCTGTGGCGCTACCGTGCAAACCATCCCGCATATTGGGCACGTGCGTTCCGGTGTGGCCTTCGATATTTTGCGTAACTGGCTGGAAGCCAAGGGCCTTGATGTGGCGTTTATCCGCAACGTCACCAATATCGACGATAAAATCCTGAGCAAAGCGGCCGAGGCCGGCCGGCCGTGGTGGGAGTGGGCCGCCACGCACGAGCGCGCCTTTACCTGGGCCTATGATCAATTGGGCGTGACCCCGCCCTCGCTCGAGCCGCGCGCCACCGGCCATATCACCGAGATGATCGACTATATCCAGCGCATCATCGACAATGGCCACGGCTATGCCGCCGAGGGCAATGTGTACTGCCAGCCCACCACGATCGAGAACTACGGCATGATCTCCGGCCAGAAGCTCGAGGAGCTGGACCAAGGCGAATCGGCGGGCACCGGCAAGCGCGATCCGCGCGACTTCACCCTCTGGAAAGCCGCTAAGCCCGGTGAGCCCTCCTGGCCCTCGCCCTGGGGTCGGGGGCGTCCCGGCTGGCATATCGAATGCTCCGCCATGGCCACCGCCTATCTTGGCGCGGAGTTCGATATCCACTGCGGCGGGCTGGATCTGCAATTCCCGCACCACGAGAACGAGACCGCCCAGGCGCACGCCGCCGGCGATGGCTTCGCCAACTTCTGGATGCACAACGGCTGGGTCACCATGTCCGGGGAGAAGATGTCGAAATCCCTCGGCAATGTGCTTTCCGTACCGAATATCCTCGAGCTGGTGCGGCCGGTGGAATTGCGCTACTACCTCGGTTCCGCCCACTATCGCTCCATGCTGGAGTACTCGGAGCAGTCGCTCACCGAGGCCGCCCAAGGCTATCGCCGCATCGAGGCATTCCTCGATCGCGTGGGCCCGGTGGAGTCCACCACCTGGACCGAGGCCTTCGAGCAGGCCATGGACGACGATCTGGGCGTGCCCGCGGCGCTGGCAGAGATCCACAATGCGGTGCGTCGCGGCAATCAAGCACTGGCCGATGGCCGCACCGAGGACGCGCGCGCCGTTGCCGGCCAGGTGCGCGCCATGGCGGCGGTGCTGGGTGTGGATCCGCAGTCGCCAGTGTGGGCCGCCCGCCGCGATAGCGGCGACTCCGAGGCCACCAAGGCCCTCGACGTCTTGGTCGGAGCCGAGCTGGAGCGCCGCGCCGAGGCCCGCGCCGCCAAGGATTGGGCCACCGCCGATGCGGTGCGTGATCGCCTCCAGGCCGCAGGCATCACCGTGGTAGACGGCAAAGATGGCGCGAGCTGGACTTTAAGCTAAGCTAACCGGATGCGCTGGCACCGGCGCCACCGTAGATGCGAGCCCAGTGACAGTTCATCGCAGACGCGGCGTTGCGTCCTGGAGAAGGCACCCGCGGTGTGCGCGAGACGATGTATGAGGAATAGAGACAATCATGGGACAGAAGAACCGGCACGGCGGCGTTCGTAAATCCAATAAGAAGGGCGCGCCCAAGGGCAGCGGCGGCTTGGGCCGTAGGGCTTTGCGCGGCAAGGGTCCGACCCCGAAGGCCGAGGACCGCGAGTACCACAAGGCCTATAAGGCCAAGCAGGAAAAGAAGCGCCGCGATCAGGGCCGCCACTTTAAAAAGACCACCGTGGATGAGCTGGTCGTCGGCCGCAACCCCGTGGTGGAGTGCCTGCACGCCAAGGTGCCCGCCCAGACTCTATACGTGGTGGCGGGAACCTCCTATGATGAGCGCCTCAACGAGGCCGTTACCTTGGCCAAGTCCAAGGACATCGCCATCGTGGAGGTGCCGCGCCCCGAGCTGGATCAGATGACCGGCAATGGCCTGCATCAGGGTATTGGCCTGCTCATCGAGCCCTATAGCTACAAAAACGTGGAGGATCTCATCGCCGAGATCGCCGCGCTCCCCGAACCGGGCATGGTGGTGTGTTTGGATAACATCACCGACCCGCGCAACCTGGGCGCGATCATCCGCTCGGTGGCAGCCTTCGGTGGCCACGGGGTCGTGATTCCCGAGCGTCGTTCCACCCACGTCACGGGCGTGACCTGGCGTAGCTCCGCGGGCACGGCGGCCCGCGTGCCTGTGTCGAAGGTGACGAACATGACCCGTACCGTCAAGACCTTCCAAGACAATGGCTACCAGGTTGTCGGCCTCGATGCCGGTGGCGATCACACCCTTGATACCTATGATGGCACCACTCCTGTGGTGATCGTGGTCGGCTCTGAGGGCAAGGGTATTTCCCGGCTGGTGCGGGAGAACTGTGACACCCTGATGTCCGTGCCCATGGCGGACTGGGTGGAATCACTCAACGCCTCCGTGGCAGCGGGCGTGGTGCTCAGCGAGTTCGCCCGCCAACGCCGCGTCGGCCACTAGCAACAGAACGCAGCACTACGCAGCAGCGCCTCCCGGGATGCTTTCGGGAGGCGCTGCTGCGTGTTGCGAAGAGGATATCCGCGCGGGCTGAGGGCCTAGCCCGCCCATTGGGTATAGAGGCTGGCGTAGTGCTCCCCATTGGCGATGAGCTCCTCGTGCGTGCCGTCTTCGATGATGCGGCCCTGCTCCATGACGAGGATACGATCAGCGCTGCGGGATTGATCGAGCCGGTGCGCGATCACCAAGGAGGTGCGACCCTCGACGGCGCGCTGGGCGGCGGCCTCGAGATCCTGGGCATAGTCCGAGCCTGCCTCCGAGGTGGCCTCATCCAAGATGAGAACGGGCGGATCCACCAAACTGATCCGGGCCAGCGCTATCTGCTGCATCACCTCGGGTGCGAGATCCTCGTGCCCAGCACCGACCTCGGTGTCGAGTCCCTGGGGCAGCCAGCGCTGCCAGAGCGGAGACCGCGGCTGCAGTCCCGCGGCCGCCAGCGCCGCCATGAGCTCTGCGTCTTTCGCGCCGGGCCGAGCAAGCTGCAAATCCTCCCGCAAGGTGCCCGAGAAGACGTGCATTTCCTGGTTGGCCATGCTGATATGTCGCGCCACCCAGTTGTGCGAGACCTCCGCAGTGTTGATGCGACCGGTGGGGGTGTCTACGTAGATGGCGCCGCCACTGGGCTCGAGCAGCCCGCTCAGCAATTGGGCGAGGGTGGATTTTCCGGCGCCGGAGGTGCCCACGAGCGCAGTGGTGCTGCCAGCCTCGAGGGTGAGGTTGAGGGGTTCAATCACATTCGATTGGCCGCCGTCATAGCTGAAGCTCAGATTCTCCACGGTGATCGCGGGAGGGGTGGTGAGATCCTCCTCGTTATCGTCCTTGTCCTGGCCGCTGAGCAGCGCCAAGGACACCGCGCGGCCCAAGGAGGTAGAGGCCGATTGGATCATGCTGGCGAAGTCGAGCACATTGAAAATATGAATTTCCATGCGGAACGCCAAGAGGATCGCGGCGGCCGCTTGGCCGGGAGTGATGATCTCCTGCACCGCCATCCACGCGCCCAGCGCAGTGGTGGAGAGCAAAAGAATCGAGAATCCGACATAGCCGCCGCTGAGAATGCGCGCATTGAGAGGAATGATGATGCGCTCGGCGTTGATGACCTGCCACGAGGTAGTAGTCATGCGGTGGCGGGCCCAGCGGGACAACCCATAGTTGTGGATGGTGTCGAAACCCCGGATCGAGTCGAGGAGCACGTTATTGCGCTGCGCTTCGGCGGCGGCGGCACGGTTGACTGCGGCGGGCAGCTCGCTGAGCGAGCGGCGCAAAAATAGCCCCACGGGCACGGCCACGAGCACCCAGCACAGCAGGAACGCGGGGTGGATCGCCACCGTGGCGATGAGCGTGAGCGGAAACATCACCAGGGTGATCACCAGTCGCGCCCCGACCATGGTGACGGTGCGGTAGAGGTTATCGATATCGCGCGTCAGGCGGGTGATCACATTGCCCGTGCCGAGCTCCAGAATGCGTGGCGCGGGGGCGCGGAGCACGGCCGAAAGACAGCGCTGGCGCAGCTCAACCGAGACCGTGCGGGTGAGAATGGACAACATATAGACCAGAAGCTCGGTGGTGAACATCCGGGCTAGGGTGAGCGCGCCGATAGCGATAAGTACCCAGGTGACCGCGGAGGGGCCGGAGCCAAAAATACTGAAGGAGCGCCCCGAGAACACGTCGATGGAGCGGCCCATGATGACCGAGCTGAGGTTTTGCGCCGCCACCGTCACAATCGCCACAGCCACCAGCAGTGCCCACCACCAGCGACGGGGATAGGCGCGCAGGCTACGCAGATAGCGCAGGCTCTCGCGGGGAGTAGCGGGGGCGAGGGCATCGGCCCCAAGATTCTCGCTCTGGCTCATGAGGCGTCCTCCTTGTCCTGCGTCGCAGCGCTCGCGGGTGTGTCCTCGGCGGCGAGGATGCGATCAGCGGCGTGGCGCCATGCCCGCGAGCTGCTGATCACCACGGTGAGCTGGGCGGCACGTTGCTGCTTCACGTTGTGTATCACTCGCGAGAGCGTCACCGCGTCCAGGCCGGTGGTGGGTTCATCGAAGATGAGCACCTCGGCGTCGCTGAGTACGGCGCGGGCCACACCAATGCGCTGGCGTTGCCCGCCCGAGAGATTCAACCCGGCCTCGCCGATGGCCCCGGTGGGCAGCTCGCCATGGGGCCCATAGCCGCCGAGGCGGCGCACGATGTCGTCACAGCAGGCGACATCGAGGGCGTGGCGTAGTTCCGCGTCGCTGTGGCTGTGCTCGGGGTCCAGGTTTTCCCGCAGGCTGGTGGCGAAAATGGTGCTCACATGCGGCACCCGCAGCCCTGCCCAGCCGGGATCGCTATCGGCCACCACTAGGCCGGTAGCGGAGGTAGCGGTGTAGCGCTGTGCGGCGCTCGTGGTATCGAAGCCCGCCACGAGCTGGTGAATACGACCGGCGGAGGTGCTGGCGCGGGCCACGGTTTCCACCGAGAGCCCCAGGGCCTTACCACTGATAAATAGTGCCGGTGGGGCACTGAGCATGATCGTCATGAACTCGCCGGGGGTGATATCGCCCGCGCTCACCAAGGTTCCGGCCAAAGCCACGCAGGCAACAATGAACACCACGGGGACGAACTGCCGGGCAAGGGAGGCATAAAACGCGATGCGAGCGTCGTGAAGCATGGCCCGCAGCGAGTGGGTGGCGGCCTCATCGAATCGCTTCTCGCAGGTGTCGACCGCGCCAAGCCCCTTGATCACGCGGGAGCCCTGGGCAAAATCGGTGCCCAAGGAGACAACGTGGGCCTCAGCGGTGCGGCGCGAGGACGCAACCTGAGTGATGAACCGGCCGGTGTACATCGAGGCGGCGAGAGTGGTGAGGCCGCCGAGGGGGATGAGCAGGGCTAGGCGGTAGTCGATGGGAATCGCCACGATCGTGGTGGCGAGGAGCATCATCACCATCTGCAGCGGGAAGGTGTTGAGGTACTTAGTAAGCGAGACGGTGTGGGAGTCTTCGTCGATGGTGTTCATCACCGTGCCCGGTGATGTGTGCAGATCATGGGCGCTTAAGAGCCGCTCAACCACGGCATTACGGATGCGGTGCACGAGACGGACACGCCCGAGCTCCACGAAGGCGGCGCTGTGAATCTCTGCGATCCAGCTGATGACGTAGAGAACCACGATGATCAGCAGGGGAATGAGCACCTCTGCAAAGGAGATGGCCTCGCCGAGGAGACGATCGGTGATGACACCGAGCAGGCGTGAGACCACCACGGACAGCGGGGTGATCAAAAGCCCCAAGGCCAGCGAGAGCGAGGCGACCTTGGGGAAGGAGAAGAAGGCGCGCCACGTGGCGCGAGTATTACCCGGCCACGAACCCTCCGCCGCAGAACGAACGAGGGCGATCTCTTCTTCCTCGGGCGGGTTCGTGGGCGCGAACCACAGCCACGTAGGAAGCGGGCGCGGCCTCGTGAGCTGAGAAAAAGATGTCCGAGCCATAATGCCCAAGCTACAACACGATAGTGAGATAGCGCACTAAAGGATGCCCTGTGCTCGGCAGGCGAGCACAGGGGGCTACTAGGACACGGTGGCGGACTCTGCCTGCGGGGCCGGCTGGAACCGGAAGTGGCTTTCAGACTGGCGGGACTCGTGGGTGGGAGTCAAAGGAATGCCGGCGCGCTCCCGCAGGATGAACGCGCAGAAGAAGCCAATGCACGAGGCGACGACCAGATAGACGCTCACGGCGAAGGTGGTGCCGGTGGCACCCACCAGCGCCGCCGCGATGGTCGGGGCGAAGGCGCCGCCCAAGATTGAGCCGAAGGCGTAGGTGATGGACACACCCGAGGCGCGGATAGAGGCGGGGAAGAGCTCGGCGTACATGGCGGACTGCTGGCCATAGGTCAGGCCGAGGCCAACGGTGAGCAGAATGAGCGCCATGTAGAGCTTGCTCACATCGCCGGTATTGGTGAGCGGGAAGAGGGCAGCAGCGCCTACGGCCTGCAGCACAAAGCCGATGAGATAGGTGCCGCGACGGCCGATATAGTCCGAGACCCAGCCCGCGAAGAGAGTGAAGATCATCCACGTGAACGCCGAGACGGTCACGGCATTGAGCACCACGGAGCGCTCAATGCCCACATTGTCGCTGGCGTAGTTCTGAATGTAGCCGCCGGCCGTCATGTAGCCCACGGCAGAGTTGCCGGCGAAGATGAGGGCGCCGGTGATGACCACGGGGAAGAAATTCTTGAAGAGCACACCGATGGGGTTGGTCACTTCGTCCTGCTTGCGCTCGGCGATCTCGGAGAACACCGGGGACTCGTCTACCCCGCGGCGCACGAAGTAGCCGATCGCCACCAGCACGATGGAGAAGAGGAAGGGGATGCGCCAGCCCCACTCCATGAAGGCATCGCCGGGCGCGATATAGGTCATCATCGACAGCGCGGCCGAGGACATCAGCAGACCCAAAGGCACACCGATCTGCGGGCCGGCGCCGTAGATGCCGCGCTTATTATTCGGGGCGTGCTCCACGGCCAGCAGCACTGCCGAGCCCCACTCGCCACCGGCAGAAATGCCTTGGATGATGCGCAGGGCAATGAGCAGGATCGGCCCCCAGATGCCGGCGGTCTCATAGGTGGGCAGCAGGCCAATGAGGGTGGTGGCCAAGCCCATGGCAAAGAGGGTGATCATGAGTACTAGGCGGCGGCCGACGCGGTCACCGTAGTGGCCAGCGAGGAAGGCGCCAAGCGGGCGGAAGAGGAAGGACAAGCCAACGGTGAGGAAGGCAATGACCGTGGCCAATCCCCCCTCGAGGGAACCGAACATGGTGGTCTTAAACACCAGTCCGGCAACCGCGGCATAGAGGAAGTAGTCATACCACTCGATGGCAGTGCCGATAGTGGTGGCCGCGAGGACGCGGCGTCGCTCGGCAAAGGAAATGCCCTGAGTGTGTGGTTCGTGTGCCATATGTATATCCGTGAGGTAGGAGGGATTTATGGAAATTGACGCAAGTATATTTTCAGCCGTCCTCCCAGGCAACTGCAGGACGTGTGACATGGGAGGTCGAATCGCGAGGTAGGTGAGGGTTAGCTAGCCCGCGTTGTCGCGCATGTTGTGCGCTGACTCACTAAACATTAGCAAACGTTATTGATTTGTAATATTTGTCCGCTGTGCAGCAGCAATACCGTCGTGGCGAGTGCGGTGTGCAGCGGGAGTGAGTGAGGGACAGGACGAGGGGAAGTAGATAGCGAAAAGTGCACGCCGAGCGTGGGTGGCGCTGCGGGCGTGCACTCGCCACAAGGATGATGCCTATAGGGCAGCGTTAGCGGGGATTGCAGTGTGATTCCTGCAGGTGCTGCGTGTGCTCCGCCGAGGTGATGCGGCGGCCCCGAACCGCGCCGATGCCGCGGCATACGAGATAGATGAGGAAGGACAGGGTCGTGACAAAGACCGAGACGGGAAGGCCCGGGGCGAGCGAGAGAATAATGCCGCCCACCGCAGATATTTCCGCAAACAGGGTGGAATAGATCACGGCGCGCACGGGGTGGGAGGTGATCTGCACGGCTGCCGCGCCGGGAGTGATGAGCAGGCTCATCACCAGCAGGGCACCCACGATCTGCACTGACTGGGCGGCGGTGAGGCCAACCAGAACCGCGAAGCCCACAGCCACCCAGCGGGTGGGGATGCCGCTCGCGGCGGCCAGCTGCGGATCGGCGCTGGCAAAGAGTAGGGGCCGCCAGAAAATCACCACGGCCCCCACCACGACCACGACCACGGCGGCCAGAAGCCACAGCGAAGCGGAGGAAACGCCCACGATTTGGCCCGTGAGAAGGGAAAAGGCGGTGGAGGTTTTACCGGGGTAGAGGTGAATGAACAGCACGGACAGGCCCATGCCGAAGCTCATCACCACGCCCACGGCGCTGTCTTGGCGTTTCATGCCCAACAGCGCCAGGACGACCGCGGCGATCACGGAGCCCACCACGGCTCCCATGCCGATATTGATTCCGGCCAATAGTGCGGCGGAGGCGCCCATCAGGGCGAGCTCCGAGGTGCCATGCACAGAAAAGGACATCTGTCGCAGCACAATCAGAGGTGTCATCACGCCGGAGACGATGCCGAGCAGGGCGGCGGCGATGAGCGCATCCTGCACGAAGCCGACGCTCAGCAGGTAGGCGGTGTCTTCCATGAGAGTAGAGATAGTCATTTACACCACCACCAAACGGCCATCGACCTCGGCGACCGTGACCTTGGTTCCGTAGAGCTCACTAAGGATGTCGGAGCGCATCACCTCAGAGACGGTGCCTAAGGTGTGGCCCCTGGGGCCGATGTAGAGCACGCGGTCGGTGACCGAGAGAATCGGGTTAATCGAGTGCGTCACAAACACCACCGCCATGCCGGCGCGGCGGCGCTCATCGAGGCGCCGCACTGTCGCGCTCGAGGCGCGGAAGTCGAGGGAGAGCAAGGGCTCGTCACAGAGCAGCAGCTCGGGGTTGCCGCCAAAAGCCTGGGCCTGGCGAATCAGCTGCTGCTGTCCACCGGAGAGTCGGCCCACGCGCTTCGAGCCGAAGCTGCTTGCCCCCACCATGTCGAGGAGCTCATCAACTTGGCCGGACCGGGGGCGGCGATGCCGCAGCACCCCGTGCGCCAAGGACAGCGATACGAGGTCGCGGGCGCGCAGTGGCAGCTCGGGGTCGAACATCCGCTGCTGGGGAATGTAGCCGATCTTGTTGGTTGCGGAGATCGAGCCGGAGGAGAGGGCGCGGTTGCCCATGATGGCGTGGAGCAGCGTGGACTTTCCCACACCATTGGGGCCCAATACGGCCAGAAACTCCCCTGGCGCGAGATCAAAAGAAAGATCGTGCCATAGGGGAGTAACCGCCGCGCTCGTCAGCGAAAGAATCATTGCTGCAATTCTAGCCTTCGTTTCCGCCGGCCCTAGGGCGATGATCGTCCCAGAGCCGGCGGGTTGGCGTTGAGGTAGGTGAAAGAGGGGCTGGCCTACTTCTTAATCTGCTCGGCCTTTTCCTTCAGCTCCTTGACGATGTTGTCGAGGAAGTCGAAGAAGTTCTCGCCCTGTGCGGGGGTCTCGGTGATTTCCACGATCGGAATATCCTGCTCCTCCGCGGCGTCGCGCAGGCGCTCGGTGTACTCGGTGGAGGTCTCCGGGGTATCCACCATCAGCTCCACCTCACCGCCGTTGACGGTCTCCAGCGCCTCGGCGAGGGCTGCTGCCGAGGGCTCCGAGTGGTTCAAGGTGGCCTTGCGGTAATCCTTGGGGGTCACATCGTGGAATTCGGTGTGCAGGAAGAGCTGGTCTGCGATCGGGTGAGTCTGCAGGAAGTGAATGTGCGGCAGCTCGTGCAGCTGATCGTGCAGGCTGTCCATGCGCTCATCGACGCGCTGTGCATCTGCATCAACCTCAGGGTGGTCCTTCTCTAGGCGCTGGTCCAGGTCATTTGCCACGGACATCACGAGCTTCGGGTTGAACCAGGAGTGCTCGTTCTCAGCGGCGCCCTCAACGAGGGAGTGACCATGGTCGTGGGCATGGTCATGGTCGTGGCCGTCTTCGCCCTCGTGGGCATGGTCATGATCGTGGTCGTGGCCGTCTTCGCCCTCATGGCCGTGGCCGTGATCGTGGTCGTGGCCGTCTTCGCCCTCATGAGCATGGTCATGATCGTGACCATCTTCGCCCTCGTGTCCATGATCGTGCCCATGATCGTGACCGTGGTCGTGGTCATGGTGGTGCTCGGTAAGCGGCAGGGCGTGAATGATCTTGTCGTTGTTGTCGAGGGCGTTGTAGAGCCAGGCGTCGTAGCCGCCGCCACCGACGATGACATAGTCGGCTTCTTCAACCTTGGCCATATCAGAGGCGGTGGGCTCGAAGGAGTGGGGATCGATGCCATCGCCCTCGATGATCGGGGTGATGGTGACGTCGTCGCTGTCCACTACCTCGTCGGCCACATCGGACCAGATGGAGGTAGAGGTGACGATGGTGATGGCGTCAGCGTTAGTGCTGGAATCCGAGGCCGAGCTAGAGTCGGCCGAATCGGAGGCTGAGGAACATCCGGCTAGTGCAAGGGCACTGGCACTGGCGATACCAATGAGGGCTTTTAGGTGCTTCATAGCCAATAGTGAACGTGTAATGAAAAGCATTGTCAAATGGGAATCGGTGAAAATGGGCGGCGTGCTAGATTTTTGCTATGGCCACCAACTCTCGCAGGCGTAATAACGGGCGCAGTACCACCGGCAGTAGAGGGACTCTTGCCTCCATAGCTGCGGAACTCGGTGTCAGCCGGACCACGGTGTCGAATGCCTATAATCACCCCGAACAGCTCTCTGAGGCGCTGCGCGAAAAGATACTGGCCACCGCTCGTCGCGTGGGATATACCGGCCCCGACCCCACCGCCCGCTCGCTGCGGATGAAGAAGACAGGCAACGTGGGCGTGCTCCTCACCGAGCACCTGCCCTATGCCTTCGAAGATTCCGCCTCGGTGGATTTTCTCGCCGGGCTCGCGGAATCCACCGTCGGTCGCGATGTGGCTCTCACCCTCGTGCCCTGCGGCCCAGAAACCAGCGAGGATAAGGACCTCGCCGCGGGAGTGGTGAACTCCAGCTCTGTCGATGGATTTGTGGTCTACTCCGTCTCCGCTGCCGATCCTTATCTGCATGCGGCGCGGCAGCGCGGACTGCCGCTGGTGGTCTGCGATCAACCCGACCGCTATGAGGACCTGCCCTATGTGGGCATTAATGACTACGACGCGATCGCCCCGGCCGCCCAGGCACTGATCGACGCCGGCCATAAGAAGATCGGCATCCTCTGTATCCGCTTGGCCAATGTGCGTCATGACGGCATGGTCGATGAGCAGCGCCTGCGCAGCGCCACCATGAATGTGCAGCAAGACCGAGTGCGCGGCGCGCTCGATGTGCTGGCGGCCGCCGGTATCGATCCGGCGACGGTGCCGATTGTGGAGCGCCATATCAACGATCACGAGAACAATGTCGACGCCGCCCGCGAGCTCCTGAGCTCTCATCCCGAACTCACCGCCGTGCTGTGCACCACCGACTCTATGGCTATCGGGGTGCTCGAGTATGCCCGCTCCCAGGGGCTCTCGGTGCCGCAGGATCTTTCGGTCACCGGCTTCGATGGCACCGCCGTGGCGCTGCTGCGCAACCTCACCACGGTGATCCAGCCCAATAAACTCAAAGGCAAGACCACCGGCGAGCTGCTCAGTGCAGTCATCGACGCCGCCGAGGGCGGCGCGGAACCGGAATCCACCCGAGTGCAATTGGAGACCACCTTCAACGAGGGCTCCACCGTCGCCCCGCCACGGTCCTAGGCCCCGCCGCCGGCTAGTGGAGCACTATTTATAGTCGCGGCGTGCCTCGTAGAGGGCGGTGAACATATCGGCAACGGCCTCGAGATCGTCCTCGAGGTGCATATGTGCCGCGCTCTCACCCGCTCCCACTTTGACGCCAAAGTCGAAGTCGCCCAGGGCACGGAAGCCATCCTCGTCGGTGACATCATCGCCGGCGAATACCACGCAATCGCAGTTCAGCTGCTCGCGCACCGCATCGATCCACGTGCCTTTGTTGATGTCCAGCATCGCCAGCTCGATGATGTTCTTGCCGCCCTTGACAATCACATCTTCACCGGAGAGCACCTCGCGGGCGCGGGCCAAGGCAGTCTCGCGCTCCTCGGGGTTGTCCATGCGGCGCACATGGAAGACGCGGTGAAAGGGTTTGCGCTCAACATACGCGCCGGGATAGTCCTCGGCCACGGCCTCGAGCGCCGTGGTGCAGCGCTGCAGAACAGTGACCTGCTCGTCGCTGAGTGTCACCGGCGAGGAGGAGGATTCAGCGCCATGCGAGCCCACCAGCATGATGGGGGCGTTGAGCTCCACGAGGGAGGTGAGATTGTCCAGGTCGCGGCCGGACAAGATAGCCACGAAGGTATTGGGCAAAAGGGCGAGCTCCTCGAGGGCGTGCATGGTGCGCGTGTTGATGGGCACCTGCGTGGGATCGTCGGCGAAACCGGCGATCGTGCCGTCGAAGTCGGAGACCACGAGGAGCTTGATGCTCTTGGCGGCGTCGATAATGCGGTCGGTCATGCTGCTCATAGCCATAGGGCCCTAGTGTACTGATGGCGCTGTGCGCATGAGACCCACTTAGAGCGCAGAGGTAAGCCGCAGGGCGGGGGCGTCGATCTCTTCCGCAGAAGAACGCAGCAGCAGGCTGGACTCCTTGTACTCGATGTCGAGCTCACTATTAAGCAGGGAGACGATGTGCTCATGGAAGTACTGGGCGGCACCCTCGCAGGTGGGCTCGTCGATGCGCAGATGCTCGAAGCGCAGGTGGGTGGCGTCGGCAGAGGTCGAGCCCTCCCCATCGTGGGAGTAGTGCACCTCGGCCTGGAAGGGGGCGCAGCCGGTATCGCCGGCGACGGTGTGTTCGCCCAGCGCCATAACGGCTTGGCCGGCGATGGAATCGGGCAGCTGGGAGGGCGAATCCGGTTGGGTGTACACATCGGTGATATACCACGCAGGCCCCGTGATTGGGCTCTCCTGGGGTTCCTCGCTGCCGCAGCCGCTGAGCAGGGCCAGCGACAGGACTGCAGTTATCGCCGCATAGGGCCGCATCACTTCTCACCCCCAGCCGGAGTGGCGAGAGCAGAGAGGAAGGACTCGGCCCAGTAGTGCACGTCATGCTCCATGACGGTGTGGTTCATTGCCTGCATGCGCTCCTTGCTCTGTGTGGAATCGTCTCGCAGATCGCGGACTGCGGAGAGCAGGGCGCGTTTGATCGATTCGATATCGTGCGGATTGCACAGATAGGCGTCGTGCAATTCCGCGGCGGCACCCGCAAATTCGGAGAGCACCAGCGCGCCATCGCCTTCGGGATGGGCGCAGACATACTCTTTGGCCACCAGGTTCATGCCGTCTTTGAGCGGGGTCACCAGCATGATATCGGCAGCGGCGTAGAGATTGACCAGCTCCGTTTTGTCCACGGCGTGATGCAGATAGTGCACCACGGGGCGGCCGATCTCGCCGAAGCGGCCATTAATCCGGCCCACCGTGTGTTCCACGCGGGCGCGGGTGGTGCGATAGTGCTCGATGCGCTCGCGGCTAGGGGTGGCCACCTGGACCACGACGGTACTGGCCGGGTCGAGCGCCTCGGTATCGAATAGTTCCTCGCAGGCGTCGAGGCGGGCCTCGATGCCCTTGGTGTAGTCCAGGCGATCGACGCCCAGGATTAGTACCTCGGGGTCGCCGAGCCGGGAGCGCAGGGCGGGCACATCCGCCGACTGGAGAGCGGCGGTGATCTCAGAGGTATCGAGCGAGATCGGGAAGGAGCCGATGCGCACGCTACGGCCGGTCGCGGTGGTCACCGTGGCCCGGTAGCAGTGGTGTTCTCGGGCGGAGACATCCGTGTCCAGATCGCACTCTCCGTCGGCGCAGTACTCGCTGATAGCGAGCTCATCGGGCTGGCCGGTATGGGAGCCGGCGAGCCCGCCGACGCTACGGGCCAGGTGGACGAAGTTCGCGGCGTCGCGGTCTAAGTGGAAGCCGATCACATCGGCGCCGAGCATGCCGCGCACGATCTCCTCGCGCCACGGCAGCTGCCGAAACAGGTCGGGGGAGGGGAAGGGAATGTGTAAGAAGAGCCCGATGGTGAGATCGGGGCGCAGATGCCGCAGGATGCCGGGGACCAGCTGCAGCTGATAGTCCTGCACCCAGATGGTGGCGCCCTCTTCGGCGATGGCGGCGGTGGCTTCGGCGAAGCGCAGGTTCACTTCGCGGTAGGTCTCCCACCAGTGGCGATGGTATTCGGGGGTGACGATGAGGTCGTGGTAGAGCGGCCAGAGAGTGGCATTGGAAAAGCCCTCGTAGAACTCCTCGAAGTCGCGCTGGCGCAGCGTGACGGGGTGGAGATCATAGCCCTTCTCGGAGTGCAGCGGCTCGGGCGAAACATCTGGGATGCCGGGCCAGCCCACCCACGCGCCCTCATGGGCAGCGAGCACGGGGGTCAGCGCAGAGACCAGCCCGCCGGGGCTGGGAACCCAGCGTTGATTGCCTTTCGAGTCGCGCTCGAGATCTACGGGGAGTCGGTTGGCAACGACGATAAAGGAATAGCGTTCACTGCTAGCGCTGGACACGGGCAGGCCTTACTTCTCAAGCGGAGGTGGTTCGCGGCATCGTTCCTTCCGCTTAGCGACGACGCCACGCTAGGGTCTAGGTGGCCTTTTTAGTGGCCTTGGAGCTGGCTTTCTTCGTAGCCTTTTTGCGCGTGGTCTTCTTAGAGGACTTCTTGGTGGCCTTTTTGCTGGCCTTCTTCGACGCTTTCTTCGTAGCCTTTTTGCGCGTGGTCTTTTTAGAGGACTTCTTGGAGGCTTTTTTGCTGGCCTTCTTCGTCGCCTTCTTGGTTGCTTTCTTCTCTTCCGGCTCCTCGAACTCGGCGGCCACCTTGGAGTAGATCAGCCCCTCTGGTTCGATTCCGAGCATGCACGAGAGAGTGACAGCGTCGAGGAAGTCTTCGGAGTAGCTGGACACGATCTTCCGTGCGGCTTCGGCTGTCTCCTTTTCAACCGCGTGCAGCGACTCGGCGGCAGTGGAACGGGTGTCAGTCACCTTGGGTGGCAAGGATCCTCCTGTGAGAAATAAGAGAAAGCGTAAACAGACGTCAAGGAAGCAATTATACGCCATGGGTGGCGCGGACGTGCAGCCTAGACGGGGTCAATACCGGAGTGGGGCTGCGTTGTCGTCGTCGCGGTGCTGTAGCGGCGGGGGTGGCGAATAGCGCGATAGGCGCGCATGATCGGCGGGCGGCGCAGCTTGCGGGCAATCCATTCACCAAACACCACGCCCGCAGCGAGCCCACCGGCGGTGGCGACTGCCAGAGCGATATAGGTGAAGCCGTTGATCAGCTGCTCATTCAGCATGGAGTACATGCCGCGATAGACCGCCAGACCCGGCAAGAAGGGGGTCACGCCGGAGATGGCGATGATCAGCGGCGGGATCAAGAATCGGCGGGCCAGCAGGCCGCCGGCCAGGCCGATCATGGTGGCGGACATGGCCGTGGAGGTCAGCGCCCCCACTCCGAGCGGCTGCAGCACCAGCAGGTGTAGGGAGAAGCCGGCTGCGCCGGTGAGCCAGGCCACCGCCACGGTCGACCACTCCGCATAGGAGCCCACCGCGAAGGTGGCCGCGGCGAGTGAACCCGCCGCCACCTTCACCACCGAGGAGGAGAACTGCAGCGGCGGAGAGGTCTGAATCGGCGGCAGCTCGACGCCCATCGTGGAGGCCACCTCGATGCCGAGGGCGACGCCACCGATGATGCCGCCGGTGATGAGCATCGTTTCAAAGAAGCGGGCCGAGGCCGTCACGGGCGCGCCGGTGATGCCGTCTTGGAGTGCCTGCACCAGGGTCAGACCGGCCAGCAACACGATGATGCCGGTCGCGATGACCTGGCTGGGGTTGAAGGACCAGCCCAATTCGGTAGCTAGGCGATAGCCAAAGGCGGCGGGCAGGGTGGCGACGAAGCCGCCGAAGACGTTCTGGAAGAAAGAGGGCATGCCCTGCCGGTCGAGCAGGATATTAATCACCATGATGGCCAGGGTGGTGGCGAAGGAGAGCGAGGCCACTAGCGCATTACCGCCGAGCAGCACCGAGACGGCGGCCGCCATCGAGGCCCAGCCCAGCACCGAAATCTTGGCGCCATAGGGTGGCGGGGCGGCGATGATCTCGGTGAGGATCTTGTCTGCCACTTCCGGCGGGGTGGCGCCGGCCTGGATAGAGCGGATGAGACGGTCGACGTCGCTCAGCTTGGAAAAGTTCACGTCGATGCGCCCGGCCACGCGGAAGGCGCTCACCGGCCGGCGACGCTTGCCGCCCACGTGGGAGAACACGGTGATGGTGTTCATCGTGATGTCCACGTGGCAGTAGTGCAGACCATAGGACGAGCACACGGTGTGGATCTGCGATTTCACATCGTTATTGGCGGTTCCGGAAGAGAGCAGAATATCGCCGATGCGGATGGCGACGTCCATCACGAAGGCCACTTGGTCGGCATCGGTGAGGTCAATAGGTGCGAGCGGGGAGGGCGGCGCGGCAGCCTGCGAGGCGTCGATGGTGGCCACGCGGCCCGAGGGGAACACCCACTCTTTAAAACGAGAGTAAACGCTAGTCACGGAGGTGGAACTTCCCATTCTGGTGGCGAATGATAGGGGAGAGCGCGCACAGCCGTCCGCCGGCGAGGCAGAATCCGGAAATTCAGGCGTTGTACTGCGCAGATTGGCAGTCTAACGCGCCTGGGCATCTGGCGCATATAGACTGCGCACACCCTACTTTTGTAGCGCTTCTGAAACATGCCTGTCCGTGCTAGCGTGACGACGCCACCTCGCGGTGGTTCTGGCTTGGAAATCCCGGCCGCCGGACTGTAATATCGTGCCTCGTACCTCGCCGCCTCTACGGGCGGTGCATGTATGTGCTGGAGTGGCGCAATCGGTAGCGCAACGGTCTTGTAAACCGTAGGTTGCGAGTTCAAGTCTCGTCTCCAGCTCAACCTGAAGGCCAGATGTGAGCGTAGCCGTTCGCATCTGGCCTTTGTTGTGTGCGCGGAGGGGGTTCCTGAGTACCTGCTGGTTTTCCTGAGAGTAGCCTAGGAAAATAGAATGTCTAAGGCTGCGAACGTGCCGTGCATGGCCACGGCCGTGGTCAGTGTAGTTTTATCGTCTATTGTCCACGACTATGAAGGGGTTGTTCCCGCATGTCCACTGCCGTTGCACCAGCACCTACTGCCACGCCCGTCGAGGTCGTGGATGCCACGCTCGCCTCGGGCAAAGCCAAGGCAGCCAAGCCGCTGGTATCGCTAATCATTCTGGGTTTCTTTGCCGGCGCCGCCATTAGCCTCGGGGCGGTGGGCAATGTCATTCTCGCCGCCCCGCAGTCGGAGACCGATAGCGTCGGCCTGCTGCGCTTCTTGGGTTCGGCGGTATTCCCCGTCGGCCTGATGGCGATCGTGCTCCTCGGGATGGAGCTTTTTACCTCGAACACCATGATGGCGGCCGGACCGTTGCGCGGCCGTTTCTCGTGGGGCGCCATGCTCCGCAACTGGGGCATCGTCTACCTCTTCAACTTCGTCGGCGCCTTCGCTATCGCTGCGGCCGCTATTAAATCTGGGCTTTTCGACGCTCAGATGACCGACTTCCTGCTCACGCTCACCGATAAGAAGGCTCACGCTGGCGCGGGCAGCATCGTGGTCAAGGGCATCCTCTGCAACGTTCTCGTCTGCGCCGCCGTGCTCATGGCCACGGCCGCACGCCACACCGTGGGCAAGCTCTTCGGCATCTGGTTCCCGATCATGCTCTTCGTGCTCCTCGGCTTCGAGCACTGCGTGGCCAATATGTTCTACATGCCGGCCGGTCTGCTCGCCGGGGCGGAGTATGGCCTCGGCGGGATGGTGTACAACATCCTGTGGGCCAGCGTCGGTAACCTCATCGGTGGCGCCGGCCTGTTCATCGGGCTGATGCTCAGCCACTCCCGCTCCTAAATCTGGCGCGGCACCCTACGCCCGAGGCCCCTTATTCCTTCATTTCTGAGGGAGGGGCCTCGTTCTCGTTTTCGGGGTGTGTGGGGCGGCAGGGTGGCGTCGATAAGCGGAAAAATGTGAAATAGCTCACCACTCTAGGCCCCTTTTCTATAGGTGAACAGGGAAATTCTTGCAGCTAGAGGATAGTGGCACGGAGAAAAAGTGGGCAGAGCGCCGGAATCCATGTAGCGTGTGCTTATCTCAAGAAGTCAAACTATTGAAGGAGAGACAATGAGCACTGTACGCGCCGGCATCGTCGGCTACGGAAACCTTGGTAAGAGCGTGGAGAAGATCATCAACGATCAGCCCGACATGGAGCTGGCCGGAATCTTCACCCGCCGCGATAGCCTCGATACCGACACCCCGGTCTTCCCCGTGGACAAGGTGGAGGACTACAAGGATCAGATCGATGTGCTGTTCCTGTGCGTCGGTTCCGCTACCGATATCCCCGAGCAGGCCGTGAAGTTCGCTGAGCACTTCACCACGGTGGACACCTATGACAACCACCACGACATCCCGCGCCACTACCGCGATATGGATGCTGCTGCGAAGCAGGGCGAGAACGTCGCCGTCGTTTCTACCGGCTGGGATCCGGGTATGTTCTCCCTCAACCGTGTGATGGCTGGCTCCTTCATCAATGGCCAGCAGTCCACCTTCTGGGGTCCGGGCCTGTCCCAGGGCCACTCCGATGCGCTGCGTCGTATCGAGGGCGTGAAGAAGGCTGTGCAGTACACCCTGCCGGACGCCGAGGTGCTGGAGAAGGCCCGCAATGGCGAGCAGGTTGAGGCCGTGCACAAGCGTCAGTGCTGGGTCGTTGCAGACGAGTCCGAGCACGCACGTATCGAGGAAGAGATCCGCACCATGCCGGATTACTTCGTCGGCTACGAGGTAGAGGTGAACTTCATTGATGAGGCCACCTTCGATGCCGAGCACACCGGCATGCCGCACGGCGGTTATGTGATCAGCCACGGTCACGCCGGTTTCTCCGAGCACCTTGTGGAATACAAGCTGCAGCTGGAGCGTAACCCCGACTTCACCGGTGGTGTGATGGTGGCCTATGGCCGCGCTGCACACCGCTTGGCTGAGCAGGGCAAGACCGGCGCGTTCACCGTGCTTGAGGTCGCCCCCTACCTGCTCTCCGCCACCCCGCTGGAGGAGCTTATCGCTCAGGTCTAAACCGCGAGCATAGCTCAGCCTCCGGCCTGTACTCAGGCCGGAGGCACATGCAATCACCGGAGCCCGCTATCCCGAGGTGTCTATTCCCCTCGGGACCGCGTGAGGTTCCGGTTTTTTCTGCGCTGGGGCTTAGAGCGCCGCTAGGCGGGCTGGCTGCTGCGATCCAACTCGGGTTGGCGCACCGGCAGCAGGAGCAGCGCCCCAGCAGCGAGTACGACCACGATGCCCAATACGCCCGCGCGGTCGCTGCCGGACAGAGCCACGAACAGCGCGAAGAGGGCGGGGGCGAGCCAGCTAATGGCGCGCCCGGTGGTGGCGTAGAGGCCATACATTTGCCCGTTACGGCCAGCGGGGCTCAACCGCTGCAAAAAGGACCGTGAGGCGCTTTGGGCGGGGCCGACAAAGAAGCACAGGATCAGCCCGAGAATCCAGAAGGCGCGGGGTCCCTCGGCGAAGAAGAGGGCGATCCCATCGAGCACCATCAGCCCCAGCGATGCGAGAATCACCGGCTTCGGGCCGAAGCGATCGTCCAGCCAGCCGGCGCCTAAGGCCCCGAGTGCGGAGATCACATTGGCGGCGATACCGAAGAGGATGACGTCGTCCGCGCCCAAGCCGTAGACCGTGACCGCGAGCACCGCTCCGAAGGAGAAGACGGCGGCGAGCCCATCGCGAAAGACCGCGGAGGCGATGAGGAAAAATACCGCCCGCCGGTCGTTGCGCCACAGCTGGGCGATCACCCGGCCGAGGTCCTTATAGGAATCCACCACCCCGCGCGGTGTGTGCGCCTCGGGCTGCGGCTCGATCTCGGGGACGCGCAGCAAGGTGGGCAGCGCGAAGGCCCCAAACCAGGCGGCCGCGAGCAGTGCCACCATGCGCACGTTGAAGCCGCCCTCGGTGGATAGCCCCAGCAGCCCGCCATCGCCGGAGATAAACCCGAAGAAGCAGATGAGCAGCAGCACGATGCCGCCGAAATAGCCCATGGACCAGCCGAAGGCCGATACTCGTCCCACATTCGCCTTGGTGGAGACCTGCCCCAGCTGCGCAAAGTAATTGACCTCCGCGAACTGGAACGTAATGCTTGCCAGGCCCATGATGGTGATGCCCACCCAGAAATAGATGGGGTGATCATTGCGGATAAAAGCCAAGCTGGCCATGAGCGCCACTGTCACGGCCGACCACACCAGCAGAGCGCGTCGACGCGTGCCGCGCACATCGTTCCGGCGCCCCACAATGGGGGCCAGCAGGGCAATGGCCACTCCGGCGAGCGCGATCGCCCAGCCCAAATAGGATGATGCCGGAGTGGAGCCGCTGAGCGTCTGGCCCACCGAGTCGGTGAGATACACCCCGAAGATGAAGGTGACGAGTACAGCGTTGAAGGCGGCGGAGCCCCAGTCCCACAGCCCCCAACAGAAGACGGTGGTGGAATCGGTGCGCGATGTGGTGCGGCGAGTGCCCATGATGCGTGTGTCCTCTACGAAAAATTAGGTGCCGGGGGCTTTCACTCATTCCGCGAAAACAGATAGCTTTCCAGTACTAAGTGAGTGCCAAGGCTCAGAATAACAAGCGCCCTGTGCTGCGCAGTCCCTAGCCAGTGCGCAGACCACCGCGCCGCCGCAGCCCGCCTGCTGCTTGGATGTGTGATCAGCGGCACGGAGGGGAATAAAAAACCAGCACACAGCCGAGAATCTGGGCCGGTGGGCCCGCTGGGCGCGGGCGGGGCCCTAGCGCGGGGCGCGGGAAAGGGGCACAGTAGAGCGGGGTGGAGGCCCTACTGCAGCTGCGCTGCACGCTCAGCGGCCCCCAATAATCCCCGCACAGAAACCTCTAAGGAGAATAGTCATGGCTTCATACGCACAGGTATTGGTGAAATACTTGGAAGATCTCGGTGTCAAGCGCATGTATGGCATCGTCGGCGATAGCTTGAACCCCATCGTGGACGCCGTATCCTCGTCCAGCATTGAATGGGTGCACGTACGCAATGAGGAGGCCGCAGCGTTTGCTGCCGGGGCCGAATCCCTCGTTACTGGTGAACTCGCCGTGTGCGCCGCCTCCTGCGGCCCGGGTAATACCCACTTCATTCAGGGACTCATGGATGCCCACCGCAATGGGGCGAAGGTGCTGGCTTTGGCCTCGCACATCCCAGCGGCCCAGATCGGGTCCAACTTCTTCCAAGAGACCAAGCCGGCCGAGATTTTCCGCCAGGCCTCCGGTTACTGCGAGACCGTCTTCAGCGGCGATCAGGGTGCCCGCATTACGCATCACGCCGTGCAGTCCACCTTGGCCGGCAAGGGTGTGTCTGTGCTGATTATTCCCGGCGATATCTCCACCGAAGAGGTAGAGGACACGCGCTGGCTGGACTCCGCGGTCACCTCCAAGCGCCCCGTGGTGTACCCGAACCCCACGGACGCTGCTCGCCTCGTGGAGGCCATTAATGAGGCCGATACGGTGACGCTGTTCTGCGGTGCCGGCTGCGCCGACGCCCGCGAGGAGGTATTTGCCCTCGCGGAAAAGGTGAAGGCCCCGATCGGCCACGCCCTTGGCGGAAAAATGTTTATCCAGCACGGCAATAACTATGACGTGGGCATGTCCGGCCTGCTGGGCTACGGCGCCTGCCACGATGCCTGCGATAAGGCCGATCTGCTCATCCTCCTGGGCACCGACTTCCCTTACGATGACTTCCTGCCGAAGAAGAACGTGGCCCAGGTGGATATCAAGGGCGAAAACATTGGCCGCCGCACCACGGTGCACTACCCGGTGGTGGGCGATGTGAAGGCCACCATCGAAAATATCCTGGAGCATGTGGAGGAAAAGAAGGATCGCAGCTTCCTCGACAAGATGCTCAAGGAGCACTACACCAAGCTCAATGACATCGTGGATGCCTACACCACGGGCGTGGAAAAACTGAAGCCCATTCACCCCGAGTACGTGGCCGATGTCCTCGACGAGCTGGCCGATGACGATGCCGTGTTCACCGTGGACACCGGTATGTGCAATGTGTGGGCCGCCCGCTACATCAACAACCCCACGGGTGAGCGCACGCTGCTCGGCTCTTTCCGTCACGGCACCATGGCCAACGCCTTGCCGCAGGCCCTCGGCGCCCAGGCCGCCAACCGCGAGCGCCAGGTGATCTCCATGTCCGGCGATGGCGGCCTCGGCATGCTCATGGGCGAGCTGCTGACCGTGAAGCTGCACAACCTGCCGATCAAGACGGTGGTGTTTAATAACTCCTCCCTCGGCATGGTCAAGCTGGAGATGCTCGTGCAGGGCCTGCCGGAAAGCGATACCGACCATGAGGGCGTGAACTATGCCGCGATCGCCGAGGCCATCGGCATCAAGCACGTGCGCATCGAAGATCCGCAGGATGTGCAGCCCAAGCTGGCCGAGGCCCTGGCCTATGACGGCCCCGTGCTCATCGATGTGGTCACCGATCCGAATGCGCTGTCCATCCCGCCGAACATCACCATGGAGATGCTCTTGGGCTTCTCCAAGGCCGCTACCCGCACCGTCTTCGGCGGCGGCGTGGGCCGCATGGTGAACTTGGCTCGCGCCAACCTGCGCAATATCGGCCCCAGCGTCAAGCACCTCTAAACACCTCTAGGCACCTCGCCGCCCCGGCCCCGCGCCCCTGCCTTCTCGCGCTGCAAGGCAGGGGCCGGTGGGCCTCGAGCGCAGCCCCCAGCCACCCCAGCGGCATCCTCCACTTCAACCAGGGTGAAAGGCTAGGGCAGAATAGAAGCCATGAGTGTGACAGTGATGGTTGTAGACGATGAACCGAACATCGTCGAATTGCTCGACGTATCGCTGAAGTTCCAGGGCTTCACCGTGGTCACCGCCTACTCCGGGCCGGCAGCGCTGGAGAAGCTCAAAACCGAGCAGGTGGATGCCTTCATCCTTGATGTGATGATGCCGCATATGGACGGCTTCGAGCTGCTATCGACTATCCGCGCCCACGGCAATGACGCCCCGGTGCTCTTTCTCACCGCGAAGGATGAGGTGCCGGATAAGATCCGCGGGCTGACCCTCGGCGCCGATGATTATGTGACCAAGCCCTTCTCTTTGGAGGAGGTGGTCACGCGGCTGCGGGTAATCCTGCGCCGCGCCCAGAGCAGCCAGCCCGCCGAGCCTGGCGGGCGCGCCGGGCAGCGGCCGGTGCTGCGCTACGCCGATCTCGAGCTGGACGATAACACCCACGAGGTGCGCAAAGCCGGCGAGGTCGTGGAGCTTTCTCCCACCGAGTACAACGTGCTGCACTATCTCATGGACAATGCCGAGATCGTGCTGTCGAAGGCTCAGATCCTCGACGCCGTGTGGAACTACGATTTCGGCGGCGATGGCAATGTGGTGGAATCCTATATCTCCTATCTGCGCCGCAAACTCGATACCACCGAGCCGCACCTGATCCATACTGTCCGCGGCGTCGGCTATATTCTGCGCGTTCCGAAGGATTAATAGCCCATGGCTTCCGCCTATTCCGCCGAGGAGAATCAGCCCCGCAGGTGGCGTCGTCCCCAGCGCCTGCCCTTGCGGGTGTCTGTGGTGCTCATTGTGGTCGCCATCATGGGGGTGGGCATGATCGCCAGCGCCACCGCGGTGAATTCGATCATGCGGAATTTTGCCTATAACGAGGTCGATGGCCAGCTGGTGGGTGCCGCGAGCGGCTGGGCCCGCAATAGCGAGCTCTATTCGTCCCAATCCACCCAGCCCCGGCCGCCCTCGAGCTTCTATGTGGAGCAGATCTTTAGCGATGGCACCTCGGTGCGCTATAACGATTCGAATTCCTCCCCCGATTTGTCCATGGTGCGCATCGGGGAAGGCCCCTTTACCGTGGGCGCCTCGCCCGGTTCGGCGGATGAGTCGAAGTGGCGGGTGGTGGCGATCAGCGATAATCGCAGCATCACCGTGGTGGCGCGCTCGGTGGCGGACGAGGAGCGGCTGCTGCGGAATCTGCGCACCGCGCAATGGGGTATTGGCCTGATGGTGCTGCTGGCGGCGGCCGGTATCGCCGCGGTGGTGGTGCATCGTTCTTTGCAGCCGCTGCGCAATGTGGCCGATACCGCCGAAGCCATCACCGGCGGCGACCTTGATCGGCGCGTGCAGTACACCTCGCACTCCACGGAGGTGGGCAAGGTGGGTGCCGCGATGAACACCATGCTGGAGCAGCTGCAGTCCTCGCTCACCGCCGCCCAGGACAAGGAAGAGCAGATGCGTCGCTTCGTTGGCGATGCCTCGCATGAGCTGCGCACCCCGCTGACCAGCGTCCGCGGCTATGCGGAGCTCTATCAATCGGGGGCGATGAATGACCCGGATCGGGTCGTGGCGAAGGTGCGGGAAGAGGCCGACCGCATGAGCGAGCTGGTGGAGGGGCTGCTGGCCCTCGCCCGGGCGGAGGGCATGACCCTAAACCTGCAGGACACGGACGTGGTGGAGCTGTGTCAGCGGGTGGTTGGCGACTATCGTGACGCGGATATCACCGTGGAAGCCCCAAGCCCCGCGCGGGCGACGGTGGATGCCGATAAGATCCGGCAGGTACTGGTGAATCTGCTCAATAATGCACGTGCTCACGGCGCCGAACCCATCACGGTGCGGGTGCAGTCCACCCCCGAGCAGGTGGAGATCAGTGTGGCCGATTGTGGCCCAGGGATGAATGAGCACGACGCCCAGCATGTATTCGAGCGTTTTTATCGCGCCGATACCTCTCGTTCCCGCGCCTCGGGCGGCAGCGGGCTCGGTTTGGCGATCGTCTCTTCGCTTGTCGACGCCCACCAGGGGCAGATCAGCCTCGACACCGCCGAGGGGCGCGGCGCCGTCTTTAGCGTGCGCCTGCCCCGCACCCCTGATCCCGACGCCTAGAAGAGATAGCTGACCTCGTAGGGGCCTTCGGCGTCGCGTTTGGTTTGGCAGGCGAGACGCTGATCATCGGCCACGTCATAGTCATCGAGCACGGCATTATTCTCCATGTGCGATTCCCCGCCTTCGAGCGTGCATTGGCAGGCCCCGCATTGACCCATCGTGCAGGAGTGGGGTGCTGGGATGCCGGCGTCGAGCATGGCGCTCAACAACGTGGTGTCGGCGGGCCAGTCGAAACTGTAGTCCTCGCCGTCGAGCTCGACGGTGGTATGTGCCATGGCCGCGTCCCCTTAGCGGTTGGGGTAGCCGTTGTCGTCGGTGTCGAGCACCGCGCGTAGCTTGGCGGCGGCCTCGTCGAGTTTGGCCTCCTCGGGCTCGGCGATGGCATTGCTGAAGTTGAAATCGCTCATCGCGTTGGCGGGGAAGACGTGAATGTGGGTGTGCGGCACATCGAAACCGGCGATCACGGTGCCGGCGCGCTCGCAGCCGAAGGCTTCGATCTGGGCGCGGCCCACCTGCTGGGCGAGCTCAGTGAGAGAACGCAGCTCGGGCTGGGGCAAGTCAGTCCACTTATCCACCTCGGTCACCGGGACCACGAGGGTGTGGCCATAGGTGAGGGGCCGAATATCAAGAAAAGCGACCACGCGGTCATCGCGGTAGACGAAACGGGCGGGAAGTTCTCCGGAAATGATTTTCGTGAAAATGCTGCTCATATATTCAAGGCTAGACGAGTTAGCCACGCGAATGTGGCGCCACACGAGACGGGGGGTTGCGTGTGTGTGCGGTCGCTACACTAAGAACCATGCGCATCTTGGTTATCGGGTCGGGCGCCCGCGAACACGCCCTGCTGCTGGCACTGAGTAAAGACGACTCCGTCACGGATCTGCACATCGCCCCTGGTGGCGATGGCATGACGGATCTGGCGGTGTGTCATCCCGAATGGGAGGGCGCCGCCATCGACGTGGAGGATGGCGCGCAGATCACCGCACTCGCCACCGGGTTGCAGGCCGACCTTGTGGTGGTGGGTCCGGAGATCCCGCTGGTGGCCGGGGTGGGTAATACCCTGCGCGAGGCCGGTATCGCCGTATTCGGCCCCTCGAAGGAGGCCGCGATGATCGAGGGCTCCAAGGCCTTCGCCAAGGATGTGATGAACGCCGCGGGGGTGGCCACGGCGACGGCTACCCGCATCGAGTCGAGCGAGGACATCGAGGCCGTGCTGGACGAGTACGGCCCGCAGTACGTGGTCAAGGACGATGGCCTGGCCGGCGGCAAGGGAGTGGTGGTCACCAGTGACCGCGCCGAGGCGGCGGCTCATGCCCGCTCGGTGCTGGACTCCGGCAATCCGGTGCTGGTGGAATCCTTCCTCGACGGCCCCGAAGTCTCACTCTTCTGCTTTGTCGATGGCGAGACCGTGGTGCCGCTGCTGCCGGCGCAGGACCACAAGCGCGCCTTCGATAATGATGAGGGCCCCAATACCGGCGGCATGGGCGCCTACGCCCCCTTGCCCTGGCTGCCGGAGGATGCCGTCCAGCGCATCGTCGATGAGGTGTGCGAGCCCGTAGCCCGCGAGATGGTGGCCCGCGGCTGCCCCTATTCGGGCCTGCTCTATGCCGGCCTGGCGTGGGGGAGTGCGGGACCTGCCGTGGTGGAGTTCAATTGCCGCTTCGGCGATCCCGAAACCCAGGCCGTGCTGGCGCTGCTCAAAACCCCGCTCGCCGGGGTGCTGGCCGCGACCGCGCAGGGGCGTCTGGCGGAGCTGCCGCCGCTTGAGTGGCACGAGGGAGCGGCCCTGACTGTGGTTCTCGCCGCCGCAGGCTACCCGGCCTCACCGCAGAAGGGCGATGTGATCCATGGCCTCGGCGCCGCGGATTATGAGGGGGATTCCTATGTACTGCACGCCGGCACGAAGCGTACGGAGGCAGGCGAGTTCGTGGCCAATGGCGGGCGCGTACTCAACGCAGTGGCGCGGGGCACTGATGTGGAAGACGCCCGGGCTAAGGCCTATGAACTGATCGAGTCCCTCGAGCTCGAGGGCGGTTTTTATCGCAGCGATATCGCTCTAAAGGCGCAGCGCGGCGAGATCAGCATCTAGCGCTGCAGGACTGGCAGGGCGCCCAGCGCCCTGCCACCCAAACGGGGGCCGTCTACCCCTTGTGATCCAACAAGCCCTTCATCTTAAGTGTGGAGTAGTGCACAATGGATCCATGAGCGAAAACAGTTTTGATCCCGAGACCTACTCCACGCTGGAGCAGATGCGCAGCGGCGAATGGTACCTGCCGAAGTCCAAGGAGCCCGCAGAGGCCCGTCGTACCGCGGCCCGCACCCTGCGTGACTTCAACAACACCACCGATGAGATCCGTCAGCAGGATCTGCTGCTCGATCTGCTCGGCCACTTCGATACCGAGGACACCGAGGTGGAATCGCCGATCTATATCCAATACGGCGTGCACACCTCCATCGGCAAGGGCAGCCGCATCCAGGCCAATGTGACGATCCTCGATTCCGCCGAGGTCAAGATCGGGGAGCGCGTGAATATCTCCCCCGGTTGCCAGCTCTACACCGCCATGCCGCCGGTGCACGATGCGGAGATGCGCTCCTATGGCTGGAAAATTGCCAAGCCCATTACGGTCGAAGACGATGTGTGGATTGGTCCTGGCGTCACCGTGCTGCCAGGTGTGACCATTGGCCGTAAGTCCGTGATCGCTGCTGGTTCCGTGGTGGACCGCGATGTGCCGGCCCACTCCATCGCCTCCGGCAACCCCGTGCAGGTGACGAAGGGAGTCAACCCCGGCGCCAATGCTGAACGGGATGAGCTCCCCGCAGGCATCCCCTTCGATTTGGGGGAGGGCGACGCCTAGCGGCGCAGCCTCCCCGCAGTGCAGCGCAGAAAAGTTCACCGCCCCGCACTGTGTCGCACCCGCCCGTCGCCGAGAGCAGTACTCGGTGGCGGGCGGGTGCGCGTCGTGGTCATGGGGTGTGCGCAGCGAAAAGTGTGCGAAACGGGTGTAAGAATGAACACGCCTGTGTAACTACCTATGAACCTAAGAGAGGCATATACTAGCGCTCCATGAAACGACCTGCGTTCCTCGTGGCGGGAGGATTCCTCATCCTCATCGCCATCGGTACCGCGCTACTGAGTCTGCCCGTGGCCCATGCGCCAGGGCAGAGCTATGACTTCATTACCTCTCTGTTCACCGCCACCTCGGCTGTATGTCTAACCGGTTTGATTGTGGTGGATACCGCCAGCTACTTCTCCCACACCGGACAGGCCATCATCATGGTGCTGATCCAGCTGGGTGGTTTAGGCATTATGACCTTGACCGTGCTGGTGAGCTGGCTGGCCCTAGGCAAAGTGGGTCTCACATCCAGCATCACCACCACCGCCGAAGGGCGGGTCTCGCATCTGGGTGATGTGAAAAAAGCGGTGCTCACGATCGTCGGAATCTCTTTCACCATGGAGCTTCTCACCGCGATCCTGCTCGCCGCACGTTTTGCCAAGGGCTATGACTTCGCTCCCGGCCAGGCCGTGTGGCAGGGCGGATTCCACGCCGTCTCCGCGTTCAATAACGCCGGCTTTGCGCTGCACAGCGACTCACTCATCCCTTATGCCAATGATGCCCTGATCCTGCTGCCCGTGGCGGCGGCGATCATCGTCGGCGGTGTGGGGTTCTATATTGTGGCCGCCCCCTCCCGGGCGATGAAATCGCTGTCTGGCTGGTTCACCGTCTGGGGCACCATCATCCTGCTCCTCGTGGGCACCCTCGGTGCGCGCATGTTCGAAGACACCTCGTGGCTGCTGTCCTTCTTCCACTCGGCAACCACCCGTACCGCCGGTTTTAATGCCATCGACATGGAAACCATCCACCCGGGCTATATCGTTCTCACCGAGGTGCTCATGGCCATCGGCGGCGGCTCCGGCGGCACTGCCGGTGGTGTTCGCATCACCACGGTGGCCGTTCTGCTCGTGGTGGTGCTGGCCGAGGTACGGGGCCGGGAAGAGGTGGATATTCGCCGCAAGCGCATCCCCAATGCCACCGTGCGCCAGGCGCTGGCGGTGATCATGATGTCGCTGACCCTCATCGTTGGCGCTACCCTTGGGGTGACCATGCTGGCGCCGGAGCTGGGCATGGAGAAGGTGACATTCGAAGTCATTAGCGCATTCTCGACGACGGGACTCTCCCTCGGCATCACGGATGCACTGCCGCCGGCGGCCCAGCTGATCCTTATCGTGTTGATGTTCGCGGGCAGGATCGGCCCCATTACCGTGGTGGCCGCGCTCGCCTCCCAAAAACGCAGCCATCTGTCCTATCCCAAAGAAAGGCCCTTCATTGGCTAAGCAAAGAGTTGTCATTCTCGGTCTGGGGCGCTTCGGCCTCGCTCTCGGCGAGGAGCTGGTTGCCTCCGGAGTGGACGTGGTGGGCGTGGACATTTCCGAACGCGCCCTCAAAGAGGCGGAAAAACTCACCCACAGCGTGATCGCCGACGCCACCGATATCGAGGCCCTCAAACAGCTCGGGGTGCTCGATGCGGAACACGTGATCGTAGGCATCGGCGAGGACATGTCGGCCTCGCTGCTGACAGTAAATAACCTCAAGGAGCTCGGAGTCACGGGGGTGTGGGCCAAAGCGGACTCCAAGGCGCATGCCACAATCCTGCGCTCGATGGGCGTGAATAACCTCATTCGCCCTGGGTTTTCCACCGGCAAGCGTTTGGCGCATGTGATCTCCGGCCACGCCGAGGACTATATCGAGTTCGACGTGGACTACGCCATGGTCAAGCTCGCCGCGCCGCGCTGGCTGCACGGGCACCAGGTCGCCGAAGCCGAACCGGATATTGTGGCCCTCAAGCGCTCCGGGCGTAGCTTCCGGCCCACCGTGCCAGACGATGTTATCGGCCCCGATGACATTCTCATCGCCGCCGGCCCGGTGAAAACCCTGGAGCGTTTCTGCGAGCGGCGCCGCTAATTCCTGCCCACTCGTGGGGCAGCAGGAGAGCGTCGATAAGCGAATGCCCGCGCCCCGAGAGCGCGGCGTGCGATAATAGCCACTATGTCGACACCACGCATCTCTAATGTCCTTGCTTCCCGCTATGCCTCGCCCGCACTGGCGCAGATTTGGAGCCCCGAATACAAGATCATCACGGAACGCCGCCTGTGGATCGCCGTGATGCGCGCCCAAGCCGAGCTGGGAGTGGACATCCCCGCCGAGGCCATCACCGCCTATGAAGAGGTAGTGGAGCAGATCGACCTCGATTCGATCGCCGCCCGCGAGCGGATCACCCGCCACGATGTGAAGGCCCGCATCGAGGAGTTCAACGCCCTCGCCGGCTATGAGCACATCCACAAGGGCATGACCAGCCGCGATCTCACCGAGAATGTCGAGCAGCTGCAGCTGCACTCCTCGCTTGAGCTCATTCGCAATAAATCCGTGGCCGTGCTCAGCCGCGTGGCCCGGCTGGCCGCAGAGAACAAGGCGCTGGTGATGGCTGGTCGTTCCCACAATGTGGCCGCCCAGGCCACCACCTTGGGCAAGCGCTTCGCCTCCGCCGCAGACGAGATGCTCGTGGCGGTGCAGCGCATCGAACACCAGCTGGAGGAGTATCCACTGCGCGGCATCAAGGGCCCGATGGGCACCGCCCAGGACATGCTGGATCTCATGGGCGGCGATCCCATGAAGCTGGCCGCTCTCGAGCGCAGCATCGCCGATCACCTCGGCTTCAGCCGCACCTTCGATTCCGTCGGCCAGGTCTATCCGCGCTCCCTCGATTTCGAGGTGCTCTCCGCGCTGGTGCAGCTGGGTGCCGGCCCCTCCTCGCTGGCCACCACGATCCGTCTCATGGCGGGCAATGAGGTAGTCACCGAAGGCTTCAAGGAAGGCCAGGTGGGTTCCTCGGCGATGCCGCACAAGATGAACGCTCGCTCCTGTGAGCGCGTCTGCGGCCTGCAGGTGGTGCTGCGCGGCTATCTCACCATGGTGGCCGATCTCGCCGGCCAGCAGTGGAACGAAGGCGATGTGTTCTGCTCGGTGGTTCGCCGCGTCGCCCTGCCCGATGCGTTCTTCGCCATCGACGGCATGTTTGAAACCTTCCTCACCGTCCTCGACGAGTTCGGGGTGTTCCCCGCCATGATCGAGCGCGAGCTGGATCGCTACCTGCCCTTCCTCGCCACCACCCGCATTCTCATGGCCGCCGTGCGCGCCGGGGTGGGCCGCGAACAGGCCCACGAGGTGATTAAGGAAAATGCCGTGGCGGTGGCGCTGAATATGCGCGAAAATGGTGCCGAGCAGGATCTGATCGAGCGCTTGGCCGCCGATGAGCGCCTGCCTTTGAGCGAAGAGGAACTCAACGCCGCCCTGGCTGATCGTCACGCCTTCATCGGCGAGGCCGAATCGCAGGTGGAGCGGGTGCTCAACCACGTCCAAGAGCTGGCCAATCAGTACCCGGAGGCAGTGAACTACACCCCAGGAGAAATCATCTAAAACCCCGCCTTGCCTGCGGGGCAGAACAAACCTGAGCATAAGGTGTGCACCCGTGGGGTGAGAGGTCTACACTGCTTAATCATGCGTCCAGAACTTTCATCGTATGACCACGTCTCCGCAGGCAAGGTCCGTGAGATCTACGAGGTCGATGAGGAGACCCTGCTCATGGTGGTCTCCGATCGCATCTCCGCTTTCGACTACATCTTGGACACCGAAATCCCGGACAAGGGGCGCGTGCTCACCGCCATGAGTATGCACTTCTTCGACATTCTCGATGTGCCCAATCACCTCGCCGGCCCCATCGACGATGAGCGAATCCCGGAGGAGGTGCTCGGCCGCGCCGTTCTGTGCAAGAAGCTGAAGATGCTGCCTTTCGAGTGCGTGGCCCGCGGCTATCTCACCGGCTCGGGTTTTGCCGAGTATCAGGAGCACGGCACCGTCTGCGGTATTGAGCTGCCCGAGGGCCTGCGTGAGGCCTCCAAGCTGCCGGAGCCGATCTTCACCCCGGCTACGAAGGCGGAGTTGGGCGATCACGATGAGAACGTCTCCTTCGAGCGAGTAGTGGAGAAGCTCGGCGAGAAGCGCGCCGATCAGCTGCGCAAGGCCACTCTTTCCATCTACCGCACCGCTGCGGCACTCGCCGAGGAGCGTGGGCTGATTCTGGCGGACACCAAGCTGGAATTCGGCGTGGACGAAGACGGCACCCTCGTGCTTGCTGATGAGGTGCTCACCCCCGATTCCTCCCGCTATTGGCCGAAGGACGGGTACAAGGAGGGCGCGGTTCAGCCCAGCTTCGATAAGCAGTATGTGCGCAACTGGCTCACCGGCCCGAAGTCGGGGTGGAAGAAGTCGGATCACACCCCGCCGCCGGCCCTGCCCGGCTCCGTGGTGGAGGCCACCCGGGAGCGCTATATCGACGCCTATGAGCGGGTATCGGGCAAGAAGTTCTCCGAGTGGATTGGCACCTGCGTATAGCAGCGTTCCCATCCCCGTCACGGCCATGGCGCTCTGTGTAGCCTAGCCTAAGTATTTTTCACCACAAGCCGAGAGTGTTCTGCACTCTCGGCTTGTGTGTTCTTGCAGTTCATTAGCCGGTGTGATGGAAGAGTCACCGAGCACGCCTAGCCAATTTAGCTAAGCCTATGTTAGCATTCACAGGTTCTATCAAATGGAACGCAGCGTTGCTGATTTTATCTTTGCTGAGCGTGGCCTTTAGCTGGTGGCGCAGGGCAGGACGGGCCCGCGTAGTGCGCGAGTGCGACAAGCGTTGCGTTCACACAAGTACCTGCAGGAGGAACTCTATGAGACGTGTGCGTAGTGTGGCACTCGGTCTAATCGCAACCGCTAGCCTCGCGCTGAGCGCCTGCGCCGGAGGAAACGGCGCCGACGCGGAGGCGGAGAAGGACAGCACCACCCCCGAGGACTCGGCGGTGACTGTCACCGACGTGAAGGGTCGGACCGTCACCTTCGACGAGCAGCCGGAGCGGGTGATCCTCGGCGAGGGCCGTGCCCTCTTCGCCACCTCGATTTTGAATAATGAGGACCCAATCGACCACGTGGTGGCGATCGGTAGCGACCTGACCAAGGGCGCTCCCTCCTTCAAGAAGCGCCTCGAGGAGTCCGTGCCCGAGGTCAACGAGCTGCCCGAGATCGGCAATATGGCCAAGGGCGATGTCACCGTGGAGAATCTGCTCTCCTTCGAGCCGGACGCGCTGGTGATGACCGCCGACCACTATGACGCGGTCTCCACCACCGGCATGCTGGACAAGCTCGATCAGGCCGGCATTAAATACATTGTCACCGACTTCCGCCAGCACCCGCTGGAGAACACCACCAAGTCCGTGGCCGCCTTGGGTGAGCTCTTCGATCGCGAGGATGCGGCCGAGAAGTTCAACAAGGACTGGCAGGACACCATCGATCGCCTCGAGGAGAAGACCAAGGACATCCCCGATGAGGACCGTCCCACCACTCTGCTGTGGCGCGCCGCTGGTCTGAAGGACTGCTGCGCCACCGTGTCCAAGTCCAACCTGGGCGAGTTCATCAACGTCGCCGGCGGCAAGAACCTCGGCGATGAGATCCTCGACACCGAGTCCGGCGATATCACCGCAGAAAAGGTGATCGCCGAGGCACCGGAGGCGATCATCGCCACCGGCGGTTCCTGGGGCGCCGACGTCACCGGATCCAAGGATGATGCCACCAAGCAGGCTATTCCGCACGTGGAGCTCGGCTATTTCGCCACCGAGGAAAAGGCTCAGGAGACCCTCGCTGGTCTGCTCGCCACCAATGGCTTCGACCAGCTGGAGGCCCCGAAGGAGGGACACCTCTACGGCGTGTGGCACCAGTTCTATGATTCGCCGATGAACTTCCTCGCCCTCGAGCAGTTCGCTGCATGGCTGCACCCAGACCTCTTCAAGGATGAGGACGTAGAGGCCCACTGGAAGCAGGCCCACGAGGACTACCTGCCCTTCGAGGCATCGGGCGTGTTCTTCGTCAAGCACAACAAGTAGGCATCTACCCACTTTTCGCGGCGCAGTCGGCTCACGGCTGCGCCGCCGTGTACTCAGGGACATTATTCATGACCTCACGCGTGCAAGATTCCAGCACGACATCACCCACGAACACCGCCGCCGACGCAGAGAATAAGGATGCGTCCGCCCGCCCCACCACCTTTGCCAGCACGGAGGTAACGGCCCAGCTGGTGCGGCAGCACCGCGCCACCACCGTCAAGCGCTGGCTGATTATCGCCCTTCTCGTGGCCGTGGCCATTATCGGCTTTATCGCCGCCACCGTGGTCGGGCCCACCAACTTGGGCGCACGCGGAGTGGTGCTCGGCCTCATCAACCCCGGCTCGCTGAATAGCCAAGACCATACGGTGCTCTATAGCCTGCGCCTGCCGATGTCGGTGATGGCGTTGCTGGTGGGCATCGTGCTCTCGGTGGCTGGTGCGCAAATGCAAACCATTCTGGGCAATCCGCTGGCCGAGCCCTTTACCCTTGGTATCTCCGCCGCCGCGGCCTTCGGCGGTGCCGCCACCATCGTGCTGGGCTGGGTGATCATCGATCAACCCCAGTTCAACCTCGCCATGGTGGCGTGGGTATCGGCGATGATCGCCACCTTCGTGATCGTCGGCGCCTCTATCTGGCGTGGCGCCAGCGCCGAAACCATGATCCTGCTCGGCATCGGCCTCGTCTTCCTCTTCCAAGCCCTGCTGGCGCTGATCCAATACCGCGCCTCGACCGAGGCCCTGCAGCAGATCGTCTTCTGGTCCATGGGCTCAATGACTCGCGCCACCTGGGCCGGCAACCTGGTGCTCGCCATTGTGGTGGTCATCAGCATCCCCATCTTCGTCCTGCTGTCCTGGCGACTCACCGCATTAAAGCTTGGCGACGCCCGCGCCCAGGCAATGGGCGTGAACGTTCAACGCCTCCGCGTGGGTGTGCTGGTGCTGTGCTCCCTCATGGCCGCCACCGCTGTGGCCTTCTCCGGAATCATCGGCTTCGTCGGCCTGGTGGGCCCGCATATCGCCCGCATGCTCGTGGGCGAGGACCAGCGCTACTTCATCCCCGCCTCCGCCGCCGCAGGTGCGGTGATGCTCTCGGTATCGCACGCGGTGAGCATGCTCATCATCCCAGGTGTGGCCGTGCCCATCGGCATCATCACCGCCCTGGTGGGCGTGCCCTTCTTTATCACCCTTATCGTGACCAAGAGGAGGAACCTGTGGTGACCACCCTGAATCTCAACCACGTATCGGTGCGCTATGGCCGCAGCGTGATCGTCCCCGGTTTCGATTGCGAGCCGCTGCACGCTGGAGAGCTCACCGCTCTGCTCGGCCCCAATGCCGCCGGCAAGTCCACACTGCTCAAAGCGATTTCCGGGGTGAATAAACACCGCGGGACCGTGGTGCTCGATACGGGCGCGGAACGCTTCCAAGGTGCCAGCCTGCGCCGGCACGTGGGCTATGTACCCCAGGATTTGCCCAGCACCGCGGCGCTTCACGCCTTCGAGACGGTGCTCATCGCGGCGCGCCGGGCGAGCACCACCACCGGCAAGCCGGAGGAAGCGGCCGCCGCCACCATGGAGCGGTTGGGTATCGCGGATCTGGCGCACAGCTATCTCGGCGAGCTCTCCGGCGGCCAGCGGCAGCTGGTGGCCGTGGCCCAAGCCTTGGTGACTTGCCCAGATGTATTGGTGCTCGATGAGCCCACGAGCGCCCTTGATCTGCACCGACAGCTCTTTTTGCTGGATCTCGTGCGGGAGTGGGTGCGCGAGCACAACGCCATCGGCCTGCTGGCGATTCACGATATTAACCTTGCTGCCCGCTACTCAGACCGCCTAGTCGTGATGCAACAAGGCGCGCTGCACGCCGATGGCGCCCCCGATGAGGTGCTCACCCCAGAACTCATCCAGAACGTCTACGGGGTGCATGCCGAGGTATTCGAGCGTGGCGGGATGCGGATGGTGCAGCCGCTACACGCGCTCGAGCACGGTCACCGTGCACCGCATCTATAACCCATCTATAGTCGGAGACACCACGACCGAAGAGAGGAAAGTCATGGGAATCACCGAAATTTTGCTCATAGCTCTAACCCTGCTTCTGTTCATCGCGGTGCTCTACGGGCTCTACTGGATGGCCACGAAGCTCAACTCGGTTGAGAAGAAACTCGACGAGAATCTCTCCCGACGCTAAACAGCGCGAAACAGCGTCCCCGCCGGCCCGCTAGCGTGCGGACAGGGCGGGGCGGGGGCAGCAGGGTAGCGTCGATAAGCCTCGGCAGTCACCGGCGGGGAAGGGGACTGGGCCTCATTTGTAGAATGTGGGGTTATGACCGTACAGCCCCCTGTCGCTGATATCCGACCGATCACCCGCACCCACCATGGCCGCAGCTTTGTGGACAACTATGAATGGATGCGGGAGAAAACCGCCCCCGAGACAATCGAGTATCTCAACGCGGAAAACGCCTATACCGAGCAGGAAACCGCGCACCTAGCACCGCTGCGCGAGGCGATTTTCTCCGAGATCTCCTCCCGCATCAAGCAAACCGATATGTCCGTGCCCTCGCGCACGGAGAAGTACTGGTATTTCGGGCGCACCGAAGAAGGCAAGTCCTATGGGCGCTCCTGCCGCATCCCCGTGGAGGACGATTCCTGGACCCCGCCGGAGATCCACCCAGATAGCCCGCATCCGCGCGAGGAAGTAGTGCTGGACATGGACGCCCTCGCCGAGGGCCATGAGTTTTTCTCCCTCGGGGCGATGGTCGCCACCCGCTCTGGGCGCTATGTGGCCTATTCCACCGATACCAGCGGCGATGAGCGATTCGAGCTCGTGATCAAGGACCTCAGCACGGGCGAGCTGCTCCCGGACCGTATCGCCGACACCTTCTACGGGGCGTTGTTCTCCGAGGATGAGCGCTATATTTTCTACACCCGCGTCGATGAGGCTTGGCGCCCCGACTCGGTGTGGCGTCATGAGATCGGCACCGACGCCGCCGCAGATGTGCGCATCTTCCACGAACCGGACGAGAAGTTCTGGGTGAGCATCGGGAAAACGCGCTCCAATAAGTATCTGGTGATTGACGACTCCTCCAAGCTCACCTCCGAGCAGTGGGTGTGCCCGATGTCTGATCCCACCGGCGACTTCGAATGCGTCATGCCCCGCACCTCCGGCGTCGAGTACGGGGTAGATCACGCCGTGGTGGGCGGCGAGGACCGCTGGCTGGTGCTGCACAACGCCACCGGCCCCAATTTCGCGCTGGGCTGGGCCCGCGTGGGTGAGCTGAACACGGTGGAGGACCTCCACGAGCTGCTGCCGCACCGCGAGGACGTGCGCCTCGAGGGCGTGGACTGCTTCGCTGAGCAGCTGATTCTCAGCTACCGCAGCGCGGGGCTGGCGCGGCTGGCCATCATGGCCCTGGACGGCGCCGACTTCGGGAGTTTCGCGCCGATCGAGTTCGATGAGGAGCTCTACTCCGCCGGGTTCGGCTCCAATGCGCTGTGGCACGCCCCGGTGCTGCGCATGGGCTATAGCTCCTACACCACACCCACCCAGGTGCTGGACTATGTGGTGGCCACCGGCGAGCGCATCGTGCGCAAGGAGCAGGAGGTGCTCGGCGGCTATGAGCGCGATGACTACACCGCGACGCGGGAATGGGCCACCGCCAGCGATGGCTCGCGCATCCCAATCTCGCTGATTCGTCGCGCCGATCTGGACCTCTCCCAGCCCCATCCGACCATGCTCTACGGCTATGGCTCCTATGAGATGTCCAATGAGCCGGGCTTTTCCGTTTCCGCGCTATCGCTGATGGATCGGGGCATGGTGATCGCCATCGCCCATATTCGCGGCGGCGGCGAGATGGGGCGCGCCTGGTATGACGAGGGCAAGATGCTGAAGAAGATGAATACCTTCACCGACTTCATCGCCTGCGCCGACTACCTGCTGGATTCCGGCATGACCACCCCGCAGCAGCTGGTGGCCCAGGGCGGCTCCGCGGGCGGGCTGCTCATGGGCGCGGTGGCTAATCTCGCCCCCGAGAAGTTCGCCGCGATCCAGGCGATTGTGCCCTTTGTGGATCCGCTGACCTCCATTCTCATGCCGGAGTTGCCGCTCACCGTGACCGAGTGGGAGGAGTGGGGCGATCCTTTGCACGATGCGAAGGTCTATGACTACATCGCCACCTACGCCCCCTACGAGAATGTGTGCGCCCAGAACTATCCCAATATCATGGCGATCACCTCGCTCAATGACACCCGCGTGCTCTACGTGGAGCCGGCGAAGTGGATCGCGAAGCTGCGCGCTACCGCCACCGGCGGCCAGTTCCTGCTCAAGACCGAGATGGTTGCTGGTCATGGCGGTGTCTCCGGCCGCTACGACAAGTGGAAGCAGACCGCCTTCGAATACGCCTGGGTGCTCGACCAGGCGGGGGCAGCCTAGCATGGAGCTTTTCGACGCCATCTCCCGGCGCCGCGATGTGCGGGCCGAATACACCGGCGAGCGTATCGACGCCGACTCCCTGCGCCGCATCCTCCACGCCGGCCATGCGGCCCCCTCGGTGGGCAACTCCCAGCCTTGGGACTTTGTGGTGGTGCAGGATACGGCCCGTCTCGAGGCCTTTGCCGCGCACGTGGCCGAACGCCGCCGCGCCTTCGCGGACTCGCTGCCAGCAGAGCGCAAAGAGGTATTCAACCCCATCAAGATCGAGGGGATTCGCGAGTCCGGCACCGGGATTGTGGTGACCTATGATCCGGAGCGGGGTGGGCCGCATATTTTGGGTCGCCACACCATCGATGAGACTGGGTTGATGAGCGTCACCCTCGCCATCGAGAATATGTGGCTCGCTGCGACCGCGCTGGGCCTGGGCATGGGCTGGGTGAGCTTCTACGAGGAGGACTTCCTGGCCGACTTCGTGGGCTGTACAGGCAGCCAGCGCCCGGTGGCCTGGCTGTGCGTGGGGCCAGTGAGCCACCTTGAGGAGGTGCCGGATTTGGTGCGCTTCGGCTGGAACCACGGCCGCAGCCTCGACGACGCCGTTCACCAGGAGCGCCTGCCCTAGCGGCTAAAACCTGTGTCCGCTCGCGCTGCGGGCGCGGCGCTGGGGTGCGATAATCGCGCTATGCATCCCACGCTGCTGGTTTCACTCACCTCGGTTTTCGCTAGCACTATCGACGATGCGGTCGCGTTTGTGGAGCGGTGTCAGTGCCGGGATCTGCCGGTGTCCATTCTGGTGGCGCCGCGGATTGAAGAGTGGCGGCTGAAGCGCGATCGCGCCACCCAAGAGTGGCTGCGCGACTGCGCCGAGCAGGGCCATGCCCTCGTGCTCAACGGATTCGACGCCTCGGTGCAGGGCCGCCGCACCGAGTTCGCCACGCTGCCCGCCCACGAAGCGCGGCTCCGACTTCGTGGGGCGCTGCGGCTGATGGACGATGTCGGTTTCGCGCTCGACCTCTTTGCCCCGCCCCGCTGGCGCATGTCCACCGGCACCCTGCAGGTGCTGCCCGAGCTGGGGTTTCGCGGTGGCGCCTCCACCAAAGGTATCTACGACTTTCACACCGGCCGCTTCGTGCGTACCCGCAATCTTTCTGTGGGTGAAGGCTATGGCAGCGTCTCGTGGTGGCGCAGCAGCATCGTCAAGGCCGCCCGCCGCGGTGCCGCCCGCGGCAATACAGTCCGGTTGTCTATCTCCGCCCGCTCGCTGGCGACACCCGGAGCGGAACGCGACTTTTTCCACGCCATTGACGCCGCTACCGGCTATGGTGCCGAGCCACACACTTATCGCAGTATCCTCGATCGTTCCGGTGCGTAGGCTGGGAGCATGAGCACTTTTTATGACATTCCCGTGACCACGATCGATGGCAAAAAGACCACCATGGGCACCTGGGCTGGCCACGCCCTACTGATTGTGAACACCGCCTCCGAGTGCGGGCTCACCGAACAATACGAGGAGCTGCAGGAGCTCTTCGAGGAGTACATGATGCGGGGCTTCTATGTGATCGGCATGCCCTGCAATCAATTTGGGGAGCAAGAGCCGGGCAGTGATGCCGAGATCGCCGAGTTCGTGCGCCAGGACTTCGGAGTGGAGTTTCCGATGCTCGCCAAGGCCGATGTGAACGGTGAGGGAGCGCATCCGCTCTTTGCACACCTGAAGGAAAAGACCGGGGGAGAGGACATCTCCTGGAACTTCGAGAAGTTCCTCGTGGATGACTCCGGCGAGGTCAGCGGCCGTTTCGGCCCCAAAACCGAACCCTATGACGACGATCTCATTGCGGCACTCGAAGAGATCCTCCCCATATAGATACGGACCTTTTCTACCAGCGGATTTGCAATAACGGGGCCTTAGTGAAAAGATGAGAGCTAAGAGAGTTTCCCACCGGGAAACTGATCGCTCCCAGTCGGGGGCGATCCCTTAAGGATCTGATTGAAAGAAAGGCGTGTTTAAAGATGACTCACGTACACGAGAACCACGACCACGAGCACGGCCAGGACTGCGGACACACCGCCTTCACTCACGGTGATCACACCGACTATGCCCACGACGGCCACATCCACCGCAAGGTCGATGGCCAGTGGGTCGAGTGCGAGCAGGATGCTCACACCGTCCACGAGGATCACGATCACGAGCACGGCGAGGGCTGTGGCCACGAGGCTGTGGAGCACGGCGATCACGTGGATTACATCCACGATGGTCACCGCCACGCCAAGCACGGCGACCACTGGGACGATCACTAAGCATCGTTCCGGCGAGGGGCTTCAAAACCCCACGTTGAATCGCTAGTTTACGTACACGCTTTAACCGGCACCTACCACGGGTAGGGGCCGGTTTTTGCTGTATATGCGCAGCTTATGGCTGGTGTTGTTCCGCCTATCGGAAAAGGGTCACAGTGGTGAGTGCCGCCTCGTTATGTTGTTAGTTACACAGTGACCTACAGCACATAATCGGTGTTTGTTGGGTTGCATCTCAGCCCATAACAACAGTCATTCGATTCCATCGCTTCCGTGTGGGGAGACAGGTCCCGCGCATCGCAGCGGAGTCGATAGACAACGAGGAGGCAGCCAGTAATGGTTGATATGACGAAATTGATCGACCCCGTCGGGGGATATGTCTCTGGAAAGATCTTTGCCGACGATGAGATCTACTCCCAGGAACTCGAGCAGGTATGGAAGCGCACGTGGGTGTTCCTCGCCCACGAGACGATGCTGCCCAAGAAGGGCAGCTATATCCAGACTTATATCGGCGAAGATCCGGTAGTCGTCGTCCGGCAAAAAGACGGTAGCGTGCGCGCATTCATGAATCAGTGCCGCCACCGCGGTATGCGGATCTGCCGCGCTGATCGGGGACAGGCCAAGAGCTTCATGTGCTCCTTCCATGGGTGGGCCTATGGACTGGATGGCACCCTCGTGAGCATTCCGCACGAGAAAACTGCCTACCCGCAGGGAATTGATAAAACCAAGCTCAGTGCGGTGTCCGTGCCGCGTATCGAGAATTACAAAGGCTTCATTTTCGGTTCGTGGGATGAGACGATCCCGCCCTTGGAGGAGTATTTGGGCAACGCCAAGTATTACTTGGATGGCTACATCGACCGCTACGCGGGCGGCATGGAAGCTATAGCCGTGCACAAGTGGGTGCTGCCGGCGAACTGGAAGTTCAATGTCGAACAGCCGACCAGCGATATGCAGCACTCCGAGATTTCCCACGTCTCCGCAGTGGAGGCGTTGGCCAGCGGTTCAGACACCTTCGACCGCAAGAAAGGCCGGGAGAAGATCCCCACCGGTCGCCAGTTCTTCAGTCCATTTGGTCACGGCGGCGCGTGGTTTGGCCGTCGTGGAAAAGAGATCCCCAACACCACTCCCAGCCTGATCGAATGGGAAAACAGCGTGCGCTCCTCCATCGAAGAACGCTTAGGCGAGTTCCGAGAGGTGCGAGGGCACATGAATGTCTTCCCCAACTTCATGCTGCTGGGCAACTACACCTTCCGTGTTACCCACCCGCGTGGGCCGCATGAGATGGAGATTTGGTCCTGGGCTTTCGTACCGAAGGACGCCCCCGAGGAAGTAAAGGAAGCCATCCGCATGGACGTGATGCGGACCTTCTCCCCAGGCGGAATGTTCGAGCAGGACGACGCCGAAAACTGGGAGGAGATGCAGCGCATCCTCCGTGGGGCCAAAGCCCGCGAGACCGGCTTCACCTACAACATGCGTGGGGTGGATGTCAGCCAAGACGAGGATGGCTACCCCGGCGGATCCACTGCTCACGTCTACTCCGATAACGCCGCGTTGAACATGTACGGCTTCTACCGCGACATGATGAACGGCCACAGCTGGGAAGAACTGGTCGAGATGCGCTCCGGCACGCCGGAAGTGGCCGAGGCCGACTTCAGCGCCGTCATGCCGGACGACGCAGACAGCAAAAACATCTCCGCCGAAATCGATATCGACGCCGAAAACGCAAAGGCCGCCCGTATCGAGGCCGCTGCCGACACGGCCGCCGCGGCCAGCAGCTAGCGCAGCCACAGCCACCCGCAACATTAACGAGGAGCACCCATGGCCACAGCATCTCAGCCAAGTTATATCGCTAATCGCCGCCCACTTGTGGATGCAGATACCGAACGACGTCTGCAACGATTCCTCTTCGACGAGGCAGAACTCATTGACAACATGGAGTGGGATGATTGGCTCACCTGCCTACATCCAGAGATCTGCTATTGGGCACCGGTTCGTGAAAACCGCGTGTACCGCGAGCGCAAGCACGAGTTCTACCCCAAGGGGACCTCGGTGTACTTCGAGGAAAACTGGGAATTTCTTCGCCAGCGTGTCTTTCGGCTCCAGACCCAAACCGCGTGGGCGGAAGAGCCCGCCTCCCGCTCACGCCACCTCATCACCAATATTCGCGTAGACGCCCGTGAGGACGGCGATTACGACGTGCGCTCGAATTTCTTCATCTACCGCAGCCGCGGCGAGCGTTCTCAAGATCACATCGCTGGTGAACGTCGCGACATCATTCGTCGCGATGACTCCGCGCCTTTCGACTTTCTCATCCTCGAGCGTGAGATCCGTTTCGATATGGCAACCATCTTGGTCAAAAACCTCAGCCTGTTCTACTAGCCCTGCCCGAGAAAGGACTCGGTATTCACCCATGAACACCACTATTTTGAATCGCATTGGCGTCGTGGTCTATGACCTCGATGCCGCGGTCCGCTCCTACGAGAAGATCTACGGCATCACCTCCTGGGAACGCGGCACCCACGCCCCCGAAGACGGCATCAGCTATGGTCGCCACAACACCGAAACCCCCGGTCGTTGGGCCTCAGCGGTGGGGTCGAATGAGAACCTCACCTTCGAGCTCATCCAACCGTTGAGCGGTGAATCTCCCTTTAATGAGCATCTGCGAACCAAACGTGAGGGCATCTGCTTCATCCAGGTAGCTGTTCCCGAGCTCGCAAACGACGCCGCTATCACGCACCACTTCGCCGAGCTAGGTATTAGACAGGCCTACGCCGCTACGGTGGACGGCACCCAGCGCCGCTTCTATGACACCCGCACCGAACTGGGTGGATTTATGGTGGAGATGGTATCGGAACAGCGCCCCATGGGCGGCGCTGCGAGTACGGACGCGCTCCTTCCGACCGAAGGCATCTATCACTTCGGTGTGCTGGTCCACGATGTGATGGCCACTCTCGAACACTATCGCGCTATCTTCGGCATTCAGCGCTATGAGATGAAGACATGGGAAACTGGCGCCGGGCGGCTGGATCGCTCGCAATATCGTGGCGAACTGGTGGACCACGGCTATTTCACCGCGCAAGGTGCGTGCTCTAACTTCGCCTTCGAGATCATCGAGTGTAATCACGGTCCCAGCCACTACAACCGCGAATTCTTCGATATTCGCGGCCCGGGCATCCATCACGTATTTACGACTATGACCACCGACTCCGCGGAGTGGGACCGCATTATTCACACCGCTGCTACAGTCGGCTACGAGCTGTGCATGGGCTCCCCATTGCGAGGCAACGCCGCCGAGTTCGGCTATCTCGACACCTTCGACGATCTCGGTGGCTACCTGGTGGAAATCGTGGTGCGACGCCGTACCCCTGATCCTGCGTATGCATCGCCCGACTGGGTGATCGACTACTCCACTCAGTTGGACAAGGAGTGCTGAAGCGATGCTACGGGTACTTCATGAGATCGCCGATCCCGCTGCCCACGGCATCGATCCCGAGGCGCTGCGTACCGAGATCGCTCACCTGCGCGAGCAGCTTCCTAGCGCCGAGCTTTACCGCAGTCTCGTTCCTGGGGAGCCTGCCCTTGCAGTGAGTATCTTGGTCGCGGATGAAACCAGCTGGAGTGGGGTAGTGCGCGCACGCGAGAGCTATCCCACCTATCACCAGCTACTGCGTGCAGTTGGCGCCGAGATCTACGCAGCGGAGTCCTTCGCGGTCCAGAACGGCCAATGGGTCAGCGAGGAGACACTGACAGAGAACTCTGATTCGGTGATTTTCTGGCCAGGTGACGCCCCAGTACGTATCGCTATTCACAATGCTGTGCAGGACAATCCCGAAATGCGTGCACTCACAGCGACCGAAATCGCCGATACTCGCCGCGAACCCGGCTGCGAGAGCTATTGCTGGTACGAGAACGTGGAGCTGAAGAATCACCTCTTGCTGCTGGAGCTGTGGAGCGATCAACAGATCTATGACCTGCACTGGTTCGGCCGGATGGACACCGGAGATTATCGCGGTGACTCTGGCCGTCAGCCCGGCGAGATGTATCGCGGCCAGCCCAGTCGCGAGTTCTATCGCTATCACCACTTCGACTACCACTACGGCCGACTACTACCGCGCCGGGCAGCGCATAACTCCCGCACCGTGCGCTGGTCTGCCCGTTAAACCCAAGACGAAACACAGTGGTGGGAACGTTCGTCCCACCACTTTTCATCCCCCACCGTATTGTCGCGCCGTTCCTGCCGACAACAAATCATGCAGGAACGGCGCGTTATTCATACCTTGGAGAAAATTATGTCTACTCCCGATTCGGCTGTGCTCCGCAGTACGGCAGATAAGCGTCGCGCGCTCATCTCCTCCTTCCTCGGCAGCACCGTGGAATACTACGACTTCCTGCTGTACGCAGCTGCCGCGGGACTGGTGTTCCCGCAGCTGTTCTTTTCCACGCTCTCGCCGGCAATGGGCACGACCCTGTCTTTTGTCATCCTGCTCACCGGCTATATCTCTCGCCCCCTTGGGTCCATGGCCTTCGGACACTTCGGCGACAAATATGGCCGGAAGAACGTGCTGGTTATCACTCTGCTCACCATGGGGTTGGTATCAGTCGCTATTGGGTTGATGCCCAGTGCAGACGATGTGGGCATCATCGCCCCCATTGTTCTGGTGGTGCTGCGTGTGATCCAAGGCGTCGCGGTCGGTGGCGAATGGGCCGGTGCCACCCTCATGGCCATGGAACATTCGGAGGACGGTAAACGTGGTTTCGCAGCTTCGATTGCTATCGCCGGTGGGCCTGCTGGAGCGGTACTCTCCACCTTTGTGTTGGCGATCTTCTCCTCTATGTCGGGCGACCACTTCGCCGATCCTTCTCAGTACTTTGTCACCGACTGGGGATGGCGAGTGCCATTCCTCTTCTCCGCTGCGATCGTGGTGATCGGGCTCTATTTGCGCTCCCAAGTAAAAGAGTCCCCTGATTTCGAGGCCGCTCGCTCCCGCGGTGATGTGCACACGGGTGCCCCACTGGTGAAGATCCTCACTACCTCCCATAAGGAGCTGTTGCTCGGCACCCTTGCTGCCTCGGGTGGACTGTTTATCCAAGGCCTGCAGGCCGCCTACCTCGTGCCCTATCTGGTGGCTTCCACCGCGGACAATCCGCATCCGATCACGCGCGAAGACGGCCTCATGATGGTCACCCTCGGCTCCATCATCGCCATTTTTGCCATGCCCTTCGCTGCGCATCTCAGTGATCTTTTCGGTCGCCGGCGCGTCATGCTGGCCGGTGGTGGCTTCACCATTGTGGGGCTGTGGATTACGCTCATGTTGTTAGACAGCGGCGACCCAGTACTGGTCTGGCCTGCACTCATCGCCTTGGTGGGGGTGGTGCAACCCTCCCAATACGGTGCCATTGGAGCGTTCATCTCGGAGAAATTCCCTCCAGAACAGCGCTACACCGGATCCGGCTTGGCGTTCCAACTCGGCGCTATTCTGGGCGCTGGACTGGCCCCGCTGGTGGCTACCCGTTTGACCCAACTCGATCAGGGCCTAGTGCCGGTGGCTATCTATGCCACGGTGATGATGGTGATCTCGACCGCCGCGATCGCGCTCTCACGTACGCCTTCTCATACCGCAGAGGTGGTAATCGATAGTCCGCCCCAGCCCAACCCGCAGCTCACCCGACACGGCTAGACCGCCTGCACGAGAACACGCGCTACGGCCGTGGTGTCCTGCTTATTCCCACTCGGCGAGCGGTGGGGTGTAGAGCTCTGCGAGGCAGCCGTCGCTTTCGAAAACCACCAGCAGTCGCTCGTCCACTCGGAGGGCGTCGCTATAGCCGAAACTGCCGGTGGTGAGCGGGAGGGTGCTGCCATCGATCATGTTGCTCAGCGCGCCGGCACGGCGCTGCTGGCTATCGCTCGGGTGCAGTAGCCACGGCCCGAGCTGGGTGCCATTGCAGCCGGGATCTTCCAGCTCGCGCACCTCTACCGGGCTAAAGTGCAGGCCATCCGCGCTTGTTGCCCAACAGCGTCGTCCCGCGCCGCGCCCTTCGAAGCCCTGCACGCGGGCGTTGAGCACAATGCGCCCCCGATAGATCGAGAGGCTGGTTTCGTCCAGATTGAGCTCAGGATGCGCAATCGGTTCGGAACAGGCGCGAACGTCCGTGCCGACCACATGCGCGATACGGATATGGGTGCGTTCACCCTGCCGCACGACATAGGGCAGCAGTGCTGCACCTTCCCACGTGATAGTAGAGCCCGAGGTGGCGAAGAGGGCATCGGCCTCCCAGCGCTCGTACAGCTCGTCAAGGCGACGGTGTACCAGTTCTTCGGGGGAGGGGCCGCTGGCCACCCACGGCTCGAGGCGCGGGCCATGCCGCGTGGAGGAAATATAGGACACGGGGCCACTGACCGAGGCATAGGCCACCGTCAACCGGCCCTGGCTCGAAGCCACACAGGCATCGCTGGATAGTGCCGGTCCGCCCTGTAGTGCGCGGGGTGCGGACCACTGCTCGGCGGGGCCGCGGACGAGATATGCCAGCCGATTGGGATTAGGCAGATCCGAGGCCATTACTTCGCCATTGAAGTCCGAGCCAACGCCGTGTGGGGGACGGGGGCGTTGATCAAAGAAGCAATACAGGATGTTGTTATGGCGCACGAGGGCCGGAATCCGAACCTCTCCATCGGCGGTAGGAGAGAGGATGCGACGAGAGCGAATCACCGTTTCATTATGAGCGCGCTGTGAAGCCGAATATCACTCTGGCACCTGTGATACTTCCCTCTTTTCTGTAGTCCAAGAACATTACTGCCGGTTTATTGCCGAGAAAATGCAGGACACTGCCCTTGGGGGCGAACGTGCTGGGGTCAGCGAGCCGTCTGGGTCGATGAACGGGGCACATAGCTTTTCCCAAGGATAGAAATAAGGGGGCACTGAGCTGCGAAAACGCTAAATAGATGGGGTTGAATGTTGGGTTATTGGCACTCATTACCCCTCTTTAAGGGGAGGCGTTGTCTGGTTGTTCATAGCGGGTGATAAAAGAGATATAGACCTCTTTTCTGTGCGTTCGTGGATTAATCACACGCACCCGACATTCCTGCTCTCATATCCGCCATCGTGGATTCAGGGGCGGGACCATAGCTGAAAAGGATTTCTATGGAAACGTGGGAACAAACACTCGGGGCCGGGCCATTGCTCGGTATTGCCGCGGGTGCCATCGCGCTCATTCTCTTTCTCATCATCGGGCTGAAACTGCACGCATTTTTGGTGCTCATTCTGATTTCTGCCGTCACCGCACTCGCCACTGGTATCCCCGTGGCCGAGATTCCTGGGGTGATGGTCTCCGGATTCGGCTCCACATTAGGAAGTGTGGCGCTACTGGTGGGGCTTGGAGCCATGCTGGGCCGGCTGGTGGAAACATCTGGCGGTGCTCAATCCCTGGCTGATGTACTCATCCGGCGTTTCGGTGAAGACAAAGCGCCCTTCGCGCTCGGTGTGGCGTCGCTGTTTATCGGCTTCCCCATCTTCTTCGACGCCGGTTTGATGGTCATGCTGCCCGTGGTCTTTGCCGTGGCTCGTCGCCTTGGTGGCCCGATTCTGCTCTACGGCCTGCCCGCCGTGGGCGCCTTCTCCGTGATGCACGTGTTCATGCCGCCGCACCCGGGTCCGATCGCTGCCGCAGAGTTCTACAACGCAGATGTGGGCGTCACCCTGCTCGTCGGCCTCATCATGGTGTTCCCCCTGTGGTACATCACCGGTTATGTCCTCGCGAAGGTGCTGGGCCCGAAGTACAACCTCCCCGTGCCGGAGCTACTCACCGGTGGTCCCCTGGATCACGATCAGCCGGCCAAGCCGGCCTCTGCGGGTTCCGTCGTGGCCCTGCTGGCCATCCCGCCACTGCTCATCTTCCTTAACACCGGCACCTCCATGGCGGTAGCCGAAGGCTGGATCGACGCAGATTCGTCCCTCGTAAGCATCGGCTCCTTCTTTGGTAATACCGCTATTGCCCTGCTGATCGCCACCCTTATCGCCGCCTATGTGTTGGGTACGCGCCGCGGGCTCGACCGCAGCGCCATGGAGAAGTCCCTCGATGGTGCACTCGGCCCGATCTGCTCGGTGGTGCTCATCACCGGCGCCGGCGGCATGTTCGGCGGTGTGCTGCGCACCTCCGGCATTGGTGATGCTGTGGCCAGCTCCATGGAAGGCATCGGTATTCCCGTGATTCTCGCCTGCTTCCTCGTCGCCGTCGTGCTGCGCGTGGCGCAGGGCTCGGCCACTGTGGCTCTTACGACCGCCGCCGCACTCATGGCCCCGGCGGTTGCCGCAGCCGGCTATAACGAATGGCAGCTGGGCACCATCGTGATGGCCACCGCCGCCGGTTCCGTCTTTGCCTCGCACGTCAATGACTCCGGCTTCTGGCTGGTGGGCCGCCTCATGGGCATGGACGTGGCCACCACGCTCAAGACCTGGACGGTGAACCAGACGCTCATCGGTATCGTGGGCTTTGCCTTCTCCTACATTCTGTTCCAGATTGGAGCGCTACTTTAAATGACAGCTCAGGCTAGCGGCACGACCTCAACCCCCACCGTGCGTCACATCGTGTGCATGGGTGTCTCGGGCACCGGAAAATCGGTGGTGGGGGAGTATCTCGCCGCGGAACTCGGGGCGGTATTCGCCGATGCGGATAGCTTCCACCCGCAGGCCAATAAGGCCAAGATGGCAGCGGGTATCCCGCTCACTGACGAGGACCGCTGGCCATGGCTGGAGAATCTGCGCCAGTGGATCGCCGATCAGGATAAAGATGGCGTGACCACAGTGCTCGCCTGTTCCGCGTTGAAGCGCTCCTACCGAGACATTCTCGCGGCTGGGGCCGAGGGTGTGTTCTTCTTACACCTCGTGGCCTCCAAAGCGATCACCGCCGAACGCATGAATGCCCGCGCTGGGCACTTCATGCCGGCCAGCCTCCTCGACTCCCAACTGGCTACCCTCGAAGACCTCGACGACGATGAGTTCGGCGAAGAGGTGTCCAATAACGGCAGCTTGGAGCAAACACAAGCCTCGGCACTGCGCAGTATCGCCGAGCACTCGCCCGAGGCCACGCCCTAGCGCGCGAGCCGCTGCCCGCCCAGGGCGGTGGCCGAGAGACACACAACAACCCCCGATTCCCAGCTGCTGCTGAGACGGGGGTTGTTCTATGCCTTGAGGTCGGCGTCGATAAGCGTCTGCTGTGCCGGTGGCACCAGATAACGCGAACCGCCGCGCCCCGACTGTGCGGGAACGCGGCGGTGAGGTGAGAGATTTAGCCCTCGGAGTTCAGCTCGGCGTCGACGCGCAGGATGCCTGCGCCGTCCTCGCCGGCCACTGCGAGGCGATCGATGATCTCGGAGACGGTGGCCTCCTCCTCGATCTGCTCGTCGAGGAACCAGTTGAGCATCGGGCGGGAGTCGAAGTCAGAGGCCTCGTCGGCGGCACGAACGAGATCGCGGATCATTTCCGAAACCTTCTTCTCGTGCTCGAGAGCCAGCTTGAAGGCGTCGATGGGCTGGACGACCTTCATCTCCGGGACGCTGACGGTGTTGATCTGGGGAACAACACCGCGGTTGAGCAGGTGGTTCGAGAAGCGCTCGGCGTGGCCCATCTCCTCGACGGAGTGGTTACGCATCCAGGCAGCCATACCGGTGAGGCCCTTGTTCTCGAGCTCGTAGGAGAGCTGGAGGTAGATCATCGAGGCTTCAATCTCGGCCGTGGTCTGATCGTTGAATTTCTTTGCGAGTTCTTGTGGAAAAGTTGTCATGCTTCAAATAGTAGCACCATCCACCCACTAATGTTTAATTCACTGCTCGCTTCCCCAGATTTATAAAGTATGGTTTACCTGCATGTTCGCGGTTAGTAAAGCCTAATATAAGCGCGTCCAACGCAGTGATGAACGTTAATAAAACATTTATTAAAGCCTTTAATTGCCGGACGATCGGGGGTCGTTAATATTGTTTGTGTATTTCTCTATGTCGGTATTCACATGAATCTATATGTCGGCGGGCGGCGAAGAAGGTGAGCCTTGCTCTCTCACCGAACGGGGGTAGTCCGGCGGCAGGAGCGGGGTATGGGGTGTCGATATCGTTGATAGGCAGTGTCCTGCGCCGGACCGAAACCGGCGCTGGGGGAGGGGGCGCATGGGCGCGCAGCGGTAGTGCGAGAGGGGCGTGCGGGGGTTAAGCTAGGTGCTCTGATTGTGGGGCGCACGATCGTCCCCACGGCTATAGCACCGATTGTTGTATGTCCTCCATGCGCACCGTCGTGTCCACGCTCTCTACCGAGTGAAGCGAGGGCACGGCGTGTGCGCCCACGTGTCGCGCAGAGGCGCGACGTTGCTAGATAAGAAGGGAAAGAAACCATGGCGGTTCATCCTGAAGCCCAGACTCCCGTGCATATCACCTCGGGGGAACCTGGCCGCGCCACTCCGGTGCAAGCTATTGACTGGAACACCATTCCCGACGAGAAGGACCTAGAGGTGTGGGATCGCCTCACTGGTAACTTCTGGTTGCCGGAGAAGGTGCCGCTGTCGAATGACATCAAGAGCTGGAGCACGCTCAATGAGCTGGAGCAGCGTGCAACCATGCGCGTGTTCACCGGTCTCACCATGCTGGATACGATCCAGGGCACCGTGGGTGCCGTGTCGCTGATCCCCGATGCGATCACCCCGCATGAGGAGGCGGTGTACACCAATATTGCCTTCATGGAGTCGGTGCATGCGAAGAGTTACTCCTCTATCTTCATGACGCTCTCGTCCACTGCGGAAATCAACGATGCCTTCCGCTGGTCCGAGGAAAACGAGAACCTCCAGAAGAAGGCCCACCTCATCTTGGACTACTACAAGGGTGATGATCCGCGGCGGAAGAAGGTGGCCTCCACGTTGCTGGAGTCCTTCCTCTTCTATTCGGGCTTCTATCTGCCGATGTATTGGTCCAGCCACGGCAAGCTGACCAACACTGCCGATGTCATCCGCCTCATCATTCGCGACGAGGCTGTGCATGGCTACTACATTGGCTATAAGTATCAGCGCAATCTCGAAGCGATCACTGAGGCAGAGCGTGCGGAGCTGAAGGAGTACACCTTCGACTTCCTCTATGACCTCTATGAAAACGAGATCGAGTACACCGAGGATCTCTACGATGATCTCGGCTGGACCGAAGATGCCAAGCGCTTCCTGCGCTACAACGCCAATAAGGCGCTGAATAATCTTGGCTATGAGGGGCTCTTCCCGGCCGATGAGACGCGAGTGTCGCCGGCCATTCTCTCCGCGCTCTCGCCGAACGCCGATGAGAACCATGACTTCTTCTCCGGCTCTGGCTCGTCCTATGTGATCGGCACCGCCGAATCCACCACGGACGATGACTGGGACTTCTAAGTCTCAGGAGGCTTGCTCGGGCGCGTCGATCAGTGCCATGCTTATCGACGCGCACCTATCGGCCGAGCTAACCCCCCTTTAGGTGTAGCCTCTCCACAAAAAATGTGTTCGACGTCACCATCCCTAAGCATTTTCTTAGGTAGAGCGGCGATCGGTGCAGCGGAAACCCCATTCTGGTTTCTAAAAGTGGTGGTAGCCGCTAAGGTAGGGGCAAGTCCAGATCCTAGGAGGACTGGCAGAAAAACTTATACTTCCCTTAAGATACGGAGTGTATGAACGTCGGCGGTGGGGGTTTATCTCTCAACGCCACCTAGTCAGGAGGAAATTATGACCGCTGTAGCGCCACGGGTCGACCAACCGGTCGCGCCCACGCGGCCTGCGCCTACAGGTCACGCTCGCAAGGGTAATCTGGCCTGGCGGATGCTAACCACCACCGACCACAAGGTCTTGGGCATCATGTACATCATCGTGTCCTTCACCTACTTCTTTGTCGGCGGTTTGATGGCACTGCTTATCCGCACAGAGCTCTTTGAGCCTGGCCTTCAGATGCTGTCGAATGAGCAGTTCAACCAGCTGTTCACCATGCACGGCACGGTGATGCTGCTGCTGTACGGCACCCCCGTCGTGTGGGGCTTTGCTAACTACGTCATGCCGCTGCAAATCGGTGCGCCGGACGTTGCCTTCCCGCGCCTGAATGCCTTCGGTTTCTGGATCACCACCGTCGGTGGTCTCGTTATGCTCGCTGGATTCCTCACCCCTGGTGGTGCTGCGGACTTCGGCTGGACCATGTACTCGCCGTTGAATGACGCCATCCACTCCCCGGGCATCGGCTCGGACTTCTGGATCGTGGGTGTGGGCGCCACCGGTGTCGGTACCATTGCCTCGGCTATCAACATGCTCACCACCATCCTGTGCCTCCGCGCCCCGGGTATGACCATGTTCCGTATGCCGATCTTCACCTGGAACATCTTCGTTACCTCGGTGATCGCACTGCTGATCTTCCCGCTGCTGACTGCAGCTGCTCTGGGCGTTCTTTATGATCGCAAGCTGGGCGGCCACATCTACGCTCCGGGTAACGGCGGCGCTCTGCTCTGGCAGCACCTGTTCTGGTTCTTCGGCCACCCTGAGGTCTACGTGCTGGCACTGCCGTTCTTCGGTATCGTCTCCGAGATCGTGCCGGTATTCTCCCGCAAGCCCATGTTCGGCTACGTTGGCCTGGTCTTCGCGACCCTCTCCATCGGCGCCCTGTCCATGGCTGTGTGGGCCCACCACATGTTCGTCACCGGTGCCATCCTGCTGCCCTTCTTCTCCTTCATGACGTTCCTCATCTCGGTTCCGACCGGCGTGAAGTTCTTCAACTGGGTGGGCACGATGTGGCGCGGTCACATCTCGTGGGAGACCCCGATGATCTGGACCATGGGCTTCCTGGTGACCTTCCTCTTCGGTGGTCTGACCGGCATTATGCTGGCCTCCCCGCCGCTGGACTTCCACATCTCTGAGTCCTACTTCCTCATCGCTCACTTCCACTACACCCTCTTCGGTACCATCGTGTTCGCATCCTGCGCTGGTGTGTACTTCTGGTTCCCGAAGATGACCGGTCGTATGCTGAGCGAGGGCCTGGGCAAGATCCACTTCTGGCTCACCTTCATCGGCTTCCACGGCACCTTCTTGGTTCAGCACTGGCTGGGCAACATGGGTATGCCGCGTCGTTACGCCGACTACCTTGAGTCCGACGGCTGGACCACCCTGAACCAGATCTCCACGGTGTTCTCCTTCGTCTTGGGCCTGTCCGTGATCCCGTTCATCTGGAACGTGTTCAAGTCCTGGCGCTACGGCGAGATCGTCACCGTCGACGATCCCTGGGGTTATGGCAACTCCCTGGAGTGGGCAACCTCCTGCCCGCCCCCCGGCCACAACTTCACCTCGCTGCCGCGTATCCGCTCCGAGCGCCCCGCGTTCGAGCTGCACTACCCGCACATGGTTGAGCGCATGCGCAAGGAAGCACACGTCGGCCGCCACTAGGCACCGCGTTCGAGGGATACAACCTCCTAGAAACCTCCTCGACTAAGGCGTTACCGTCTGGATCCACCTCATCGGTGGCCGGGCGGTAGCGCCTTTTGTGCGTTGTGCACCACAGCCATTCGCCCCCGTATGGGCCTAAAAAGGCGGCTTCACGCGGCATAACTTCAGGAAAACACCGTGCAAGCGGGTAGCGTGAGGAATTTGTCAGAGCCATTAGCCCGCCTTCCACGCGCCTAAAGCGCCTCGGGAGGGGCATCGACATCTCGAAGGACAGCAACTACCGTGATCACCTCGGCGCTTGCCACCAGCACCACCAGCGATATTTCCACCACCCTTCGGGAGGGGCTCACACCCGCCGTCATGACTGTCACGGGTCCCGACCGTTCCGGAGTGACCGCCGCCTTCTTCCGCGTGCTTGCCGCCCACCGCGTGCAGCTCCTGGACGTCGAGCAGTCCCAGTTCCGCGGCCGCCTATCACTGGCCGCACTCGTCGGCTTCAATGTGGACAATGAAGAAATGCTGCGCGTGGGCCTCACCGAGACCATGCGCGCCTACGGGATGCAGATCACCGTGGAAGTCAGCGATGAACTCTCGCCTACCCGCCCCATGTCCACCCACGCGGTCGTGGTGCTCGGCTCCCCAGTGACGGCGCAGCACATCTCGGCCATCGGCCAAACCTTGGCGGACTACGGCGCGAATATCGACACTATTAGGGGCCTGTCCGACTATCCCGTCACCGGCATCGAGCTGCTCGTCAGCGTGGCCAACCCCGAGCCCGGCGGCGGTGTCAGCCTGCGCAAGGCACTCGCGGAACTCACCGCCTCCTTGGGCATTGATATCGCGATCGAACGGGCGGGCCTGCAGCGCCGCTCCAAGCGACTCATCTGCTTCGACTGCGATTCCACCCTCATCACCGGCGAGGTCATCGAGATGCTCGCTGCCCACGCGGGCAAAGAGGCCGAGGTCAAGGACGTCACCGATCGGGCAATGCGCGGCGAGTTGGACTTCGAGGAGTCGCTGCGCGAGCGCGTCGCCGTGCTCGAGGGCTTGGACGCCTCCATCATCGACGAGGTGGCCCGCGATATTCAGCTCACCCCGGGCGCCCGCACCACCATCCGCACCCTCAAGCGCATGGGCTATCGGGCCGCAGTGGTCTCCGGCGGCTTCATCCAGGTGCTGGAGAACCTCGCCGCGGATCTCGATCTGGATTATGTGCGCGCCAACACCCTCGAGATCAAGGACGGGAAACTCACCGGCAAGGTGATCGGGGAGATCGTCGACCGCGCTGCCAAGGCGCGCTTGCTGTCGGAGTTCGCTGCCGACGCTGGGCTGCAGATGCACCAGACCGTAGCCGTGGGCGATGGCGCCAACGATATCGACATGCTCTCTGCTGCCGGTCTCGGTATTGCCTTCAATGCCAAGCCGGCGCTCAAGGAGATCGCCGATACCAGCGTGAACCACCCGTATATGGATGAGATCCTGCACATCCTCGGTATTTCGCGCGAAGAGATCGATTCCGAGGACCTCGCAGAGGGCACGTTCCGTCGCGTGCCGCTGCCCACGCACAGCTAGTACTTTCATCCGCATGAGCGATATTCCCGATAGCTTCCGCGCGGCCCATGCGCGTCTCTCGGCTCTCAACGAGCCGCGTCCGTCTCATCGCGAGGATCCCGCCGATCCCTCCACGGTGCAGGCGATGCCGATCGTGCTGCACATGCCCAAGAATGAGCGACCGGATCGGTTGAGTCTGTCTGCGGCGGCAGCAATGGCCGTCGTGGCGTGCTGCCTCGACGAACGCGCCGGCGGTGATACCGCCTTCGCTGCGGGGCTCGGGGGCTGGTACGACGCCAGGATCCGCAAGGTATCGCGCCGCGCCCGGAATATCCACTGGCGCCGCGCCCAAGAAGTACCTGGGGTGACATGCAGCGCGAACGGCGCCGAAGCACGAGCCTGCGTGCCCTCGGCGATCGCAGACACCGATCCGATGATCGCGAAACTACAGATTGGTGGAACTGATCTCCCGCCGGTGGAGGAGGAGCCGCCGCTGCGGGATGTGCCCCTGATAGCAGTGGATCGTGATTTGCAGATGAGCGTCGGCAAGCAAACTGCGCAAGTGGGGCACGCCTCCATGCTGTTGGCCGCGGCGCTACCTGTGGAGGACGCCTGGACGTGGGCGAGTACGGGTTTCGAGCTGCAGGTACGCGAGCTGCCTCGGCCGCACTTCCGCGAGTTCTGCGCCCAGCCCGGCGCCGTCGAGGTGGCCGATGCAGGGTTTACAGAGGTGGCGCCGGGATCTGTAACTGCCGCCGCTATCTACCGTTGCGACTAGTGCAGTTCTTGTAGCGCATGCGCTACCGTTGTGGCATGACCTACCCCCAGAATCCTTATGGCGGACAGCCGGATCCGAACTTTAACGCGTACAACGGTTACGGCCAGCCTGGAGGAAACCAGCCCCTCGGTTCCCCAGACTTGAGCAGCGCGCTGACCATCTCGTGGAAAGTATTTGCCCAAAACTGGGTTCCCTTGGTGTTGGGCAATCTGCTGTTCACCGTCCTCTCCACGGCCATCGCAGTAGGCCAACTCGGCCTGACATCCTTTGTCACGGATGCGGGCGCCACCGAAGAGCTCACGGGCTCAGAGATCAGCAGTATGATCCTGTTCCTGCTGCTGTTTATGGTGCTGACCTTCCTCTCGAGCTTCTTCCTGTACCGCACCTCCAGCGATGCGCTCCGCGAAGGCAAGCTGTCCTTTAAGGAGTTCTTCCGGGTTGATCGTTTCTTGGGCTTCCTCGGCATCGGCCTTCTCGTTGGACTGTTCACCCTGATTGGCCTGATCTTGCTGATCATTCCGGGCATCGTCGTGGGCGTGTTGTTGTGCTTCTCCCAGATCGCGTATCTGCGTGAACCCGAGCTGGGTGTCTGGGGCGCGATCAAACGCTCCAAGGATGTTGTGAGCAAAAACGTCGGCGTGGTGCTCTTGGCACTGCTGCTCGTGATTCTCGTGAGCATGGTCGGCAACTGGTTGCTTGTGGCCACCGTGGTCACCAGTCCGTTTATCGCCGTATTCATGACCGTGCTCTACGAGCAGTCGCGCGGCCCGGCGGGGCTGTTCGCTGATCCCAGCTCCCCCTATGCTGGCGTCGCCACCAACGCGACGCAGCCGCAGGGCTACTACCAGCACAATGGCGGGGCCTATCCGACCTATGGCCAGCCCGGCCAGGATGGCTATCCGCAGCAGGACTATCCGCAGGGCGGCTACCCGCAGTACCCGCAGCAGGGCTACCAGCAGCCGCAGGAGGATTACTCCCAGTACAACGACGGCGCGACCGGCTCGGGGCCGAGCAGCTGGCAGGGCTATAGCTCGCCCGAGCCCACCGCGCAGCCGGGGGCGCACTCGGGATCTGAGTACCAGCACCCGGAGGGAACCTCGGAGTGGCCAGAGCCGCCGGAGAAGCGTGAGATGCGCTTCAAAGACCCCAGCGACGGGGAGGATCCCCGGCCGCAGGGATAAATATCACAGTGTGGGCTTAGCGCAGCGTCGCCTACACTAAGGCCTGTGAATACTTCATCATCACGGTCCTCCGCCCGCGCGGACGCCGCACCGCGGCGCCGCACACCACGGCCCAAGCGCAATCGAGCCTGGGTGCCAGATCAGCACGGCGCTTGGGTGATGGTGATTCTTCCCTTCCTTATTGGTGTGTTCCTCGCGGGGGTGCATCCCTTGCATATTCCGCTCGCCATCGCATGGTTGAGCGGATACTTTTGTTTCTTCGCCGCAGGCCTCTTTCTCAAGGTCCGCACCGCCACCCGCGGTGATCGGCGCGCGCAATACGCCACTCCCATGTATGTCTATGGGGCGATTTCGGCGCTCGCGTCCCTGATAGTGCTGGTGTTCCAGCCCCAGCTCATTGCCTTCGCGCTGCTCTTCGGCCCGCTCGTGGCTATCGCCGTGTGGGAGGCATGGAATAAACGCGGCCGCTCCTTGGCCTCGGGGCTGTCGACGGTGGTGGCCTCGAGCCTCTTGGTTGCCGTGGCGTGCGCCATCACGGATCAGCTCGACCGCGGTGTGTGGATCACCACCTTATTGCTGGCTCTGTATTTCGCTGGCACGGTGCCCCTGGTGAAAACGCTGATCCGCGATCGCGGCAGCCGCCGCATGCTGGCGATCTCGCTGGGCATGCATGTTGCCGCCGCTGTGGTGGCGGTGGGATTGTTCTTCGCCGGTGAGGCATCGTGGTTCACGGCTATCGTGTTCTGCCTGCTGGTGGTGCGAGCAGCCGTGCTGCCCACAATCAACAACCGCCGCATCGCCGAGGGCGAGGCCCCTCTGAGCGCCAAGAAGGTGGGCCGCTGGGAAAGCCTGTGGACACTCCTCGTCACCGTGGCGATATTGCTGCCGGTTTAAGAGCGCAGTACCCGCCGCAGCGTCTTGCCCGCCGCCGAGCGGGGAATGGATTCCACGAAGCGCACCTGCCGGATCCGTTCGAAAGGGGCGACGCGCTCGGCCACAAAGCGCATGAGCGCTGCGGCCTCCACGCCGGAATCATCGGCCACCACACAGGCCACGGGCATCTCCTCGCCATCGTCTCCGGCACCGGAGACCACGGCGCAGTCGAGGACCCCAGGGCAGCTGAGGACGATCTCCTCGAGTTTCACCGGCGAGACCTGGAAGCCATGGGATTTAATGATGTCTTTCCAGCGGTCCACGATGAACACCTCACCGCGATCATTGGTATAGGCCATATCTCCGGTGCGCAGCCAGCCCTCGACGAGCGCCCCATAAGAATCGGGGCCCGCCCCGGAATAGCCGCGCATCACCTGCGGCCCGGCAACCCATAGCTCGCCGACCTCGCCGGGGCCACGCTCCTGCAGGCTCAGCGGATCAACGATGCGCTGCTGGGTATCGCGCAGCGGCGGGCCGATAGAGTTCAACGGCGATTCCGCCACGCTAAGGTGCGTCACCGGCGAGGCCTCGGTGAGGCCATAGCCTTGGCGGATCGGCACGCCCGTGCGCTGCATGGCGGCGCGCGCCATGGTGGACGGCAGTGAGGCCGCGCCACTGATCATCTGGGTGCAGTGGGAGAAATCAATCTCGTCTACTAAGGGGTGTTGTGCCAATAGTCGCGCTAGGGGAGGGGCGATGAAGGTGGTGTTCACCTGCCAGCGCTCGTGGTTGCGCAGGAATTCCGTTGCGGAAAAAGGGGCGGTGACCACGCGGGCACGGCAGTACAGCGGCACGGTGAGCAGCGCCGTGAGCCCATAGATATGGCTCAGCGGCAGCATCGACAAGCAGGTCTCGCCCGCGGTGATGCCCACCCGCTCGGCGAATTGCAGCACATTAGCGCAGAGGTTGCCGTGAGTGAGCTCCACGGCCTTCGGCGCCCCCGTCGTGCCCGAGGAAAACGGCAGGCAGGCCAGATCCTGCTCGCGTGCGGCGGCGAAGTCGGCCAGTGCTGTGTGTGGTTGCTTCAGGAGGGCGGCGATATCAGCACCGCTGCGCAGCGCCAGCTGTGCCCCCGCCTCCCGCAGCTGGGCGGCGGCATCCTTCTCCGAGAGATGGGTGCCCAGAGGGGTAGCTACAGCCCCGGCGGCGAGAACGGCGAAGAAACTCCGGGCGAAGTCGATCCCATTCGGCAGCTGGATGCCCACCACATCCCCCGCCCGGATACCGCTGCTATGCAGCGCGCCGGCAAGGTCGAGAATATCCGCGCGCAGTTGCGGGTAGCTGATACTGCGGTCGGGATCCACCACGGCGGTATGAGAGGGGAGGGTGGCGTCGAAAAGCAATGCTGCAAGATTCATGAGCGCACCAGCCTCTGCAGCGCCCCGCGCACCACCGCCGGATCGGCGGTTTCCCACATCGGCGGCAGCGAACGCCGCAGGAAAGAGCCATAGCGTTTGGTCACAAGGCGTTGATCCAGCACGGCCACCACACCGCGGTCGGTGACCGAACGCAGAAGCCGGCCCGCGCCCTGGGCGAGCAAAAGGGCGGCGTGGGTGGCCGCGACCTCCATAAAGCCATTGCGGTGTTCGGCGTCGGCGGCCTCCTTACGGGCCTGCAAGAGCGGATCATCGGGGCGGGGGAAAGGAAGCCGATCAATCATCACCAGCGAGAGCGACCGCCCCGGCACATCGACACCCTGCCACAGGGTGAGAGTGCCAAAAAGACACGTGTTCTCGTGTTTGGCGAACTCGGATACCAGCGCCCCAATGGAGTCATCGCCCTGCAGCAAAATGTCGAAGGGCAGCACCGGGCGCAGCTTCTCGGCCGCTTCGCGGGCGGCCCGCCGCGAGGAAAACAACCCCAGGGTGCGGCCGCCGGCAGCCATGATGAGCTCGCGCATCTCCTCGAGCGTCTGCGGCGATAGGCCATCGCGGCCTGGGGCGGGCAGATGGGTGGCGCAGTAGAGAATGCCCGAGGAGCGGGTATCGAAGGGAGTGCCCGCATCCAGGCTGTCCCAGCTTCCCTGCTTCAGCCCCCAGGAGGCTGCCATCGCGTTGAAGTTGCCGCCCAGCGCCAAGGTGGCGGAGGTGAGCACAACCGTGGAGGTGGCGAATAGTTTCTGCGCCAGCAGCGGCGCCACCGAGAGCGGGGCCACGTTCAGCGAATCGCGCCGGGAGCTGGAGGAGAACCCGGCGGCCTCCGGGGAGGAGGCATAGGGGCGATCGAGCCACACCACATCCTGCTGCTGGGCGGGATTATCGGTATCAAAGACCTCCATGATGCGGTCGATGGCGTGCACCAGCTCGCTCACGTGATTGCTCAGCGAACGCCGCTCGGCCGCAGCCTCCTGATCTTCCCCCAGCTCGCCGCCGTCGAGAGAGGAGAGCATGCTGCGGCACTGCTTGCGCACGCTCAGCAGCATTCCCGACGCCTCCTCGCTGATCTCTAACCAGCGCCCTGCGTCCTCGGCCTCGAGGGTGCGGTCCCATTCTTCGGCGAGCTCGGTGAGTTTCTCTTCCTTGCCATCCACCCCCACCTTGCCGGCGCGGGTGGCGGTGAGTTTCAGCGCGGTCGAGGACAACGAGTTCGTGGAGACCGCGGTGATGCGCCCATCGAGTTCGTGGGCCTCGTCGATGATCACCGCATCATGCTCGGGGAGGATATCCACATCGGAGAGCGCATCAATGGCTAAGAGGGCGTGGTTGGTCACCACCACATCCACATCGGAGGCGTGGTGGCGGGCCTGCTCGGCAAAGCAATCCTCGCCGAAGGGGCAGGTGGCCGCGCCCATGCAGTCTTTTGAGCTCACACTCATCAGATTCCACACTCGGTCGCTGACCCCGATGTCGAGATCATCGCGGTCACCGGTCTCGGTCTCATTCGCCCATTCGGTGATGCGGCGCACCTGCTGGCCGAGCTCCGAGAGCTCGGTGGGTTGCTCCTCGGCCTCGCCCATCGGCAGGGAGGGGTCCTCGGCATTGAGCTTGTTCAGGCAGAGGTAATTATTGCGGCCTTTCAGGATGGCGAAGGTGGGATCCCGCTGCAGCTGGGGGCGCAGGCCCTCGACGAGCGCCGGCAGATCGCGGCCCACGAGCTGCCGCTGCAGGGCGATCGTGGCGGTGGAGACGATGACGGTGGTATCGGTCTCGTGTGCATAGCGAAAGGCCGGCACCAGATAGGCCAAGGATTTGCCGGTGCCGGTGCCGGCTTGGACGGCTAGGTGCCGCTGGCGAAAGAGAGCAGAACTGACCGCGTGGGCCATCTTTTCCTGTCCCTCGCGGCGTGCCCCGCCGAGGTGCTCGACGGCGGCGCTGAGCAGGCCACTGACATCGTCCGTGGGCGAGGCGGTGCTGTCGGGGGAACTCATAACGCTCATAGTAATGAGCGCCCCATGCGGGGTGGAGAGTCAGCTCACCCGAGAACCCCGCCGCGCCCGCAGTGGTCTGGCACAGCCGGTGGTGCGCGCCTAGTTCTCGAAGCCGTAGAAGCGGGTATTCACTGCGGGTTCTCCCCGCGAGAGCGCCAGCCCCTCCCACGGCAGCGACTCGATTTCTCGGGCCAGATGTTCGCGGGACTGCTTCAGCGTGGGCAGGCCATCCACGATGGCGCCGCCGCGCATCAGCGGCTGTGTCAGCTCCACGTGCTCGAGGCGTCCGGTGGCGGGAGTGTCGTGGTCGAAGGGGTAGATGATCTCCTCCACGGCGGTGCCGGTGGCGCGCCGGGTACGGATGGCACGCTTGGTGCCGCCGTGGGAGCGCTTATTGGAGGAACGCTTGGATACCGGGTGGCCGTCGACTTCTACGAGTTTGTACACCAGACCTGCGGTGGGGGCGCCGGAGCCGGTGACCACCGAGGTGCCCACGCCGAAGACGTCCACGGGATCGCCGCGCAGGCCGGCGATGGCGAATTCATCCAGGTCGGAGGACACCACGATCTTGGTGTCGCTGGCGCCGGCAGCATCGAGCTGGTCCCGCACCCGCCTGGTGAGCATGCCGAGATCGCCGGAATCAATGCGCACTCCGCCGAGCTGCGGCCCGGCCACGGCGAGGGCGGTTTCTACGCCCTTGGTGATGTCGAAGGTATCCACCAGCAGGGTGGTGCCCACGCCTTGGGCGGCCACTTGCGAGCGGAAGGCCGCTTCTTCATCCGGCTGGCCATTCTCGTCCACGTGCAGCAGCGTCCAGGCGTGCGCGGCGGTGCCGGAGGCGGGCACCCCGTAGCGGTGGGAGGCCTCCAGGTTTGAGGTGGCGTAGAAGCCGGCCAGATACGCGGCGCGGGTGGCGGTGACGGCCGCGTACTCGTGGGTGCGGCGGGAGCCCATCTCCAGGATCGGTCGGCCATCGGCGGCGGTGACCATGCGTGCGGCAGCGGAGGCCACCGCGGAGTCCGCGTTAAGGATGGAGAGAATGACCGTCTCTAGGATCACGCATTCACCAAAGGTGCCGCGCACCGTGAGCACAGGCGAGTAGGGAAAATACAGCGATCCCTCGTGGTAGCCGTCGATATCGCCGGAGAAATGATAGTTGCGCAGATAGTCGAGAGTCTCGGCACTGAGGAAGTCGAGGCTGTCGAGCTGCGCTTCGGAAAACACGAAATTGGTCACGGCATCCAGCACCCGGGGTGTACCGGCCACCACGCCATAGCGGCGCTCGCTGGGCAGGCGGCGAGAGAAAACTTCAAACGTGCATTGCCGATTCACCGAGCCGTCCTTGATGGCGGCTTCCAGCATGGTCAATTCATACATGTCGGTGAGCAGCGCCGAGGACAGACTTTTCAGGTTCTCGTGTTCTACCATGCCTTTACCATACGCGTTCGTGCAGCGTTTCTCGCTTATCGACGTCGTCTCCTTGGCCGCAGCTCAGCAGCTGCTCAGGTGGAGAAGTCCCGTGGACGCTGCTTTATGACTACCCTATGGAGTATGGATGCAATGAGTACCCCCTCGGCGCCGATGGCTACGCCTGAGCTCGACGAAGCGATCGATGTGGATGTCACCACCAGCGAGAATTTGCCGTGGCTGTGCATCTGCTGGGACGATCCCGTGAATCTGATGAGCTATGTCTCCTATATCTTCCACACGGTTTTGGGCTACGACAAGAAACGCGCCAATGAGTTAATGATGCAGGTCCACACCGAAGGTAAGGCCGTAGTCTCCTCCGGTGAACGAGACAAAGTCGAAGCCGATGTGAAGAAACTGCACACGGCGGGCCTGTGGGCCACGATGCAGCAGGCAGGCTAAGCCGCACCGTCGTCATCGCGCCGCCGAGAACCGAGTTCGCCTCGTAATTTAAGAGAACAAGAAAGCCGAAATGGAATCCTTCAAGCGCAAGAAAGGGCTGATGCGCAGCCCAAAGTACACCGCCGTGTTTGAGCCACTCGAGCGCGAAGTGCTGGGAAATCTCACCGCCACGGTGTCGGAGGCGCTGATTCAGCGCGCCCAGTCCGCGCCGAAGGATGAGCTTGAAGAGCTCGTGGGCATGACAGGCGGGCACAAAGAAGCGCCGAAGGATCCTGGGTTGGCTCGTCTTTTGCCGGATTTTGAGCGCGAGGGCGATGAGGAATTTGAGGGCGATAATTCGCTGCTGCGCTCTTTGCACGAAAACGATATTTGCCGGGACAAACTACGCAACCTGCAAGTTATTAATAGCGCCCTCGGCCCCGATGGTGGCGTGAACGTGACCGTGGACGATAGCGAGGTACACGCCTGGCTATCGGGGTTGAATGATCTGCGCCTCTACATTGCGTCCTCGGAGATGGGGAACTACGAGGGCGCGGAAGAAGAACGCGATCAACTGGTTGAGTGGTTGGGATTCGTCCAAGACTCCCTGCTCCACGCCTATATGAACTAAGACTGTTCATCCACCCACTGCAAGGAGAGTACAAGCGCCGTGGCCGGCCGATTGTGTGATGTGGCGGGGCTTCGGGCCGCGCACTACAGCGATAGTGATACCGGAGTCACGGTGATCGTGGCTCCCGAGTCCGCTACCGGCGCGGTGGACGTGCGCGGCGGCGGCCCCGGCACCCGCGAAACCGATCTACTGGCGCCGCATAACACCGTGGAGGCCGTGCACGCAGTCTGCCTGAGTGGGGGTTCGGCCTTTGGTCTGGCCGCGGCAGACGGAGTGATGGCGTATTTGGAGGAGCGTTCGCTCGGTTTCCCCGTGCTCGGGGAGGACAGCGAAGGCCCGCGCGTGCCGATCGTTCCCGCAGCGGTCATCTTCGATCTTCTCGTCGGTTCTGCGCAGGCGCGGCCGCGGCCACTCGACGGGTGGATAGCAGCCCATCGGGCACTCAGCGGCACCGAGTTACTCTCGGGCACGGTGGGAGCAGGCACTGCCGCGGCGGCAGGGCGGCTCAAAGGTGGCTTCGGCCAATCCTCCACGCGGGTGGGGCAGTACGTGGTGGCGGCGGGCATCGTGGCTAACCCGGTGGGAGATGTCGTCGATAAGCATGGGCGGCTGTATGGGGATCCGGACGCCCCCGCCGTCGACTCTGAGGTCTATGCCACCCTGCGCGGTCCGGCCAGCAAGCTCAACACCACGATCGGGGTGGTGGCTACCGATGCGCCGCTCACCAAAGCGCAGGCCACACGGCTGGCGCTGGCCGGCCACGATGGTATCGCCCGCGCCGTGCGCCCCGCCCACTCTCCCCTCGACGGGGACACGCTTTTTGCCCTGGCGACAGGCCCGCGCACCGGAGTGGATGTTGAACACTTGACGCGGCTATCCGCCGCGGCCGCCGATGTAGTGGCAGCGGCGATTGTGGACGCGGTGACCTCCGCCGAGTCCACGCATGGAATGCGCGCGTACCGCGATATTCTGCGCTGAGTCCACGTGGTGCCGCCGTGGCGCGTGCGTACAATCGTGAGCACACATAATCCGATGCAGCACGAGAGTGAAAAGAGTCGCCCCCTCATGCCCCACGGCTATTCGAACTACTCGCACCCGACCTCCTATGGCAGCGGCGCTCAGCCCGGCCCAGCGTGGAGCCCAGCGCCGCGGCAGACAGCGCAGCCACCCCAGCGCCGCTCCCGCGGTGGTTTTGGCACCGGCCTGCGGATCGCTCTCGGCTACGTGCTCGTGATCTGGGCGGTGTTCGTCGTGCAGCAGATGGGGATACTCAACCTGTCCTGGTTCGGCATCCATCCCCGCGATACCTCCACGCTATGGCATGTCGCCACCTGGTCATTTCTCCACGCCAACCTGGATCACCTCATTGGCAATACGGTGACGGGAGCGCTCTTTGCCTTTTTGGTGGGTGTCACCGGCAGGCGCACCTTTTGGGAAGTCACAGTGATAGCGGCCATCACCGGCGGGCTTGCAGCATGGTTTTTGGGCTATCCCGGCACCAACCACATCGGCGCCTCGGGAGTGATCTATGGCTGGCTCAGCTATCTCATCGTCCGCGGCGTATTCAATCGTTCCCTGCGGCAGATCATTCTCGGCGTGGTGCTGGCCTTTAGCTATTCCGGTTTCGTCTGGGGCGTGATCCCCACAGAAGCCGCGGTGTCGTGGCAGGCACACCTCGGCGGGGCGCTGGGCGGTGTGCTCGCGGGGGCTGTGATTAGCTCCGACGATCCAGTGAAGAAGATCGCCGCTCGGCCGAACTCCAGTCTCGGCTACTAGCCTCACCGCCAGGCGCGGCAGTTCGTCTCTCCCGTCTTCGCCCGCCACTCTGCGCGTGCCCCACAGCATGATCCGCGCAGCATGATCAGCGGCGAGAGGGGGTTGTGACAGGGGGGGAACCGCATACAGTACATAAGGCAAGGTTAAGACGGCCGATATGGAGGAATGATGGGTTTCTGGGTAATGCTTCTCGCCATCGTGGTGGGTGTGGTTCTCCTCGTGGCCGGAGTGCGACGCCGCACACAGTCGCCGCTGGGTTGGGTACTGGCCGTGGCAGGGCTGGTGTGTATCGGTGCGGGCATCTGGCTGGCGCTACCGCAGTAGCGGCGAGCGCGCGGTGGCCAGCTGCACAACGCAGCGCGCGCTCTGAGCCACGCTCACAGGCCCGCTGCTAGTCTTCCCGCGCCGGCCTCGCTAGGCTTGCGTGCTGTGGGTACCAGTGAGGAACGAGACAGCGCAGAGCAGCTAATGGTGGACAATCCGTGGAATTTCCGCACCGTGGTGGATGAGTTCGGCCACGAGCGGGTGCTGGCGGATCAGACCAGTAATAATGCCCCCATCGGCATCTTCGATTCCGGCTTGGGCGGGCTCACCGTGGCGAGGTCCATCGTGGATCAGCTGCCTCATGAATCGATTATCTACATTGGGGACACCAAGAACGCCCCCTATGGCCCGCAACCGCTGTCGAAGGTGCGGGATCACTCGCAGCGGATCGCTGATGAGCTGGTGCGCCGCGGCTGCAAGATGATCGTGATCGCCTGCAACACCGCCACCTCCGCTTTTGTGCGGGATGCCCGCGAACGCTACGACATTCCCGTGGTGGGCGTGATTCTGCCGGCCGTCCGGCGCGCCGTCTCCACCACGCGCAATAACAAGATTGGTGTTATTGGCACCCAAGGAACTATCACCTCGGGGGCCTATCAGGAGTTTTTCGCCGCCTCGCCCCAGGTGGAGGTCACGGCCACCCCCTGCCCGCAGTTCGTGAACTTTGTCGAACGCGGAATCACCTCGGGGCGCCAGATTTTGGGGGTAGCGGAAGGCTATCTCGCACCGCTGCAGGCCGCGGGCGTCGATACTCTCGTGCTGGGCTGCACCCACTATCCCTTGCTCTCTGGTGTGATCCAGCTGGCTATGGGCGATGAGGTGACGCTGGTGTCCAGCGCGGAGGAAACCGCGAAGGATGTGCTGCGGGTACTGAGCCACAGCGATAAGCTAGCCGATCCCGAGCACGCGGTGGAACGCTCCTTTGAATCCACTGGTGACCCCGCCATTTTCGCCATGCTCGCGCAGCGCTTCCTCGGCCCGCATGTGACTGAGGTCCAACACATACAGGGTCTGTAACTTTTCAAACACCACCGCGGCTTTTTCCACATGACCGCGGGTTTAGTGGCAGAGTGATGGTATGAAGTTGACCATCATTGGATGCACCGGCAGCATGGGCGGCCCCGGCGGGCCGGCGTCGGGATATCTCCTTCAGGGCGAACGCGGACAGTCCATCATCATGGATATCGGCCCCGGTGTGCTGGCCCAGCTGATGCAGATGATCAACCCCTCCGAGGCGCATGTGGTGTTTTCTCACCTGCACGCGGATCATTGCCTCGATTTTCCCTCGCTGCTCGTGTGGCGGCGTTTCCACCCCGAGCTGGCTGCCCAAGGGCGCAATCTGTGCTTCGGGCCCAGCGATGGCGAGCTGCGGCTGGGGCGTATCTCCGCAGATGAGACCGATGGGGTAGACGATATGTCGGATACCTTTGCCTACGCCCCGTGGCGGCTGGGCGAGGCGGAGCATCTCGAGGGCATCACCATTACCCCGTTTGAGGCCATTCACCCGATCGAGGCCTATAGCCTGCGCATTGAGGAAGAGGCCACGGGGACCGTTTTCGCCTATTCCGGCGATACCAGCTTCACCAACTCCACCCTCGAGTGCGCCCGCGGCGCGGATGTCTTTTTCTGCGAGGCGACCTGGGGCTATACCTCGGAAGGCAAACCGGAGGGGCTGCATATTTCGGGGCGCGAGGCAGGGCTTTTTGCCCGCGAAGCCGGTGTAGGCACGCTGGTGCTGATCCACATTCCGCCGTGGGGCGATGTGGAGGGCGCGGTGCGCGCCGCCGCCGAAGAGTTCGACGGCCCCATCATGGTTGGCGCCCCGGGGCAGGTCTATACCGGCTAGGCCCCAACGTCTGAGGGGATAAGGCGTGCCCGCGGTGTACCCTGAAGCCCATGACTACTAGCTTTCAGCGCGCAGATGGGCGCGCCCTCGATGAGATGCGTCCGGTCCGAATCACCCGTGGTTTCACCACCAATCCCGCTGGCAGTGTGCTGGTGGAGTTCGGCAATACTCGCGTGATGTGCACCGCCTCGATCGAGGAATCGGTGCCGCGTTTCAAGCGGGATTCCGGCGAAGGCTGGCTCACCGCCGAATATTCCATGCTTCCCGCCGCCACCCATGACCGCATGCCGCGCGAGTCCATGCGCGGCAAGGTCAAGGGCCGCACCCACGAGATTTCCCGCCTCGTCGGGCGCTCCCTGCGTGCCGCTGTGGATTTGTCCCAGCTGGGCGAGAACACGATCTCCATCGACTGCGATGTACTCCAGGCCGATGGCGGTACCCGCACCGCTGCGATCACCGGTGCCTATGTGGCGCTTGCCGACGCCATCTCGGTGCTGCGCGAGCGTGGCGTGCTCAGCGGTGACCCGCTGCTGCCTCCCGTGGCCGCTGTCTCGGTGGGCATCATCGATGGCCACGTGTGCCTGGATCTGCCCTATGAGGAGGATTCCCGCGCCGATGTGGACATGAACGTGATCATGACCGAGTCTGGCGAGTTCGTAGAGATTCAAGGAACCGGCGAGCACAACACCTTCAGCCGCGCGGAAGTCACCGCCATTTTGGACATGGCGGAGAAGGGCTGTCGCGAGCTCATCGACGCCCAAAAGCACGCCCTTCAGGCCTAGCAGAGACGATCAAAGGAGTGATGCGATGCTGCTGCATGTAGCTACTCACAACCCCAAGAAACTCGTCGAGCTGCGCCGTGTCTTGGATGTCGCAGGCATTGAGAACTGCGAGCTGGTGACCTCCGAGGACCTGCTTGGCTATGAGGAGCCGGTAGAAGACGGCCGCACCTTCGCCGATAACGCGCTGATCAAAGCCCGCGCCGGGGCCAAGGCCACCGGCGAGGTGACCCTGGCCGATGATTCCGGTTTGTGCGTGAAGGAAATGAACGGCATGCCGGGCGTGCTCTCTGCCCGATGGTCCGGTGAGGGCGATGATGACGCCAATAATGAGCTGCTATTGAAGCAGATGAAAGACGTTCCCCTGGGGCGCCGCGACGCCAGCTTCGTGTCGGTGTGCGCCATTGTCACCCCCGAGGGTGAGGAGTTCATTGAAAAGGGCGAGTGGGCTGGCCGCCTGCTGCGTAACCCCGTGGGCGAGAATGGCTTCGGCTACGATCCGCTGTTCGTGCCGGCCGAAGAGGATGAGCGCGTGGATGGCACCGATGAGCGCCCCCGCAGCTCCGCCGAGCTGAGCGGTGCAGAAAAGGATGCGCTCTCGCACCGCGGCAAGGCCCTCGAGGCCCTGGTTCCGGCGATTTCCTCGCTCGTGGCCCAGTGGGAGGCCCGCAGTAGCGAGGATTCCGAGGACGATGATGACGACACCTCGAGCTAAACAGCTCTAAGGCACACACCATACCGCCGAGTCCGATCACAGTGATCAGGCTCGGCGGTCGTGCGTGCGGCGGTGCGCTGCCGCGGGAGGGCGGCGTCGTCAAGCGTGCTGCGCTAGAGCTGGAAGGCCTCGGTGACTTCCTTGCGGCGGCGGGACTCAGCCACAAAGGAGAGGAAGGGGATCGTGCCGGCGAGGGCGGTGAGGATCCAGCGCAATGGCTCCCAGCGGGCCTTCACGCCGAGGTTCAGGGTGGCGATGAGATAGAGCATGTAGAACAGGCCGTGGAGCTGACCAATAATGCGGGTCCACTCCGGCATGTCGATGCCCACCAGATACTCGAGAACCATGCGGGTGGTGAGGATCAACAGCCACACACCAGTGACCCAGGCGGCGATAGAGAAGAGCTTGAGGGCTTGGCGGACCCGCGCCTGACGCTGCGGGGTGGGGGCGGGGCGCTGGGACTGAGAAGAAGAAGTCATGGTTAGGAAGAGCTTTCGTTGGTGTCGGTAGAGGGGGAGCTGGAGCGGCGGCGGTGCTGCTCGTTGAGTGCGTTGAAGGTCGTCACATCCATGCTCGGACGCTGGGGAAGGAAGTCCTCGTCGATCTCGGTCATCTCGCCGCGTTCGGCGATACGCCGATCAACGGGGGAGACCTCCTGGTCGTCCTCGAGCAATTCATTCTCGTATTTGAGGTAGCTCCGGTAGGCGTAGACGATAAACGCGCCGAAAAACGGCCACTGCAGTGCATATCCCAAGTTTTGGAACGTGCCCGAGCCGGACTGAAAACGAGTCCACTGCCAATAGGCCAATCCGAGCGTGGCGGCCACCGCGAGGGCGACGAACACAATCATTCCCACCGACGCGCGCTTGCGGGGCTGTGGTGGTGTGCTTGGCTCACCCTGATTAGTACTCACACCCCTCTACGATACCCAAGATGCTTCACGACGCCGCGCTGTGGGGGCGGTGCGTAGCCTGTGGCGAAAACCCCGTGCCAACAGTGTTGTTGGCGATCGCCATAGGCGCTGGATACAATACCCGCAGCGCCGTGTACGCGGCGCGGGCGCCTGTGGCGGAATTGGCAGACGCGCTGGATTTAGGTTCCAGTGTCTTAGGACGTGGGAGTTCAAGTCTCCCCAGGCGCACAATCACCCACCTACAGCAGTAGGTGGGTGTTGGTGTCTCTAGGAGAAACTAGAGGGCAGGGGAGAGGCCGGCGTCGCTTTGATCGCTGACGCGGTAGAGGTGCTCATTCACGAACTCGCCTACGCCCCAGCGGGCCAGCTCGCGGCCATAACCGGAGCGGTTAATCCCGCCGAAGGGCAGGTTGGCGGCGGTGACCGAGGATTCGTTGACGAAGGTCATGCCGTCCTCGAGTTGCTGCGCCACTGCATAGGCCTGCTCGAGGTCTGTGCCCCACACGGAGGAGGACAGGCCGTAGTCGGAGTTATTGGCCAGGGCAATGGCCTCATCCACATTGGCCACCTTGTACACGACGGCGACGGGGCCGAAGATCTCATTGCAGCCGATCTCCGAGTTGGGGTCGACATCGGTGAGCAGGGTGGGCTCCATGAAGGCGCCGTCGCGATCAATGGCGCCGCCACCGACACGCACCGTGGCAATGCCGTCGCGGGCCGCCTTCTCGAGTCGTTCGACGATCTCATCACGGGCACCGATAGACGACAGCGGGCCGATATCGGCGTTCGCGTCATCATAAGAGCCCACCGTCATCGCCGCGATCTTCTTCTCGAGGAACTCAACGGTGCGATCGTAGAAGTCCTCCATCACAATAAGCCGCTTCGGGGCGTTGCAGGCCTGGCCGGTGTTGTACATGCGGATCTTCACAAACTGCTCCAGCACCCAGTCCAGGTTCTGCTCATCCAAGACGATGAAGGGATCATTGCCGCCCAGCTCCAACACGGACTTCTTGTAGTGCTTGCCGGCGGTGGTGGCCACGGCGGAGCCGGCGGCCTCCGAACCGGTGAGGGAGACGCCCTTGATGCGCTTATCCGCCACGAAGGCATCCATCTGTGAGCCGGAGGCATAGACGTTGATATAGGCATCCTTCGGCAAACCGGCCTCTTCCAGCAGGTCTTGGCAGGCTTGGGAGGACAGCGGGCAGATGGAGGCGTGCTTGAGCACGATGGTGTTGCCCAACAGCAGGTTCGGCGCGGCAAAGCGGGCCACCTGGTAGTAGGGGAAGTTCCACGGCATGACGCCGAGCAGCGGGCCGAGCGGCTCCTTTTTCACCACAGTCTGCTGTGCCCCGGAGGCCGGCAGATACTCGTCGGCGAGCAGCTCGTGGGCGTGCTCGGCGTACCAGCGGTAAATATCGGCCACAAGCTGGATTTCGGCCTTGGCCCAGCGGGTCAGCTTGCCCATCTCCCGACCGATGTGATCGGCCAGCTCATCGATGCGCTCCTCATAAAGATCGGCGGTGGCGTTCAACACCGCCACACGCTCCTCGATGGAGGTGGTGCGCCACGAGCTATAGGCGGCGGTGGAGCGGGAGAGAATATCATCCCGCTCAGCATCCGTGATGCGGTCAAACTCCTGCTCGGAACGGCCGGTGTTCGGGTTTTCTAATGCGAAAGTACTCATATCGCCCTGTATAGTCCTGCCCACCAGTGGCTGCAATGCTCTGGACGCACACCACAGAGATATCGGTCTATCAGTGCCTAAGCTCACTCAATAACTGGCCCCACACAAGGGTGGCGGGCAGGTGGGGGCCGGCGCTGTGCGGCAGCTAGCCGGTGTAGCGCAGCCACGCGAGCACGGCCTTGACGCGGCGGTTGTCGTCCTCGGGCTGGAAGCCGAGCTTCATGAACACATTGGCCACATGCTTGCTCACCGCCGAGGGGCTAAGAAATAGGGTCTTTTCCATATCGCGATTACTCAGCCCCTGAGCCATGAGCGCGAGCACATCTTTCTCCCGCGGGGTGAGGGTGGTGATGCCGCTGCGTTTGGCATTGAGCAAGGTGGCGATCACTTCCTGATCCACCACCGTCTTCCCCGCAGCCACGTCCTCGATTGCTCGGACAAACTCCTCCACCTCAGAGACGCGCTCTTTGAGGAGATAGCCGAAGCCGCCGCCGTCCATGAGCTGATCGAGGTAACTGGCGGCCACATATTGGCTCAGCACAATCACCGGTAGCCCCGGGCGTTCGCGGCGCAGCTCCGAGGCCGCCTTGAGGCCATCGTCGCGCAGCAGCGGCGGCATGCGTACATCCGTGATCACGAGGTCAATATCCGCTCTACGGCCCTGGTCCCGCAGCGCGTCGGCGTCCGCGACGGCGATCACGCTATGGCCCAGGGTGTGCAGGAGCTGTTCGATACCCGCGCGCAACAGCGTGGAATCCTCGGCGAGAAGAATATGCATGTGGCTACTTCCTTAGTAGTGGCACCGTGAGGTGCAGCAGCGTCCCAGTGTCCGTGGTGCGTAGTGTCACGGTGCCATCGAGCACAGCGGCACGCTCCCGTAGCCCCATGATCCCCGTGCCCGCACTCGCGGTGGGGGACTCCGCGCTCAGCCCGTCGCCATTGTCCCGGACTGTCACGTGCAGTGCAGTGCCTGTGGCGTCGATGCCGATATCGGCGTGGGTGGCGTGACCGTGCCGAGTGGCGTTCGTCAGCCCCTCGCTGATGCAGTGATAGGCCAGCACAGCCGTGGTCTCATCCAGCGGCGGTACGGCGGCTGTGTCGGTGTGCAGCGTGGTGTCGATGCCGGCGTGGGCGAGAAGCTCTTCGACTGCGGCCACGAGGCCGTTATCGTAGAGCACCTGCGGGGCAATGCCGCGCACCGTGGCCCGCAGGGCGGCCAAGGCTTGGGTCGCGTTTTCTTCGGCCTTGCGTATCGCTGGCTCGGGATCCGCGGCGAGGCGAGCCGCCGCGAGATTAAGTTTCAGGGCAGTGAGATGCTGCTGGGGGCCATCATGGAGTTCCCTTTCGATGCGGCGTCGTTCGCCCGAGAAAGCGTCGGCAAGCAATGCTCGCGAGGCTTCAACCTCCCGCACGGAGGGGGCGAGGGTGAGTTGGGAGGCCCGCACCGAGAGCCAGGTCATGGACCAGCTCAGCGCGAGCAGCAGCGCCAGCGCCACCGCGGCAATGGAGAAACAGAGCGCCACATTCACCGCGCGATTCGAGCTCTGCCAGGAATTGAGCTCGAGCGTATCCACCATGAAGGGTGCGATCGCAACGAAAACGGTGAACGAGCCCAGCATGGTCCACAGCATCAAGCTGAGAACAGCCACCACGAGCTGCAGAAAAAGATGGAGCACCTGCCGCCAATCGAACCAGCGCGATACCGTGCGCTGGCGAATGGGGCGGGCAAAGATCCGTGCGCCATAGCGGCCATAGGCATCCACCGGGCGGGCGAGCAGCGGCAGCCACGGCAGCAGCACGAGGGTAACGACCAGCGCCGGAATGCACGCGAGTGCGAGCAGAATATTCCAGCCGACCGAACGCAGAACTGACATAAGTAATAAGCCTAAGCGTTGCAGCCGTGAGAGTAAGTGGAGCTAGCTCCACCATAGATTCGGCAGCCAGCTCCCTCGTGGCACACGCGGTGCGCGCGGTGTGATGAGGGCATGTTGAAAGCAGAGAACCTCAGCAAGAAGTATGGTCGCCGCCTCGTGTTTCGCGATCTGAGCCTCACGATCGAACCGGGCGAGTTCGTGGCCATAATGGGGCCTTCGGGCTGCGGTAAGTCCACCTTGCTCAATCTACTCTCGGGGCTGGATAAGCCCAGTTCGGGCACGGTGAACGCGCCGGAGCGCACGGAGCGGGCCTTCGTGTTCCAAGACTATAACCTGCTGGAATCGCTTGATGCTCGGACCAATGCGATGCTCACAGCGAAGTTCTCTGGGCGCCCGTGCACCCGCGCGGAGGCGGATCGAGTATTTCACGATCTCGGGCTGGATGGGTGCCAGCGCCAGATGCCTGCGGAGCTTTCCGGTGGGCAGCAGCAGCGCGTTGCTATAGCGCGGGCGCTGCTGGCCACGCCCTCGTTCATCTTCGCCGATGAGCCCACGGGGGCGCTGGATGATGCCACCGCCACGACCGTGCTGGAGCATTTGCGGGCCGCTGCGCACAAGGGGGCCACCGTGGTGATGGTGACGCACTCGCATGCCGCCGCCGCAGCCGCGGACCGGATCATAGACATGGAGGCAGACCATGCGCGTGTGGCTTAAAGATGTGTGGGCCAACCGCGTGTCGTGGCTGGCAGTGGTATTAACGCTCGTGGTCTCCGCTGCGAGCTGCGGGCTCGCCCTGACCCTGATTACTGCGGGTGGGGGCGATGCCGGGCCGCTGGGAGGGACGATCCTCGCCATGTCCTTGTGCTCTATCGTGCTGGTGGTCTCGATGCAGATGCGGTTGCTTATCGACGAGCACTGGGAGGTGTATCGCAGCTGGCGCTTAGTGGGCATGCCGGGCTGGATGATCGTGGCATTCGTGCTCGGTCAGGTGGTGGTCGTGGCACTCGCCTCGAGCGCCGTGGGCCTCGTGCTGGTGCCGCCGCTGCTCGGCCCAACCGAAGAGGCGCTGCGGGCGGATGGCCTCAGCCTCGACCCACTGGTGTTCAGTGGTGCTTCTGCGATCGCCGCGGTGGCTATCTGTTCGACGGCAGCGGTGCTGGCGGTGCTGTGGCCCGTGCGGCGTATCTTCCGGCCAGTAGTGGTGCGGTCCTCATGGTGGACAACTCCGGTGGCGGCACTCGTGGTGGCTGCGGTGCTGGCGCCGTCCATAGTCGCCACGATGGAGCCGGATGCTTTTCTCGGCTGGTCTATGGGGCTGATCGTGGCGGTGTCCTTGGTCATGCCGTGGCTGCTGCCGCTGCTGGATCAGTGGACGCGAGTCATGGGGGTCGCGGGGGCGAATGTGCGCAATCGCCGCCGTTTCAGCGCCCCGCAGATCGTGCCGTGGGTGATCTTTGGCGGGCTGATCGTGGTCGTTGGTTCCGGGATGCGGGCGATGATGCTGGCCAGTGGGTCCTGGCATGTGTCCTCGTGGGAGGTGTTCGTGGTGCTGCTGGGCCCCTCGATCATTCCGAGCGTGGTGGCGGCACTCGCTATCTCCTTACTCATGCGCCATCGCATTGCGGCGGACGTGCGCGCCCTTCGGCTCGCTGGGGCGCCGCCGCGGACCCCGCTCACCATTCAAATAGGCGAGGCGCTCGCGCACACCATTACTGCCGCCGCGGTGGTGGCGCTCATGGCTATCTATGTGGTGGTGCGGCTCAACGGGCTACTCGGCGTGGAGGATCCCTTCACGGGGCTGTGGTGGCAGGCGTGGCTGGTCATGTTCCTCGTCATGGCGGCGGTGACGACGCTGCTCAAAATCATGCTCGCTCGGCGGGTCATACATCTGTGTATTAGCGAGGACGGCTACGTCTAGCTGCGACGGATGCCCGCCGCGGGGTGGCTGGGCACGCCGGAACTATAAAGATGACGAAATCCTCATGATTACGTGGTAGGTTATTTTCCCACGAGATACCTGTTTGATCACAAAAGGCAGTGTGTCCCGCGTAGCACCCTGTTCCCCCACGTTTGAGAAGAGCCGACGACATAGCATGATCACTTCTAACTCCACCCCCTCTCAGCAGGACATGTCCCCCACTGCAGCGCCGCGCACCCTCAGTGATCGGCTAGAGACCGAGCGCTTCGCCTTAAGTTTTTCGGGCCAAGGTTTTGACTGGCTGCGTCCCCTCGCCGAGGCCACCGAAGCCGGGGCTGATGAGTCTCGTTTGCGCGGGATCGTCGCCGATGCCGAGCAGCGCCTCAGCGAACTCAACGAAGAACTCGCCGGCGTGCTCCCCCTCGGATTCACCCCCTTCCGCTGGGCGGGCCTCGATGATGTTCCTGCCGGATCGGATCACGGATATAGCGCCAATGCGGCGGTGTCTGTGCCCGGTATTGTGCTCGCCCAGATCGCCACTCTCGATGCACTGGGTGCCCAGGACGTGCCCTGGCAGCGCGCCGAGCTGTCCATCGGCCACTCTCAGGGACACCTCGGCGTGGAATATGCCCGCACCCCCGAGCGCGCCAGCGAGCTGCTGGTGATCGCTCGGCTCATCGGTGCGGCGATTACCCGCACCGCCCAGCGCAGTGGTGTGATCAGCGAAGGGGAGCGTCGCCCGATGCTCGCCATCGGTGGTGTTGAGCGCTCCATCGTGGAAGAGGAGCTGCACGGCACCGAGGCCGTCGTGGGGCTGCATAACGGCCCCGATGCGCAGGTAATTGTGGGCACCCCCGCCGAGTTGGAGCTGGTGCAGCAGCGTGTGAGCCGCCGCGCCGAGAAGGAGCAGCAGGCGCTGGAGAATAAAGAGCGCGGTGGCTCCGCCCTCCGCCCCACGTTCAGTCCCATTGCTGTGACCGCCGGTTTCCACCACCCCGTCATGGAGGACGCCGTTCAGCTCACTCTCGACTGGGCCCGTCGCCTCGAGGTGGATGAGCAGCTCGCCGAGCGCTGCGCCCGCGCCGTGCTGGTCGATAGCGTGGACTGGCCCCGCGAGCTGCGCCGGGTGCGTGAAGCAGGGGTGTCCTGGCTGCTCGAAATCGGCCCAGGCGAGGGCGTGGCGAAGCTCTCGGCGCCGCAACTCGCCGGCACCGGCATCGCTGTGGTGCGCGCCGGGACCGCCGAGGGGCAGGGCCAGCTCTCTGACCCGCATGCTGCCATTCCGCAGGCTGTGGACTACAGCGACTTCGCCCCGCGCCTCAGCGCCGATGGCCGGCGTGTTGAAACCACCTTCACGCGGCTGACCGGTCGCTCGCCGATCCTCTTGGCCGGCATGACCCCCACCACGGTGGATCCGGAGATTGTTGCTGCCGCCGCGAATGCCGGCTACTGGGCAGAACTCGCCGGCGGTGGCCAGGTCACCCCGGAGATCCTGGATGAGAACCTCACCCGCTTGGGCGAGCTGCTCGAGCCGGGAGTCAACGCCCAGTTCAACTCCATGTTCCTTGACCCCTACCTCTGGGGCATGCACATCGGCGGGAAGAAGCTGGTGCGCAAGGCCCGCGCCCATGGCGCCCCGATTGATGGTGTGGTGATCACCGCCGGTATCCCGGAGCGCGAGGAAGCTGTGCAGCTCATCCACGAGCTGCGGGCCGAGGGCATTCCGTGGGTGGCCTTCAAGCCGGGCGCGGTCAAGCACATCAAGCAGGTCTTGGCCATTGCCCGCGAGGTTCCCGAGGTGCCGGTGATCATGCACGTCGAAGGCGGCGTTGCCGGCGGTCACCACTCCTGGGAGTCCCTCGATGACTTGCTGCTGAATACCTATGAGCAGATCCGCCGCCAGCCCAATACCGTGCTGGTTGTCGGCGGCGGTATTGGTACTCCCGAGCGCGCCGCGGATTACATCACCGGCCGCTGGGCCGAGGCCTATGGTCGCGTCGCGATGCCGGTGGACGGCGTGCTCGTCGGCACCGCTGCCATGGCGGCGCTGGAGGCCTGCACCTCCCCGCAGGTGAAGCAGGCTCTGGTGGATACCGCAGGCCCGAATGATTGGGTTCCCGCCGGGTCCGCCAAGGGGGGAATGGCCTCCGGTCGCTCCCAGCTGGGTGCCGATATTCACGAGATTGATAATTCCTTCGCCCGCGCCGGGCGCCTGCTCGATGAGGTCGCCGGCGATGCCGAGGCCGTGGCCGCCCGCCGCGAGGAGATCATCACCGCCATCAACGCCACCTGCAAGAAGTACTTCGGCGATCTGGAGGAGATGAGCTACCGCACCTGGCTGGAGCGCTATCTCGAACTGTCCGGCCCGGATGGCTCCGGCTGGGTGGATAAGACCTGGCACACCCGCTTCCAGCACATGCTTCAGCGCACCGAGGCGCGCCTGAACCCCGCCGATCATGGCGAGCATCCCTCGCAGCTCTCCCCGCTGGAGCTGGAGGACGACCCGGCCGCCGCCGTGGCTGAGGCCGCCGCGGCCTATGATCTCGACCGCCGTCTCCACCCTGCGGATGTGGAGTGGTTCATCGCCGAGCTGCGCACCCCGGGTAAGCCGGTCAATTTCGTGCCCGTGATCGACGAGAACGTCCGCCGCTGGTGGCGTTCCGATTCCCTGTGGCAGGCCCATGACCCGCGCTATAGCGCCGATGAAGTGTGCATCATCCCCGGCCCGGTGGCCGTGGCCGGCATCACCATCAAGGATGAGCCCATCGCCGAGTTGCTCGGCCGTTTCGACGCTGCCGTGGTCGAGGCCGCCCGCGATCGCGAGGCAGCTACCGAAGACACCCCTTCGCGCTTGTCGACGCTGCTCTCCAGCCCCACCACCTACTGGGCAGGCCGCAATGTCTCCTCCATCCTGCACGCGCTTGCTCCCGCTGCCGAGTGGGAGATTCTCTCGGCGGATTCCGCCCGCGAGCCGCGCACGGGTGCCCGCCTGCAGGTGCTCGACGATACGAGCGCTGAGCTGGTCGTCAGCCTCGCCGGCGAGCGCCGCTGCGAGGGCCTCGAGCTGCGCGTGAAGCTCGAGCTGCCGCAGGTCGATGGTGCCGCCCCGGTGGTCACCCAGCGCGCTGCGGAAGAGGCGATGGATACCCTCACCGAGATTGCCGCCGGTGGCTCCGTGGCCGAGCTGGTGGAGGGTGTTGCCACCCACGAGTTCACGATCGATGCCGATAAGGCCGCCGACTATCACAACCTCACCAGCGCGGCGCTGCGCGAGATCACCGTGGGCGGTAGCGATTCCCTCGCCCCCGATGTGTTGGTGGGAGCCTGCTGGCCGGCGATTTTCGCCGCCGTACGCGGCGCCGAGATCCCGGGCCGCCCCGGTGAGCGCGTGGTCGAGGGCATGCTCTCTTTGGTGCACCTTGAGCACCACCTCACCCTGCGGGACGAGCAGGCCTCCACTGCGGGTCTGATTGGGGTGCCGCTGACCGCCACCGCCCATGCCGATGAGGTCAGTGACACCGATATCGGACGTGTCGTGGTGGTGCGCGTGTCCATCAGCGATGCCGAGGGCCGTGTGCGCGCCACATTGACCGAACGTTTCGCTATTCGTGGCCGCCGTGGCCCTGCGACGGCGCGCACCAATACCTCGGCGCTGCCCTCGATCAGCCCCGTGACCCACTCGGCGCGCACCCGCGCCCAGGTGGTGGCACCGGAATCCATGCTGCCCTTCGCCGCTGTATCGGGAGATCGCAACCCGATCCACGTCTCGAGCACGGCCGCGCATCTGGCAGGGCTGGATGATGTGATCGTGCACGGCATGTGGACCTCCGCCGTTGCGGAGCTGGTCACCGCCGGCGCCTATGCCGACGATGCGGTGCGCACCGAGCCGACCGCGATCACCGAGTTCACCGCCACCATGCTGCGGCCTATTGCCCCCGGTGAGACCGTGGACTTCAAGGTCGAGCGCACCGGTGTGGATAACCGCCCCGGTCGCGGCGAGGTGCGCGAGGTCACCGCCAGCGTCGATGGCGAGACTGTGCTCACCGCAGTAGCCGTGATGGCAGCACCGACCACCTTCTACGCCTTCCCTGGCCAAGGTATCCAGCACGAGGGCATGGGCATGGAGGCCTATGCTTCCTCCCGCGAGGCGAAGCAGGTATGGGATCGCGCCGACGTCCATACCCGCGCTGCGCTGGGCTTCTCCGTGCTGGAGATCGTGCGCACCAACCCCCGCGAGGTCGTGGTGGGCGGAGAACGCTTCTTCCACCCCGACGGCGTGCTCTTCCTCACCCAGTTCACCCAGGTGGCCATGGCCACCCTTGGTGTGGCACAGGTGGCGCAGATGCGCGAAGCAGGAGTGCTCGACGATACTGCGTACTTCGCGGGTCACTCCGTGGGCGAGTACAACGCCCTGGCCGCCTACTCCGGGGCGCTGTCCTTGGAATCTGTGGTGGAAATCGTCTACGCCCGCGGGCTGACGATGCACCGGCTGGTGGAGCGCGATGAGAGAGGCGTGTCCAACTATGGTCTCGCCGCCCTGCGCCCCAATAAGTTCGGTCTGGCAGCAGATCAGGTGGCCGACTTCGTGGCCGAGGTATCGCGCAGCACCGGCGAGTTCCTCGAAATCGCCAATTACAACCTCAAGGGCAAGCAATACGCGGTGGCCGGCACTCGCGCCGGTCTCAAGGCCCTCGCCGCTGCCGCCGAGCAGCGCGCCCCCGGTGCCCGCGGGCTCATCCTCATCCCCGGCATCGACGTGCCCTTCCACTCCTCTGTCCTGCGCGACGGAGTGGATGACTTCCGCGATCACCTCGACAGCCTGCTGCCCGCAGAGATCGACCCCGAGGTGCTGGTGGGACGCTATATCCCGAACTTGGTGGCTCGCCCCTTCGCGATCACCAACGAGTTCGTGGAGTCCATGCGGAAGGTCGTGGATTCCCCGATCCTGGACCGCTTGCTCGAGCGTTTCGACGCCGCGGTGGCGGAGAACACCGCCGCAGTGGCGCGCACCATCCTGATCGAGCTGCTCGCATGGCAGTTCGCCTCCCCGGTGCGCTGGATCGAAACCCAGGACCTCATGCTCGCGGAGCTCGGTGTCGAGCGCTTCGTGGAGATCGGTGTGGCCAACGCGCCCACCTTGGCCAACATCATGGCCCAGACCGCAGCCGTGACCCCCGGTGGGGAAGGGCTGGAGGTGCTTAATATTGAGCGCGATCGCGGCATCGTCTTCGCCGAGGATAGCTTCTCTTTCGCCGCCCCGGAGGAGGAAGAAGCACCCGCCGAGAGCGCCGAGGATATCGAGCCCGCACCCGCAGCCCCGGCCACCCCGCCGGTGGCAGAGCCCGAGCCCGCCCCGGCCCCGGCTCCCGCTGCGGCCGCTGGCGATACCCCGGAGGTGGAGTTCACCCCGGCCGATGCCACCACTGTGCTGCTGAGCTTGTGGACGAAGGTGCAGCCGGGCCAAATCACCGCCACCGACACCATCGAAACCTTGACGGATGGCGTCTCCTCCCGACGCAACCAGCTCTTGCTGGATCTCGGCGTGGAGTTCGGCCTCGGGGCCATCGATGGCGCCGCCGATGCCGAGGTCCCTGATCTGCAGGACACCGTGAGCCGCATGGCCAAGGGCTATCAGGCCTTTGGTCCGGTCCTCGGCGATGCCATCAGCGATGGGCTGCGCAAAGTCACCGGCCCTGCGGGCGCGAAGCCCGCGGCTGTCGCTGAGCGCGTCAGCCAGGTATGGCAGCTCGGCGAGGGCTGGCGTCTCCACGCCGAGGCCCAGATGGTGCTCGGCACTCGTGATGGCGACTCCGTGCGGGGTGGCGCGCTGGCAGAGCTCAGCCCCGCCCAGCCCAGCTCGGCCAGCGAGCTGGATCAGCTCATCGATAATGCTGTGCTCGCTGCGGGAGAGCGCCTGGGAGTGAGCGTCGCAAAGCCCGCGGCGGCAGGAGGGGAGCAGACCGCGGTGGATTCCGCTGCCCTCGGCGCCTTCGCGGAGCAGGTCACCGGTAAGGCCGGTGTGCTCGCCGAAACCGCGCGCATGATTCTCAAGCAGCTCGGCCACGATCACGCCCCGCAAACCGTGGGGCTGGATGATCACAGCGCCGATGAAAAGCTCTTCGAGTTGGTCTCGGCGGAGCTCGGCCAGAACTGGCCGCGCATGGTCTCCCGCAATTTCGATCCGCGGCGCGCGGTGCTTCTCGATGACCGCTGGGCCTCGGCCCGCGAGGACATCACCCGCGCCGGGTTGGGTCTGGTTGATCCCGAGAGCATTGACGTTAGTGGTGCAGGCGAGACCGTGGCCGCGCACGCCCGTCACTTCGGGCTCGACTCCCTCGCCCAGCAGGCCCTCGAGCAGGGCCACGGCAGCTTCGCTGAGGACGTGGCTGTGGTCACCGGTTCCTCGCCGCAGTCCATTGCTGCCGCCGTGGTGGGAGAGCTGCTGGCCGAAGGCGCCACCGTAATCACCACCACCTCGAGGCTGAGCCATGAGCGCTTGGAGTTCTACAAGCGGCTCTACGCGGAGCACGCCCGCTTCGGCGCCACCCTGTGGGTGATCCCCGCCAACCTAGCCTCCTATGCGGACCTCGATGCGGTCGTGGAGTGGATTGGCTCTGAGCAGCGCGTCACCGTGGGCGCATCCTCCGTGGTGACGAAGCCGGCGCTCGTGCCGAGCCTGATCTTCCCCTTCGCCGCCCCGCCGGTGCAGGGCAGCATCGACGAGGCCGGCCCGCAGGCAGAAAACCAGATGCGCTTGCTCCTGTGGTCGGTGGAACGTCTCATCGCCGGGCTCTCCGCCCTGGGCCGCGATACCCACGTGGGCCAGCGCACCCACGTGGTGCTGCCGGGCTCGCCCAACCGCGGAATCTTCGGCGGCGACGGCGCCTATGGAGAGTCCAAGGCCGCCCTCGACGCCCTGGTGAATCGCTGGAGCGTGGAGGAGAACTTCTCCGCCCGCACCACCCTGGCCCACGCCCTGATCGGCTGGGTGCGCGGCACCGGGTTGATGGGCGCGAATGATCCGCTCGTCGAGCTGGTCGAAGCCAAGGGCGTGCGCACCTACTCCACCGACGAGATTGCCCGCGAACTCATCTCCTTGGCCTCGCAGGAGTCGCGCCAGGCTGCCGCCGAAACGCCGCTGCTCGCCGATTTCACCGGCGGGCTCGCCGAGGCGCAGCTCAACCTCGCGGAGCTGGCACGCTCCGCGGCCGACAACCCCGCCGCCGAGCAGCTGCAGGAGGTGGACACCACCCCGCGCTTCCACGCGCTGCCGAATGTGCCGGCACTGCCCGCAGCACCGGCCACGGCCGCCGCCGCCTTCCACGGCTCGGTGAGCGCCTCCCTGGAGAACATGGTGGTCATGGTCTCCGCCGCGGAACTGGGGCCCTATGGCTCCTCGCGCACCCGCTTCGAGGCCGAGCTGAGCGGCGATCTCAGCGCCGCCGGCGTGGTCGAGTTGGCCTGGTCCATGGGACTGATCTCCTATGAGGACGGCGCCTGGCTCACCGCCGAAGGTGAGGAGATCGCCGAGGACGAGATCTTTGACGCCTATCACGACGAGGTGCTCGGCCGAGTCGGCGTGCGCCAGTACCACGATGATTTCTCCATGGTGTCGAACCTCGCCCCACAGCTGAGCAAGATCTACCTCGAAGAGGACCTCACCTTCGCCGTGGCGACCCGCGAGGAGGCCGAGGGCTATGCTGCCGAAGACTCCAACACGGTGGTGCGCTTCCACCCAGAAACCGAGGAATGGCTGGTCACCCGACCCGCTGGCTCCGAGGTGCGGGTGCCCACCCGCGCGGTGATGTCGCGCTTCGTGGGCGGTCAGATCCCCGAGGGCTTCGATCCCACCCGCTGGGGAATCCCCGCCGAGATGGTCAACAACCTCGACCGCGTGGCCGTGTGGAACCTCGTGTGCACCGTGGACGCCTTCCTCTCTGCGGGCTTCACTCCCGCCGAGATCCTGGCGCATGTGCACCCGGCGAAGGTCAGCTCCACCCAGGGCACCGGCATGGGCGGCATGTCCTCCATGCGCTCGCTCTACGTGGACGGCTTGCTCAACGAGGCCCGCGCCAACGACATCCTGCAAGAAGCCCTACCCAATGTGGTGGCGGCGCACGTCATGCAGGCCTATGTGGGCGGCTACGGCCAGATGGTGCACCCGGTGGCGGCCTGCGCCACGGCGGCCGTATCAGTGGAAGAAGGCATGGATAAAATCCGCCTCGGCAAGGCCGATGTGGTGGTCACCGGCGGTATCGATGATCTCTCCGTGGAGGGCATCACCGGCTTCGGCGACATGTCCGCTACCGCTGATTCCCAGGTGATGCGGGATAAGGGCATCGAGGATCGCTACTTCTCCCGCGCGAATGATCGACGCCGCGCCGGGTTCGTCGAATCCGCAGGCGGCGGCACGCTGCTGCTCATGCGCGGCTCGGTGGCCCTGGAGCTGGGCATGCCGGTGCAAGCGGTGGTGGGCTACGCCCAGTCCTTCGCCGATGGCCTGCACACCTCCATCCCCGCGCCGGGACTCGGTGCTTTGGCCGCGGCCCAAGGTGGCACGCATTCGGCGTTGGCCACCCAGCTGGCCGAGCTGGGCGTGCACGCCGATGACATCCGCGTGGTGTCGAAGCACGACACCTCCACCAACGCCAATGACCCCAACGAGTCTGAGCTGCACGAGCGCATCCAGCAGGCCCTTGGCCGCGATGCGGGCAGCCCGCTGTATGTGATCTCGCAGAAGAGTCTCACCGGCCACGCCAAGGGTGGTGCCGCAGCCTTCCAGCTCACCGGCCTCGCCCAGGTGTTGCGCTCTGGTGTGATTCCCGCGAACTTCTCGCTGGACTGCGTGGATCCCGTGCTGGCCGAGCATCCGCACCTGGTGTGGCTGCGCCAGCCGCTCAAGATGCCGGAGCAGGACGTGCTCAAGGCCGGGTTTGTCTCCTCGCTCGGTTTCGGTCACGTCTCGGCGCTGGTGGCTCTGGTCCACCCGGCGGCCTTCTATGAGGCGGTGCGGGCCCAGCGCGGCGAGGACGCGGCAGCAGAGTGGGCCGCACAGGCCGCGGCTCGGGAACAGGCGGGTGCCGAGCGTATCCTCGCCGGCATCTACGGTGCCGCGCCGCTGTATGAGCGCACCTCCGGCCGCAACCTGGGCGGCGATGGCGATGCCGCCCACGAGCGGGAGACCGCCATGCTGCTCGACGCCGACGCCCGGCTCCGCGATGGCCGCTACCGCCTGTCCACCGAGGGCTAAGGCAGTGGACCCAGCCCAGCAGCCGCCAGAGTTCCCGCACCTGCCGGTGCGTGGGTGCGGGATTGATCTGGTGCACGTGCCGGGTTTTGCCGAGCAGCTCGCCCAGCCAGGTACCCGCTTCGCGCGGGTATTCCACGGCAGCGAGCTGCGCCACGCCCAGCAGCGCGGCCTGACTGGCCTGCCCCGGGCCCGGCATCTCGCGGGGCGGTGGGCGGCCAAAGAGGCCTGGATTAAGGCCTGGTCGCAGGCGCTGTTTGGGCAGCCTCCCGTGCTGGCGGAACACGAGGTGGATTTCCGCGAGATCGTGGTGCAGGCCGATCCCTTCGGCCGAGTCCAGCTCCGGCTGCGCGGCCGGCTACGCGCCCTAGCCGCAGAAAGCCTCGGGATCAGCGCAGAGCACCTCGATGCTTCCGTGCAGCTGAGTATCAGCCATGACGGCGACTACGCAGTGGCGGTCTGCGTACTCAGCTAGCCCCGCCCGATAGCCGCCCCACGGCCCCGCCCCACACAGGCGCGGGGAGCGGGGCGGCTAGGCTGGGATTTGTGAGTATCTCGAAAGACTTCGATGACTACCTCGCCGAACATCAGCTCGTTCCTGCGGCGGAGGTCATCCCCGAGCACCCCTGCCAAGATTTTTCCCATAATGAGCACGTGGTGGATGCCCCCACCCCTGGCCGCCGTGCCGCGGCGCCCGCAGCAGAGACCGCCGGGCCCGGAGCAGAATCCTCGCAGTCAGAGGAGCAGGACGCGCTAGACGAGGCGGCCCGCCTCGCCCACGCCATGCTGGGAGAGAACACCCCTAGGTGAGTACAACGCCTAGCCTTGGGCGACGGAGAAGAGATAGGCAATGAGCATGCGCTTGATCTCCTCCACCGTGGTGAGATAGGTCTCCGGTGAGGCGGTGGCATCGCGCACCGCGAAATTAAGCAGCGAGGTGGCGGTGTGCACCAAAATCCCGGCGTGCTTGCGGCGCTCGGGAAGTGGCAGCGTCGGGGCGAGGGGGATGAGTACCTCCGCCAGTAAGTCCAAGAGCTCCGATTCGGTGGCCGCACCCGTGGCGCGGGTGGCTGGGGTGGACTGGATGGCGTGCCACACCGCCCGCCGGGAGGGATCCGCTTTCCACAATTGGGCGAGGTGGTCGATGAAGTTATCCAGAAAATCCGGCCACTGAATTGATGGATCGCGGCTGGGCCATTTCTTCAGCTCGGCCACAATCACCGCGGTGTCTTGGCGATCCAGCTCGCAGATCATCACATACTTATTGGCAAAGAACTGATACAGCGTGCCAATCGGCACCTCGGCCCGCTTGGCCACCTCGTCGAAGGTGAAGGATTCAAACCCGTGATCGACGAGGACGCTGCGCGCAGCCTCCAGCATGCGGGCGAATTTCTCCCGACTGCGTTGCTGGGCCGGGCGGCGGCGCGGAACCAGAATTTCGGGATCGCCATCGCGGGGATCGGAGGCATCGCTGCGCTGCTGCGCTGCGGAGTCAGTGTGCTGCATCAAAGAAGGCTCGGACGCGGCGGAGCGCGTCTCGGCGGAGCCGGTGTGATCGGAGGTTCTAGCCATGGTAGCTACCGAGTCTATCGAAAGAAAACGCCCCTGTGAACACTGTTTATCCTTGTACCGCCCTGCTATCTGGGCGGCTAGAGCACGTCGCGCAGAATCCGATCGACGTGGCCTTTGGCGCGCACATTGTACTGGGCGCTGGCGATGCGTCCCTGCTCGTCTACCAAGAAGGTGGAGCGAATCACGCCTTGGACTACCTTGCCGTAGTTCTTCTTCTCACCGAAGGCGCCCCACTGGGTCATCACCTCTTTATCGGGATCGGAGAGCAGCGTGAAGGTGAGTCCGTGATCGGCGCGGAAGGCCGCGAGCTTATCCGGGCTATCAGGGGAGATGCCCACCACAGCCACGCCGAGATCATTGAGCCGGGCCAGGTTGTCACGAAAATCGCAGGCTTCGGTGGTGCAGCCGGGGGTGTTGGCGCGCGGGTAGAAGTACACCAGAACGCGCTGTCCACGGAAGTCCGCAAGGCTGACTGTCTCGTTGGCGTCGTTGAGCAAAGAGATAGCGGGGGCGGTATCGCCCTCGCTGAGACGAATGGAAGCGGGTTGAGTCATGGCTCTAGGGTAGGCGAGCGTTCGGCATTTCTGCAGTGCGGTGGGCATGCCGACTAGAAACCACAGCGTGGTTTTAGGTAGGCTCATGCAGGTAAACGCCGCGCCCTGCTGGGCGCACAGTACATGGATAAAACTAGCTAGGGGAGTATCGACAACAGTGGCACGCAATATTGAGGACATTCAGCGCGACATCGAGCGCACTCGCAAGAACCTGGCGAACACCCTCGATGAGCTTGCCGAGCGCAGCCAGCCCAAGAACATCGTGAACGACGCGAAGAAGGAAGCCACCAACAAGCTGCAGGACCCGAAGGTGCAGAAGATTCTGGCTGGCGTGGGCGCGGTTGTTGTGGGTGCAGTCGTCGTTGGCGTGCTGCGTTCCCGCAAGCGCAACAAGGATCTCAAGGAGATTCAGAAGCTGCTCGCTTCCCGTTAATCTTTATAGCTTTTCGCTTTTCGACGCCCCGCCGCGCCGATTGTCCCCGAGGGGAGTCGGTGTGGCGCGGGCTTTTTTAAGCCTGGCAACGCTGAATATATGAGACCCCAATGAGTAGCAGTGACCGTCCTGAGCGGCTGACCGTCACCTCCCGCCACTACAACGTGGTGGGCCTGATCGGGGTAGCCCTATTTTTCGCCGCAGCCTATACGCCCTCACTGCTGCCCCGCACCTGGTACTACCAAGGCATTGTTTCTGGGGTGACCGCGAATATCGGCTATTGCGTGGGCGTGGGCTTAAGCCAGCTGGGGTGGATGCTGCTGCGCCGTCTCGGCCCGCGCACCGCGCGCCTACAGCTCTCTGATCGCCAGCGCCGGCTGATCGACTATATCGGCATCCTGGTACTCGCCCTCGTGGCCCTCGGGGTGGTGTGGGCGTCGCTATCGTGGCAGGAGCAGCTCGCCGCCGCGCAGGGGCTGCCCACCCCGCACCTCACCCACTTCTTACCGCTCTCTGCGGCCCTCGGGCTGGCGCTGTGTTTTGGGCTGATCTGGCTGTGGCGGCTGCTGGCGGCGTGGGCGGAGTCCACGGCAGAGGTGCTGGAACATCGCGGACTACCGCCTGGGATCGCGGCCGTGGTGTCGAATATCTTCGTGGTGGTGATCATGGTGGCCAGTGTGGGCATCATCATCCCCAATACGGGTCTGACCATCATCGAGCGCCAAGCGGCCGATCGCAATGCCACCTATCGCGAGGACATCGCCCCACCCACGGTGGCCTATCGCTCGGCTGGCCCCGGCAGCGAGATCTCATGGGAGGGCCTCGGCTATGAGGGCTCGCGTTTCATCGCCGATGGCGCCACCAAGCAGCAGCTAGAAGCAGTGACACAGCGGCCCGCCCGCGAGCCGATCCGCCTCTACGCTGGGGTGGGCAATGGCGCGGATATGCAGGAGCGCGTCGATAAGCTCGTGGCGGAACTCGATCGCACCGGGGCGGCCGACCGGCAGGCATTGCTCATCCTCCCAGTCACCGGCACAGGGTGGGCCAATCCGGTGGCGGCCCAAGCCTTCGAGCTGCTCTTTGCTGGCGATACCGCCATTGCCAGTGCCCAATTCGGCGTGCTGCCCTCTGCGGTGTCCTTCCTCAGCGACTCGGGGGCGGCCGCGGAGGCGGGGCGCGAGTTGATCCACACGGTGGCGCAATGGTGGTCTGACCTGCCCGCCGCGCACCAACCCGAGCTCTATCTCTATGGCGAGTCCCTTGGGACCACGGGCGTGGAGGCGGCACTGGAATCCTTGCGCGCCCTCAATGTCGAACCCGATGGGGTGTTCATGGTGGGCCCGCCGCGCAGCAATGAGCTGCACCGCTGGCTCACCAGCAATCGCGAACCGGGCAGTCCCGAATATCAGCCACGGATGCCGGAATCGAGCGCCGTGCGCTTTGCCGCCACCGGCCGCCACGCGCGGCAGTTGGGAGCAGATCCCCGCTGGGGCGAGCATCGACTGCTCTATCTGCAGCATGCCACCGACCCGGTGGTGTGGTGGGAGCCGAATCTACTGTGGAAGCGCCCCGACTGGCTCGTCGAGCCGCTTGGCCCAGGGCGTGCCCCACAAATGACGTGGTATCCCGTGATCACCTTTTGGCAAGTCAGCGCCGATCTCGGTGGGGCAGCGGACGTGCCGGATGGCTTCGGGCACAACTACGCCACGGAGCTTCTCGACGGCTGGATTGCCGTCACCCGCAGTGCGCGTGTCAGCGATGCGGATGCTGAGACGCTGCGCGCGGAACTGGATGTGCTGCTGCAGCGCCAAGGGCCGGAAAAGGGGCATATCAGCGAGCTCGGGGATAGCTAGGGGCCAAGGGGCATTGCTCTGCGAACAGCGAGGACTAGGGTTTTAAATATGAATTCCTCAGCGCGCCCCGTAGTACCACGCTCTCTCATTGTTGCCTTCTGGGGCACCGGAATCTCCCTGCTGGCCTCGGTCGTGATCATGGTCATGCTCTACATCGTGGCCTCGAGCGCGGCAGAAGTTCCTATGTTCATCTCGGTCATCGTGTTGAACCTCAGTGCCTTCGTGGCCTTTATTGCCGCTGCTCTCGCCGCCGCGCAACACTCGGGGCCAGTGCGCACCCACGCCACCGTTCTCCTCGCCTCCATTGTGATTGGCCGGATTATTCTCGCCATCGGCGGCGGCAGGGTGGAAACCACAGGGGCGCTTGCCACCCTCCAGATCATCAGCATCGTGCTCCTGCTGGGAGCCATGATCTACGTTGGGCTGGGAATGAAGAAGGGCTTCGCTACGGCGTAGAGAGGCTGTTGCAGATGGCGATGACGAGGTATACCGCCGGTACAGCCCGCGCCGAATAGCGAGAAACCCAGCCGGGAGAGCTCCCGACTGGGGTGAAGTGTGTGCCCACTTGGTATGTGGATACTGTGAGTAAACCTCAGGGTTACTTATCGCATGCGATGCCGTCTTTGTCTCGATCGAGCCCAGGGCGATAGCCTGGCTGGCCGGCATAGATGGGGGCTACGCCAGCGGCTCGGGCTGCGTCACAGTTCGGGTAGTAGGCGTTGGCAGGAGCCGGCGCGGGGGCTGGTGCGGGAGCTGGTGCGGGAGCTGGCGCAGGAGCCGGCGCGGGGGCTGGTGCGGGAGCAGGGTTGGGCGACGTGGTTGGAGCAGGTTCAGGCTCGGGTTCCGGCGCGGGGACAATATTCGCCCGCGACGGCTCATCCCGCTGGGGCTGAGTTGTGCTATTTGAGGTGCTGCTACGCCGCTCAGGCTTAGGGGACTCTTTCTTGTGGCTCGTGCTGGTGCTAGTGGTAGTAGAGCGCTCAGTCCTAGTAGGTGTAGTGGTGCTCGTCGTTGTCTTGCTCGTGGTGCTCGTCGTTGTCTTGCTCGTGCTGGTGGTTGAGCCGTCTGAAGACTCCCTCTCGTCCGAGGCAAGCGAAACTGCCCCTCCTGCGGCAAGCAGCACGACGCTAGATAAAGCAATGATCACCCATTTACGGGGAGCTTTAGTTACTGGCACAGACGCCCCCTGTAGGAGTTGGCGGTCTCCCCCGGTGAGGTATCCGGCAAGTTGCCGGTCTCGCTCTACCTGCTGTTGGAGCTTCCTATCGCGGAATTGGTAGTAAAACCACGCTGCGCCGGGGAGGATGATAGCGATGGAGGTAAAGAGGCCGCTGATAAATGATCGCGTTCCGCTGGTGATGGTGAGAAGGTTGATGAGAAATAGGAGGCCGCCGATGATGAGGGATACGGTGGCAAGAACCTTTGGAGTTCTATTTGTGTTGTGGGGGCTGTTCACGTTGGGACCTTGGGTAGCGTGATGAGGTAGAGATGGTTGGTTATCGGAGGCGCTGCGGCTGTACAGGCGTGTGGTGATGCTCGCTACACGCTGAGGCGGTACGTGCCTCGCGTCTGTGATGATATATCCCCGTGCACCGTAGGTCCTTGGTTTTGGTGAGATTGCGACGGCGTTAGCCCCTACAGGGGGCATGCGTCGACGTACCTACAGCCCCAGTGCAGAGATACAACAATCCCCTCTAGGCGAGATAACCGCCTAGAGGGGATATAAAGAAAAAGTGCGCCATCAGGGACTCGAACCCCGAACCCGCTGATTAAGAGTCAGCTGCTCTGCCAATTGAGCTAATGGCGCCTGCTCTGCGTCCCTGCCGTGATGGCCGGTGCGCTGTGCAACGAGATGTTATATTACAAACAGTTTCACACCTTGTAAAATCGCCAGCTCAAGGGCCATTTACGGGCTTCGCGCGCCGCGTGTGGATGCGTGGTGTGAGACGGGGTGTATCGCTGCGTTTGTGGGGATAATGTGCGGCGCTCCTCGTCGGAATGATGGTGCCGCGGCAGCTGCCAGACAAGGCTCGGGGAGGGGCTCGATTTTTGACACACAGTGTCGACACCAGAGCGTGTGACATGCGATAAGCAACAGTTTGGTCACGGTTTTGGGAAGCGCTTTTTCCGACGCGGTCTGAGGGCGCGGGGCGTGTACAATCCACCGAGACTATGGTTTATCGACGGAGTGAAATGTTTAGCACAGGGCGGTTCTCTTTTAGTGGGCTGACGGACGCGGTCAGCGGGGGTTTTAGGGCTCAGTCTCGGCTGCTGCGAGCGCTGATGGCGCTGCTCGTGTCGTGTTCGCTGGTTCTTGCCGGATGCACGATCGGTAACAGCAACGCGGAAGAAGAGGCAGCTGAGCAGGCCAAGATAGAGAAGGTCCGCGAGGAGGAAACTCCGAAGCTGAATGTCGGAGATGAGGCCACGGATGTCAATCCCACGGAGCCCATCGAGGTCACTGTCGAGCATACCACCCTGACGTCGGTGACGATGACGAACGAAGCTGGCAAGGTGGTCGAAGCCGAGATCAGCGACAACGGTAAGAAGTGGCATGTCACAGAGCCACTGGGCTATTACCGCACCTACACCGTGGATGCGCAGGCCGCGAATGGCCAGTCTCTCGAGGCAAGTTTCACCACGGTCGCACCCGATGGCCGGGCGGCTGTTTACTTGGGGCCGCTGGATGGCTCGGTCGTGGGCGTGGGCCAGACTATCTCTTTCCGTTTTAACGCCCCGATTGCGGATCGTCAGGCTGCCCAGGATGCTATTACCGTGAGCACTACCCCTGAGGTAGAGGGCGCATTCTATTGGCTGAATAATTCGGAGATGCGCTGGCGTCCGGCCGAGTTCTGGCCCAGCGGCACCGAGGTTGAGGTGAGGGCCGATATCTATGGCGTCGATTTGGGCAACGGCATGTACGGCAACGCCGATAATGAAATCTCGTTCAGCATCGGTGATGAGATCATCAGCACCGTCGATGACTCGACCAAGACCATGACGGTGACCAAAAACGGTGAGGTGCTCAAGACGATGCCCGTCTCCTTGGGCGATGCGGATTTCCCCACGCCGAATGGCACCTACATGATTGGCGATCAGAACCCCTCGATGATCATGGATTCTTCTACCTTCGGCCTAGCCGTGGATAGCCCCCGTGGTTATCGACAGAAGGTGGACTGGGCCACCCAGATGTCGTGGTCGGGAATCTATGTGCACTCCGCGCCGTGGTCCATGTGGGCCCAGGGCAGCACGAATACCTCCCACGGCTGTGTGAACGTCTCTCCGGAGAACGCCAAGTGGTTCCAGGAGCTGGTCAAGCGCGGTGATGTGGTGAAGGTGAAAAACACCATCGGCGGCGAGCTCTCCGGCTTTGATGGTCTCGGCGACTGGAATATTCCTTGGGAAACGTGGAAGAAGGGCAACGCGGACCAAACCTCCTCGTGGTAAACCCTTTCCTCTAGTGCCTGAAACCAACGGCCCAGCCAACTATTCACTGGCTGGGCCGTTGTCGTGTGTATACCCCTAGAGTTGTATGCCCCTAGAGCGCTGGGTCGGCGCCGGGCAGCTCCCATGCGGCGGAGAGGATCTCCATGGCGTGCAGCATCGCCGCATGCGACGGCGATTGCAGCGAGATCATGAGCTCATCAGCGCCGGTGCGCTCCTGGAACTCCGAGAGATAGCTGCGCACCTCGGGCTTCGTGCCGATCGCGGTATAGCGCATCATGGTGCTCACCTGCTGACCCGCATAGGAGTGCAGCAAGGCGTCGAGCTGTTTTTCGCTGAGCTCGCGGCCGCGGGCGGCGAGCGACTTCACCCGACTGCGCCGCACCTGCTCCCAGTCCTCCTGGGCTTGGGCTGTGGTATCAGCGGCCGTCACATTCACCGCGGCGATCACATAGGGGTTGGGATTAACGGCACTCGGCTGGTAGCGCTCGCGGTAGACAGCGATGGCCTCATCGAGGTGCTGCGGCGCGAAGTGCGAGGCGAAGGCATAGGGCAGGCCGAGTTGTGCGGCCAGCTGGGCGCCAAAGAGGGAGGAGCCGAGAATATACAGCGGTACCTCAGTGGCGGCGCCGGGAATGGCCTGCACGCCGGGGATCCGGCTCTCCCCGGAGAGATAGCCCTGCACTTCGGCGACATCCTCGGGGAAGCGCTCGGCGGCGCGAGGGGAGCGTCGTAAAGCCTGCACAGTGCGCTGATCGGTACCCGGGGCACGGCCCAAGCCCAGCCCGATACGGCCGGGATACATCTCCTCTAGGGCCCCGAATTGTTCGGCGATCACCAGTGGCGCGTGATTCGGCAGCATCACTCCGCCCGCCCCCAGTTTGATGGTGGAAGTATGCGCGCCCACGTGGGCGATCAGCACGGCCGGGGCGGAGGACGCGATACGCGGCATATTGTGGTGCTCCGCGTACCAGATGCGTTCATAGCCTAGTTTCTCTGCGCGCTGCGCAAGCCGTACCGAGCGCGAGAAACTATCGCGAGGCCGTTCCCCGTCGTAGACGAGGGCGAAATCGATGAGCGACAGCGGAATCATGCGTGCCTTTCTCATGCGGGAGTAGTGCTTTTACCCACTGTAGAGAAAAGGCCCACACGTGGTGGGCCTGAGTCTCAGCTTATCGACGCCACGCTGCAGGCGCGCGGCGCGAGGGCTTTAGGATTTCGCCGAATCGGGGGTATCCGTATCGCGCAGCTGCTCGGCGTCCTCTTCGCTGAAGTCCACGGAATCATCCTGCACCAGCGAATCAGTCACTTCCTCCTGCACCGCATCGGAGAGGTAATCATCGGAGATCTGGGAATCCCCCATCAGCTTCTCCATTTCCGCTGCGTGATCGTCGGTGAACTCCTTATCCGGGTGGTGCTTACGGTAGGCGAGATCGCGAATCTTATTGCGGCGCTTCGACTCCGAGGCGATCTTGCGGCGATCGCGGAGATAGAAGATCACCAGCACGGCGATGAGCAGCAGGCCGAGGTAGCCGAGAATCGGGTACACCTTCGCCATCAGGGAACCGAAGCCGATGAAGGAGATGGCGTAGCCCACCAAGGTGGTGATGATGAAGTAGAGGCGGAACTTAGACTGCTTGCCCGCGGAGAGGCGGCGGCCCAGGGCGTAGAACATGCCGATAGCGGAGTTGTAGATCATCGCGTAAACGATGAACACCGCGATAATGGCCATCACCGGGTGGATCTCCTCGAAGAGGGTGAGGTTGGGCACCGAGGAGCCCTCCACCTTGTCGGCGCCGAGGAAGAGCGTCACCGAGATCATCACCAGCAGCACCGTGTAGGCGATACCGCCCACGAGCCCGCCGAGGGAGGATTCGCGCGGGTCGAGGTAGCTGCCGCCGATCACGAGCACCATGGAGATCGCCATGATTTCCACCAAGCCCGCGTAGTTAATGGCCGAGAGCCACCACGGACTGATGGGGGATTCGGCCTGCACGGCCACATCGTTGAGGCTGGACAGATCGTCCGGCAGGTTGAACATCATGTAGGTGAAGGCGATGATCACTGCGATGATCATGGCCGGGGTGAGCGCGCCAATCACGTTCGACACCTTGTTGATGTCGAGGAAGCCCGAGGCAATCACCAGCGCCAGCATGACGGTGGAGCCCACCCAGGTGGGCCAGCCGAACTGCTGGTTGAAGGTGGAACCCGCGCCGGCGAGCATCACGAATCCCAAGCTGAAGAGGGTGATCATCACCGAGACGTCCATGAAGCGGGCCACCCACTTCTTGGAGATGTCTTGGAATACCTCGTTGTGCTCGTCGGCCAGGAAATAGCTGCCCAGCTGGAGCGAGAGCATGCCGCCAATGGAGATGAGCAGCCCGGCCAGCACGGCGCCGGCGATGCCGATGGAGCCGTGGGAGACGAAGTATTGAATCGTTTCCTGGCCGGTGGCGAAGCCGGCGCCCACGAGCAAGCCAATGAAGGCAAGCGTGATGGATATGACGCGTTTAAGCATGAATGTGTTCAGTCCTTAAAGAAGAGAAATACAAGGCGCGGTGGCATGCGCCCTGCTCAGCATTAGCAGGGCGCAGTGCACGAGACTCACTAAGACTCAAGAAACCGCTCTTAGCATGCAACCCAGAAACTGTCTTGAGCAGCCAAAACGCAAATAGTTGTTATCTGATTGTTATTAAAGCAGAGGAAACTGTGACGTGCGTTTCTTGTTAGTTTTGCGCAGCTAATACGGGTGATTGTGTCGCCTTTCAGCGTACCCGTGCGGGCGCATGTGTCGGCGGGTGTGTCTGGGCTCCGCAATAAAATAAGCCCCCAGACCCTGTTTCCAAGGCCGGGGGCTCATCGTCGGGGTGGCTGACGGGACTCGAACCCGCGACACCCAGGATCACAACCTGGTGCTCTACCAGCTGAACTACAGCCACCATCGCTGCCGTTTTCTGCAGCGAGAGTTATAGTAGCGCACCGCATAAGAAAAGCAAAAACTGCAGCTGGTGTGGGTAATCGCAGGCGCCCAAGCGGCGGGGATGCGGCGCTCTCACTTGACGTAGGATGACTCAGTGATACGGTAACCCTGCTGAGAACCTACGGGTGCGCATGCTCTCACCATTCTCCGCGCGTGGGCGGGGAAGCGGGGAGTGTCGCACGCCCACGCCGCTTCTCTCCTCATATTCTTCTGGGCCCGCTCTCGTGGGCCCCCGCGCTCCCCAAGGACCCCTCGTGTTCGATTATCTCGCAGCCAATCCATTGATTGCGCTGATGGCGATACTTGCCCTCGGCTATCTTCTGGGCAAAGTGAACGTGGCCGGCATATCGCTCGGCTCCGCCGCCGTGTTGTTCGTCTCCATTGCTTTCTCTGCGGTCGAGCCGGAGATCCAGCTCCCGCCGCTGCTGTACACCTTCGGCCTGGCGCTGTTTGTGTATGCCATCGGCTTGAGCTTCGGTGCGCAGTTCTTCGCGGAGTTCCGCTCCCGTGGCTGGAAGATCAGCGCCCTCGCTGGTCTCGTGCTCACCGGTGTGATCGTGCTGGCCTATATCGGCGTGAAGTTCTTGGGGCTCGACGCCGCCCAAGGCGCCGGCAGCATGACGGGCGCAGTCACCTCCACTCCTGGTATGGCAGCCATCGTGGAAACCATGAAGGCCTCGGGTATCACTGACCCCGAAGCGCTAGCGCTGCCCGTGATCGGCTACTCGCTGGCCTATCCGGGTGGTGTTCTGGGTCTGATCCTCGTGGCCGCCGTGGGAGCGAAGCTGCGCAAGGTGGATCACGTCGCAGACGCCAAAGAGGCCGGTGTGATCACCGAGGACCTCCACCTCACCGGCCTCGAGCTCGGCCCCATAGAACCCAGCACGGTCGCTGAGGTGCTGCGCCCCACGGGTGCTGAGGTGGTGGCTACCCGCCTGATTCACCACGAGGATCCGGAGAACCAAACCCTCATCACCGCGGATACCGAGGTGACGAGCGGCGATGTGCTGCTGATTCACGGCACGCAGGAGGAGCTCCGGCGAGCCACACACATCCTGGGCCGCGAGGTGCATTTCCCCATCGATGACCACAATCTCGATTATCGCCGCTTCTCGGTGTCTAATCCGCAGATCGTGGGCCGCACTATCGACGAGCTTGGCCTCGCGGAGAAGCGTTTTTTGATCGCGCGGGTGCGTCGCGGTGACTCCGACTTCATCCCCACACCCACGACCCGTTTGGAATACTCGGACAAGGTGCGGGTCGTCACCCCGACCCACAAGATGGCCGAGGCCAGAAAGTTCTTCGGTGATAGCGAGAACGCCCTGGGCAACTTTGATTTCTTCCCCTTCTTCTTGGGGCTGCTCGCCGGACTCCTGGTGGGCATGATTCCGATCCCGATGCCGGGCGGGCTGACTCTCTCCCTGGGCTTCGGTGGCGGCCCCATCCTCGTGGGACTGCTCTTGGGCTGGCGTGGCCGCACCGGCCGGTTGCAGTGGATCGTGCCCTTCCAGGCCAACAAGATCTTCATCAATATCGGCTTGGCGCTCTTCCTCGCCGGGGTGGGCACCACCGCCGGGGCCGGCTTCGCCGCGGCGCTCTCTGATGTTGAATCCTTGCTCTACGTGGGCTTTGGTCTTGTTCTCACGCTCGTTGCAGCGATCGCCATGGCCGTCCTCGGCGCGTGGGTGCTGGGGGCGAAATGGGATGAAACCATGGGCATGGCCGGTGGTATTTCCACCAATCCTGCGATTATCGCCTATCTCAACGCGCAGACCGGCACCGATCTCGCCGCGCGGGGCTATGCCACGGTGTATCCGGTGGGCATGATCGGCAAGATCATCGGCGCCCAAGTGCTCTTCCTGCTGCTCGTCTAGGCCCGCGGCAGACACGCATAACGCCCGCTACCTTCACTCTGGGTAGCGGGCGTTGGTGGTTTTACTGTCCGAGATGCTCCCGGTAGCGGTCGACGGCCTGAGCGGCGGCGTCGCCACAGTTCTCCGATGTGGGGCCGGGATCGGCCACGAAGAGAGCGCGGCGATAGTAGTCGAGTTCGCGGATCGATTCCACGATATCCGCCAGTGCGCGGTGGGCGAGGCCCTTGTCCGGCTGGTGGTAGTACACCCGCGGCTGCCAGCGCCGTGCCAGTTCCTTGACGGAGGAGACATCCACCATGCGGTAGTGCAGCGCCGCATCGAGGGCCGGCATATGCGCCTTGATGAAGGCGCGGTCGGTAGCGATGGAGTTACCGGCCAAGGGGGCGGGGTGCTCGGGATCGCAGTGCTCCGCGATGAGCTCCAGCACCGTCTGCTCCGCCTCGGCGAGGCTGATAGTGGAGGCTGTGATCTCCTCGGTCAGCCCGCTGGAGGCGTGCATATTCGCCACAAAATCATCCATCTGGGCCAGCTCTTCTTCACTGGCGTGCACCACGATGTCCACGCCCTCGCCGAGGATATTCAGCTGGGCGTCGGTGACCACGGCGGCGATCTCCACGATCACATGTCGCGCGGGATCGAGACCCGTCATCTCCAGGTCGATCCACACGAGGCGATCATATTTTGCGGGTAGCTGCGGCTCAGACATGCTCACGGAGGGCGCTTTCTAGGGTTGAGAGGAACAACAATGGTTAACCCATTCGAGCATAGAAGGAACCCATCAGTGGCGCGAGTAGGCCCGTCGGGGCCACCGTGGATACCGCATTCATGACCTTCGATAGCGGCCCCGGCACCACGCGGCGCCGGTTATTGGCCAAAGCCTCGAGGGTTTCTTTCGAACAGGATTCATAGGTGGTCCACAGGAAGTCGGGCACCACCTTGTCCACGATGGACTTCTCCTCCTCGGCGATCTCCGCCTCGCGCACCGGCCCAGGAGCCAGCAGGGTGCAGTGCACCCCAGTCTTGCGCAGCTCATAGTGCAGCGCCTCGGTAAAGGCGTTCACGCCCGCCTTGGTGAAGACGTAGGTGGCGTTATTCGGGATCGGCACATTGCCGGCCGCCGAGCCCACGTTGAGGATCGCGCCCTCGCCCCGCTGGAGCATTCCCGCCAGCACGGCATGGGTGAGCTCGAATACGGCCCGGGCGTTGAGCTCGAACTGATCCTGCTCATAGTTCCAGTCCTGATCGCGGAAGGCGCCGAAGCTGGCGATGCCGGCGGAGTTGATGATGATGGAAATCTCGCGCTGGGCCAGCTCATCGACCAGCTCGGCGCGGGCGTCGGCGCGGGCCAAATCAACAGCGCGCACCTCCACTTCCACGCCATGCTTATCGACGAGTTCTGCCGCCAGATCCTGCAGCACGGCCTCGCGGCGTGCAACAAGAATGAGGTTATGGCCCGCTGCGGCGAGATCCCGGGCAATCGCGCGGCCAATGCCCTGGCTGGCGCCGGTGACTACGGCCCGCTGCTGGGGTTGGGGGAGAGGAAGAGACATGATGAGGTGATGAATCCTAATTAGTTGGAGTTGGCGGCGCGGTAGGAGGCGAGCACGTCGTTGCCAATAACGATATCTCCGAGACCGGAGCCCAGATTCTGTGCCACCACAATGCCCTCGGGGCGATCGCCATTCAGCAGATCGCCGGTAGCGCCGGTGGCCTTGGGGTAGTCCTCGGCGATCTTCGCCGGCCGCAGTGCCTCGTACTGGGTGGGATCATCGGCGACAAGAGTGCTGGCGGCGGCCAGTTCCTTGCCCACCACGGTGCCATAGTCCAGCGGCAGCAGGGTCACATCATCGCGCACCTGCGCGGAGGTGATCTCCTGTCCCGGTACCCGCATGGCGAGGCCGGTGATAATCACCCCGGCGTCGCGGATCGCACCATCGCGATCCAAGGTGGGCTTCAAGGTGATGCCGGGAGTGTGCTCGGCGGCCCACTCCATCAGCGCGTCGAGGGAGGAGGAGCTACGTCCCCACACGGTCATTTCCTCATAGCCGAGTCCCTCGAGAATCTGGGCATGCGAGCGGGCCTGCACCCCGGTGCCGAGGAAGGTCACATCACGGCGCTCCCCGCCGTCGATAGCGAGGCTGGCGCCGGTGACGGCGGCGGTACGGAAAGCGGTCAGCGGGGCGGCGTCGAGAATGGCGAGGGTAGAGCCATCATCTGGGTCGGAGAGCAGCACGCTGCCTTGGACGAAGGGCAGGCCCTTCTCTGGGTTGTTCGGGGTGAGTGTCACCCACTTGGTGCCAAAAAGATTGCGATCTGGCCAGGCGGCGGGCATCGAGTTGGAATAGGAGCGGCCCTCGCCGGCGCTCACCTGAATCTTCGGCACGGTGTTGGCCGAGCCATCAGCGATGGCGATCAATGCCTCTTTAATGGACTCCACGGCTGCGGCGGGGCTGGGCAAATGGGCTTCGACTGTGTCGTGATCAATAATGAGCATGCCGTCGAGCTTACTAAAACACTCCGGGTACCAAGGTGACACATGTCTCAGCCTGCGGGAATGCGCTGTGCGACCCCGCGTATGAGGGGATGGGACGTCGGGAAGCGGACAGCACTTCTCGAGGGCAGTGCGGATCGCCCATAAAAAGTACCCCCGGCAGGACTCGAACCCGCGACACATGGGGTAGAAACCCACTGCTCTAATCCACTGAGCTACGGAGGTATATCGCTGCACGGGGCGCCGAGCGGGCGCGTGCACAGCGATGCCTACGTATGTTAGTCACCGCGCTGAGCAGCGCGCAAAAGGCGGGACCGCAGCGCTGGCTTGTGGGTGCTAGGAGGAATTGAGGTCATGGTCAATTAACGATCCTCGGGCTGGCGGCTATCCTAAGAACATGGCTGAAGCGACGAGCATCTCCGCTGGTACAACCGCACCGGCACCCTCGGCCCCTTCCTCCCCAGCGCGCCCCAGCAAGGCGCTCTACGTGCTATTTTTCACTACAGCAGGACTGGTTGCGGGCCTCATTTCATGGCAATTCCTGAGTGCCTCCCTAGCGGCGCTGGGTATTCCCGACCCCGGCCCGGCCACCACCGCCGGGCTGCCCTTTTTGCGCGCCGGGGGAATGATGCTGGCCGCGCTTGCTGTGGGCTCCTTTTATTTCAGCTCTTTTCTTACCCCGCCGCGTACCCAGCACGTCAGCGAGATGTACGTGGACAAACGCCGGCTGGCGGCGGCGGAGCAGCGCTCCCAAGCCAGCGGCTATGGCTATGAGTTTCACCGCGAATCAGAACTGGCCACCCGGCTGCGGGTAGCGGAACTCGGCGTGGATGGCTCCTTGGCCAGCCGCACCGGCGCGGTGGCGGCGCTGTGCTTCGGCATGATCGCGGTGGCGATGGTGCCGATGTATCTCTCGGATGTCTCCGGCGAGCCGCTGTGGCAGGCGATGAAGCCGGGGAATTGGTCCATCGCGATCTCCCAGGTCTCCACTTCGCTGGCTTGGATTGTGGTGGCCTGTGTCGCCCTGGTCGTCGGGCTGGGGGCGCTCTTGAGCAAGAAGTGGATTATGCAGCCAGTGTGGCTGCTGCTGTCGGTGCTCATGATCGTCCCGCTGGGTATGGAGGGGCACTCCGCCAGCGGCGGTAATCACGACTACGGCACGAACTCCTATCTCTGGCACCTGCTGTTCATGGTGCTGTGGGTCGGTGGGCTCATGGCGCTTATCGCGCATGGCCGCCGTCGGGGTACCCACCTCGATATTGCTGTTCGACGCTATTCCCCGCTCGCGCTGGTGGCTGTCATCGGCATGACGCTGTCCGGTCTGCTTAACGCCGCCGTGCGCATCGACTTCTCGGACTGGCTCACCTCCGGCTATGGCCTGTTGATTACCGCCAAGGCCGTGGGCGTGGTGGTGCTTGGTCTCTTCGGCTTCGCCCACCGCCGCATTGCCATCCCGCGGCTGGAGCGCGACCCGAATGATCACCGCACCTTCCGCCGCATCGCCATCGTGGAGGTGCTGGTGATGGGCGCGGTCACCGGTGTTGCCGTCTCCCTGGGCCGCACCCCGCCGCCCCCGCCGCTGGTAGCGGATATCAACACCATGGATATCCAGCTGGGCTACAAGCTCTACGAGGAGCCCACGATCTGGAATGTGTGGACGATGTGGCGCTTCGATATCGCCTTCGCCACCTTCGGGCTGATCCTCGCGGGACTGTATATATACGGTCTCATCAAGCTGCGCCGCAAGGGCGAGAGCTGGCCGGTTCGCCGCAGCGCCTGGTTCCTGCTTGGCTGCGCCACCCTGGTGATCACCATGAGCTCGGGTATCGGCATGAATATCCCGGCCACCTTCTCGATGCACATGGTCGGGCACATGATCCTGTCTATGACCATCCCCGTGTTCTGGGTGCTGGGCTATCCGCTGCAGCTGGCGTTGAAAGCCAATGAGCCGTCGACAAGCGATGTGCCGGGACTCTATGAATTCGCGGAGATCGCCCTCGATAATCCCGTGCTGCGGGTGGTGGTGCACCCAGTGTTTAACACCGTGCAGTTCCTCGTGATCTTCTATCTGATGTATCTGGTGCCGAGCCTGTACGAGGTGGCGATTTCCGAGCACGCCGGACACCTGAGCATGAATGTGCTGTTTTTGTGGTCGGGCTACATGTACTACTGGGACATCATGGCCACCGACCCGCTGCCGGTGCAGCGCTCGCCCATGTCGAAGACAGCGTGGCTGACCTTCTCGCTTCCTTTCCACATGTACTTCGCGGTCTATCTCATGCAGACCCAGCAGGTGATGGGCGAGGAGTTCTACAGCACCCTCGGTTTGCCCTGGGAGGTGGACCTGCTCTGGGATCAGACTGTGGGCGGCGGCATCGCCTGGGCATCCGGCGCATTCCCGCTGGTGATCGTCTACATTGTGGTGCTGCGCAAGTGGCTGACCGCGGATCGCCGCGAGTCCCGCGCCTATGACACGCAGGCGGATGCCACCGACGATGAGCAGCTCGAGGCCTATAACCAGTGGCTGCAGCAGGTCAGCCGCGGCGAGGACAGGCAGGACGACTACCACAATAAGGACATTTCGCGGCCGCGCCGCCGCTAACACTGGGTCTGTGGACTAGGGCCTGTGGATAACCTCAGCCCCGTGGGGGTGGGCGAGGCAGTTATCCACAGGCCCGAGTGCTCTCTCGGGCCGGCGCGAGGGTGGATGGGCCACTCTGGTGATCGCACGCAACAAAGAACACCAGAAAGGACCGTGCAGCTATGCCAATGATCCAAACCACTCTGATGGGCAATCTCGGCACCGAGCCCGAATACCGGCTATTTCCCAGCGGCAAGGAACTCACCAAGTTTCGCGTCTGCTCCTCCAAATCCCGCCAAAATGAGCAGGGAGACTGGGAGCAAGTCAGCGAGCTGTGGGTGGATGTCGAATGCTGGGGCCGGATCGCCTCCCCGGCCGCACACGCCTTGCGCTGCGGCATGAGCGTGATTCTTGTCGGCCACTTCTATACCGATGTCTGGGAGGTGGAAGACAATGGGGTGACCTCCAAGCGCAGCCAAGTGAAGTTTAAGGCCCAGTTTGTTGGCAGCGATGTCACCCGCTCGCTGCTGCGCGTCGGCGCGGGCAGTGAGGATAGCGTGGCGGATACCGCCGCGGATAATCGCGCCGCCGCCGCGAAAGCGCTGGGGGAGGAGGCCGAATCCGTGCCCTTCTAAGCCCGTGGTGCAATGTAGGTGCCCGCGCTGGAACTCATGTACCCTTTAAGGCGGCTAGCAGCGTTTTAGCCCTGCCCACTGCGTGGGCTGGGGCGGCTGCTCATTACTTAACGTGCACGTCATATTTAATAGGGAGTTACATAAGTTGGGCGAGTTTATCTACACCATGAAAAACGTCCGTAAGGCCCATGGTGACAAGGTCATTCTGGACAATGTCACCATGGCCTTTTATCCGGGCGCGAAGATCGGTGTCGTTGGTCCAAACGGCGCCGGTAAGTCCTCGATTCTGAAGATTATGGCCGGGCTGGACCAGCCCTCCAATGGCGAGGCCTTCCTGGATTCCGGTGCCACCGTCGGCATCTTGCAGCAGGAGCCGCCGCTGAATGAGGAAAAGACCGTCCGCGAGAACGTGGAAGAGGGCCTGGGCGGCATCTTCGAAAAGAAGCAGCGCTTCGAGGCCATCGCCGAGGAGATGGCCACCAATTACACCGATGAGCTCATGGAAGAGATGGGCAAGCTCCAAGAGGAGCTGGATGCCGCTGACGCCTGGGAAGTGGACTCCAAAATCGAGCAGGCCATGGAGGCCCTGCGCTGCCCGCCATCCGATGAGCCCGTCAACCACCTCTCCGGTGGTGAGCGCCGCCGCGTGGCCCTAGCCAAGCTGCTGCTCTCCGAGCCGGACCTGTTGCTGCTGGACGAGCCCACTAACCACCTGGACGCCGAGTCCGTGCTGTGGCTGGAGAAGCACCTGGCGGACTACCCCGGCGCCGTGCTGGCCGTGACCCACGATCGTTACTTCCTCGATCACGTGGCCGGCTGGATCTGCGAGGTCGACCGCGGCAAGCTCTACCCCTACGAGGGCAACTACTCCACCTACCTGGAGAAGAAGGCCGAGCGCCTCGAGGTGGCCGGTAAGAAGGACGCGAAGCTGCGCAAGCGCCTCAAGGACGAGCTGGCGTGGGTCCGCTCCGGCGCCAAGGCCCGCCAGGCCAAGAACAAGGCCCGTCTGGAGCGCTACGAGGAGATGGCCAAGGAAGCCGAGCAGTACAAGAAGCTCGACTTTGAAGAGATTCAGATCCCCACCCCGCCGCGCTTGGGTAACCAGGTGGTGGAGGTGCAGAACCTCACCAAGGGCTTCGATGGCCGCACTCTGATTAAGGATCTCTCCTTCACCCTGCCGCGCAACGGCATCGTGGGCGTGATCGGCCCCAATGGTGTGGGTAAGTCCACGCTGTTTAAAACCATTGTTGGCCTCGAGGAGCCGGACTCCGGCGAGGTCAAGGTGGGCCAGACCGTGCAGCTGTCCTATGTGGACCAGAACCGCGAGAACATCGACGGCGACAAGACTGTCTGGGAAGTTGTCTCCGATGGGCTCGACTATATTCACGTCGGTCAAAACGAGATGCCCTCGCGTGCCTACCTGTCTGCATTCGGCTTCAAGGGCCCGGACCAGCAGAAGCCGGCCAAGGTGCTCTCCGGTGGTGAGCGCAACCGCCTGAACCTTGCGCTGACTTTGAAGCAGGGCGGCAACTTGATCCTGCTGGACGAGCCGACCAACGACCTCGATGTGGAAACCCTGAGCTCGCTGGAAAACGCGCTGCAGAAGTTCCCCGGCTGTGCCGTGGTGATCTCCCACGATCGCTGGTTCCTGGACCGCACCTGTACCCACATCCTGGCCTGGGAAGGCAATATCGCCGAGGGCCAGTGGTTCTGGTTCGAAGGCAACTTCGAGGACTATGAGAAGAACAAGGTGGAGCGCCTCGGCCAGGAGGCCGCACGCCCCTCGCGTGTGACCCACCGCAAGCTCTCTCGTTAAACACCGAGGCCTAGGCACCCGCCCCCACAGCGGGGCCGGTGCTGCCGCGAAAACACCACCGCCGCCGAGCTGAAAAGCAGCTCAGCGGCGGTGGTGTCGTCTAAAGGCGAAGGGTATTTAGCGCACTTGGCGCACCTCAAACTGCATGCGCGGGTGCGCGAAGGCCTCCTGGGTTTCGATGAGCTTGAGCTCACGGCTGCCCGCGGTGTAGGTCGCCTCCACCAGGTCGAAAATGGAGGAGGTGGTGGCAGCGAGTGCGGCGGCGGCGTCGCGGCCCTCGGTGTAGTGGCCGGTGAAAAGCGCGGCGGTGACATCGCCGGAGCCGTTGATCTTAATCGGCAGCTTCGGGGTGGTGACCAGCCAGGCACCCTTCTCATCGACGGCCAGCATCTCCACTGTGCCCTCCTCGCGATCGGGGCGCTCCACGGAGGTCACCAGTGCCGCGGAGGGGCCAAGATCGAAGGCGGCGTCCACGGCGGCGAGGGTGGAATCCAGATCGGAGACCTCGCGGTCTACCAAGTAGCCCAGTTCGAACTGGTTGGGCACGATCACATCGGCCTGCGGCACCACCTTGTCGCGCAGTAGCGGCGGGATGGCGTCGGAGACGAAGCATCCAGACTTGGCATTGCCCATCACCGGATCGCACACGTAGATGGCATTCGGGTTGTGCTTTTTCACCCGCGCCACGGCGTCGAGGATCGCATCAGCGATGTCGGGGCCGCCCTGGTAGCCAGACAATACGGCATCCACCGAGCCCAGTACCTCGCGCTCCTCGAGGCCGGTGACGATGTCTGTGACATCAGAGGCGGGCATCAGCGGTCCGCGCCAGGCGCCATAGCCGGTGTGGTTGGAAAACTCCACGGTGTTGATAGCCCACACCTCGTGGCCCATGCGCTGGAGCGGGAACACGGCGGCGGAATTGCCGACGTGCCCATAGGTGACGTGCGATTGGATTGACAGGATGTTCATTCTCACCATTGTGCTAGAAAACGTGAAAGAAAAGAAAATATGGGTGCGCCCACACCACGGGCGGCGAGGTGGGGCGCGCAACGGTCCGGCGGTGCCACACCACAGGCGGCGCTATTAATCGTGGGCGCCAATCCCGTGCACGGGCGCGCCCGCACTGGCACAATGGCCTAGGTACGCATCTGAGCGAACGCATTGTATGTAAGAAGGTAACCACGATGACCGAAACAGCCGCCCATGTGGAAAGCTCCACGCCCGGCCCCATTCATTCCTGCGCCATTCCGGTGCGCTGGACCGACTTTGACCGCTTCGGGCACATGAGCAACTCCATCTATGTGGAGATTGCTCAGGAGGCGCGGATGCGTTTTGCTATCGACGAGTTCGTGCCCCGCGGCCTCGAGATCCCCACTGTGTTCGTGCGTCGCCTTGATGCCGACTATCTCGCCCCGGTGCTCACCGACACCACGGCGGTGACGGTGGATACCCAAGTCATTAGCATCGGCCACACCTCCTTTACCTCGCGGCAGAAGCTGAAGGATCGCCACGGCAAGATTTGCTGCATTATCGAAGTCGTGCAGATCGCGATGGACCTGCACACCTCGAGCCCGCGCCCGATTAGCGAGCGGGAGATCTCCGTGCTCACCCGCGCCGAGGAGACCAAGGCGATCTCGGACGGCAGTAACTAGAGCGGCGAGGTTGTGGTGCAGCTTTCCTCAGGACAGCAGGGAATCCTCGCGCTGATTACGCGCGCTCTCGCGCTCGACAGTGACGCCCATATCCGTATCGCCCGCCGCTCCGGCGGGCTGGAGTGTTTTGTGCACACCCCCTTTTCGGTGCTCGCAGGACGGCGTGCGGAGGGAACCATCGCCAGCGATGGGGCCGTGTATCGGGCCCAGGATCTGCTCACCTCCGAGGGCACGGGGTTAGACCCCCAGCCCAGTCCCGCTCCCGGCGGCGCCCTGTCGTGGCCGGGTGCCCTGCCCCCAGAAGACGGGTGGGAGCTCATCGAGTCCATCCCCGGAGCCGCGGTACGGCAGCTCGTGGATGCCGGGCGCGGCTTGGCAAAGCAATTTTCTACCACCATGGGGCCGCCAGTATCCCTGCTCAACTCCACGGTGATCAGCTGCAGCGCCGGCGAGATCACGGTAGAGGTGCCGATGCGCGCGGTATTCGCGCTCAACGCCTTCGGCTTTATTCCCACAGATACCTCGGAGCCCAGCCATAATCGTTTGCTGGTGTCGCGCTCGGGCAGGTGGGTGCGTATCGACGCCTACTACGGCTCGGTGTGGTACCGCGCCGGTGCGGAGTCCCTCACCAGCCTGCTCTAGGTGTGATTGACCAGCATATAGGCCACCCGCACCATGTGCTCCCACACCGCGGCACGGTGGGCGTCGGAAAGCTGCTCGGGGGATAGCTCATCCATGGAGGCTTTCATCAGCTCCAGCCAGCGCTCCGCGGCGGCCGCATCAATCTGAAAAGGCGCATGCCGCATGCGCAGCCGCGGATGCCCCCGCTGGGCGGAATACTCGCCCGGGCCGCCCCAGAATTGGATGAGAAACATTTTCAGCCGCCACTCGGCTCCCGCCATGTCCTCGGCTGGGTACATGGGGCCGAGGATGTCATCGTCTTTGACACGGGCATAAAACCCGGCCACTAAACGATCGAAGGTGTCCTCGCCGATCTCCTCAAAGACGCTGCGCGGTTCAGTCATGTCTATCCATTTTAGGCGCCAGGAGAGTCGCAGGCGATGCGCAGCAGCGAGCGCGCCACCCGGTCGCTTTCCTGCAGCATCGCGGGATCGGTGCGCGGCATCGGCGAGATCGTGGTGTCGGCGAGAAACGCCCCCAGTGGAATGCCCACCGCATGCAGCCGCGGATCGGGCTCGCCCGCGCTGCCAATAACGCGGCCCGTGTGGGGATCGACCTCCCACGAGCGCGAGGCGGAGCCATCATCAAAGCGAAAGAGCCGCGCTCTGTCGCCTACTGAGCGCACCACAGACGAGGCGGATTTGCCCATATCGGGGTTGCGCACGAAGGCGTCGAGAAGCACCCGGGCTTCGCGGGCGTCGCCGGTGGTGGGGGAGGACATGCGAAAGCCGGTCTCGGTGGTGCTCACCTGTGGGGTGGCACCGAGAAATTCCACGAGGCCGGCGTCGATAAGCGCTAGCAACTGCCGGGTGCGAAACAGCGGCGGCCCCGATCCCGCCATCTGGCCCAGAGCCATGAATTCGCGCAGGCTGCTGGTGCGGGAGGCGTGGGTATAGCGGCCGTGTTCGCCGAGAATGCCCACCGCCTTGCGGGAGGCGGCTAGGGCCCACATGCCATTTTTGAAGGCGGATTCGCGGGCGCGTTCGGCCTCGTGGATATCGCCGCTGAGGCTTGTGGCGATGTGCTCGGTCAGGGCGGACGGATCCATGCGGAGCCCCGCCAGCGGCTGGGAGTAGGCAAAGGGGTCGAAGGGGCGGGAGGTGGCGTCGAGAAGCGGCGCGATCTGCTCCGGCAAGAGCCGCGGATCCTCGGTGCTATCGATGAGCTGGAGAATCTCCTCTATACGGGCAGGGCGGCTGGTGAGGTAGTAGGCCTCGTGGGCGTCGCGCAGGAGTGCGGGCAGGACCTCGGTGCCGAAATCGATACAGCCCAGCCCGGTGCGCTCCGAGAGCTCGGCGATCACGGCGCGGGTGCGCGGATTATGCGGCGCCGGCGGCAGGGAGTGGTAATCCGATTTCGGCAGATAGGGATAGCCGCGGCCGCTGGCCACCACCACCTGCGGCTCCTGGCCGCTCGGCTCATAGCGCAGCCCCGAACGCCGGTAGGTATCAGAGACGAAGCGGCCGCCGCGCCCCTCGGTGAGCAGCAGGAGGGAATCGAAGAAGCTCATGCCCAGCCCCCGCACCAGCACGGTCTCGCCGGCGGCGATGGGGGAGAGGTCCTGGTCAATGGGGTTGCCTGGGGCGATCCACTGGCCGCTCGCGTGGGCGAGGGCCTCCTCCTCGGCGGAGGGGGCCGGGGTGTCCCAGCCGAGGGCGAGCACGGTGGCATCGGCCAGCAGGGTGGTGCCATCGGCGAGCGTGATCTGATCCTGTGCGCCCTGCGGGGTGATGGCAGTGGCGGCCTGGGGGTGCTCGCGCACGCTCATACCCTCCGGCAGGCTGGTGCGCAGCTGCTGGTGGACGGCGCGCAGATACTCCCCGTAGAGAGCGCGGCTGGGATTGGACTCCGGTTTGGTGGCGCGCATCTCCTCCCAGAACTCGCTTGTCCGCGCGCTTGGGTCCTGCAGCTGCGTCTGGATCCACTCATACATGGTGGGGCCGGTGCGCGGCGGTATGCCGACGCTGGCGTCTGGGTCGGGGTAGAGGGTGACGGCATCGGCAAGGGTGTTCATGCACATGGTCCGCGGCTGGTCGGTGCGCCATACCTTTCCCGCCCCGATCTGGTGGGGGTCGATGAGATGCACCGTCAAGGGGGTGGGCTGATCGCTATGGCGCTGGGCCGTGGATAGCCGCTCAAGCAGCGAGATTCCGCGGGGTCCTGCTCCGATGATGGCGATGCTGCGGGGGTGAGCGTGAGCCGAGTGTGAAATACCCATAATAGACAGATTAGTCCTTTATAAATAGAATGGCCAGTCTAATATCGTGCTGTGCGCGCCGCGGCGGGGCTGAGGGGCCGCGCCTGGCGGGCACCTGCTGTTGTGTTTATCGCATAGGAAGGCTCCGTCCATGACACCCTCACGACGCCCTCAACTCGCCTCGCTTCTTGCCGCGCTCGCGATTCCCATGCTGATGCTCGCCAGCTGTGCCGCGCCACTCAAAGCCAACCCCGAGGATCGCGCCGCCGCCGCAGAGCTGACCTATGCCGATTCGGCCCCGTGGACCAGCCTCTACCCGCCGACCGCGGGCTTCTACCCCAATGGCGGCATCGTGGGAAACATCACCGATCGCCTGCTGTGGCAAGACCCCGAGACCCTCGAGCTGCACCCGTGGATCGCCACGGAGCTACCCGAGATCAACGAGGACGCCACCGAATACACCTTCCGGCTGCGCGAGGGCGTGACCTACTCCGATGGCAGCGCCCTCGATGCCGCGAATGTGGTGGCCAACTTTGATCTTTTCGGGCGCGGCGACGCCGAGCGCACCCTGCCGCCCAGCGAGCAGATCAACAACTATGAGCGCGGCGAGGTGCTCGATGAGCACACCGTGCGCTTCCACTTCTCCGCCCCCGCGCCGGGCTTCGCCCAAGCCACCTCCACCCTGAATGCTGGGTTGTTGTCGACGGCCACGCTGCGTCGCGACGCCGAGGGCTTCGGCCCCGGTAACGCGGTGAACGTGGTGGCCAGCGGCCCCTTCGTGATCGAGGAGGAGGAACTGGGCACCCAGATCCGGCTAGTGCGGCGCGAGGACTATGACTGGGGCCCGCCCGCGGCCTCCCACCACGGCCCGGCGCAGCTCACCACCCTCACCATCGTCACCGCGCCCGAGGACTCGGTGCGCACCGGTGCTCTGCTCGCTGGCCAGGCCGATGTGATTCGCCAGGTGGAAGCGCCCGATGAGCGCCGCTTTCGGGAGCTGGGTGTGCGCATCCATGCCGGCGGCACCGGCGGGATGAATAACTCCATCAACTTTCACTTCGCCCACCCCTATCTCGCGGATCAGCGAGTCCGCGAGGCGCTGATCAAGGGCGTGAACCGGGAGGAAATCCTCGACACCTTGTTTACCGACTCCTATCCGCTGGCCACCTCCACGCTTTCGAGCGAGGCCCGCGGCTATGAGGATCAATCCGAGCACTATGTCTATGACCCCGAGGCGGCGCGGCAGCTGCTCGACGAGGCCGGTTGGCAGCTGCCGGCAGGCGCGGGCCCAGGCACCATCCGGGTAAAGGACGGCGAGCGCCTGAGCCTTACGGTCAATGAGGCGGTGCCGCAGCCGCGCTCGAAGGAGATTGTGACCATGATGCAGGCACAGCTGCGCCGCATCGGGGTAGACCTGCAGCTCTACCCGGGAGACTATGCCGCCCAAACCGCCGCGGCCAAGGACATCAACAAGATCCAATTGGCCCATCACATCGTGGGCCGCGCCGATGCGGACGTGGTGACCTCGCTGTGGCATTCGGAGAAACGCAATGTCTTGCTCAATGGCGATACGGAGACGGGTGAAATCCATGATCCCGAACTCGAAAGATTGATGAACGCCATCTCGGCCACCGCGGACCCGAGCGCCCGCGAGCGCGTGGTGCGCGAGAGCCAGAACTATGTGTCGGACAAAGCCTATGCCTTGCCGCTGTTTGAGGAGCCCCAAGTATTCGCCCTCGGCGATAACGTGCGGGACTTCCAGACCGGCCCCACCGCCCGCCCGTGGTTCTATGCCACCAGCCTGAGCGCCCCGAAGGAGAACTAGATCATGACTCGCTCTGCTGTGTTATCGCGCATCCTGCAAGCCTTCACCGTGATACTGCTGGTGTTCATCACCGCCTTCGTGCTGCTCGCCGCCTTGCCCGGCGATGCCATCGAGGCCCGCTATGCCAGCCCCGAGCTCGGTCTCTCGCCGGAGCAGGTGGAGGAGATTCGCCGCTCCTATGGCGCGGATAAGCCCCTGGTGGTGCAGTTCTTCGTGCTTCTCGGCGGCTATCTCACGGGCAACTTCGGCACCTCGGTGGCCCAGGGCAGTGCCGTGTCCACCCTCTTGGGCGAGGCCCTGCCGCACACCCTGGCTCTGGCTATCAGCGGCTTTCTTCTCGGCGTGGTGCTGGCGGTGCTCATCGCCACCGCCGCCACCTTCGGCCCCTTCCGCTGGCTGCGGGCGCTGGCCGGATCGCTGCCGCCGCTTTTTGCCTCTACCCCCACCTTCTTCGTCGGCATCGTGCTCATCCAGTTGCTGAGTTTCCGCTTCGCCATCATCCCGGTGATCGGCGGTTCCGCCCTGCAGGAGCTGGTGTTGCCGGTGATTACCCTCTCCATTCCCGTGGCCGCGCCGCTGGCGCAGGTGCTCATCCGCTCCATCGATGAGGTGGAGTCCAGCCCCTTTGTCACGGTGTTGCGCGCCCGCGGTGCCACCGAGCGGTGGGTGCTGTGGCGCGGCATCATGCGCAATGCGCTGCTTCCCACCCTCACCATCGCCGGCATGATCTTCGGCGAGCTCATCGGCGGCTCGGTGGTGACCGAGGCCGTCTTCGGCCGAGCCGGAATCGGGGCGCTCACCGTGAACGCGGTATCCAATCGCGACACCCCCGTACTCATGGCCATCGTGGTGCTCGCCGCGGCGTTGTTCGTGCTGATCAACCTCATCGTGGATCTGTGCTACCCGCTGCTTGATCCACGCCTGCGCACGGTGCGCACTGCCCGCACCGGACCCGCCGCCGCGCCCCTTGCTGCGCCCGCCACCGCCCCCGCCACTGCCGCCGCCACCGAAGAGGAGACACGATGACGACGATCACCGCCCAGCACCCCACAGCCGATAGCGCCGCCGCCCCGAGTCAGTCCTCGTCCACCGCCGACGTGGCCCGCGTGGTGGCCCGCGGCGCGAGCACACTCAGCACGGCGCTCGCCGGTATATTCCTGCTGCTCATGATCAGCTGGGCCGCCCTGCCGGGGATCTTCGCGCAGGCCGACCCGCTGGCAGTAACCCCGCAGTCGCTGCAGCCGCCCTCGGCGGAGCACTGGTTTGGCACCGACGCCACCGGCCGTGATGTCTACGCCCGCGTGGTCTACGGCGCCCGTCATTCCCTGGCGGGGGCGTTGATTGCCGTGCTCGTGGGTGTGATCGTCGGCACCGCCATCGGCGTGCTCGCCGGCGCCCGCGGCGGCTGGGTCGAAACCGTGCTCATGCGCGTGGTGGATGTGCTGCTGGCCATCCCGGCTCTGCTGTTGAGCCTGTCCATCATCATTATCGTGGGCTTCGGCACGATCAACGCCTCGATCGCGGTGGGCGTGACCACCGTAGCCATGTTCGCCCGCCTCGCCCGCTCGCAGGTGCTGAGCGTGATGCAGGCCGACTATGTGGAGGCCGCCTTCGGGGCGGGGGCGAATTTTCCCCGCGTCTTGCTCCGGCATGTTCTGCCCAACTCGCTCACCCCAGTGATCGCCCTGGCGGCGCTGCAATTCGGCAGCGCCATCCTCCAAATCTCCACCCTGGGCTTCCTCGGCTATGGCGCCACCCCACCCACGCCCGAGTGGGGTCTGCTCGTCGCCGATGGCCGCGACTATGTGGTCACCGCGTGGTGGCTCACCGTCCTTCCTGGCCTCATCGTGGTGTTCACGGTGCTCGCCGTCACCCGGCTCAGCCGACTCGTGCACAGAAAGGTTGCGATCTAGATGTCTGCTACTCCGCTTCTTTCCATCGATGGCCTCAGCGTCTCCTATGGGGACACCCCCGCCATTTCGCTTATCGACGCCACCCTGCAGGCCGGCGAAACCCTGGCCATCGTGGGCGAGTCCGGCTCCGGTAAAACCACCACGGCGCAGGCCATCGTGGGGCTTTTAGGGGATAACGCCCGCATCACCCATGGCTCGATCACCCTCCGCGGGGAAGAGCTCGTGGGGCGTGAGGAGCGTTTCCTCCGCACCATCCGCGGCCGACGCATCGGATTGGTGCCGCAGGATCCCACTAATTCCTTCAACCCGGTGCACACCATCGGCGAAACGATCGCCGAGGCGATTGCTATTCATAATCCGCGCGGCGCCACCCGGCAGCGGGTGGTGGAGCTCTTGGACAAGGTGGGGGTGGATCGACCCGAGCTGCGCTATGGCCAATACCCGCACGAGCTCTCGGGCGGGTTGCGCCAGCGCGCGCTCATCGCCGCCGCCATCGCCGGCGAACCGGAGCTGATCATCGCCGATGAACCCACCTCGGCGCTGGATGTGACGGTGCAGGATGTGGTGCTCGATGTGCTGGCCGAGATGACCCGCGAGCTCGGGGCCGGCGTGCTGCTCATTACCCACGATCTCGCGGTGGCGGGCGATCGTGCGGATCGCATCATGGTGATGAATAAGGGACAGGTGGTGGAGTCCGGCACCTCCGCGCGAGTGATGGGCGCCCCGCGGGAGGACTACACCCAGCGGCTCATCTCCCATGCGCCCTCGCTGAATAGCCCCACCACGCCCGCGGCAGTAGAGCCGGCAGAGACCTACCCCTTGCTGCGCGTGGAGCGGCTCTCGAAGAGCTTTCCGGGGGTGACGGCCGTGGATGATGTCTCCTTCGAGGTCGGCCGCGGCACCACGCACGGGCTGGTGGGCGAGTCGGGCTCGGGGAAAACCACGATCGGGCGCATCATCTCCATGTTCCACACCCCCTCGTCGGGCCAGGTGCTGCTCGGGGATACCTCGCTTAGCGATGCCTCGCCCGCGCAGGTGCGGGCGCTGCGCCGCCGGGTGCAGCTGGTCTATCAAAACCCCTATTCCTCCTTCGACCCGCGGTTGAGCCTGGGGGAGTCGGTGGCGGAGCCGCTGCGCAACTTCGGGCACGTGCGCCGCCGCCGCGAGCGGCAGGAGCATGTAGAGGAGGCCTTCAGCAAGGTGCACCTCGATCCCGCCTTGGCGTCGCGCCGCCCACGGGAACTCTCCGGCGGGCAGCTGCAACGCGCCGCGATCGCCCGCGCCCTCGTGGTGCGCCCCGAGCTCATCGTGCTCGATGAGGCGGTCTCCGCACTCGATGTGACGGTGCAGGCCCAGATTCTGGAGACCTTGCACGATCTCCAAGAAGAGCTGGGGCTGACCTATGTGTTTATTTCCCACGACCTCGCGGTCGTGCGCGCCATTTCCTCCACGGTGTCGGTGATGCAACGCGGACGCCAGGTGGACTACGGGCCAGTGGCCGAGGTATTCGACAACCCCTCCGATGAGTTCACCCGCCGGCTGGTGCACGCCATTCCCGGGCGGGTGCTCCGCGCTCGTTTGGAGGAGCAGCGCTATGTGCACTACGTGATTTAAGCCGCGCTAGCAGCACCAGGTGTGCTGCAGCGGCTAGGCTTAAACACTCGAGGGCGGCGTCGATAAGCGCAGCACGTGTGAAGAACAAGGATGTGTGGCGAGAGAACCCAATGATCAACGGTGTGATCACTCACGATGGAATCAGAACCCGCACCTATCACTGGCCGGTGGCCAAGCCGCGCCAGGTGGTGCAGATCGTGCATGGCATGGCCGAACACGCAGGCCGCTACGATGAGCTGGCGCAGTTTCTGAATAGCAACGATATTGCGGTGGTGGCCCATGATCATCGCGGCCACGGACCCGAGGCCGTTACCAACGGCCCGCTCGGCCACTTCGCGGATGAGAATGGCTGGTCGCGCGTGGTGGAGGATATCTCCTTGGTGCGCACGCATTTTCAGCGCACCTACCCGGATGTGCCGTGGATTATGCTCGGCCACTCCATGGGGTCTTTCGCCACCCGTGACTATCTCACCCGCGGCTATCAGCCCCTCGCGGGGGCGATCCTCGTGGGCACCGGCCGGTGGCCGTGCTACGCCTCCCCAGGCCTGCTCCTGGCTTCTGCCCTGGCCGCGCGGAAACCGCGGTGCACGGCGCACCTGCTTAATACCCTGGTCTTTGCCGGCTATAACAAGGGCTTCGAGCGCCGCACCAATGTGGACTGGCTCTGTTCCGATCCCGCGGTGGTGGATAGCTATCGCGCCGATCCACTGTGTGGCTTCGTGCCCACCAATCAATTCTTCGCCGATTTCCTCAGCGCCCATAGGCGAGTAAATACCCGCGCCACCTTTAGCGCCACCCCACGCGACCTGCCCATTCTGGTGGTCTCGGGGGCCAAGGACCCGGTGGGCGGGGCGAGCGGCGCCACCCAGGTGGCCAATCGCTATGACGCGGCGGGAGTCGATCGCGTCAGCGCCGTGGTGTATCCGGGCAAGCGGCACGAAATCCTGCAGGAAACAAATAAGCAGCAGGTCTATGAAGACCTGCTGCTGTGGATCTCTACTCTCTGCTAAACCGTGGCGCTCGGCCACGGCTGGAGGAGAGCCGGGTCGGTTAATCCAGGCCCGCCGGCGCGCCGGGCGTGCCGAAGCCATAACCGAAGCGGTAGGGGGCGTGGATGTCGGCGGCGTGCATGGCCTTCATGATCTCGGCCGTCATGGCGCGCTCCACCGCCCACTTCTGCGCTGGCATCACCTTGATATTCACGCGCACCACCATGTGGTCCACATTGAACTTGGAGATGCCCGCCAGCTCCGGATCGCCCAGAATATCGGCGCGGTATTCCTCGGCGGCAGCGGAGCGCTGCACGGTGTCGAAGATGGTCTTTTGCGCGGCATCCACATCCGCGGACAGCGACACGGGGATTTCGATTCGCGCGATGGAGTAGCCCTGGGAGTAGTTACCCACCGAGAGAATCTCGCCATTGCGCACGAACCAGAGCACACCGTCCACATCGCGCACGGTGGTTACACGCAGCGACACATCCTCCACATCGCCGGCGACATCGCCGACGGAGATGGTATCGCCCACGCCGTACTGGTCCTCGATCATCATGAAGATGCCGGAGAGGAAGTCCTTGACCAGTGCCTGGGCGCCGAAGCCCAAGGCCACACCCACAACACCAGCGGAGGCGATCAGCGGGGTCACATTCACGCCCACCTCATCGAGGATCGCGAGCGCCGCCCACACCCACACCACGATGGACACGGCCGAGCGGCCCACCGTGGCGAGAGTCATCATGCGCGCTTCACGACGCTGCGCTCGGGCTTTATCCTGGGCGGCAAGCTGTTGGCGCAGCAGCTCGGCCTTTTTCGGATCATCTTCCTCCGCGACGGGATCATTGTGCGCGGTACCAAAACCGATCTTCGAGCGCTTATCACTGGCGGCGGCGTTCTCCGAGACCTTAGTGATGAGCTTGCGCAGGAAATAGTTCAGGGCGATCGCCACGAGAATAATGATGACGATGTGGATCGGCTTGGAAATGAGCCACTCCTGCACGAGCGGCTGTTCCCACCACGAGCCGATGGATTCGACAGTGTTATCTACCGTAGATGTTACCGCTGCCCGCACGAAGGTATCGGCGGGCAGGGCATGAGAGCTGAGAGAGAATATTTCTGTGTTCACGTCGAACCACCATAGGGGAGGTATTCACAGAACACCAGATGGCCGACGCTGGTTCAGCAGAGATGCTGCGCGGTGCTAGCTCTGGGCCTTTTTCAGCCAGCGCAGACCGATGATGAGCAGCGGAGAGACCAAGACCAGCTGCAGGATTGCCGCGAAGATCGAGGCGTCCGCGACGGGCGTGCCCGGCAGGACATAGATGGTGGTGTAGCTGCCCAAGACGTTGAAGATCATGTGGCCGATGGCGGGCACCCACAGGTTTTTCGTGCGCAGCATGAGCGCACCGAGGAAGATGCCCAGCGAGAAGGTGTAGAACACCTGGCTGGCGGTGCCGACGATCAGCTCGGGGTGGCGGGTGAGGTTGGCAAGGTGGGTGAGGCCGAAGATCACGGCCGCGAGGATGACGGCGCGGGTCTGCGAGATCGAGGTGTTCTTGAGCAGGATCTGCAGGACGATGCCGCGGAAGATGACTTCCTCAAAGAAGGCCGTGGCCGCCATGATGAGCACAAGGAACATCAGCCGCTTCATGGCGCCCTCGCTTTGCTGCGCGGTGGGCTCCTCCATGAACAGGAAGTTCACCGTGAAGAACACGGCCGATACAGCGAAGAGGGGCCAGCCCAGGCGCAGCAGGTCCTTGGGGTGGAAGCCGGCGGGGGAGACAAGGCTGCCGAGTTTCAGCCACCACAGCCCGCCCAGCGCCACGATGAGCGGAATGACATAGGCGAACAGGGCTGGTGCGGTATTGATGTCTGGGTTGCCGGCGACGACACCCCCGAAGTGGAGGCTGAGAATGGCAATAACGACAACGCCGAGGCACGAGATGAGTGGGCGCTGCGAGAGTGTCTTCATGGTGTCCTTTCCAGGCACGGGGGTCGCACGGGATGGGCAACCCTGGTGGAAACTATTTGTAGCGGGAGAGCATGACGCATTCCCAATGCACACTGAATCCATTAGTGGCCGAAAAGTGACTTTTTTAGGGCTTCCTTATAAAGGAGACCCATAGCCCCATGAGACATGGGATGTCTTTAGCGTAGTCTCAGGAGAGCTGTGAGAAAGATCTCTCCGCTTCTTAGGGCGTTGCGGACGCTGCGAGCTCGGCAGCAGCCTCCGTGGTGTGGGCCGGGGAGTAGCTGCGGAGCGCCTCGGCGCCGATGAGCTTCTCCAGTGCTGCCCGATCCACGCCGCAATCGTGGGGATGCTCCGCCGCCCACGCCGGCGGAATATAGGCGCAGGTGGGATCGGAAGCGCGGTAGTCGCCGGTGAGGGCATAGGCGGTGGAACGCGAACCGCCGCAGACAGAGTGGAAATCACAGACCGAGCACTTGCCGTGCCAGTGGTCCGGGTCGCGCAATGCCTGAAAGGCCGGAGAGTTGGCGTAAATATCCTGGAAGTCGCGCTCTTTCACATTGCCGCAGTGCATGGGTAAAAAGCCGCTCGGGTACACATCGCCCACATGGTCCACGAAAGCGAAACCAGAGCCGGAGTTCACCGCCATCGGGGCGCGGGGACGACGCGGGGCGGCGGGGTGCTCGCCAAGAAGCTCGGTGGTGAGCTCGGTGAGCTCGCGATACAACGGGCCACCCTCATAGCCGGGGCGTCCCTCCTCCTTGGCCTGCTGGGCCTGCAGCACCACGCGCCGGTACTGCGGCGCCTCTGTGGTCTTAATGGCGATGCGATTAGACACATCATGCAGCCAGTGCAGGGCGTCTTCGCGCTCCTGGGGCGAAAGCGAGTTCAGCGCGGCGCCGCGGCCAGTGGGCACGAGGAAGAAGACGTACCACATCTTCGCCCCCATATCGATCACCCGCTTGAGCAGGTGCGGGGCCTCGTGAATATTGGACTTCGTGAGCGTGGAATTGATCTGCAAACGATAGCCCAGCTCATTAATGATGGGGGCCATCTCGACGGTCTTTTCGAAGGTGCCGGAGAAGCCACGGAAGGCGTCATGCGTCTCTGGGAAAGCACCATCGAGCGACATGGACATGGCCTTGCCGCCCGCCTCGCGCAGCGCGCTAATGCGCTCGCGGGTGAGCTTCGGGGTGACCGAGGGCGAGAGCGAGATGCTCAGCCCCAGCGAGGTGCCATAGGCGGTGAGCTCGACCAAATCATCGCGCTCAAAAGGATCCCCGCCGGTGAGCACCACCAAGGGGCGGGGATGCTCATAGGCGGCGAGGCGTTCCAGCAGTGCCTTGCCTTCGGCCGTGCTGAGCTGGCCAGGGGCGGCGTGATGCTGGGCATCGGCGCGGCAATGCTTGCACACCAAGGCGCAGGCGCGGGTGACCTCCCAGATAACAATGAACGGCTTCTGGTTGATGTCGTGGCGGACCGTGCGCACAACCGGCATGCGATGCTTCACAGTGCTGAGCTCCCTCTCATCTTCGGCGATCGTGCCCTCCGAGCAGCGTCAGCGCCCGGAAAGCACAGGCACCTTCCAGATTAAGACAGCACAGCCGGACCGCGCCAACAGAAACGGCCCCTGAGCTGGGAGATATTGGCCACCCTCTGCTTAGTGGCGCCTAAGATTGGCAGTTTTTATCGCTGCTCTCCAGCGCGGGTATCCACCTCGCGGTTACGCAATGCCCGCTCCTGCGCATCGACGTTTTCTGCCACCAGGCGGGCCAAAGCGCTCGGAATATCCGTATCCAAGAGCTGCTTGGAGCGCTCGATGCCCGCGGCGCTGATATCCCAGCTGGGGTAGATGCCCTCGAGCAGCGGTTGGGCGGTCTCATTCGGCAGATCGGCCCACAGCTGCGGGGCGAGCTCCACGAAACGCTCGTTGAACTGCTCCAGGTTCGGCGCCGAGCCCGCAAAGAGCAAGCCTTCGAGGGTGTGGCGCAGCTCGAGATTCGAGATCTCGCCGGCTGCGGTGCTGAGGCGCTCGTACACCTGGGCCTTGTTCTCCGCGGTATTGATGGCCGCCGCGGCCCGCCATGCCGACTTCTGGCCCGAGCCGGTGGCATCGCGCTCGCGCTCTGCGGCGATGGCGGCCTCTGGGTCGGCGATATCGCCGCGGGCGATCAGGGCAGTCAGGGCGCTCCAGCGGATATTGCTATCCACCTCCAGCTCCGGCACCGTGCACGTGCCCTCGAGGATAGAGCGGAAGAATGCGGCTTCCTTCTCCCCGAATTCCACCTGGGCGAGCGCCTTGAAGAAGGGCAGCTGAGCATCGGTGCCGGCAGCGAGGTCGTGGGGCTGCGAGAGGGCGTCGAAAAGCGTGCGGGCAAAGGCCTGCTTGCCTTCCTGCTCTGCCCACTCCGGATCGGCGTAGGAACGCAGGGTGATGCGCGCCTGCAGCAAGATGCGCTCCAGCACGGCCAACTCGGTCTCGGAGGTGATACCGCGCTGCACGAGTGCGAGGAAGTCGCGGGCCGGCATACGGCCATCGCGCGTCGCCTGGCTGGCGGCCGACCAGCACAGTGCCCGCGCCATGGAATCCTCGATGGCGTCGATATGCTCGCCAATGAAAGCCAGGCTCTGCTCATCGGCTTCATAGAGGCAGTAGGTGAGATCATCGTCATTGACCAGCACCAGATCTGCCTCCGGGGCGCCGATGAGATCCGTCACCTCGGTGCGCTCGCCGTCCACATCCAGCTCAATGCGCTGGGTGCGCACCACAGCGGAATCCTGGAGGCTATAGAGGCCCACGGCAAGGCGGTGGGTGCGGGTCTCGCCAGCACCGGGGGTGGCTCCGGACTGCACGATGGCAAAGGAATCGTAGACGCCATCGCTGCTCGTGGACTCCACCGAGAAGGAGTTGATGCCGGTGGTCTTCAACCACTGGCTGGACCAATCCGAGAGATCGCGTCCCGAGGCTTCCTCCAAGGAAGCGAGCAGATCATCGAAGGTGGCATTGCCGAAAGCATGGCGCGCGAAGTGGCGGCGCACTCCGGCGAAGAACTCCTCGCGCCCCACATAGGCCTGCAGCTGCTTCAGCACCGAGGCGCCCTTGGCATAGGTAATGCCATCGAAGTTCTGCTCCACGGTCTCAATATCGGAGGCATCCGTGGAGATCGGGTGCGTCGAGGGCAGCTGGTCCTGGCTATAGGCCCAGGACTTCTCCACAAAGGCGAAGGTGGTCCACGCCGTGTCATAGCGGGTCTCCTCAGCCTGGGAGATCGCCGCGGCCCAGGTAGCGAAGGACTCGTTGAGCCACAGATCGTCCCACCATTCCATGGTCACGAGATCGCCGAACCACATGTGGGCCATCTCGTGCAGGATGGTATCGGCGCGGCGCTCGTACATGTAGTGCGTCACCTGGGAGTCGAAGACGTACTCGTCGCGGTGGGTCACGCAGCCGGCGTTTTCCATGGCGCCCATGTTGAACTCGGGCACAAACACTTGGTCGTACTTGCCAAAGGGATAGGCGACGCCGAAGTTGCGGTGGTAGAAATCGAAGCCCTGTCGGGTCTCGGTGAAGATGCGCTCGGCATCCAGCGAGTCCGCCAGCGAGGCGCGACAGTACAGGCCCATCGGGATCTCCAGATCGGTGGGCTGATCGGCAGGGGTTTCCGGGTGGTGGGTGAGCGTGCCCGTCCAGGTCTCCCGTACCTCGTGATAGGGGCCGGCACACACCGCAGCGATATAGGTGGAGATCGGGTAGGGGAAGTCCGCCGTGTGGACGCGCTTTCCTTCGGACTCGGTGCAGGTGGTCTCCCCATTGGTGATCACAACCCAGTCCTGCGGGGTGATGGCGCTGAGGCGATAGGTGGCCTTGAGATCGGGCTGGTCGAAGCAGGCATAGACCCGCTTGGCGTCGGCGGTCTCGAACTGGGAGTACAGGTACACCTTGTCATCGGCCGGGTCCACATAGCGGTGCAGGCCCTGGCCGGAGTGGGAGTAGGTGCAGTCGGCGTCGACCACGAGGGTGTGCTCGCCGACGCTCAGCTGCTTCAGCTGCAGCCCGTGCTCGGAGGAATACTCCGGTGTGAACTCCTCGCCATCAAGGGACGCGGAATGGATGTGGGCGTCGCGGAGATCGATGAAGGTATCACCCGCCTCTTTCACCGTGAAGTGCACCGTGGTGGTGGAGCGGAAGGTCTCGTCGGAGGTGGTCAGATCGAGCGCGATGTCATAGTGCTCGGTCTCTAGCATGGCCGCGCGGGCGCGCGCTTCATCTCTGGTTAGGTTCACACTTGTCATGCGCACCACAGTAGTAGCGTGACGCAGATCGCGTGAGCGGCGGGGTGTGTGGTTGCTGCATGCGCGCTGTGCAGAGGCGGTGGCGCGATGTGCATTAGCATGGGCGAGCATGAACAATACCCGCTCTATTACTTTCTATTTCGATGTCACGTGTCCCTTCTGCTGGATCACCTCCCGCTGGATCAAGGAGGTCGAGCAGGTCCGCGATATCAGCGTCACCTGGCAGCCCATGAGCTTGGCGGTACTCAATGAGGGCCGCGATGAGCTGCCCGAGGACTATAAGGAGATGATGAAGGCCACCTGGGCGCCTGCCCGCGTCTTCGTCGCCGTGGCAGAGCAGCACCCAGAGAAACTCGATGCGCTCTACACCGCCATGGGCACCCGCATTCACCATGGTGGGGAGATCACCGTCCGCGGCTACCATGCCGCCGACGAGGTGATCGCAGCGTCCCTCGCCGAGGTGGGGCTTCCGGCTGAGCTTCTCGACGCCGGCCACACCGACAGCAATGATGATGCCCTCCGCGCCTATCAGCAGCGCGCCATGGACAAAGTGGGTGACGAGGTGGGCACCCCCGTCATCGAGCTCGGCGATGTCGCCTTCTTCGGCCCGGTGCTCACTCGGGTGCCGCGCGGCGAAGAAGCAGGACAGCTATTCGACGCCTCCTGCACGCTCGCCGGCTATCCCTATTTCTTCGAGCTCAAGCGTTCCCGCACCGAAGGGCCGCAGCTCGACGAGCGCGGTGGGCGCGCCTAGGCGGCGCGCTGATATGGCGCTGAAGCGGCGCTAAGGCGGCGCGCTTAGAAGAACAGCGAGCCAAAGCCGAGGGCGATCAGATTAATCACGATGAAGATACCGATGATGCCGGCCATGGTTCGCCACCAGGGCCGAGCCTCATCGTCTTCAGCAGCGGCACTATCTGCAGCGGCACTATCCGCAGCAGCGGGCGCCGGGCTGGGGGAGTGCTCCGCTTCCGGCTCTGCGGCAGCCCATAGCTCCGCCGCGCGGGGAAACTGGGTGTTCGCGTCTGCGAGGAAACTCGGCACGCTCTGAGTGGCGGGGAGGCTATGCGCGGGATTGTGCATCGAGGACAGATCATGGTGCACCCCGCTGGGGCCGTGCGTGCTCGCCAACATGAATCCTCCCTGCGTCCTCTGTGCTGCGTATAGCGGCACATGATGTGTTCTCTCTCAAGACTACCCACCGTGTGCAGCGGGAAGAAACCCCACGACAACGGGACTGCCGCCCTGTCTGGGGCACGTTCCGCCCCTGCTCCTAAAGCGGCTGTTATTCGCAGGCGATGCCGTCATTATCGCCATCGAGGCCCGGACGATAGCCGGGCTGGCCGCGCAGCAGCGGTGCTATACCGCGCGCCCGCGCCTCCGCACAATTACGCACATACTCGGCCGCACCGGCCGGGGCGGCGGGAACCTGTGTGGGATCTGGCGCTGGGGCCGGTGGGGTGTCCTGCGCCGGTGGGGTGGCAGGCTGTGCCGGCTCAGTAGATGTTGGGGGTGCATCGCCGGCAGGACACTGCTGCAGAATGCGCTCCATCGCCGCTTTCTCCGGCGGGGTCACCCACAGCGCATAGGCGTGTTTGACCTCGATCTGAGAGCGCACATAAGAACAACGGAACGAGGAGTTCTTCGGCAGCCACGTCGCAGCATCCCCAGCCCCTTTTTGCTGGTTTTGCCACCCACTCACAGCCAGCAGGTTACGGGGATCATTGGCAAAGTTGCGCCGGACCTCCGGACTAAGCTGCTGCGCCCCGGTCTGCCACGCATTCGACAGCGCCACGACGTGATCGATCTGGATCTCGGCGGAGCGCTCGCCCCGCTCGAAATCCATCCACTCACCGGTGTAGGGATCCAGCAACTGCCCCCGCAGCACCACGCAGTCCCGAGTATTCGGTTTGAGGGTGATCTCCACCAGGTCGCGGCGCAGAATATCGTTGCGGGTATCGCAGCCATTGTGGCCATACTCCACAGTCACGTCATCGCTCCAGCGCTGGCCAAACTCCTCGCGGCTATAGCCGGTGGTAGGGGCGCGGCCCTTCACCTCTAGCTCATCCAGCAGCGCTGCAGCCGCGACAGCCGCGGCGGGCAGCTCGCCAGCTGTGGTGGACTCTGCCGTGCTGTCGGTGGTCGCCGGCGCACTCTCTGTGCTGCTCTCGGTAGTGGAAGAGCTGGACGTTGCGGGGGTGGAGTGGTGCTCTACCTCCGTATCGGTGGCACATCCTCCGAGCACAAGGGTGGCACAGAGTGTTGCCAGAGTTTTCTTCACGGCTGAGGACCTCGCTTTTCGTCTACACTGAACGCCATGCGCGTTTATCTCGGAGCGGACCATGCTGGGTTCGACATGAAAAACATTATTGCAAGCCACCTCGAGTCCAAGGGGCACGAGGTGATCGATTGTGGTGCTCACACCTACGATGCGGCTGACGATTACCCCGCCTTCTGTATCGAGGCGGCACAGCGCACCGTGAACGATCCGGGTTCGCTCGGCATCGTCCTCGGTGGTTCCGGTAATGGCGAGCAGATCGCCGCCAATAAGGTGCCGGGCGCGCGCTGCGCGCTGGCGTGGTCGGTGGAGACCGCCCGCTTGGCCCGCGAGCACAATAACGCCCAGCTCATCGGCCTCGGCGGCCGTATGCACACCGAGGAGGAGGCCCTGTCTATCGTGGATGCCTTCCTCGATCAGGAATGGTCCCAAGAGGATCGCCACCAGCGGCGTATCGATATCATCGCCGACTACGAAAAGACCGGCGTGGCCCCCGAGGCCTAAAGACGAGGCCTAAAGACATAGAACAACCCCGAGCGTCATGCTCGGGGTTTTCTGCTTAGCAGGGCTGTGGCGCGGCGCTGGGCCTAGAAATCAAAATCGAAGCCGCCGTCGAAGATGCCCCCATCGCCGCCGTCGAAGAAGCCGCCGTCATCGCCCATATCGGCGCCGTCTCCCATGTCTCCGACATCGCCCGCATCGCCTGCGTCACCGAAGTCGTCGCTGCCGTCTGCGGTGCCATCCGCGAACTGGTCCGCGCCATAGTGCACTCCCGACATCCCCGAGAACAAGGCAGAGAACATCATGACGGAGCCGGCCGTCCACATGCCGGTGGCAAGCGCAGGGCCCCACCACGCGGTGGAGTACCAGCCGGCTGGAACGGGGCGGCCTGCGACAGTGCCGCCGGGGTAATAGTGCGGAGTATCCGCGCTAGCGTGCGGCGAGGCAGAAATGGTGCTGTTCTCATGCTGGATGGTGCGGGGCTCGGTCACCTTACCAGCGGCGCGCTGGCCCTCCAGCGGCGGCAACTCGGGCCCTGCGGGCATATCCATGATCTCGCGGGCAGCATTGACATAGTGCAGGCCCTCCAAGGCGGATTCGCGGGCCAAGCGGGCCTGCTGTGGGGTATTCGCCGTGGAGATCTGCGAGCTGGCGGCGTTATAGCGCTCCGAGGCATCCGCCAACGCCTGGGTAGAGGCGGCGTCCGAGCCGGTCAGCGACAGCACTTGGGAGCCGAGTCTTTCGATCCAGCGCCGCGCATCTGCCACGGCATCATCCATGTCCGTTTGCGTGAGCTTCTGGTTCTGGCCTTGCTGCACGCGGTTGATGAGAAACACAACGAGGACAATCGACACCGCAATTAAAATCCAAGCTGACACTGGGTTTTCACCTAATCTTTCTGCAGAGAGCATCCTTGAACAAGGGTTCACTGGAGAAAACGACGGAAACGGCTCAGAGGTTCCCGTGGGTGTGCCGGCAGGACAGTCAGTGGTGCCGCTTCGGCTAGTTGGAGGAGCCGGACCTTTCCGCTACCCACTCCCGCACCACGGTGGAATCCCAGAGAGTGAGGCCGTGGAGCTTCGTTACCGGCTTGGGGGCGCGGCCTCGGGTGGCATAACTGGTGAACGTGCCACGGGCTGTGCCGGAGTAGTCCGCACATTCAGACGCAGTCCACAATTCGTGTCCAGTATCTTCATCAATGATTTTGGGGCGCATACCTCCAGCATACGCAGAGTGCGCTGGTTCTGTCTGGTAACTAAGAAACACCCCTTTTTGCGTTGTGCGGAATCCATGCGCTAACATAACCCAGCACCAAGGGAACGTCGTATAGTGGCTAATACCTCAGCCTTCCAAGCTGAAGACGCGGGTTCGATTCCCGTCGTTCCCTCTGAACAGAATCTCCCGCGGTATCACCAACAGATACCGCGGGAGATTTTTCTATGCAGGTTTATACCTCGGCGTTGGGTTGAGGTGTGTCCTCCCACTCCACCGCGTCGATATCGATGCCGCGCTGGGTCGCCTGCTGCTCCACGCATGCGCGCAGGAAGGGTGCGGCACCGCGATAGTAGGAGGCGAAGCGCTCATCAGCTTCGTACATGCGGGCGAGCAGCACCTGCTTGGCGAGGGTGCACTCGTAGTAGTGGCTGATGAGCTCAGCATGGCGATCGACCAGTGCAGCCGCTGCGGGCGAGCTCGGGCTCACCTTCGCCTCCGCTGCCGCCACGAGATCATCGACAAAGCCGTCCATGCTCTTTTTCATGTGCGCCCAGCCGGCCTCATCCATGTTCTCGGCAGCAGTGCGGCTGGCCGACCATTCTGGGGTGTGCGACCAGCGCTGCTCCGCTTCATCCTGATGGCGCTCCCACTCGGCTTTCCACGCGGCGGCGTCATGCGCCAGGCGGGTAGTGGGGTTGGTGGAATGTGTATCAGACATTGAGTCCTCCTCGACGAAATAGTCCACTAGGTTGTCCACTGCGCGCACTCGGGCGCGCAGCTGGGCTGCATCGGCGGCGAGATGGCGTCGTTGCGCGCGCAAGGAAGAGCGTATTGCGGAAGGATCGTCCATAATCTCCGCCACTGCCTGCAAAGACATGCCAGTGGAACGAAAAATCAGCACTGCCATGCCGCGGTGCACATCGCCGAGGGTGTAGAGGCGATGATCGGCCCACGTGCGTTGGGTGGGGCTCAGCAGCCCAATCTGGTCCCAATAGCGCAGCGTGCGCGTACTCACCCCCAGAATCTCGGCGACATCACCAATGGTGAACTCGTCCATCTGCAGGTGTCCTTTCCTTGATCTTCACTATGCGCCGCTGATGCGTGCGCCCGACTATCAGCATCGAGGTTGACGCGGCGTCATACGCAAGCAGACGCTTATCGACGCCACGAGCACGTTCATTCTCCCTCCCTTCGATCCATCACGGGCCGAGGGTCTTCAGCGCAATAAGAAACAGCGCCGAGCAGCTGGTGCTCGGCGCTGTCAGGCACAACCTAGGTCAGTGACTGGGTGGGTTACTCCTTGACCCAGCCGATGTTCTCGATCGGCACGTCACCGAAGGCCATGGGGCCAACGTTGGCCAGGCCGCTCTTGACGGCGGAGACACCGAGAGCGGTGTTGATCGGAAGGATGCCATAACGGGCAAGTGCTTCCTTCTCCAGCTCATTGCTTCGCTTGATCTGCTCTTCGCGGGTCGGCAGCTTCTGCAGCTCCGCGATCTTCTCGTCCAGCTCCGGGGTGCCGGTGTTGGAGCGGTTCAGCTGCGAGTCAGAGCGGTAGGTCTGGCCGAAGTAGGCCACACCATAAGGATCGCTCGAGCTAAAGCCCATCGGGAAGATGTCGTAGTTCTTGCTCTGCAGGGTCTTGGAGAACTCAGAGCTCGGACGGACGTCGATGGAGATGTCGATACCGATATTCTTCAGCATCTGCTGGGTAGCCTGCGCGGAGGACTTCACGAGGTCAGACTCGCCCACGAGCACGTAGCGCAGAGTCAGTTTCTCGCCATCCTTCTCGCGGATGCCGTCGGCACCCTCGGTCCAGCCAGCCTCGTCCAAGATTTGCTTAGCTTCCTCGGGGTGGTAGCCGGCGACAGCCTCGAAGTTATCTTCGTAATCCTTTTGGAAGGGGTAGAAGATGAAGGAACCGGGGTTCTCCAGCTTCGCGGGCAGGCCCTGGTACCAGATATCCGCGAGCTGTTCGCGATCCAGGCCCTTAGCGAAGGCCTCACGTACCTTGATGTCCTTGAGAATGTCCGACTCGCCGTTGAGCAAGAAGAGGGTGTTCTTGGGGGCGCGTCCCACATAGATCTCGGTGTCGGCGAGATCCTTCACTGCCGCATAGTCAGAGCGGGAGCTGGCGCTGACCGCGTCGATCTCGCCATTCTTGAAGGCGTTGATCGCTGCCTGGGACTCCATCTGGCGGAAAACACGCTTGTCGAGCTTCGCGGTGTCACCCCACCACTTCTCGTTGCGCACGAAGGTGGCATTTCCATTCTGGAAGTCCACATCCTCAATCTTGAACGGGCCAGCGCCCCACTCGGGGTGCACTTCCTTCAGATAGGAGTTGTAGTTATCTGGGTTTGCCAGTTCGGGGTGAGCGATGAAGTTGAACAGGCCCTGCCACCAGGGGTAGGTGCCCGCGAAGGTCACCACCGCTTCCTTATCGGTCTCGCCCTTTTCCACCGATGTGATCTGCTCGTATCCATCAGTAGAGCTAGGAGTGTAGGCCTCGTCCTTGCCTTCATTGATCTTCCACGTGGTCTCCCACGCGCGCCAGTCAATCGGGGTGCCATCGTTGAAGGTGGCGTCCTCGTTGATCTCATAGGTGAGTTTGGTCTTGCCGTCCTCTTCCTCTTCCTTTACGTCGAGGATGTAGTTCGGGTCGGTCGACCACTCGCCCTCAGGGGAGTAGTGGACGGTCATCGGGTTGTACCAGGACCACATAATGGTGGAGTACAACGTGCCGTCTGCGTGGAAGGGGTTTTGCTGCTCGGAGATCTCTCCGATAGCGGTGGTCAGGGTACCGCCGTCCTTGAGGTTATCGCGGTCTTGCTCATTGAAGTCGGCGTCCGGGACCCCAGCTCCATCCGTAGTGGACACGGATCCAGAGCCATCGTCCCCGCAGGCAGCGAGTGCCAAGGCTGAGGCAGAGAGCACTGCCACCAACTTCTTGGTTGGGGTGTGTAATTTCATGGTGTCACTCATCTCTCTTGAGGGAATGTGAACTAGGGCAATATGAAGTTATAAGCAACCGGGCACTACCGCATGAGACATGACTGGTAGTGATCGGCGCCGTCTACAGGGCGCAGATCAGGAGTGGTCGATTCGCAGATCGTGCGATTCGACTCCTCGAGTTCCTCGTAGAGAGGACAGCGAGTGCGGAAGGGGCAGCCGCTGATTTTCTCGGTGGGAGAAGGCAGGTGATCCTTCAATAGCGTCCGCGTGCGATTGCGCTGGGCAACCGGGTCGGGAAGCGGAATGGCGGAGAGAAGCGCCTGGGTATAGGGGTGGCGGGGGTTATCGAAGAGCTCGTCAGTATCGCCCTTCTCCACGAACTCGCCCAGATACATCACTGCAGCTCGATCGGAAATATGGCGCACCACCGACAGATCGTGGGCCACGAAGAGGTAGCTCACACCCAGCCGCGCCTTGAGGTCATCGAGGAGGTTGAGCATGCCGGCCTGGATGGATACGTCGAGTGCGGAGACTGGCTCATCGAGAACAATCAGCTTCGGTTCCGCCGCGAGAGCACGAGCGAGGGAGATACGCTGCCGCTGACCGCCCGAGAAGTGGCCGGGGAAGCGATCCACGTGGGTGGGGTTGAGCCCCACAAGCCGCATGAGCTCATAGATCCGCTCGTTCTTATCTCCCTCCCACTCCAAAGCGTCGAGCGGCTCGCGAATGATATCCGCCACGGTCAAGCGAGGATCCAGCGACCCCATCGGATCTTGGAACACAATCTGGATATCGCGGCGGAGCAGGCGACGCTCCTTGCGTTTCAGAGTGGTGACATCCTTGCCGCTAATGACCACCTTGCTTGGTTCGCTGGGGGCCAAGTCCATGATTTCCAGGAGGGTCGTGGTCTTACCGGAACCGGACTCGCCCACGATGGCGAAGCACTCGCCTTCGCGAATATTGAAGGACACGTCTTTGACCGCGTGTACATCGCCCACCCTGCGCTTTAACAAGGCGCCCTTGATCAGCGGGAAGGTTTTCTGCAGGTTCTGCACATCGAGCACCGTCTCGCGCTCTTCGCGGGGGATATGCGCCAGGGTGTTCTCCGTGATCTGTGGTGCAGGGAAGATATCTGCGCCGTCGATCGTCCGGCGCTCAATCTCATGACTACGCACACACGCTGCGTCATGCCCCGGCGCAATGCTGCGCAGGCTCGGTTCGGTCTCGAGGCACTGCTCGGTGGCGATGGGGCAGCGCGGCGCGAAGGTGCACTGATCGGGGAGGTTGATAGCGATCGGGGGATTTCCCTCGATCGAGGTCAACGACGAGGAATCGCGTTTCGCCGCCGAGGGAATAGAGCCCAACAATCCCACGGTATAGGGCATCTTCGGGTTATCGAAGAGCTCTTGGACTGGGGCCTGCTCGACGGGGCGGCCGGCGTACATCACCATCACGTCATCGGCCATATCCGCGACCACGCCCATATCGTGGGTGATCATGATGGTCGCAGCGTTGGTCTCCTGCTGTACCTTCTTGATCAACTCCAGCACCTGCGCCTGGATGGTCACATCGAGAGCCGTGGTGGGCTCGTCGGCAATGAGGACCGAGGGGTTGTTGGCGATGGCAATAGCGATCACCACACGCTGCCGCATACCGCCGGAGAACTCGTGCGGAAACGCCTTAGCGCGCCGCTTCGGATCCGGAATACCCACGAGATCGAGCAGTTCGACGGCACGGTCCCAGGCTCGCGCCTTCGAGATCTTCTCGTGGCACTGGATGGCCTCCACAATTTGTGTTCCTACATCGAACACGGGAGTCAGCGCGGAGAGCGGATCCTGGAAGATCATGCCGATCTCTTTGCCTCGGACCTGGGACATCTCTGTGTCGCTGAGGCCGAGGAGTTCCCGCCCGCCGAGGGTGGCGGAGCCAGTGATCTTCGCATAATCCGGGAGCAACCCCATCACTGCGAGGGAGGATACGGACTTGCCGGAGCCGGACTCGCCAACGATGCCGAGTGTCTGTCCGGGCTTGAGGTCGAAGGACACACCGCGCACGGCGTCGACGTTTCCCGCCTCGGAGGGGAATGCGACGTGAAGGTCTTTGACTGAGAGGACTGGCGTAGTCATGTGTTATGCCTTTCCTGCTGCGGCGGAGTTGGGGTCGAGGGCGTCACGCAGACCATCGGCGATGAACGCCATGGACACGGTCAGGAGGGTGAGTACCGCCGCGGGGAAGTAGAACTCCCATGGCGAGACCTGAACGCTCGATGCGCCAGAAGAGAGGAGCGTGCCGAGCGAGACGTCGGGCAGCTTCACACCGAGTCCCAAGAAGGAGAGACCGGTTTCGCTCATCACGGCGCTGACCACTCCCAGCGTGAGGTTGATAACCAGCAGTGAGCCGATGTTCGGAATGAGGTGGCGCACCACGATGCGGGCATTGGAGACACCCATGTAGCGGGCCGCCTTAACGTACTCGCGTTCCCGCACGGAAATGGTCATGGACCAGATGACACGGGCGGGGAACATCCAGCCGAAGGCGATCAGCACGACAATCAGGATCTTCCAGTCGCCACCAGATCCGGAGACCAAGAGGGCGAGGATGAGGAAGGTCGGCACCACGAGCAGGAAGTGAATCACACCCAAGATGGCTTTCTCCGGGCGTCCACCAAGAAGGGCAGCGGTGGTTCCGATCAGTGCGGATAGCGCGGTGGTGGCCACAGAGACGACGACGGCGATAACGAGCGAGCGCCGCAACCCCTGGATCACCATGGCGTAGAGGTCATTGCCCGAGGCGCTGGTGCCAAACCAATGATCGGAGTTGGGCTGCACGCCGAGAGCAGTGAAGTCGGAAAAGTCATAGGCGTACTTCGCGGTCAGCGGGCCCACCGTGGCAAAGACAACGAGAAGAAGGAATACCACGGCGCCGACAACCGCCATTTTGTTCCGCATGAAGCGGCGAGCGTAGAGCTTCAGGCGCGAAATCGGCTTGCCCCCAGCGAGGTGATCGTGCTCGAGCTGGGTTTGTGCCTTATCGATCTCCTCTTCGGTCACAGAGGCGATGGCGCTCTGCGTCGACGGCGAGCTCGCTGCCGTGAAGTCATTAGTTGGGAGGGCGTTGGCGTTGACATCCTCAGAGTCATCGGCGCCATTGTTTCGGAATTCTTTGCGCATTGTTAGTTCACCCGCACTCGAGGATCAAGAATGACAACCAGGATGTCGGAAAGGATCGCGCCGATCGCGGTCATGAGCGCTCCGAAAGCGGCCACGGCCACGGTGCCATGGATGTCATTGCTGTTGAGGGTCTGCAGGAAGTACTTGCCCATGCCGTTCCACGCGAAGATCGTTTCGGTCATGATCGCGCCGGTGAACACGCCGGTAATGGAGAAGGCCACGGACGTTGCCACCGGAATGGCGGAAGTACGCAGCGCGTGGCGGCGGATAGCTTGGTTGCGCGTCATGCCCTTTGCACGAGCTGTGCGCACATAGTCGGCGTCGATATTGTCGAGCAGCATGGAGCGCTGCATGAAGTGATAGCCCGCATAGGAGATGATCACCAGCGAAATCGTTGGCAGGGCGAGGTGCTGGGCTGCGTCAATAATCTTCGGAATAACGCCTTCGACTCCGATTGATGAAGCCCCTGTGACGTAGAAGATGGTTTTTCCCGCCTGCTGGTTGATCTTCACAGCCGCCCACACAAAGAAGATCGATGCCACGACAACGTGGATGTTCATGGTGACGATCGAGAAGAACTGGAAGAAGCGATCGCCGGGCTTGTACTGGCGAGATGCCGTGAACACGCCGATGCTCACACCAATGAGAACGGACAGGATGGTGGCGAGCAGAAGAAGTCGTGCGGACACCCAGATGCGGTAGGAAATCTCGTCATTGACTGAATCTCCGAGCGGGGAGAGGCCCCAGTTCCAGTGGAACAAAATATCCGTCAGCCAGGTCCACCACCGTTCCAGGATGGGGTCCTTATCGTTGAGATTTTTCGGGGCGAGGATGGCGTCGATCCTCTCCTCCGGAATAGCTGGGCGCCTACCTGCGTAGTTCGACCGAGGGTCGAGGAATGCGGAGGCCAAAAAGAAGGTGATGTTGACCGCGACGAAAATCATCGCGAACCAACCAGCGATCTTCTTTAGTAGGTACTTCGCCATAGGGGCGCATCCCTTCATTGTCGCTTTGGTACCGGTGTCGGGCAGCGTCGGGCCGCTGCAGTGATGCCCTCGAAGAACATCGAATCCTGTCGATCACACGCGGACTTACAGGAAATGCTAGACAGCCGCTGACGTATCTTAGGAAGATATTAGCACCAAAGTGACTACTGCCACATTCAAAGCGTGTGGGGAAAGTTCATTTTCAAGGGGGTGAATGCGTGCGGGCCTGTGGTGGCGGCGCCCCATGCCTAATCTGCTCCCCCTTAAGAGTTAGCGGCGGCGACTCGCGCGCCGCTTGTCGCTTCCGAAAAGGCGCTCTGAACTGGGTTGAAAGATTGCTGGTTAGGGGCCGTGTCCGACACCGGCGGGGTCAATTTAGGCAACGCTAAGAAGTGGTCACGGGCGAGCGGTCTCTATTCCTGCGGGTGTGGTGGCTGGGATGTCGTGTCTGCAATGTGGGGCTGGGGGCGAGAATCTACCCCCGAAAGGGTTGGGATGGGCGGCGGAGGTCGTGGGATGTCTATCCCTCACTGTGAGACGAGTCGGGAGCAATATTAGGGTCGTCTTAGTAAATTCTCAGCAGCGAGGCGATGGCGTGACGTGGCTGGGTCCGCGTGGGTGACGATGGCGCGCGCTGGGTGTGTGGGCGCGTGGAGTCTGGCGCGGGAAAACGGCACAGTTATATGGTGCGGCGGCTGCGCGATGCGAGGGGATAAAAGCTGTTCTAGCGGGGTAAACGTAGGTAGTGGGCACCCTAGTGCGGGGCGGGTAGTGTTGGTACTTGTAAACTACGTAGGAGCTCGAGGGCATCGGGCTTGTACAACACACACGGGACGTGGCGCAGCTTGGTAGCGCACCTGCTTTGGGAGCAGGGGGTCGCAGGTTCAAATCCTGTCGTCCCGACGAGGGGTATCGAGTGCTTCGGCGCGAGATTCCCACGTATATCGACAATGAGGGCTCGTAGGGGCACTACGCTTCAGCCGGTGAAATACCAACGTGACACCGCAAGAGAGCGCGGCTACTACGGGCCCTCAGACATAACAGATCATCATCGTACGCAGTAAGAAAATTCAGGAGAGTGACTCGTGAAGAGTTCCGTCGAAAAGCTGAACGACACCCGCGTTAAGGTTACGGTTGAGGTTCCCTTCGAGGAACTCTCGTCCGAGTTCGACCAGGCCTATAAGGCCATTGCGCAGCAGGTGCAGGTTCCCGGTTTCCGTAAGGGCAAGGCCCCCCGCCAGCTCATCGATGCCCGCTTCGGCCGCGGCCCCGTGATCGAGCAGGTTGTTAATGACATGCTGCCGTCTCGCTACAGCCAGGCTGTGGAAGAAAATGAGCTCGTGGTGCTCGGCCAGCCCGAGATTGACATCACCAAGATCGAAGACGGCGAGCTCGTCGAGTTCGTCGCCGAGGTGGACGTCCGCCCCGAGATCACCCTCCCGTCCTTCGAGGACATTAACGTCGAGGTGCCGCCGCTGAAGGTAGAGGACGCCGCTGTGGAGAAGGAGCTCGAGGAGCTTCGTTCCCGTTTCGGCACCCTCAAGACCGTGGAGCGCGCCGCTCAGGAGGGTGACTTCGTGAGCATCGACCTCCACGCCGAGGTCGACGGCGAGGTCATCGAGGACTCCAAGACCGAGGGCATGTCCTACAACATCGGTTCCGATGACCTGATTAAGGGTCTGGACGAGGCCCTCACCGGTCTCTCCGTTGGCGAGTCCGCCACCTTCGAGTCCGAGCTGCACATGGGCGAGCACGCCGGCGAGCAGGGCGAGATCACCGTCACCCTGCAGTCCGTCAAGGAGCGCGAGCTTCCCGAGGTGGACGATGAGTTCGCCATGATGGCCTCTGAGTTCGACACCGTGGAGGAGCTCCGCGAGTCCCTCGAGAAGAAGGTGGAAGAGGACGCCAAGGGCGGCCAGGCCGCCGCTATTCGCGATGAGGTTCTCTCCGCAGCGCTCTCCCAGTCCGAGTTCCCGCTGCCGGAAGGCGTCGTCGAGGAGCAGGTCAAGGCTCAGCGCGACCAGCTGCTGCAGCAGGTCGGCGGTGACGAGAAGATCCTGGACACCCTCCTCGAGGCTCAGGGCACCAGCCGTGAGAAGTTCGACGAGGACGCCCGCAACTCCGCCGAGGATGCAGTGCGCAACCAGCTCTTCCTCGACCGTCTGGCCGAGGAGCTCGAGCCGGAGGTCACCGAGCAGGAGATGTCCGATCACATCATGTTCACCGCCCAGCGCTACGGCATGGAGCCGGCCCAGTTCTTCGGTCAGCTGCAGCAGTCCGGCCAGCTCGGCGCGCTCTTCGCTGATGTGCGCCGCGGCAAGGCTCTCGCCGAGGCCATCTGCAAGGTGAGCGTTAAGGACACCGAGGGCAACGAGGTGGATCCGGCCCAGTACTTCGGCGATGAGGAGCCGGAGTCCGAGTCCGAAGCTGAGTCCGAGTAAATTCGAGACTGCAGCGCAAAGCCTTGAGGCAGTGCCGCACCGCATGGGTGCGGTGCTGCCTTTCGTTTTCTTCGGTACGTCGTGGCACTGTGGGAGACATCCCTAAGCTGTGAGCGAACAAAGCTGACTCGGCTCCCGCCACAGCGGTAGCCTGAAGTGACGAGATATTGGGATTCAAAGGAGAAACAATGACCACCCCACACATGACCAACGCAGCCGCAGGACTCAACCTGAGCGACTCCGTCTTTGAGCGCCTCCTCCGCGAGCGCATCATCTTCCTCGGAAGCCAGGTGGACGATGAGATTGCCAACAAGCTCTGTGCCCAGATTTTGTTGCTCTCGGCAGAGGACCCCAACCGGGACATTTCCCTCTACATCAATAGCCCTGGCGGTTCCGTCACCGCCGGCATGGCTATCTTCGACACCATGAAGTACGCCCCGTGCGACGTTGCCACCTATGGCATGGGCCTTGCGGCATCGATGGGGCAGTTCCTGCTTTCTGCCGGCACCAAGGGCAAGCGCTTCGCTTTGCCCCACGCCCGCATCATGATGCACCAGCCCTCCGCAGGCGTGGGAGGCACCGCGGCGGATATCGCTATTCAGGCGGAACAGTTCGCCTATACCAAGAAGGAAATGGCCGAGCTCATCGCCGAGCATACCGGCCAGCCCGTGGAGCAGATTGTGAAAGACTCCGACCGTGACCGCTGGTTCACCGCCCAGCAGGCGAAGGACTATGGTTTCGTGGATCACGTGATCGAGTCCGCCAAGGGCGCTATTAATAACTAATCCACCCCCACGAATAAGGAGCCTTTCACTATGCAGATGCCACAGTCCCGCTATATCCTGCCGTCCTTCCTTGAGCAGTCCGCTTATGGCACCAAGGAGTCGAATCCCTATAACAAGCTTTTCGAGGAGCGCATCATCTTCCTCGGCGCCCAGGTGGATGACACCTCGGCCAATGACATCATGGCGCAGTTGCTGGTGCTGGAGTCGCAGGACCCGGACCGCGATATCACCATGTACATCAATAGCCCCGGCGGATCCTTCACCTCGCTGATGGCGATTTATGACACCATGCAGTACGTCCGCCCCGACGTATCGACCGTCTGCCTCGGCCAGGCTGCGTCCGCGGCCGCCGTGTTGCTCGCCGCCGGCGCCCCCGGTAAGCGTGCCGCGCTGCCGAATGCCCGCGTGCTTATTCACCAGCCCGCCACCCAGGGCATTCAGGGCCAGGTCTCGGATCTCGAGATCCAGGCTGCGGAGATCGAGCGCATGCGCACCCTCATGGAGGAGACGCTGGCCCGTCACACCGGTCAGAGCGCGGAGCAGATCCGTATTGATACCGACCGCGATAAGATCCTCACCGCCGAGGCGGCCAAGGACTACGGCATCGTGGACCAAGTCTTCGACTACCGCAAGCTCAACGGCTAGTCCGTCCAGAGCCTGCACACAACGGCGGGCGATACCTTCCATGGCAGAGGGTATCGCCCGCCGTTGTCATGCCGTGGCGGCGTCAGCGGCGGCTGCCGGAGCGCGCGTGCACCACACAGACAACAGCTCCCCTCCTCGCATAGGCGAGGAGGGGAGCTGTGTTGCGAGCACCCAGCTGGGACCGCCTAGCGGCGGAGGTGGATGCTCAGCGAATGCCTATTAGCTGAAGGACTCAACGAAGGTGCCTTCTTCATTCGGCATGATGTGAATGGTCTTGCCGGTGAAGGTCTGCTCCCAGCCGCCATCGACCTCGCGCTCAGCCTCGGTCGGGGCGCCGATCTCGGAGTCCAGGCCGCCCTCGTTCTGCCATACCTTCCACATACCGCCGATGACGGGGTAGGTGCCGGCGTCGCTCTTGACGAAGGCAGCGTTCTCGTACTCGGCAACGGTCACGCCGTCGCGCTCATAAGCGGAGACGAAAGCTCCGGCGTTCTCGCCGTACATGTCGTAGGACTCAGCGGCCTCGGTGATCTCGGAGGGCAGGTCAGCCTCGGCGACATCCATGGCATCCTTGTGGTCCATAGCGTCCTTGGCGTCGTGCATGGCGTCGTCAGTCTTGTCCTTGGCGTCGTCCATGGCATCCTCAGCCTTGTCCTTGGCGTCGCCAGCGGCATCCTCGGCCTCGTCCTTGGCGTCACCGGCGGCGTCGCTGACCTCAGAGGCAGCAGAGCTGACGGAATCGGTGGCATCGGATACGGCGTCAGAGGCGTCATCGCTAGAGCAGGCGGCAAGGCCAAGCAATAGGGTGGAACCAGCGATGGCGGTAACGGTGCGCAGGGTGTTTTTACGCATAATTTAACTCCTTGAGTAAATAGGTTTGTTGAGAAAATCGGGCCATGCTGGGCTGTTAGGCTGTGCAGCAGGCCTTCTGCCCTAACTGTAGTGCCCATTCGTCCAATATCAAATTAAATCTGAGAATGTTATAGATATGTGACGATTATGGAAGTGGTGCACAATCGCCATATTTCACTGAGACCTGCTTTTTAATGTGTTTAATTGCAATTAAGGGGAGATGTAAATCACGTTAAAGAAAGGGTTGCATTTCTTAATACTTTCCTGCTGGAGGTTCCATCGGCACCGCGGGGTGGGGCCGTGCACGGGGTGAGGAATAGCTCTGGGTGCAGAATGGTTGAAGGATGGTGTGCTCGGCGCTGCCGCTGCCTCTCCTAGGGGTGGAGGCGCTAGAGTAGGTAGGACGCACTCGGCTCCTGCCGCACAACACACGAGACGCAAATGAGGGTTTTTCCAGCTTATGGCACATATGCAAGAGACTGCTGACCTGTTGAAGTGCTCCTTCTGTGGAAAGAGCCAGAAGCAGGTGAAAAAGCTCATTGCAGGTGGCGGAGTCTACATCTGCGATGAGTGCATCGAGCTGTGTAATGAGATCATCGAGGAGGAGCTCAATACCGCCGCCCAAGAGGAGGCGGAGGAGAGCCGCCTGCCTCGCCCGCGCGAGATCGCGGAGTTCCTCGATGAGTACGTGATCGGGCAAGACGAGGCCAAGCGGGTACTCGCTGTGGCGGTGTACAACCACTACAAGCGCATGCGCCAGGTCGGCGCCTCCTTCTCCATGGATGAGGACGAGGTGGAGATCGCCAAGTCCAATATCCTCATGTTGGGGCCCACCGGTTCCGGCAAGACCTATCTCGCCCAAACCTTGGCCCGGTTGCTCAATGTTCCCTTCGCTATCGCCGACGCCACCTCCCTCACCGAGGCCGGCTATGTGGGCGAGGACGTGGAGAATATTCTGCTGAAGCTGCTGCAGGCCGCAGAATTTGATGTGGATCGCGCGCAAACGGGCATCATCTACATCGATGAGATCGACAAGATCTCGCGGAAGTCCGAAAACCCCTCCATCACCCGCGATGTCTCGGGCGAGGGCGTGCAGCAGGCTCTGTTGAAGATCCTAGAAGGCACCGTGGCTGCTATCCCACCGCAGGGTGGGCGCAAGCACCCGAACCAAGAGTTCATCCAGCTGGATACCTCTAATATTCTCTTCATCGTGGCCGGTGCATTCTCTGGTTTGGAGAAGGTGATCGAGGAGCGCCGCGGTAAGAAGGGCTTGGGCTTCGGTGCTGAGGTGCGCTCCCTCAAGCCGGAGACCACGGAGAATATTTTCACCGAGGTGCGCCCGGAGGATCTGGTGAAGTTTGGGCTGATCCCCGAGTTCATTGGCCGTTTGCCCGTCGTGGCATCGGTGGGCAACCTCGACCGCGAGGCGTTGGTGAAGGTTCTCACCGAGCCGCGCAACGCCCTAGTGAAGCAGTATGAGCGGCTCTTCGAGATGGATGGGGTGTCCCTGCACTTCACGGAGGAGGCATTGGCCTCCATCGCCGATCAGGCCCTAGAGCGCAAGACCGGCGCCCGCGGCCTGCGCGCAATTATGGAAGAGATTTTGGTGCCGATCATGTACACGGTCCCAGATCGCGAGGATGTCTCCACCGTCACGATCACCGGCCCCGCCGCCCGTGGCGAAGAGGAGCCGGAATACTCCGCAGATGGAGACGGCGCGGAAAAAACTGCCTAAGACCGTGGCGCCCTAGCGGCAGACACATTAAGGCCAGCCCCGAGGGGCTGGCCTTTCGTGTGCTTGAGGATGGCTGGGGGAGGGCGGCGTCGATAAGCGCCGCTCCTAAGAGCTGCCGTAGAGGCTGTCTTCCATGGAATAGATGTCCTCGCCGCCGGCCTGATTGTCGTGCTTGAGATGCGTGGTGGCATCGGCGCTGAGATAGCTCATCCCGCCGCTGGACTGCATATTAGAGGTCAAGAAGCTCAGCACAGTATCCACCGCCATGCGGCGCATGCCCTCGGTATTCTCCTGGGACAACAGGTTCACGTTGTAGAGATTGAGGTAGGCGGAATAGTAGGTGCTGCGCATGAGCGTGGGCGCGATGATGATGGTGTAGATATCGATCACCGAAATTCCCGGCCGGAATGCCCCCGAATCCTGGCCGAGCATCAGCAGCTTCTCCATGTGCAGCATCGCCTGGGACTGATCCGCGAAGGGGCCGGAGAGCTCCATATTGGCCTGATTCTGCTGGGATTCCATCACCAATAGCCGTGCCGCCAGGGGGTGCGCGGTGATTTGGTCATAGATCGCTTCCGCCATGGAGCGCATACCCTCCACCGGCACGGCGGTCTCGAGGGCCTGTTCATCAATGACCGGGCGCAGATCGGCGATGGCGCGCTGGATCACCCGCACATACAGCCCGCGCTTATCGCCAAAGTGATAGTGGATCATGCGCTTGGACATCCCGGACTCGCTGGCGATGGCCTTGAGCCGGGAATCTTTGAAGCCGTGCGTGGCGAATGTGCGCAGCGCTACCTTCACCACATGCTCCGGAGTGACGCCCTCCTCATTCTCTGGGGCGGTGGCCGCGGCGGAGTCCGCCTCGGGGGTGGTGGGTAGTGGCATGCTGCCATCTTCGAAGTTCAAGGGAGCGAGATCTTCTCCCGCATACACCGAGGACTGCGCGGCGTCCGCAGAGGTGTATTTATAGGGCGAGGAGTCAGATGTCATGATTGCGCGTTATCCTCCTTGAGATCGGGCCACTGACGTCCGTTCTGGGTGGGTCGTGCGGCCGTCACGTGCGGTGTTCCTTCAACTATTCAATCGTGCCCTCACGCTCCTCGCGGTGAAGCACAACGGGCAGGGGTGGCGTCTTTTCCACCCCAAATTATGGTACTACCCGCATATTCTTCCGACCGCGAGTACGAAGCTCGTCACACCATTTAGGGGTTGGAATTCCCTCACCCGCGTGTGGTGTTAGATCCGTACTTTTTCGCTTATCGACGCTCACTCGGCGGGGCCAGCACCATGCCCGTTTTGTTGGCCTACACGCAGGGGTTCGGACAGGAAAGTTCCGAGTTTGTGGTGTTTCCGTGGGTATTATCCCAGATTTCAGACATGTGACGTGTGCAATCAAACAAGCAAAACACGATCGGACTCGCTATGCTGGGCTCAAAGTACTCTACTAAGAAAGGGCAAGGCCACATCATGTCCCAGTCCCCCAAGAAAATCGTCGTCACCGGTGCCGCCGGCCAGATCTCCTACTCCCTGCTGTGGCGTATCGCCAACGGCGATGTCTACGGCAAGGATGTTCCCGTGGAGCTGAAGCTCCTCGAGATCCCTGAGGCCGTCAAGGCCACGGAGGGCGTGGCCATGGAGCTGCTGGATTCCGCCTTCCCGCTGGTGAAGAACATCGACATCACCGATGACGCTGCTGTAGCCTTCGATGGCGCTAACGCAGCGTTCCTCGTGGGTGCCAAGCCCCGCGGCAAGGGCGAGGAGCGCTCCGCGCTGCTGCAGGCCAATGGCAAGATCTTTGGCCCGCAGGGCAAGGCTATTAACGATCACGCCGCTGATGATGTGCGCGTGCTCGTGGTGGGCAACCCGGCCAATACCAACGCCCTGATCGCCATGTCTGCCGCCAAGGACGTGCCCCACGAGCGCTTCAACGCCATGATGCGCCTGGATCACAACCGTTCCATTTCGCAGCTGGCCACCAAGCTGGATAAGGATTCCGCCGATTTCGAGAACATGGTCGTCTGGGGCAACCACTCCGCCACCCAGTTCCCGGACATCACCTACGCCACCGTGAATGGCGAGAAGGTCTCCGATCTGGTGGATCACGAGTGGTACGTCAACGAGTTCGTGCCGCGCGTGGCCAAGCGTGGTGCAGAAATTATCGAGGTGCGCGGCAAGTCTTCCGCTGCCTCCGCTGCCTCCTCCGCCATTGACCACATGCACGACTGGATCAACGGCACCAGCAGCTGGGCCTCCGCCGCTGTTCCGGGCACCGGCGCCTATGGCGTGCCCGAGGGCATCCTCGCCGGCCAGCCCACCATCTGCGAGAACGGTGAGTGGAAGATCGTCGAGGGTCTCGAGATCTCCGAGTTCCAGGCTGAGCGCATTGCCGCTAACGTCAAGGAGCTGCTCGGGGAGCGCGCCGCCGTAGAGAACGCCGGCCTGCTCTAAACCTCGTGCGCCCCAGTGGGTGCGCGCTCCTGCTACCGCCAGATTCCCTTATGTGGGATCTGGCGGTTTTTGCTTGCTTCCTCCTTCTGCGGCGATGTACATTAGACAAAGTTAGCCAAACCTAAAATTAGGAGGACTAAGATGAGCGCCCCGACGCGCACCAGTGAGCTTCCGGTTGAGCGCTCGCTCAATAGCCACCACCTCTCCCCACACGAGTCCGCGGCCATTGCCGCAGCCTTCAAGGTCTTGGGTGATCCCACCCGCCTGCGCCTGCTCTCTCTCGTGGCCTCGGATAGCTCGATGTCCTCGGCACAATTGGAAGAGATTCTGGAGATTTCCCAGCCCACAGTGAGCCATCACCTCAAGAAGTTGCACGAGGTGGGGCTCATTCATCGTTATCAGCAGGGTCGGCGGGTGCGCTACACCATCAGCGATGAGCAGTTCGCCCATTTGGCTCGTTTGCTCATGCCTTAAAGGCTCGGGTGGGCGTCGATAAGCGACGGGCTAAGATGGGAGAAATACGAACGACTTCTATCTTGAAGGGGGAGTGCCAACCCGTATGGCCAACCGCAGCGAGCAGCTTCCACAAAGCTGGGACCCATCGACCGTTGAACCCGAGCTCTACCAGCGGTGGGTAGACGCCGGATACTTTACTGCGGACCCGGCCTCCGAGAAGCCGCCGTTTTCTATTGTGCTGCCGCCGCCGAATGTCACCGGCCAGCTCCACATGGGCCACGCGCTCGACCACACCCTGATGGACTCCATCGTGCGCCGCAAGCGCATGCAGGGCTATGAGGTGCTGTGGCTGCCGGGCATGGACCACGCCGGCATCGCCACCCAGACCAAGGTGGAGGCGATGCTCAAGGAGACCGAGGGCAAGGATCGCTTCGACTACAGCCGCGAGGAGTTTGTCGAGAAGGTCTGGGAGTGGAAGCGCCAATACGGCGGCACCATTACCCGCCAGATGCGCGCCATCGGTGACTCCGTGGATTGGTCCAAGGAACGCTTCACCATGGACGAGGGACTGTCCGAGGCGGTACAGACCATCTTCAAGCAGCTCTATGACGCCGGCATGATCTACCGCGCGAACCGCTTGGTCAACTGGTCGCCGGTGCTGGAGACAGCCGTGTCCGATATCGAGGTCGAGTACAAGGACGTGGAAGGCGAGCTCGCCTCCATGCGCTATGGCTCCCTCGACGATGCCGAGCCGCACGTCATTGTGGCCACCACCCGTGTAGAGACGATGCTCGGCGACGTCGCCGTGGCCGTCCACCCCGATGATGAGCGCTACCGCGATCTCGTCGGCACCACCCTGCCGCACCCCTTCCGTGATGATCTCTCCCTGCAGGTCATCGCCGATGATTATGTGGACCCGGAGTTCGGTACCGGCGCGGTGAAGATCACCCCGGCCCATGATCCCAATGACTATGAGATGGGCCTGCGCCACGATCTGGACATGCCCATCATCATGGACAAGAAGGGTCGCATTGCCGATACCGGCACCCAGTTCGATGGCCTGACCCGCGAAGAGGCCCGCGTGGCCGTGCGCGAGGCGCTCGCCGCCGAGGGGCGCATCGTCAAGGAAATCCGGCCCTATGTGCACTCCGTGGGCCACTCCGAGCGCAGCGGCGAGCCGATCGAGCCGCGCCTGTCCCAGCAGTGGTGGGTGAAGGTCGAGGAGCTGGCCCGCATGGCCGGCGACGCGATCCGCGAGGGCGATACCGCCGTGCACCCCACCTCCTTGGAGCCGCGCTACTTCGAGTGGGTCGACAATATGCACGATTGGTGCATCTCCCGCCAGCTGTGGTGGGGGCATCGCATCCCCATCTGGTACGGCCCCGAGGGCGATGTGCTTTGCCTCGGCCCGGGCGAGGAAGCCCCCGCCGGCTATGAGCAGGACCCCGATGTATTGGACACCTGGTTCAGCTCGGCGCTGTGGCCGTTTTCCACCATGGGTTGGCCCGCCGATACCGAGATGCTGGCCAAGTTCTATCCCACCTCGGTGCTGGTGACCGCCTATGACATCCTCTTCTTCTGGGTGGCGCGCATGATGATGTTCGGCACCTTCGCCGCCACCCAAACCGAGTTGGGTACCGCGGCGGAGGGGCGTCCGCAGATTCCCTTCCGTGACCTCTACCTGCACGGCTTGGTGCGCGATGAGCGTGGCCGCAAGATGTCGAAGTCTTTGGGCAATGGCATTGATCCGATGGAGTGGGTGGAGCGCTTTGGCGCCGATGCCCTCCGCTTCGCCCTCGCCCGCGGCGCCAACCCCGGGGTGGATCTGCCCCTCGGTGAGGACGCCGCCCAGAGCGCCCGCAACTTCTCCACCAAGCTATTCAACGCCACCCGCTTCGCCCTGATGAATGGCGCCGAGGTGGGCGAGCTGCCCGCACGCGCCGAGCTGAGCGACGCCGACCGGTGGATCCTCGACCGCCTCAACGAGGTGGTGGGCACCGTCAATCGCTATCTCGACGACTATCAATTCGCGAAGGCGAATGAGGAGCTCTACCACTTCACCTGGGACGAGCTCTGCGACTGGTACCTCGAGATCGCCAAGGTGCAGATCCCGCGCGATAACGACACCGCCAGCGAGGCCGAGCGCCACCGTGGCGCCATCACCCAGCGGGTGCTGGGCCACGCCCTCGACACCGTGCTGCGGCTGCTGCACCCCACCATGCCCTTCGTCACCGAGGTGCTGTGGACCGCGCTCACTGATGGCGAGAGCCTCGTGATCGCCTCCTGGCCGGAGGCCGAGGAGCGAGACAGCGATGAGACCGCGCAGCGCCGCATCGACGATACGGTCAAGCTCATCACCGAGATCCGCCGCTTCCGCTCCGATCAAGGCGTCAAGCCCTCGCAGAAGGTGCCGGCTCGGGTGGACTTTGCCCGCGCCGACCTCGATAACCAGCGCGAGATCATCACCTCCCTGGCGCGCCTCGATGCCCCCGGTGAGGGCTTCAATGCCAGCGCCAGCGTGGAGGTGCGCCTCAGCGCCGCCACCGTCAGCGTGGACCTCGATACCTCCGGCACCGTGGACACTGCGGCCGAGCGCAAGCGCTTGGAAAAGGATCTGAAGAACGCCGAGAAGGAACTCGAGACCACCGCGAAGAAGCTGGGCAATGAGAACTTCCTCGCCAAGGCCCCCGAGGCCGTGGTGGAGAAGATTCGCACCCGCCAGCAGGTGGCCCGCGAAGAGTTCGACCGCATTAGCAAGCGACTTGAGCAGCTCTCATGAAGGATCAGGAAGAATTCGGAGAGCTAGAACTCTCCGAGACCGGGTTGAGTTTGCCTATCGACGTCAACCAGGAGGTAGAGCAGCCAGAATCCCAGGAGATCACGCCTGCGGATATGCAGGCGCTCGCCGCTTGTGAGGCGGAGCTGGATCTGCGCTGGCCGGAAACCAAGCTGGATCCCAGCCTGGAGCGCATCGAAAAGCTCATGGATCTGCTGGGCTCGCCGCAGCGCAGTTATCCCACCATTCACGTGGCGGGCACCAATGGCAAAACCTCCACGGTGCGGATGATCGAATCCCTGCTGCGTGCGTTCCACCGGCGTACCGGCCGCACCACCAGCCCGCATCTGCAGCTGGTGACCGAGCGCATCGCCATCGACGGCCAGCCGATCCACCCGCGCGACTATGTGCGCACCTGGGAGGAGATCAAGCCCTACGTGGAGATGGTGGACGCCTCCTCGGAGGTGCCCATGTCCAAGTTCGAGGTGCTCACCGCCATGGCCTATGCCGCCTTCGCCGACGCCCCCGTGGACGTCGCCGTGGTGGAGGTGGGCATGGGCGGCCGCTGGGATGCCACCAACGTGATCAACGCGGATGTGGCCGTGATTATGCCCATCGGGGTCGACCACACGGACTATCTCGGCGACACTCTTGAGGAGATTGCCGCGGAAAAAGCTGGCATCATCAAGCCCCGCTGGGATGCCTCCGACCTACTCACCCCGCCCGATAATGTGGTGGTCGTGGGCAATCAGGAGCCGGCGGCGATGGACGTGGTGCTGCACCGCGCCGTGGAATCCGATGCCGCCGTGGCCCGCTATGGCCACGAGTGCGGCGTACTCAGCTCCACCGTGGCGGTGGGCGGCCAAGACATCAGCATCCGCGGCCTAGCTGGGGATTATGAGGATATTTTCCTGCCGCTCTCGGGTGCACACATGGCACACAATGCCGCCTGCGCTCTGGCCGCCGTGGAGGCATTCTTCGGCGCCGGTCCGGGACGCCCCCTCGATCTGAACACGGTGCGCGAGGGCTTCGGCACGGTCAGCTCCCCTGGCCGTTTGGAGCGCGTGCGCTCCACCCCGAGCGTGTTCGTCGATGCCACCCACAACCCGCACGGCGCGGCCGCGCTGGCCCAGGCGCTCGACCGCGACTTCAACTTCCGCCGCCTCGTCGGCGTGCTCGGGATTCTTGGAGATAAGGACGCCCGCGGCCTGATGCAGGCCGTGGAGCCGGTGCTGGATGAGGTGGTCATTACCCAGAACACCTCGCCGCGGGCCAGCGATGTCTATGAGCTCGCGGAGATCGCCCGCGAAATCTTCGGGGAAGAGCGCGTGCATGTGGCCGAGCAGCTGCCCACCGCCGTCGAGCTGGCCATCGAGTTGGCCGAGGACACCGGCGAGGTAGGGGAGATGGTCTCTGGCTCCGGTGTGGTGATTACCGGATCGGTGGTCACCGCCGGGGAGGCCCGCGCCCTGTTTGGAAAGGAACCAACATGAGCAAGAACGTGGAATATGGTCCCCTCGGTCCAGGCCATGCCCCCGATAAAGACCCCATGAAGGGTCTGCGCGGGGTGATGGCGGGCATTTTGAGCATGGAGTCCATCTCTTTGCTGCTGGTACTCACCGTGATCCTGCGCGTGGATGGCGGCTCCTATTGGACCACCTTCAACTGGGTGTATGTGAGCGCGGTCGGCGTGGCGCATATGGTGCTGGCCTTCATGATGAAAGCCCGCTGGGCGCTGCCCGCCATTTGGGTGCTCCAAATCTTCGCCCTCGCAGGGATTATCGTGCACGTGTCCATGGGCATCATGGCCGTGGTCTTCATCGTGGTGTGGGCCTATGTGTTCTACCTGCGCAAGAACATTCTTGAGCGGATGCGGCGCGGCTATCTCGCCAGCCAGCACACCTAAAGCGGGGAAGACCTATGCGTAATTCCCAACGCGACCTCTATCAGCTCATCGGCCTATCGGCGCTGATTGTGGGCGCCTCGCTGCTCGGGGCGCATCCCCTCATTACCCTGGCGTTATTGGTGCTCATGCCGGTGATCCTCGCCGCATGGACGCGGCATCGCCGAGAAGAGCAGCGCGGCATCATCCGGCTGTCCCGGCCGCAGCGGAAGCAATTGGCAGAGCTCGACGATCCCGCCGCGGCCACCCGCCTCGCGTATTGGTTTCCCGGCGCCGGGGCCAAGGCGGTCAAAGCCGCCCTCGATAAGGAGCGACATGAATAAAGAAATAATCATCAGCCTCCTCGGAGTGGTGATCACTGCCATCGGGGTGGTGCTCATGCTTATCGACGGCAACTTCGGTGGCTGGATGTTTATCGCCAGCCTCATCCTGCTGGTGATCTTCGCGGTCACCTCCTGGTCGCAGTACACCCGGGCGAAGAACCCGCGCCCCGTGGAGCTCGGCGTCGAGCAGCATCGGCATGTGCGCGAACTCAAAGCCACGGACACCGCGGCCGCCGTCAAACAGGTGCGGCGCTATGACCGCCGGGTCACACTCCAAGAGGCCATCGACTACGTCGACGGGCTCTGACCTGCATTCACGCCGGCGTTGGGGAGGATTCTGCCCGCGCGCGATCCTGGTGCATTAGAGTAGGAAACCATGACTGAACGTACACTCATCCTGATTAAGCCCGACGGTGTGAACCGTGGACTGGTGGGCGAGATTATCGCCCGTATCGAGCGCAAAGGCCTGAAGTTCGCGGCACTGGATCTGCGCGTCGCCGATAAGGAGACCGCCGAGAAGCACTATGCCGAGCACTCCGATAAGCCTTTCTTCGGCGAGCTGGTGGACTTCATCACCTCCGCACCGCTGATCGCTGGTGTGGTGGAAGGGCCCCGCGCCATCGAGGCATGGCGCCAGCTGGCCGGCGGCACCGATCCGGTGTCCAAGGCCGCCCCGGGCTCCATCCGCGGCGACTACGCCCTGGAGGTAGCCGAGAACGTGGTGCACGGCTCCGACTCTCCCGAGTCCGCCGAGCGTGAGATCTCCATCTGGTTCCCGAACCTCTAAACACCGCGCTTCATACACAACAGCCCTCCCCGCCGCTTGGCGGGGAGGGCTGTAGGCGTATGCGGGCTAATCCAGTGCAGCGCGGATGGCCTCCACCGACGCCCGGGCATCGCCGAGCAGCATATCGGTGTTGTCTTTGTAGAACAGCGGATTGGGCACTCCGGCATAGCCGGCACCCATGGAGCGTTTGAATACCACCACCCGTTGTGCCTCCCATACTTTGAGCACCGGCATGCCGGCAATCGGGGAGCCCGGCTCATAAGCAATGGGGTTGACGGTGTCATTAGCGCCGATCACCAACACCACATCCACATCAGCGAAGTCATCATTGACTTCGTCCATCTCCAGCACGATGTCATAGGGCACCTTGGCCTCGGCGAGAAGGACGTTCATATGCCCGGGCAGACGCCCCGCCACGGGGTGAATGCCGAAGCGTACCTCCACGCCACGCTCCCGCAGGGCGGCGGTGAGCGCGGCCACCGGGTACTGGGCTTGGGCCACCGCCATGCCATAGCCCGGGGTGATCATCACCGTGCGTGCCGTGGCCAGCAGCTGCGCCACCTCCTCGGGGGTGGTTTCCGTATGTGCACCCATGTCCTGCTGCGCCCCAGAGCTGGCCGATTCGGCACCAAAACCGCCGAGGATCACCGAGATGAAGGAGCGATTCATCGCCTGACACATGATGTAAGAGAGATAGGCACCAGAGGAACCGACGAGCGCACCGACAATAATGAGCAGGTTATTGCTCAGCATGAAGCCGGCCGCTGCGGCAGCCCACCCGGAGTAGGAGTTGAGCATGGACACCACCACGGGCATATCGCCGCCGCCGATCGCCGCCACCAGGTGTAGGCCGAGGATGAGCGCGAGGATGGTCACCAGCAGCAGCGCCATCCATGCCCACACCGAGTGGGACTCGCCGATGCGGATAAATACCACCGTCGCCAGCAGCGCGAGGACCACGATCGCGAGGTTGATCATGTTGCGGCCGGGCAGCTCCAGCGGTGCACCCTTCATGCGTGCGGAGAGCTTGAGATAGGCCACGATGGAGCCGGTGAAGGTGACGGCACCGATAAAGATGCCCACGCTCACCTCGCCCAAGTGGAAGCCCAGCATATCCGCGGGCACGGCATGGGCGTGCAGGTAGGAATTGAATCCGATGAGCACCGCGGCGAGACCCACGAAGCTGTGCAGGGCGGCGATGAGCTCGGGCATGCCGGTCATCTCCACCTTATTCGCCCGTACCCAGCCGATGAGCCCGCCGAGCGCCATGGCCAGGACCACCAGCAGCAGCGTGACCACGGGAGAGCGGTAGTGGACGGGGTCGGCGGTGGAGTTCATCAGTGCCTGGGCGATGGTGGCAAGTACCGCAATGGCCATGCCGAGGGCGCCGAAGCGATTACCGCGGGCCGCGGTGCTTTGTCGCGATAGTCCCGCGAGCGCGAGAATAAAGAGCAGCGCCGCCGCCAGATACGCGACCTGGGTGATGCGTTCGATAAGAAGTGCGCTATCCATTGTCTACCCCTCCTGCCGGAACATGGTGAGCATGCGGGAGGTCACGTGGAACCCGCCGAAAATATTGATCGAGGCCACCATGATGGCCACAAAGGACAAGGCCGATACCAGCACATTCGTGGATCCCACTTGCAGGATCGCGCCGAGAATCACAATGCCGGAGATCGCATTGGTCTCACTCATCAGTGGTGTGTGCAGCGAGTGTGTGACTGCGGTGATCACATAAAAGCCCACCACGATCGCGAGCAACAGCACGATATAGTGCGAGGCCACCGCGAGCGGACTCGACAGTACTAATGCCACTGCCGCCGCCGCGCCGAGGAGATACCAGAGGCGAGAGGACGTCTTCTTCGGTTCTTCTGCAGGTTCTGGTGGCGCCGGTTCCGCTGCGGGCGCCTGCGGCGTGTGGGATACCGTCACCGGAGGCGGCGGCCAGTAGATCTGATTGTCATGGGTGACGGTGATGGCGCGGATAATCTCATCCTCAAGATCCAAGGCAATCTGGCCGTTGCGCTCGGGGCAGAGCAGGCCGAGGAGATTGACGATATTTTGGCCATAGAGCTGGCTGGCCTGCGCGGGCAGGCGGCCCGCGAGATCCTTGAAGCCTAAGATGGTGACTCCGCCGGCTGTGGTCACGACCTCACCGGGGCGGGTGAGCTCGCAGTTGCCGCCACTGGCGGCGGCCATATCCACGATCACACTGCCGGGAGCCATCTGTGCCACATCCTCACCCCGTAGCAGGATAGGGGCGCGCCGGCCCGGGATGCTGGCGGTGGTAATGACGATATCGGCGCCGGCGGCTTCGCGGGCGTAGAGCTGGGCGGCGGCCTCGGCCTGGGCGGAGGTCATTTCCTTGGCGTAGCCATCCGTGGAGGTCTCCGCGGCCACAGGGATGGGCACAAACTCGGCCCCCATCGACTCCACTTGCTCGGCGGTTTCGGGGCGCAGATCGGTAGCGCGCACAATCGCGCCCATCGAGTGGGCGGTGCCGATGGCGGCAAGCCCCGCCACGCCCGCGCCGATGACGTAGACGGTGGCTGGCGGCATCTTGCCGGCGGCGGTGACTTGGCCAGTGAAGAGTCGGCCAAAGGCGGTGGCTGCCTCAATCACGGCGCGATAGCCGGCAATATTGGCCATGGAGGAGAGGACATCCATGGACTGGGCGCGAGAGATGCGGGGAATAGCGTCCATAGCGAGCGCGGTGATGCCGCGTTCGCTCAGATACGTCAGTACATCCTCATTGCGGGCGGGGTCCATGCGGGCGATGAGCGTGGCCCCCGACCGCAGGGCGCTGAGTGATTCTTTGTCCGGGGTATCGAGACACGTGACGATGTCTGCATGCCAGACGTCCTCTCCCACCAGCTGTGCCCCAGCCTGCTCATACAGCTCGTCCGGATAGGCGCTGGCCACACCGGCGCCCCGCTGAACCTGCACCTCAAAACCCTTTTTTAAGAGCTTGGCGACGGTATCAGGGGTGGCGGAGACGAGGGGCTGTGCGGGATCGGTCTCCCGCGGGATACCTATCAGCATGACGCTGTTTCTCCTCACCTTGATGCAACGTGTTGAATTTCTCTTTAGATTAACGCGGGCGTGAAGGGGATCCCTACCTCGCTAGCTGTGTTACCTGCCACACATGTGTTCGGTTCGGGCGATCTGCAACGCCGGGCCGGTCTAACTCCAAGGGTGGGCTCGGGGATGTGCCACAATAGGAAGACGGAGATTTCACCAAGCAATAACTTCACACCGAACTTTCATCCCCATCTGAATCGCGCGTGGTCGAGCAGAGCTCCCTCGCGGATTCGCATAAAGGAGTAGAACGTGGCCGAAAAGCCCAACACAACTGAACTTGATATCAACCAGCTGGGGGAGCGAACCCGAGTCTTTGCCATGGCGAAGATGCTGGGAATGAGCTCCAAGGAACTCATCATTGAGCTGGACAAAATCGGACTGGTCAAGGTGGCGCAGTCCTCGCTCACCAAGGATGAGGCCGCCCAGCTGCTCGAGGCCCTCCGCAGCGACACCCCAGATCCGGAGCCCGACAACGGGGAGGAATCCCCAGAGGTGCGGATCCGTAAGCGCGTGGAAAACAACGTGAAAAACGAGATCAGCCAGATCGAAGAAAAGGTGGACAAGCAGCTCGCGAGCTATGCCTCCGAGGAGCTCCTCGAGGAGATCGTCCCCGAGATCACCCCAGCGCCGGAGGATCCCTCCGCCGCAGCAGCACCCATGCCGCTATTCATCCCGCCCGCCGTCGACGCCGCCACCCCGGAGGAGGACGCCCCGGCCGCGGAGAAAGACAAGCCGCGCCGTGAGGACAAGCCGCGCGAACGCAAGTCCCGCAAGTCGAATGAGGACAAGCGCGAGGATAAGCCGGCAAAGTCCAAGAAGTCGCCGCAGAAGGACGCCGATCCCGAACCGATTGATGAGCCCAAGGCCATCAAGGGCTCGACCCGTTTGGAGGCGCAGCGTCGCCGCCGGAGTGAGCGTCGAGAAGCGCGCAAGAATGAACGCCATATCGTCAGCGAGGCCGAGTTCCTGGCGCGCCGCGAGTCCGTGGAGCGCACCATGGTGGTGCGGGAAAAGGAACGCACCGATCACCCAGGACGGGTGACGCAGGTAGGTGTGCTGGAAGACGGCATGCTGGTGGAACATTTCGTGACCTCCGATACCCAGTCCTCGATGGTGGGCAATATCTATCTGGGCCGCGTCCAAAATGTGCTGCCCAGCATGGAGGCCGCGTTCATCGACATCGGCAAGGGCCGCAATGGTGTGCTCTACGCCGGTGAGGTGGATTGGCGCGCCGCTGGTCTCGGCGGGCGTCGTCGCACCATCGAACACGCTCTGAAGAGCGGCGATCAGGTGCTCGTGCAGGTAGTGAAGGACCCGATCGGGCACAAGGGTGCCCGCCTCTCCACCCAAATCTCGCTGGCCGGTCGATTCTTGGTGTATGTCCCAGGTGGTCGTACCGCAGGTATTTCCCGCAAGCTGCCCGCCCCGGAGCGGGCACGGCTGAAGGACATTCTTAAGCGCGTTGTTCCCGAGCAGGGTGGGGCCATCATCCGCACCGCTGCGGAAGGGGTGAGCGAGGAGGCCATCGCTGCTGATGTGGCCCGCCTGCACGCCCAGTGGGAGCAGATCGATGAGCGCACCAAGAAGGAGAAGTCCTCCAAGGGCGCGAAGCCGGTCGCCATGTATGAAGAGCCCAACATGCTGGTGAAGGTGATCCGCGACCTCTTCAATGAAGACTTCTCCCACCTCGTGGTGGATGGTTCGAAGGCGTGGAATACCGTCTACGCCTATGTGCACTCCGTGGCCTCCGATCTGGAGGATCGCATGGAAAAGTATGACCCCAACAAACACGGTGGGGTGGATGCCTTCGAGCACTACCGCGTGGATGAGCAGCTCTCCAAGGCCCTCTCCCGCAAGGTGTGGCTGCCGTCTGGCGGCACCCTGGTGATCGATCGCACCGAAGCCATGACCGTGGTGGATGTGAACACCGGAAAGTTCACCGGCACCGGCGGCAACCTCGAGGAGACCGTCACCCAGAACAACCTCGAGGCTGCGGAGGAGATCGTGCGCCAAATGCGGCTGCGTGACCTCGGCGGCATGATCGTGGTGGACTTCATCGATATGGTCTTGCCCGAGAACCAGGATCTCGTGCTGCGCCGCCTCAAGGAGGCACTGGGCCGGGACCGTACCCGCCACCAGGTGTCCGAGGTGACCTCGCTGGGTCTGGTACAGATGACCCGCAAGAAGCTGGGCACCGGGCTGCTCGATACCTTCGCCACCGAGTGTGAGCACTGTGATGGCCGTGGCCTGATTATTCACACCGACCCGGTCGAGCAGAGCGAGCAGCCGACGCACAAGCCGCGCCGCCGCGGCGATAAGGGCGAGAAGTCCGATCGCTCCGAGCGTCGTGAGAAGAACGAGAAGAACGACAAGCAGGACAAGAAGCACTCCTCCCACGATCCGGCTTCGCACCCCGCAGCCCTCGCGATGCACCGCGAGGAGGAGTCGGAGAAGAGCATCGAGGAGCTTGCCGACGCCGTCATCTCGCTCAATTCCCAAGCGGATAACGCGGAGGACTCGGCGGAGAACGCTGAGCGCGAAGAGAAATCCGAGAAGCGTCAGCGCCGCGGCCGTCGCCGCAGCACCAAGCGCACGAACACGAAGCGTTCTGCTGATAATAAGGACTCTGCTCAGCCGGAGGAGCCGGCCAAGAAGAAGCGCTCTGAGAAGAAGCGCTCCGAAGAGAGCAGCGCCGAGGATGTGCAGGCCATCGCCGCCAAGGCGGTCCACACCGCCGATGCGGAAGACCCGGACGAGCCCTCGGGCGCGGACTACACCCCGGCCAGCTTCGACGAGGCCATGGCGGAGTTCGAACGCTCCCCGCGCCGCAAGCGCGCTACCCGCGGGAACTCCCGCTCGGATCACGCGCCCAAGCGAGAGGACTTCGAGCCTGCCCAGCCCAGCGCTGACAAGGCCGAGGAGACCGAGGACGCAGCGGATTCGCGTGACTCACGCGATTCCGGCGATGGTTCCCGTCGCCAGTCCTCGCGGCGTAGCCGCGGCGGCAGGCGCCGTAGCTCCACTCGGGGCGCTCGCTCCGAGGAGAGCCGTAGCCCCGCCCCGCAGTCCGAGCCGGCCCCCGAGTCGCAGCAGCACGCGGATAAGGACGAGTCCGAGGACTCCTCCCCGCGGCGCCGGCGTGGTCGTCGTCGGGTGGTGCGCAAGAACAGCCGTGCGGAGCAGGCACCCGCGAAGGAGCAGGCGTCGGAGAAGCGCCAGTCCGAGCAGCGACAGCCGGAGAAGCGCCAGTCCGAGCAGCGCCAGGCGGCGTCGACAAGCAAGGGCCGGAGGCGTCGCGCGACACGCCGGAGCACAAACAAAAAGTAGCGGTTTGTGTTTTGCTAGCCGATAAAGGTAGTCTTGGACAGTCGCTGTTCGCAGTGCGTTCAGCATGAAATAAAGTACAAGTCCTTAAATCGGGCGCCTTGAGTGCCCGAGCCGAGTTTTTAGAAAAAGGGGTAGCCCTCCTATGTACGCGATCGTCAAGACCGGCGGCAAGCAGTACAAGGTTGCCGAAGGTGACCTCGTCAAGGTCGAGAAGATCGAGGGTGAGCCGGGTTCGTCCGTGGCTCTCACCCCGGTTCTTCTCGTCGACGGCGCCGATGTGACCACCGACGCCGACAAGCTTGCCAAGGTGGAAGTTTCCGCGGAGATTATCGAGCACGTCAAGGGCCCGAAGATCCGTAACCTGAAGTACAAGAACAAGAGCCGTTACATGAAGCGTCAGGGTCACCGTCAGAACCTGACCGTTATCAAGATTAGCGGCATCAAGTAGGCCGAGAAGGCTTAAAGGAGAAAAACCGTCATGGCACACAAGAAGGGTGCATCCAGCTCCAGCAACGGTCGTGACTCCGAAGCAAAGCGCCTCGGCGTGAAGCGCTTCGGCGGCCAGAAGGTGAACGCAGGCGAGATCCTCATCCGTCAGCGCGGCACCAAGTTCCACCCCGGCGAGAACGTCGGCCGCGGTGGCGACGATACCCTGTTCGCTCTTGCAGCAGGCTCCGTCGAGTTCACCACCAAGCGCAACCGCCGCATGGTGAACATCGTTCCGACCGAAGCTGCCTAAAGCTTGTAGAGCTTCAGATCTAAGCCGCTTGTTTCCCCGCACGGGGAGGCAGGCGGCTTTAATCTTTCTCGGGTGGGCTACGCGCGGCGTTAGGGCTGGCATGAAGGTGCCGCCCGTGCTCTCCGGAACGGGGATCGTGTGGATTGCTGCGGCTGTGAGTTACAATCAGGTGCTTAATCTTCCTCGATCTAAAGGACCACATGAACCGTTTCGTAGACCGCGTTGTACTGCACCTGCAGGCTGGTGACGGCGGGCATGGCTGTGCTTCTGTGCACCGCGAAAAGTTCAAGCCCCTCGGCGGGCCGGATGGCGGCAATGGCGGGCACGGCGGAGACATCATCCTTGAGGTCTCTGACCAAGCCCACACCCTGCTCGATTTCCACTATCGCCCCCACCTGAAGGCCTCCCGCGGCAATAATGGCGCCGGCGATCACCGTAATGGCGCCCGCGGCGAGGACCTCGTGCTCGAGGTGCCGCCGGGCACTGTTGTGCTCAATGAGGACGGCGAGGTGCTGGCGGATCTGGTGGCCGTGGGTACCCGCTTCGTGGCCGCCTCGGGAGGCTTCGGTGGCCTCGGCAATGCGGCGCTGGCTAATAAGCAGCGTAAGGCCCCGGGCTTTGCGCTCAAGGGCGAGCCGGGGGAGCAACGCGATCTGATCCTGGAGCTCAAGTCCATGGCAGACGTGGGGCTCGTGGGCTTTCCCTCTGCCGGTAAGTCGTCCTTGATTTCGGTGCTCTCCGCAGCGCGGCCCAAGATTGGCGATTACCCCTTTACCACCCTGCAGCCCAATCTTGGGGTGGTGGACATGGGCAATGATTCCTTCACTATCGCGGACGTGCCGGGGCTGATCCCGGGCGCCTCCGAGGGCAAGGGCCTTGGTCTGGACTTTTTGCGCCATATCGAACGCACCGCCGTGCTCGCCCATGTGGTGGACCTCGCCACGCTCGAGCCGGGGCGCGATCCGGTCTCAGATATCGAGGCGCTGGAGAATGAGCTGGCCGCCTACCAGTCGGTGCTCGACCATGACACCGGCTTGGGCGATCTGCGCGAACGCCCCCGCGTGATCATCTTGAATAAGGCCGATATCCCCGAGGCACGGGAGCTGGCCGAGTTCGTAATGGAGGATCTCCGCGAGGCCTTCGGCTGGCCGGTATTCATCATCTCCGCCGTAGCGCATCAGGGCCTCGACCCGCTGCGCTATCGCCTCATGGAGCTGGTGAAGGAGCACCGCAAGAAGCATCCCAAGCAGCGCCAACAGCGCACCGTGGTGCGCCCCGTTGCGGTGGATGCCCATAAGAAGGATGATTTCCGCGTGGTGGCCGATCCGAATAACCCCGGCGGCTACGAGGTGCTGGGCGAAAAGCCGCGCCGCTGGATTCAACAAACCGACTTCGAGAACGATGAGGCGGTGGGCTATCTCGCGGATCGTCTGGCCAAGTTGGGTGTAGAGGACGCCCTGTATAAGATGGGCGCTCGCGAGGGAGCCGAGGTGACCATTGGTGAGATCACCTTCGAGTGGGAGCCGCTGACCACCGCTGGTGTCAGTGACTCCGGTTCCCCAGCTACCGCCCGTGGCACCGATGCCCGCATTGGGCGTTCCACCCGTTCTACTGCCGCAGAGCGTAAGCGCGCCTCCCAGGCGCGCCGCGGCCTGATCGATGAGTTCGACTTTGGTGACGAAGAAGCCTCCCGCGACCGCTGGGAGGGTTAGGAATAGATGAACGAAGACACACTGCTGCCCACTACTCCCTATGCCCTGCAGGAGACCCCATCGGCTGAGTTCCCGCCCGCCGGAATACCGGAGACGGTGCTCGACGAACCCGCTGGAGAAGGACTGCGGGGGGAGATTGCCAAGGCCAAGAAGATCGTGGTCAAGCTGGGTAGCTCCTCGGTGACAGACGAGAACTATGCGGTCTCGGCGGAGAAGATCAACCGTTTCGTGGACGCCTGCCAAGCCCGCATGGAGGCTGGCACCGATGTGATTATCGTCAGTTCCGGTGCGGTGGCCGCCGGTATGGCCCCCATGGGCCTGAAAAGCCGGCCGGGGGATCTGGCCACCAAGCAGGCGGCCGCCTCGGTAGGCCAGGTGCACTTGGCCTATCAGTGGGGTCGCTCCTTCGCCCGCTATGGCCGCACCACCGGCCAGGTGCTGCTCACCGCCTCCGACGCGGCGGAGCGTTCCCGCGCCCGCAACGCCCAGCGCACCGTGGAGCGGCTGCGGCAGCTGCGCTGTGTGCCCATCATCAACGAAAACGATACGGTGGCTACCTCCGAGCTGCGCTTCGGCGACAATGATCGCCTCGCCGCGATCGTCGCCCACCTCATCAGGGCCGATGCGCTGGTGCTGCTCTCGGATGTGGATGGTCTCTATGATCGCAACCCCGCCGAGCCCGGAGCGAAGTTTGTCTCCGATGTCACTGGGCCGGAGGATCTCGCAGGTGTTGTGGCCGGCGACGGCGGCAAAGTGGGTACCGGCGGCATGGCCTCTAAGGTATCGGCGGCCCGGCTCGCCTCCCGCGGCGGTATCCCCGTCCTGCTCGCCAGCGCCGATAATATCGGCCCGGCACTCGCCTCTGCCCAGGTGGGCACGGTGTTCCACCCGGAGCAGGGACGCTTGAAGGCCTGGAACTTCTGGGCGCTCTATGCCGCAGATGTCTCTGGCGTGGTGCGCGTGGACGAGGGTGCGGCGCGCGTGGTGCAGCGTGGTGGCTCCTCGCTCTTGGCCGTGGGTATCACCGAGGTGGATGGCGAGTTCCGCTCCGGCGACATTGTGGAAATTCAGGACCCCAAGGGCACCACCATTGCCCGCGGCGAGGTTTCCTATGATGCCAAGACCCTGCACGGAATGCTGGGCAAGCACACCCACGAGCTGCCGGAGGGCATGAAGCGACCGGTAATCCACGCGGATTACCTGTCGAGCTATTCCTCACATGCGTAGTGTGGGGTGCATGAAATATGCAATGGGACCGACGCACTGGGACACCGTAGAAGAACAACTCGCTGCCGTCGGTGGTGAATTGACCGAGGATCTCTCCGAGGCAGAGCTGCTCGTGTATAACGGCTCGGCCGAGGATTTTCCCGAGCTGCCCGACTCCGTGAAGTGGGTGCAGTTTGGGCTCGCCGGTATCGATGCCTACTTCACGCACGGCGTTATCGATGGCTCGCGCCGCTACTCTAATTGCTCCGGCACCTTCGCCCGCCCAGTGGCGGAGTCCGCCGTGGCGCTCTTGCTGGCCCAATTGCACCAGCACACCCCGGTGGCCCGCGCCCAGTCGTGGAGCTGCCAAAAACAGGTGGATAGCGCCACCCGCTGGCTCTTCGATAGCACCGTGAGCATCATCGGTGCCGGCGGTATCGGCCGCGAGCTGGTGCCCATGCTCAAAGGCTTCGGCTGCACTGTCCTCGCGGTCAATAATTCCGGTAACCCCGTGGAGGGGGCCGACAAGACCTATTCCTCGGAGCATCGCGATGAGGTGCTGTCCTCCTCGGACGCGGTGATTCTCGCCGCCCCGCTCACAGACGACACCCACCACATGATCAACGAGCGCACCTTAAAGCTCATGCCCGAGCATGCGGTGCTCATCAACGTTGGCCGTGGCCCGCTCGTAGATAGCGACGCCCTGGTGGATGCCCTCAATCGTGGGGAGATCGCCGGCGCCGGACTCGATGTGACCGAGCCGGAGCCGCTGCCGGATGGCCACCCCCTGTGGGAGATGGAGCAGGTGGTGATCACCCCTCATACTGCCAATACGAAGGACTCGATCCGCCGGCTGATTGCTCCCCAGATCGTGGAGAATTTCACCGCCTATCAGGCGGGGGAGACCATGCCCACCGAGGTGACGGTGGATCAGGGCTATTAGTGGCCTGCCGGGCTGCTGTGGCTGCGAGATGGCGTCGTCAAGCGCCAGTGCACGCTACAGTTGTGAGCTATGAACGCTAATACAACGACTATGGACCTAGCCCGCGCCGCGCGTGAGGCAAGCACGAGCATCGCGCAGCTGCGCACCCCGGCGAAGGATGAGGTGCTGCTGGCGGCCGCCGCGGCCCTCGAAGAGCGCGCCGAGGAGATTATTGCCGCCAATGAGCGCGACTTGGAACGGGAACGCGCCGCCGGCACCTCGGAGGCGCTGCTCGACCGCCTCGCCCTGAGCACCGAGCGCATTAGCGGCATCGCCGATGGCCTCCGCCAAGTGGCGGCGCTGAGCGATCCCGTAGGGGAGATCACCCGCGGCCACACCCTGCCGAATGGGCTGGTACTCAGCCAGGTGCGGGTGCCGCTCGGAGTGATTGGCATGGTGTACGAGGCGCGCCCCAATGTCACCGTTGATGCCTTTGGCCTCTGCCTGAAGTCCGGCAACGTGGCGCTGCTGCGCGGCTCTAAGTCTGCGGTGGAATCCAACCGGGCGCTGGTGGCCATCCTGCAGGATGTGCTCGCCGCGCATGATCTGCCGCGTGCCGCCGCGCAGCTGGTGCCCTGCGAGAGCCGCGAGAGCGTCACGGAGCTTATTACCGCCCGTGGGCTGGTAGATCTGGTGATCCCGCGGGGCGGGGCCGGGCTGATCAATGCTGTGGTCACCGGCGCCACGGTGCCCACCATCGAAACCGGCACCGGCAACTGCCACCTCTATATTGATGCCTCGGCGGATCTGGAGCAGGCCATCGCCCTGCTACTCAATGGCAAAACCCGTCGGGTGAGCGTGTGCAACGCCACCGAGACCGTGCTTATCGACGCCGCCCTCGACACCTCCAGCCGCCGCGCCATCATCGACGCCCTGGTGGCTGCCGGGGTGCGCGTGCACGCCGATGAGCAGCTGCTGGAGCTCAACGATGAGGCCGTGGCCGCCACGGCAGAGGACCTGGACACCGAGTATCTCTCTATGGACATCACCGCCGTGGTAGTGGAGGGTGTCGCTGGGGCGATCGAGCACATCCGCGCCCACTCCTCGGGCCACACCGAGGCCATTGCCGCCCAAGACAGCGGCGTGGTGGAGCGCTTCGGCCGCGAAGTGGACGCCGCAGCGGTGATGCTCAACGCCTCTACCGCTTTTACCGATGGCGAGCAGTTCGGCTTCGGCGCGGAGATCGGAATTTCTACCCAGAAGCTGCACGCCCGCGGCCCCGTGGGGCTGCCGGAGCTGACCTCCACCAAGTGGATTGTGCGTGGGGAAGGCCACACCCGCCCGTGAGCGCCCCTGCACGTATCGGAATCATGGGTGGCACCTTCGACCCGATTCACCACGGCCACCTCGTGGCCGCCAGCGAAGTGGCCGATCGTTTCCAGCTGGACCAGGTGCTCTTTGTGCCCACCGGCCAGCCTTGGCAAAAAGCTGGGCGCGATGTCTCTGATGCGGAGGATCGCTACCTGATGACGGTGATCGCCACCGCCTCCAATCCACGCTTCGCGACCTCGCGGGTGGATATCGACCGCGGTGGAAGCACCTATACCATTGACACCCTGCATGATTTGCGGGAACAGTTTCCCCGCGCCGAGCTCTTCTTTATTACCGGCGCGGATGCCTTGGCGAAGATCGTCACCTGGCGGGACTGGGAGGAGATGTTTAATCTCGCGCACTTCGTGGGGGTGAGCCGCCCCGGCTATGAGCTGGAGGAGGACATTCTTCCCGAAGTCGATCATGAGCACCTGTCCATCGTGGAAATTCCGGCAATGGCGATCAGCTCCACCGATTGCCGCGCCCGGGCGCGGGCCGGCCGGCCGGTCTGGTACCTTGTGCCGGATGGAGTGGTGCAATACATAGCCAAGCGGCAGCTCTACCGGCCCGAGGGGCGGGATCGCCTATCGCAGCCGTCCTATGAGGGCGCGGGCGCTGCCGAGGACGGCGCGGGCCGCGCGGGCGCGGAAACTCACGCCGAGGGCAGTCGATAGATTACGGTAGAAGAAGAATTTTAAAGGAGTTTTATTAAGTGACAGCACGAGAATCCGCCATTAAGTACGCGTCGATCGCAGCGCTTGCCGCCAGCGAGAAGCTGGCCGAAGAGATCGCCGTGATCGATGTGTCCGAGCGCCTCGCTATTACCGAGTGTTTTGTGATCGCCAGCGCCGATAACGAGCGCCAGGTCAGCGCCATCGTGGAGGAGGTGGAGGACCAGCTGGCCAAGGCTGGCCGGAACCACCCCACGCGCCGCGAAGGTACCCGTGAGGGACGCTGGGCGCTGCTGGATTATGAGGACATCGTGGTCCACATCTTCCGCGGCCCCGAGCGCCAGTTCTACGGCCTCGATCGTCTCTGGGCGGACTGCCCGCTGGTAGACGTCGAGGGTTTGGAAACGCTCACCCGCCCCGAGGACTGGGGCGACGAGGTGGATATCCGCGAGGTCAACGACATCGGACAGATCCCGCTCGCCGGCGAGGATCCCTCCGAGAACGAAATCTAGCGCGATGGGCCGACGACTCGTCCTGCTACGCCACGGAGAGACCGAATATAACGCCACCGCTCGCATGCAAGGTCAGCTCGACACGAAGCTCAGCGAGCGTGGTGTGATTCAGGCGCGCCAAGCCGCCCGCTATCTATCGGGGCTGAACTTCGTGCGCGTGGTCTGCTCTGATTTGCAGCGCGCCCACGATACGGCGCGGGAAGTCGCCACACTGCTGGACGTTCCCCTCATCACCGATGAGCGGCTGCGCGAAACCCATCTCGGGGAGTGGCAGGGCAAAACCCATGCGGAGATCGACGCCGCCACCCCTGGGGCGCGCGCCCGCTGGCGCCATGATGTGTCCTGGGCGCCGCCGGGTGGGGAAACCCGCCTTGAGGTTGCCGCCCGGGCGCGGGCCGTGGTGGATGACGCCATGGCCGAGGTAGAGGAGTGGGAAGACAAGTCCATTCTGTGTGTCGCCCACGGCGGCACGATCAACGCGCTCACCGGCTCGCTGCTCGGCTTCGCCACGGCCGAGGAATTCTCCCGGCTGTCCACCGTGTCTAATACCTGCTGGGCACAGCTACAGGCCCGCCCGCAGTATGACCCCCGTTCCCCCCAGCCGCAGTCCTTCACCGCCGATAATCTGGACAACGCCCAGTGGTATCTCGAGGGATGGAACGTGGGTGTGACCCCGGGGCTGACGGTGTGTGAAAGCACGCACCCATGACGGTGCGCATCGTCACCGATTCCACCGCCTGCCTGCCGCCCGCGCTCGCGGAGCAGCTCGGCATCACGGTGGTAGACATTCACGTCACCCACTCGGACAAAGACCGCACCACCGCGGGGCTATCCGCGCTCGAGCTCGTGGCCGCCTATGCCCGCCAGCTAGAACGCGGCGGCGACGAGGGCGTGCTCGCCCTGCACATGTCCAAGGAGATCTCCTCCACGTGGTCTGCGGCCGTCACCGCCGCCGGGGTATTTGAGGATAGCCGCGTCCGCGTGCTCGACACCGAATCCTTGGGGCCGACCATTGGTATTGCCTGTATTGCCGCTGCCCTCAAGGCCCGCGAGGGCGCCGATCTTGATGCCTGCTATGACGCCGCTTTGGAGGTGCTCGAGCACTCCGAGGTGTGGTTTTATGTGCACAAGATCGATGAGCTGCGCAAGTCTGGGCGTCTCTCGGCCGCCAATGTGCTCTTCTCTGCCACGCTCGCGATCCGCCCGCTCATGCATCTCAAACAGGGCCGCATCGAGATCGCCGCGAAAACCCGTACCCAAGCCAAGGCGCTAGCGAAGCTCGCCGAGGTCGTGGAGCTGTATTGCTGCGAGGAACCGGCGGTGGTGACGGTGCTGCACCACGAGGCCCGCGAATCCGCCCGCCAGCTGGCCATTCACATCGTGGAGCGCATCCACGTTGATTCCACGGTGCGACTGGATCGCCTCGAACCGGCCCTCGCCACCCACACTGGGCCGGGCACCATAGCGGTGAGCGTGACTCGCGGCAACCCCAGCGCCGTCATCGAGGCCCTGGCTGTGGAAAACGAGCTGTAGTCCACAGCCCGCAGCACACGCTTATCGACGCCACCTCGCCCGCCACCTAGCCTGCGGGGCATGACTTCCGCCTCCCCGCTTGATCGCCTGCGCGAGCTGACTCGCCCCACCGGCGAAGAAGACCTCCTGCAGGTCCGCTATCCCGATAATCCCCGCCTGCGGCTGAGCCCGCGCCACGGCCTGATCGCCGCCGTGGTACTGCTGCTCCTCGGCGGGGTATTTCTCGTGCCCCAGCTCCGCGATGCATCTCCACCGCCGGTCGAATCGGTGGCTGTCTATGAGGACGAGACCACCACCGAGCAACCTAAGGAGATCGTGGTGGCCGTGGTCGGGCACGTCGCCAATCCTGGGCTGCAGCACCTGCCCGCAGGTGCGCGCACCGATGATGCGCTCCGCCATGCCGCCCCGCTGCCAGAGGCGCAGCTCAGCGCGATCAACCTGGCCCAAAAACTCAGCGACGGCCAGCAACTCTATGTGCCCGGCCCCGAGGAGGATCTCCCCATCGCTGGCGCAGCCCCACTCAACCCCGCCGCACCGGGCGCTGCGCCGGGCGGGAAGGTAGCGCTCAACAGCGCCGATAGCGCCGCACTAGAGACCCTGCCCGGGGTGGGGGCAGCAACCGCCGCAGCGATCATCGCCCATCGCGAGGCATCCGGGCCTTTTGAGAGCGTCGATCAGCTGCTGGAGGTCAAAGGAATCGGCCCCGCCAAATTCGAGGCAATAAAGGACCTGGTCACCTTGTGAACCCTCCCGTCGCTTTCATCGAGCTGCGCCTCATCCCGATCGCCTGCATGGCGTGGGCATCCACATGGGTGGTGGTGGCCACCGAGCACGGGCCGCTGCTCCTCGCGGTGCTGGGGGTGGTCGCTGTCGCCGCCGCGTGGGCGTATCGCGCGCCGGGAAGCGCTCTGCTGCTGGCAGCCACGGTCGTGGTGCACGGTGGCGTCGCCCAGCTGCGGCGCCTGCTCATCCAGCAGCATCCCATAACCCAGGCCCGCGGCCACTACGAGCTTGCGGGACGAGTAATCAGCAGCACGGACGTATCCGGCGGCAGCACCTGCCTTACCCGCCTGCGCCTTGCTCGCTATCCAGCCGAGCTGCCCGTCTTTCACCCGTGTGAACGCTGGCAGCCCCACCGCGGCGAACAGGTAGTCGCAAGCGTGCAGCTGCAGGAGGACACCCGCGTCGGGCTGAACGCCGTGGTGGCGCGGCTGCAGCACGGCCGTGTTGTGGGCGAGCCGAGCTGGTGGGACCACTGCGCGCACACCGTGCGGGCACGATTCATGGAGCTTGTACAGCAGAACGTGGGGCAGCGCTCGGTGGGGCTCATCCCCGGTATGGTCTTTGGCGATACCTCCCTGCAAAGCGAGGAGGAAACTGCGGCCTATCTCGCCACGGGGCTCAGCCACCTCTCGGCGGTCTCGGGGGCGAATGTGGCCATCGTGACCACCGCGTGCGTGATCGCCTGCCGGCTCGCAGGCTGCGGGCCGCGCTGGCAATGCGCGGCAGCGGGGATAGCGCTGGTGGCCTTCGTGGTGCTGGTGGGGCCGGAGCCCTCGGTGAAAAGAGCGGCCGTAACTGGGGTGGTGGGGCTGGTGGCGGTGGTGAGCGTCTCTCGGGCTGAACCCCTGCACGCGCTCGCTGTGGCGATAACGGGGCTGTTGCTATGGGACAGTGATCTGGCGGTGAGCTATGGTTTTGCCCTCTCCTGTGCCGCTACCGCGGGGATTGTGGCCTTGCACCCGTATCTCTACCCGCGGCTGGCATGGCTGCCGCTGCCTGATGTGTGTATCCGCGCATTGTCTGTAGCTATTGCCGCGGATATCGTGACTATGCCGCTGCTGGCTTTGATGGTGGGACGGGTCTCTGCTGTGGCGGTGGCGGCCAATGTGTGCGTGGCCGCGGCTGTGGCGCCGGTGACGATCGTCGGTTTGTTCGCTGTGGTCTTAGTGGCGCTGCGGGCGGAGCCGCTGGCCGCTGTGGCAGTGCGGATTATCGAGCCCTGCACGTGGTGGATTCACCGCTGCGCCGAGTTCTTTGCCGGCATGCCTTGGGCGGTGATTGAGAGCGGTTCCGGGCCCTATTCGGTGGTGGGGGTGGTCCTCGCCTGTTGTTGGTTTCTCGTGTTGCTGCCCGCGCGGCGGCGCGTGGCATGACAAATAAGTCACACCCAATGAGCTCTCGAACTGCTCCATTATGTCCTAGCCATACACCTGTATGCCGAGGGTATTCTTTCGCAGGCTTTCCATGGTTATGTCGATTCGAGAAAGCGAACACACATACGAAAAGCATTCACATTCTGAGTACATGTCCGAGGGCCTAGCTATGGTTAAACCATGAGCCACAAAGACAGTATTGGAGTGGACTTACAGTATGGGCTTCCATCCCATCTGAGATACGCCACGAGGAAAGACCTCCACAGAATAGTGATGTCCGGTTTTGCAGATGGGCAGTTGGACGAAGCGATGCCTCGTTCAGACGCCAGATGTCTTTTTGCCGTTTCTGGGAACAACCTCATCGTGCGCCACCGGCCTGACCTCAACCATCAGATACCGGGCTTGTCTGCGGAACGCAGCGCGCTCCAAGCCACAGATCCAGAACAGAGATACCACCTTGAAGTAACTGTTAACGCCCTAGTTGCACGCTCCCAGAGGGGATCGCTACCTCCAGAAGTTCGCCAACAACATTCTCCTCGCGGGCGCAGAGTACCGGTTCCTCCAGATGAACTCCCTGAGTGGGCTCTCGATCTCCTCAATAGGCGAAACCTCGAACCGGATGACCTGACAGTGGGCGAAAGGTTCAATGTCAGGCGAACCGCTGGGCGCACGGGAATCATTCCCGCAGTGACCATCACCGCAACTGTCCGAGGAGGCGCCGAACTCGATGACGTTCTCAGCCACGGCCTCGGGCGAGGCCTCAACTACGGCCTAGGCCTCGTTCACGTACGACCCATCCACTAACCACACTCTTGAAAGGCACTGTATATGTCTCTGCTTTCGGATATCCTCCGTTCTGAATCTCCCTCGCTTGTTCGTCATGCCCAGCTTGAGCCAGCGGCCGGACCAGCCACGCCGGTAGCTCCGGCTGTCTACCCCAGTGACACCGACGGTCGCACGTATCGCATCAACCAGAATGCGCCAGTCCTCTTGCCCGACGATGAGGGCTTCTTGTTCACTAACTCAGGACGGACAGCACCATCGGTTGTCATCTCGTCTGTTGCAGGCGAGGCAACGCGTGCTGAGCCAGTCATCTACCACGATCCTGAGTTGTATCCTTGGCTGCCCGCAGTGGAAATCACTGCGCCTTCCGACAGTGACATCGCGGAAGCCGTCGAAAAATCAATGGCTAGGGCGATTAAAAATATGCCCAGCCTAGAATCTCCGGCTCGTCGAGCAGAGCTAGGTGATGTCCTGAAGCAGCTGCGGACATCCTCGTGGGAGCTGTCGCACCGTCACATTGATAGCTGGGTGCGCTACAGCCTGACAGAGGACAACGGAAAGGCACTCTGGTCCCAGCCAAGCTCCGATCTCTATCGAGAGATCGTTTCTTCAGAGGCCGCTACGATCGCGGGTGTCTCCCTGAACTCAGTGATTTGGGGGTACTGGTTGGCCAGTGGAGCGACATCCACCCATCGACGAGCACGGTCAATTTCCTCCCAAATTATCGGCACCGGCGCTTCACCATCACCCGTGTTTGCCACCAAAACGCCTGGTAAACTGCCTGCCTCCGGTCGTACTCGACTGGTTCTAGACGACGGAGAGCTCACCGTCGTCGAGTCCGACTCCAAAGTAAAGGGGATCAAACCTAAGCAGCCGTCTGCTTTTGGTCTGGGCGCCATCATTACTTCCGGTGATTCCGTTCCGATTCACTACACCTGCGAGAGCATTGCCTCATTGACGTCGGTGTCCCTAGCTGACTTGCGAGCGCTTGATCGGTACGAGGTCAAAGAACCCGTGATCCGAGCCGCGCTGGGAGTCTCTATGCTGGCCACCGAATTAGTCGCAAACGACGGGCATATTCGTAGCGAATGCGATCTCGTCGAGATCGCACCACCGGCTTGGGGGCTTCGTGTACGCGGCCAGCGGGGCGCGCGTCGTATCGATGTGGACGTAGACGAGCTTCGCCGAGAGACCTTGGAGGCGCTGGAGGAATCTGTTCAGGCGGGCTTCTTGCCGGCGGCAGAGCAGGGCAGCGGTGCGCGCAAGATCAAGCTGCGTATGTCGTCGAGCATGGCACAGGTGGTACTAGACGCACTTCTCGCTACTGCAGCGAAGTCGTCCACCGACGAGTAGAGGCGGCCAATGATTACCATCCATGTCGACTTTAACTCGACATTTCACGGTACCGATCGCCAAGGGAAGAGGGAATGGCCACCGTCCCCGGCTCGGCTCTACTCTGCTTTAGTGGCGGGCTGCCACAACGCGCAGCTGTCTGATTCCACTACCGAGGCTATTCGCGCGGTACTTCGAGAAGTGGAGCGCAGCGCCTCGCCCGATATTTTTACTGGGCAGTATCGGCTCCCAGAAGCCGATTGGACTGATGTATTCGTGGCGAAAAAGCCCTCAAGGTTGCCTCGGAAGTCTGCTTCTGTGGGCCAATTGACGAAAATGCAGGCAAAAAGAGCCGCCCGGCTTCCAGAACCGGTGCTCGCCACTCGCGTGACGTACGTGGTAGACGTTTCTTCGGAGCATACGGAGTTGCTCGACAAAGCTGCCGCAGCAGTCGGCTACTTCGGCACGTCGATGGACGGCTGCATCATGAAGGTCGTAGAAGGCGATGATTCCGGCGCAGTAGAAAACGCCCAGAGGTGGGTGGGAGTGGAGAACCCAGCCGGCCAGGTGCGCACGTGGCAGCCTGGGTTCGGGGCAGCACTGGATAAAAGATTCGAGGAAGAGCATCAGCTTGGAGCTCATGTTCCCACAGTGCCCGCGCGTCAAGTTTCCTACCTTCCAGATCATCGCGATCCGCAGAACCCAGATAACGACGGGTGGATACCGCTGACGTTTAACCGGACGGTGAAGGACACGAGGAGAATCTCTGCTTCGTTGGACCATGTACGATCTGTCGCTGGTTGTAATGGTGATGTATTCCCGTTGGTAAACGCTGATCCGGAGCACGGAAACGGAGCTCTCATGGGGGTAGCCGTTCGCGGAATTCCAGCCGCCCACCGGTTGCTGCAAGATGAGAAACTCGGATTGCGTTATGACCCAGCCGATCGTCGAGTATGGACTCGATTGAGCAGTTATTTTGCTGTGTCTCGACGCTGGCGTACGGCGGTACCGATCTATGGTCCCGCCGACCGAACAGTGGCAGCAGCCTATCTCGAGCACTACGCGTCGAAGGCGGGAGTACATCTCCTCAGCCATCAAGCAACCTCGCCCAGACTCAAGGGCTGCGCGCCGATGAGTATGCCTTTTCATCCACGTGGCTTCGTTCCTTACGCGGTCACCGTGGAGACACCCACACCAGAGCTTCGACCTACGCTGACGATGGACTCGCTATTTGTTCCCGTCGGCAACATTGGCACTAACACAGGAGATGATGACTAATGGGAGATGCCACGATGTTTCCGAGCTTCGCGGAGTTCTTCCATGGGGTCCATGGGGTGCCGCCTTATCGGTGGCAGGAAGAAGCGGCGAACTACGCAGTTCGCACGGGTCGACTTCCCCTCATGATTGATGTTCCTACAGGCTTAGGAAAAACGGCGTTAGCGGACGTCTGGGTGTGGGCGCTTGGCCGCGCCACGGCCGCAGATTTGCCTCACCAGCTGGGGCAGCGCTATGTCCATGCTGTTGAACGACGAGCGGTCGTTGACGGGGCGGACGCTCACGTTCGTCAGTTGCAACGGGCATTACTCGAGCCATCCACACCGGCCCTTCGCATAGTCTCTGATGCCTTATTGCTGCTTGCTGCTGAAGGAGCCGAGCCACTGGGCGTCACGAGTTTCCATGGATCTCGGCGTGACGACCGGACGTGGCTGGATAGGCCCCGTGGTGCGACCATCATCACCACCACCGTTACCCAGCTAGTGCTCCGAGTATTGGGTCATGCTCCCGGCGTGACTCCCAACACCGCGATCATTCACACTGGGTTGATTAGCCACGATGCTGCGTGGGTTGTCGATGAGCCGCATCTGTCGACCGTTATGGTCGACACGCTTCGGCAAGTATCGACGATGGCAAACACGACGCTGACGTGTCTCGGCGCCACCATTCCCGACCATCTCGTTGATGTACTTGATCCCGATGCGGAGGCCACTATCCAGTTTCTTCCCGAGCAGGAAACCTCCGGAGCACTGGAGAGATACAATGCACCGCGTTTAGCCTCGATCGTGTGTAGCACGGCGTCTTCTCCCGTCAAGGAATTAGTAAAACAGGCTGCTCGCGCCCATACGGAAACCTCACGCTCCATTGTGTTTGTGAATACCGTGCAGATAGCCTCCGATGTGGCGGCGGCGCTTGCTAAGAAGCTTCCGAAGACGAAGGTTCGGCTGGTGACCTCTCGTGTACGTATGGTCGACCGTGACGAAAAAGACCTTGCTCCGAAACCTGGGGAACTTGTCGTGTCCACGCAATGCCTCGAGGCGGGTGTTGATTTTGAGGTTGATCTACTTGTCACCCAGGTGTCTGCGTGGCCCTCGCTCGTGCAGCGCATGGGTCGACTCAATCGTTATGGAGGTTCAGCCAACCCGCAGGGGATCCTTGTAGTGCCGAAGAATAACCCAGACAAAGGAAGCCAAGCGGTCTACGGTGAGGACATCTTAGCCAACGTCTGTAGTGGCTTGCGGGCACTACCTAATGGCGCCGACTTCTCGTTAGGCGGTATCCCTTCCTTGAAGGAAGCTGTTCTGGGTGACAACTCCGCTTGGCCGGAGCCAGTACGTATGGGACAGATGGACGCAGAGTACGCAGCCCTGATGCTCGTCGCTCCCGCTCCGCATGCCACGTCTCTTTGGCTGCGTGGCCTAGACCAAGAGGAGGAGACGGCTCCTGTCGCTGTGTTGTGGAGAGATGTACTTGATGAAGAAATCCTAGAGGCAGCTCCTCCGACACGCGGTGAGCAGCTTGAACTTTCGATTCACCTCGCCCGAGGACTTGCCGCAGGCCATTGGAACGGAGAGATGGCCGATACTGATGATGCTGACAACGGCTACAAGCGAGCGAAGCGTGAGCCCACCACCACGACACGTGAGCGACTGGAGAAGATACGGATCCGGAAGGCGGAGGGATGGTGCATCCCCCAGTCCTTATGGGATATAGCTCCTGGATCAACGATCGTTTTGCATACCAGCCTAGGGGGATATCTCCCAGATAGGGGAGTGTGGGTCAGTGATGCCCCAGTCGAGGATGTTCACGCATCCACTGGGGAGGTTGAGATCATTCCACTTCCCGAAGAATGCGCGGAGATGACGCCGCAGCAGATTGGACGACATTTGGACCGTTGGGTGGTCTGCGTTAGCGATAAGTTTGTGGTCTCTCGACCGCGCGAACAACAAAAACGACGCGAAACCTCATCGGGGATTCTGACACTCGTCGATCATTGCCGTCAGACATCGGGACTGGCCGAGCAGTTCATTGCGCCCTCGAAAGCCGAGTCTTCGCAGTTAAAGGAAACAGTCGTCCAAGCCGCGGGGCTGCATGACCTCGGAAAGGCGCACCCCTCATTTCAGGCATACCTAGGGGCGCAATCAGGGGATTGTCCATTAGCAAAATCCACCGGTCGGAATCCTCTTCCCCGCGACATCGCTAACCCAGTCGATCATGCTACCCATGGTGCTCGCATTGTCGCCGCCTACTGTCCAGAGAACCCCCTAGTGGCGCACCTTGTTGAGTCCCATCACGGCTACCGTGGAACGGCCAATTACCTCGACTTGTGCGGCGACAATCCGTGGTTCCTAGCCTGGGCCGAGACAATGGTCCGGTTGGCAGATTGGAAAGCATCCGCGGAACCGGATCCCCATGCTCTGGGGCCGGTGACGATAGACGATGCGCTGCTGGACAAGGCCTCCCACGATATTGACGATCCTGCCCAGCCTTTCGTTGACCTAACCGGACTCGGAGGTAGTCGCGTTGGCGCATGGTACGCAACGATCGGAATCGCCTGCGCGGCGGAAGAAGTGACTGGACGCGAAGTCTCATTGAGCTGGCCCGAAGGCTTAGCCGCTCCTCGTCTGCACGGGGTTTCAGACTCCGATCTACCCGCAATTGCAGCTTGGTTCACCGAGGCTTTTGTGCCAGATCTTGAACGGTGGGAAGAGGACCTCCGCTCGGCGACTAACGGACTGCTTACTACCAAAAACCATCGGTGCATCATCCCAGACCTGAGGAATGGAGTTGCATGTGCCCACAACGCAGCCAAGGGAAACCGGGTTTTGAGCAAGGTAAGTAAGCATCTGTTTTCAGCGAACATGCCGCTGTTGGATGGCGGTAAGACAGAGCTATCTGGAGGGTGGCTTGCCGCCAATGGCATCGTATTTAAACGAATCCAGGACGCCCCTCCCGTCAGCGTTGAGATGATGCTTCACGCTAGTAAAGGATGGCAGACCTCCCCAGAGCTTGGAGCATCTGACCATATTCTCGACCGGCTCTCGGATACAGCGCCCGACACGGTAAGAGTAGAAGAATATTTACCTATTGCCGTGGGCATAGCCGTGTCAGGGCGCCCATTGGCCCAACACGGAGTTGCTCATCTCAAAGGCCGAAAGAGGTTTCTTCCGCGCCCGACATATCCAGTAAGTTTATGGACTCTAGAAGTTCTATCGAGGAGACACCGTGGTTCTGGCCTGATAGCGGAGGAGGTGACGCGCGGGAAATTTAAGACTGTTGCTCCACCGGCCGTAGTTTAGTTCGTTCAAGGCGAATAGAAGTTGAATCTATACGCCGTGTTTGCTCGCTAAACCTGCTGTTCGCAGAGTGTTTTTCCCGCACGCGCGGGAGTGGACCGGATCAAAGCATGAAGAAAATCACGACTTTTGCGTTTTTCCCGCACGCGCGGGAGTGGACCATAACGCGATGATCACTGATAACGCCCACGTCTAGTTTTTCCCGCACGCGCGGGAGTGGACCGAGATCGAGGCTCGCGGCCCAGAGTGGCAGGCCGTTTTTCCCGCACGCGCGGGAGTGGACCGTGCGGTCAGTCGGATACTAACCCGCCGAAGCTGTTTTTCCCGCACGCGCGGGAGTGGACCCTGCGTAGGCGGGGTGCGCGGCGGCACCGGATAGTTTTTCCCGCACGCGCGGGAGTGGACCCCGCGCACCCGCCCACATCACCGAATCGGGCTTGTTTTTCCCGCACGCGCGGGAGTGGACCGGTCCGTGACCACCATGGAATCGCGCCGCTGGGGTTTTTCCCGCACGCGCGGGAGTGGACCTCGCTGACTGGAGCATCGACGCCGAGGGACGAGGTTTTTCCCGCACGCGCGGGAGTGGACCCCACTTGGACCCACGCGGGCCGGTCTCACCGCGGTTTTTCCCGCACGCGCGGGAGTGGACCCATCTGGATCGCTTGATTTTGCTTCAGCAAGGAGTTTTTCCCGCACGCGCGGGAGTAGACCGGCACGGCGGCGCTTTATGGCGGCGGCGTAAAGGTTTTTCCCGCACGCGCGGGAGTGGACCGTCGGCCCCTACCTCGTCCGAGAATACGAGCGTGTTTTTCCCGCACGCGCGGGAGTGGACCCGCCGAGCGCGCAGCGAGCCAGCCCGCCGCCCTGTTTTTCCCGCACGCGCGGGAGTGGACCCAAGGAGGAAACATGAAGGACTACTACAAGGTGGTTTTTCCCGCACGCGCGGGAGTGGACCTACGCCGGGCTTCCCCGTGCCACGCTCCTACGCGTTTTTCCCGCACGCGCGGGAGTGGACCCGCGATCGCGGCGCGGCCCTCGATCAGCAGGTGGTTTTTCCCGCACGCGCGGGAGTGGACCTGTCCCGTATAGCTAGCTTGGCAGCCCCTGTAAGTTTTCCCGCACGCGCGGGAGTGGACCCTGTTCGAGCAGATTGAAGGCAAGGTGGATTGGGTTTTTCCCGCACGCGCGGGAGTGGACCGGGCTACTGCAACCTGCTGCACAAGCGCGCCACGTTTTTCCCGCACGCGCGGGAGTGGACCGCAGGAGTACATCCCGTGGCAGGAGGCCGCGGAGTTTTTCCCGCACGCGCGGGAGTGGACCCTTGCGCGGGAACGGGAACATGCCCAGCGCAAAGTTTTTCCCGCACGCGCGGGAGTGGACCCGTTTTCCCGCACCGCCAGTACGCGGCCACGTAGTTTTCCCGCACGCGCGGGAGTGGACCCGTTTTCCCGCACCGCCAGTACGCGGCCACGTAGTTTTCCCGCACGCGCGGGAGTGGATGCAAGCTCCTGTGTTTGCCTAGAAATCCAGTCGAGTTTGCCGAGTTCACCAAAAATGTGACCCATTGTGGAGCGTAAGGGGCATCGCAGCGCAAGGTGTCCATCTGTCGCGATTATGCTCAGCTGTCACCTCGTTGAAAGCATGCATGAAGCATCGTTTCCTGAAGCGGTTGTGCCTTGGCGGCGATGCTGATCTGTTCCTTGTAGCTTGTACGTCTGTGACAGGAATCGGTTGCTTGGCACTGAAGACTCTTTCTTACTGTGGTCGGGGTGCATATGGGCGGCCACCGATTACCGATCTAGATCTGAATACCACTTATCTAGTGATGTCCCAGTCCAGTTGAGTGGTTTTCCAGAGCGTTTTAGGTAAAAATTTGATCCCTCCCGCGTTAACTATGCCGTGGTCGTAGCGATACTTCGTTTGGGCTTCAGCCTAGAGTACGGCGGGTGCCGTTTTCAGAAGTGCTTGAATGGGCTGGTAGAGGAATAGGTGCGGCCCTATCCGCCTAGAAAGAAACCTCGACGCTCTTAACTGTGACAAGCTGCGTATTTGCGTGGCTCTATCTGCCGAGCATGGCCCGCCCTAGGGCGCCCCCGTTTTCACGCGTGTCAAGAACCGCGACCATACTCCATCTTTATGCTCCGGAGTCCAGGGCTTCTTGGGTTCGCACTATATCTGCGCGTGCTCTCTTCTGCTCTGCTACAACGGGACGTGCAACGTCCATTCTCAATCGATATCCGCAGCATGCGTGGCTACCTAGGCCGTATGTGCGGGGACGTGGTTTGCCGCGATTACTTCAGGTTTTGTTGCTATGTAGGTAGTGATTTTCATGGTGGGGGTGATCCTCGCCTGTTGTTGGTTTCTCGTGTTGCTGCCCGCGCGGCGGCGCGTGGCATGATGGAGGGCGTGTCTGTACCAGCCCTGCACCTCGTTCTGGGCGAGGAGGAGTTCCTCGCCGAGCGCGCCCAGCGCGCGGTTACTCACGCCGTGTCTGAGCAGGCCGGCCACCCAGTGCCGGTGACTAAGCTGCGCGCGGGTGAGGTGACGACGAGCGAGCTCATTGAGCTGCTCAGTCCCTCCCTCTTCGCCGAGGAGCGGGTGGTGGTGTTCACCCATGCCCACGAGGCAGGGGAGGAGGCCGCGAAGCTGCTGCTCGAGGCGGCCGTGGACCCGGCGGAGGGCATCACGCTGATCGTTGTGCATTCTGGCGGCGGACGGCAGAAAAAGATGGCCACCAAGCTGGCGAAGATCGCCACCGTGCACGAGGCCCATAAGGTCAAGCGCAATGAGCTGCCGAGCTTCGTTAACAAAGAGTTCCGCTCCCATGGGGTGCGTCCCACCCCAGATGTGGTCACGGCCGTGTTGGAGGGCGTGGGCTCGGATCTTCGCGAGCTTGCCAGCGCCGTGAGCCAGTTGGTCTCTGACACCAATGGCGATGTCACCCTACAAGCGGTGCGCGCCTTCTATTCCGGGGTGGCGGAAGTCTCGGGCTTCGATATCGCGGATCTGGCCTGCGCTGGCCGCGTGGAGCGGGCGGTGGCTTCTACTCGCCGCGCCCTGCAGTTGGGCGTGTCGCCGGTGCTGATCTCTGCGGCATTGGCCAACTCGGTGGGCGCTATCGCTCGGCTGTACTCGGTGCGGGGGCGCATCAACGGCAATGAGCTGGCCCGCGTGGTGGGGCTTCCGCCGTGGAAGGTGGAAAAGGTGGCCGCGGCCGCCCGCCGCTGGAGCAGCCGTAATGTCAGCGAGGCCGTCATCGTGGTGGCCGAGCTCGATGCCGCGGTGAAGGGCCAAGGCCTCGAGCCCAATTACGCCGTGGAATTCGCGGTGCGTCGCATCGCAGAATTGGCCCGCTAGGTACCCTCCACGCTCAGCACCCCCAAGACCCAAAAGAGGGCGGGCATGAAAAAACCGCGCCGGGCCAGCGAGTGCTGGTGGCGCGGTAAGGCAGAAGGCTACTTAGCCCTCCATCTTGTTGAAGGCGCGAGCCATATTGGACTTCTTGTTCGCAGCGTTGTTGCGGTGGAACACGCCCTTGGACACAGCCTTGTCCAGCTTGCGGGAAGCAGCGCGCAGCTGGGCCTCAGCGGCAGCCTTGTCGCCGGACTCGACGGCGGCGCGGAACTTGCGGATCTCGGTGCGCACGGCGGAGCGCACGGACTTGTTGCGCAGACGAGCCTTCTCGTTGGTCAGGATGCGCTTCTTCTGAGACTTGATGTTTGCCATGGTCTAGAACCTCTTTATCGTTGGCGGAAACGGTATGGTCACTGTCAGCCACGTTCGCGCTGGTATAAGCCGTGCCCGCACCATTCTGGGCGGGCGCGTGGGGCAGGGAGGTGAACTCAAGGTACTGAACACCTAATGCGCCACTCTGGCTCGGCGGCGGCCACGGGGCATACTGCCTGCAGGCGCCGCGCGCGCGAAAATGAACAACTCGACACACTCTAGCAGGGCGATGAAGGCCCGACCAAACAGTTGCTAACTCCAGCCAAACTCGGAGCGCAGGCGGTGGGCGATTTTTCCGAAGCGCCGCCGCGGCAGAATCGCCCCTTGGCGCCGGATTCCGAGCTCGGAGGCTTCGATGACGCGGTCGATGCGCACCCAAGACTGCTCGCCGGCGAGATCCCAGTTGCCCGAGCCGATATCGAGCCACGAGGGATCGTTTTGGTGTTCGGGGTTGGAGGAGATGAGGAGCCCTAAAATGGTTTGTCGGGTGCGTCCCACCACCACGAGGGCGCGGTCTTCTGGCTCGGAGGTGGGTTCGGTGCGCAGCCACACCCACACCACTTCGCCCGGCTCGGCTTGGCCGTCCATGTCTGCTGCGTAGTAGATATTGCGGGAGAGCACGCGGCTGTCGTGCACCAGTACGGAGGTGGCGGCGCGCAGGCGGCGCAGATCTTCGTTGGTTTCGCTGCCGGATATGCCGAGGCGTTCCCGTACCGTGGCGAGGGTATCGTCGAGGTCTTCATCGCTAGGGGGCTGGAATTGTTCCGCGACATAGCACACCGAATCCCGCAGCGAGGAGGCGATGGCGCCGAGTCTGTCACCCATGCTTGCCCAGTTTATACGCCGTTGCCGTGGGCGTCGATACGGCTCAGGTAGGGTATGAGGGGCTAAAACAGGGAAGGTTGAGATATGGCTATCAATTGTGCGGAAACTACGTTCACGGATCCGGCGCAGATCCGTAATTTCTGCATCATCGCGCACATTGACCACGGTAAGTCCACGCTGGCGGATCGTATTCTGCAGCTGACGGGCGTGGTGGATGCGCGCGATATGCGTGATCAGTACCTCGACAATATGGATATTGAGCGCGAGCGTGGTATCACCATCAAGGCGCAGAACGTGCGTTTGCCGTGGGTGCCGCGCACCGGCGCGCATGCCGGCGAGAACATTGTGCTGCAGATGATCGACACCCCGGGCCACGTGGACTTCACTTATGAGGTCTCCCGCGCCTTGGAGGCCTGTGAGGGCGCAATTTTGCTTGTCGACGCCGCCCAGGGCATCGAAGCCCAAACCTTGGCGAATCTCTATCTGGCGATGGAAAACGATCTTGAGATCATCCCTGTGCTCAACAAGATCGACCTTCCCGCCGCCGACCCGGAAAAATACGCCTTCGAAATCGCCCACATCATCGGCTGCGAACCCGAGGAGGTGCTGCGGGTCTCCGGCAAGACCGGCGAGGGCGTCGAGGCCCTGCTGGATAGGGTGTGCGAGCTGGTGCCCGCCCCTGCCAGCGAGATGCCGGATTCCGCGCCGGCGCGCGCCATGATTTTCGATTCGGTCTATGACACCTACCGCGGTGTGGTCACCTATATTCGTGTCTTTGATGGCCGCCTCGAGCCGCGCCAGAAGTTGAAGATGATGTCTACGGGCGCCACCCACGAAACCCTCGAGATCGGCGTGATGAGCCCGACGGCGAAGAAATGCCAGGGCCTCGGCCCGGGCGAGGTGGGGTATCTGATCACGGGCGTGAAGGATGTGCGTCAGTCCAAGGTGGGTGACACCGTCACCTGGGCCACCGGGGGTGCTGAGAAGCCGCTGCGGGGCTACCAAGAGCCCAAGCCGATGGTGTACTCCGGACTATTCCCGATCTCGCAGGAGCAATACCCCGACCTGCGCGACGCTTTGGAGAAGCTGCAGCTCAACGACGCCTCGTTGACCTATGAGCCGGAGACCTCGGTGGCGCTGGGCTTCGGCTTCCGCTGTGGCTTCCTCGGCCTGCTGCACATGGAGATCACCCGCGATCGCCTCGAGCGCGAATTCGACCTGGACTTGATCTCCACCGCGCCGAGCGTGAACTATCGCGTGGTCGATGAGGCGGGGGAGGAATCCATCGTCTACAACCCCTCGGATTGGCCTTCGGGCAAGCTGCGGGAGGTGTGGGAGCCAATCGTGAAAACCACGATTATCATCCCCGCCGATTTCGTCGGCCCCACCATGGAGCTGTGCCAGTCCAAGCGCGGCCAGCTCGGCGGGATGGACTATCTTTCCGAGGACCGCGTCGAGCTGCGCTATACGATGCCGCTGGGCGAGATCATCTTCGATTTCTTCGACACCCTCAAGTCCCGTACTAAGGGCTATGCCTCCCTCAACTATGAGGAAGCCGGCGAGCAAGAAGCCGATCTGGTGAAGGTGGATATCCTGCTCCAGGGTGAACCAGTGGATGCCTTCAGTGCCATCGTGCACCGCGATCACGCCCGCACCTATGGCAATAAGATGACGGTGAAGCTGAAGGAGCTGATCCCGCGCCAGCAGTTCGAGGTGCCGGTGCAGGCGGCGATCGGCTCGAAGGTGATTGCGCGTGAGAATATTCGGGCGCTGCGCAAGGACGTGCTCTCGAAGTGCTATGGCGGCGATATTTCGCGTAAGCGCAAGCTGCTGGAGAAGCAGAAGGCCGGTAAGAAGCGCATGAAGAATATCGGTTCGGTATCCGTGCCGCAGGAGGCCTTCGTGGCGGCGCTATCCACCGACGAGGGAAAGTAGCGTCCCCCTAGCGACGTCGAAGGGTGCGGGGCCAGAGCAGTAACTCTGGCCCCGCACCCTTAATTTTTCGAGGTGGGATGCTGGCTACCAGCTGGTGGGGTCGGTCTTGCGGACCCAGCCGATCACGGCATAGGTGATGGGCATGACCACGATCTCGATGGCGGTCTTCCACAGGAAGCCGACGATGGTGTAGTTGAGGGCATCGCCCCAGGTGGTGATGCCAATGACGGAGGCGGCGATGGCGCAGAAAATGATGGTATCGGCCAGCTCGCCCACGACGGTGGAGCCGAGCAGGCGCGACCAGAGCCGCTTCTGGCCGCTGCGCTTTTTCATGGTGGCCAGCACATAGGAGTTGAGCAGCTGGCCCACCAGATAGCCGGCGAGGGAGGCGACAACAATCTGCGGCACCAATCCCAGAACCGTGGCGAAGGCCTCGTCGTTCTCGTAGAAGTCCGCCGCCGGCAGCCAAATGGCGATATAGAAGGTGATAATGGCCAGCACGGCGGTGCCGAAGCCGGTGAAGATCATCCGGCGGGCGTTTTTAAAGCCGTAGCACTCGGTGAGCACATCGCCAATCACATAGGCGAGCGGGAAGAGGAAGAAGGCGCCGTCGGTCACCAGCGGGCCGATGGTCACGCCCTTGGTGGCGGTGATATTAGAGAGCAGGAATACCGCGACGAACACGGCACCGAAGATGGGAAACAGCGAGCGTTGTGGCATGGGGCCACCGGAGTGAGTAGCGGCGGCGGAGGCTGTTGGCTCCGCCGCCTGCCCAGATGCGGGCGTCGTAGATGAAGTCATAGCCAAGCATTTTAAGGCCGCACCGTCAGCGTCTGTGACAACACCCCAATCGGACCTTTTTCATCATGCAGATGGGTGTGGGTGAGTCCGTGCCCCGCAGGCCCGATGCTCATGGTGGTATCCGCGCCAAACCAGTGCCCCTCGGGGGCGCGGAAGAGGTGGATACTGAGATCAATATTGGGATAGGCCACCTCTTTCGGGTTGTGCTTGAGCACAAGGCCATTGACGATGTCCATCACCGTCATCAGCTTCACCAGCGGCGAGACCTCCACTCCCTCCAGCAGGGGAGTGCGGGAGGAGAGCCAGCCCTGGGCGTGGCCGGGGCTGAGCACCGTGCGGTGGGCGTCCACACTATCGACAAAGGCCCCCTCCCAGGCCTCGAGGAAGTTCCAGCTGGGGATGGCGTAGCGGGAGGGCATGCGCTCTACTGCGGTGGATTCGATGCTGCCGGTATCGAAGGCGGCGGAGAACCAGCCGCGGGCGATCACCACGGGACGCTCGGCGATGATCAGCCGCGCCTGCACCAACTCGATGGTGCGGCCGGGGCGGATCACCTCGGTATCCACTCGCACCTCGCCGATGGGGGCGGTGCCAAGAATGTCAAAGCTGATGCGGGAGAGATCCAGGGTGTCGCCGGGGCGGCGGGCGGCGAAGTCCTCCTGCAGGATGTGGGTGAGTAGCCCCAGGGCGGGCGCTATGTGAATCTCTTGGGGATTCCACGCGCCGGCGGTGAGTTCCGTGGCGACGAACTCGCTGGCACTCGTGCGGGTGAAATAGGAGTTTGACATAGATCACACTCTACTCGGGCTGTAGCCGCGTTTAGGGCCATGTCCCCCGTTTTTGGGCTACTCGAGATGCAGCTCCAGCGCTGGTCGATGCCCCGCCGCCCACTCGGCCTCCACGGCGCGGTAGCACTGGTCGTCCACCGTCAGGCTATCGCCGGCCGCGATGGGTTGATGGGCTAGCGCCCATTGGCACACATCGGCCAGCTGGTTATATACCTCGCTGGGCTGAGCGCTCGAGTGCAGCTGCAGCTCTGGGTGGCCTGCTTCTACCATGCCGATGCTCATGCCTTGGGCGCCCTCGTCGGTGCGGGTGACTATCAGGTCCACGATGTAGGCGGAGACAACGTCGTGACGCACTGCCTCGCTAAACACCTGCGGATCTACTGCGAAGGGGCGGCTGGCGCCGCGAAACACGTGGCACACCGCCACCGCGTCCTCCCGCACGGCTAGGGCGGCGGCAAGTTCGGCGTGCATATAGTTCAGCTCCCGCAGGGTCTCGCGGGCGCGAACCAGCGGCTGCACCTCCGAATGCACCCGCACCTCGAGCTGGGTGCTGGCGCTCGACAGCGGCGTGCGGGGCCCAAGCACGGCGTGGGAGTGAGGTGCGGGATCCTCGGCGCTCTGGGCGCTCAGTACATACTCCACCTGCCCGTCCAGCACGCACACCAGCCCGGCATGCTCCTCGAGGCGGGTCTGCAGCCGATCAGCGAAGATCTTGTGCAGATGCTCGCGCACCTCGTGCGGGGAGGGGCTGCTGCTGAGCAGCACGCGATAGTGGGGGCGCGGGGTGAGAACGGCGGGGTCGACGCTGATGGGGGTCAGCGGCGCGGGGGTAGACGGGCTCATGGGGCTTCTCCTTCTACTGAGGGTCAGTATCCATGCTAGGGATGCGCCGGTTTAGTCGATGTCGGTGAACTTTCGATCCCAGGCGGAACGCGTGGGATTAGCGTCGGCAAGCACCATGTCAAAGCGGTCATTGGCGATTTCGACGATTTCGCTGAGGGTGCGGCGCAGCTCCTGTGCCTCGGAATTTTCCAGTCGGCGCACACCATCGGCGATGATGGTGTCGATGCTGTCGTCGGTGCGCAGGCACGCCACCCAGGGCATACCAAACTTTTCGCGATAGGTCTCGGCCAGCACGTGCAGCTGTTCGGTCTCCACGTCATCGGCTTCGCCCAGACTCACCGAGCCGCGGGCCTGGTTCAGGCGAGAGTCCTCGGAGTCGGTGCTGCTGAGCACCAGGGTGGCCATATCGGGGTAGTCGGCGATCAAGCGGCTGCGCTCCGCGGGCTCGGCCATGAGCACCGCCACCTGCACGGCCTCGCGCAGCGCCTGCACATCCTCAAAGGGGCGGGCCTCCCAGGCGCGGTGCAGCGGCCACTGCTCCTCGTTGAAGAGCGGGGCCAGGGTGGCCACAAACTCCTCGCGCTCCATGGCGTTGATGGTCTCCAGCGAGACCTGGCGGCCCTCGTGGCGGGCCACATCCGAGCCGGACTGTGCGCCGAGGTGGAAGAACACGATATTGAGCACGATGGCGGTGATCGCGCCGATGGTCATGCCGGAGGAGACGAAGATGCGCGCCCACTCGGGCAGGGCCTCGGCAATATCGGGCTTGAAGGTCACCAGCATGGCCAAACCGAGGGCGGTGGTGACGATCACGGCATTGCGGTCATCTTTCCAATCGGCCTTGCCGATGGTCTGCATGCCCACCCACGCCACATTGGCGAAGAGCGCCAGGGAGGCGCCGCCGAGCACAGGCGCGGGAATGGAGGCCACGATTGCCCCAGCCTTGGGCAGCAGGCCCAGCAGAATCATGAAGCCCGCCGCGGAGGCCGCCACCCAGCGCGATTTCACGCCCGTGATGCGCACCAGGCCGACATTCTGGGCGAAGCAGGTATAGGGGAAGGAGTTGAGCACACCGCCGAGCAGGGTGGAGAGGCCATCGGCGCGGATGGCGCGCTCCACATCGGGTTTGCCGATGCGCTTGCGTACGATCTCGCCGGTGGCGAAGACATCGCCGGTGGTTTCCACCATGGTGATCACCATGACGATGAGCAGCGACACAATCGCGGCGGCATTGAACTCGGGGATGCCGAAATAGAAGGGGGTGGTGATGCCCAGCGGGGCGGCGTCGCCCACCTTGGACAGATCGGCGTCGCCGAGCAGCAGCGCCGCGGCAGTGCCCAGCACCAGACCGAAGAGCACCGAGAGCGTGCCCAAGAAGCCGCGGAAGAAGCGCTGCACCAGCACGATCACGGCCAGGGTGGCGAAGGCATAGCTCAGATCGCGGGGATCGGGCGTGCCCTCGGCATAGTTGGTGAAGTCATTGGCAGACACCGCCAGCAGGGAGGTGCCCATCACCAGCAGCACGGTGCCGGTGACCACCGGCGGGAAGAAGCGCAGCAGCCGCCCGAAGAGCGGGGCCACAAAGAAGGTGAAGAGGCCGGCGGCGATCACCGCGCCATAGATGGTGGGCAGGGATTCCACCCCGCCCTCGCCATCGGTGACGCCGAGGCCGATCGCAATAATCGGCGCCACCGCGGTGGTGGTCACGCCCTGCACCAGGGGCAGGCGCACACCGACGTGCTTGCCGATGCCCACCACCTGAATCAAGGTGGCGATACCGCAGGTGAGCAGATCGGCGTTGATGAGGTGAATGGTGGTTTCCGCATCCAGATTCAGCGAGCTGGCGATCAACAGCGGCACGATCACCGCGCCTGCGTAGAAGGCCAGCACGTGCTGCAGGCCGAGGGCCGCGAGCTTGCCGGGGGCGGGAACGTGATGGACAGGATGGGTGCGCTGCACGGCGGTGGGGGTGGAAGTGGCCACGGGTGGCGTCTCTCCTTGTCTCAGAAAAGAAGCTGGAAAGGGCGAATTATGCGCCTTTCACCTTAAAGCCTGCTAAGAAGTGAACCTAGCTGCGGGGCCACGAACTCACCCCCGTGCGCATGGCTTATCGACGCCACGAAGCCGTGAACAGTGTTCGAGTGCTTGTGTTATCGTTGACACATCTGTTGCTAAACGATGTTCATCTCATGCAACACCTATTGCCCACGACACAGGAGTACAGCTATGACCACGGCTACGCAGGACGCCCAGGGTAGCGCCCTTGATGAGAGCACTATTCTCGAGCACGCACGCACCAAGGTGCTTGAGCGCGGCGAGGGATTGAACTATGAGGAGACCCTCGCAGTACTGAATCTGCCCGATGAGAAGATCGAAGAACTCCTCGAGCTGGCCCACCAGGTGCGCCTGAAGTGGTGCGGCGACGAAGTTGAGGTCGAGGGCATTGTGTCGCTGAAGACCGGCGGCTGCCCCGAGGATTGCCACTTCTGTTCCCAGTCGGCCATGTTCAATAGCCCGGTTCGTGCCGCCCGCATCGATATTCCCGAGCTGATCGAGTCCGCCAAGCAGACCCGCAAGACCGGCGCCAGCGAATTCTGCATCGTTGCCGCGGTGCGTGGCCCGGACGAGCGGCTGATGAATGACCTCATCGACGCCACCCACGCCATCAAGGACGAGGTGGATATCGAGATCGCCGCCTCGGTCGGCATGGTCACCCTGGAGCAGGCGCAGCGCCTCAAGGACGCCGGCGTACACCGCTATAACCACAACCTCGAGACCAGCGAGTCCTACTTCCCGCAGGTGGTGACCACCCACACCTTTGATGAGCGCATCGACACCCTGAAGAACGTGCGCCAGGTGGGCATGGAGGTCTGCACCGGCGGCATCTTGGGCCTTGGTGAGTCCCGCGAGCAGCGCGCTGAGTTCGCCCAGAACTTGGCCTCGGTGGATCCCACCGAGGTGCCCATGAACTTCCTCGATCCGCGCCCCGGCACCCCCTTCGCCGACAAGGAGCCCATGGAGGCCAATGAGGCACTGCGTGCCATCGGTGCCTTCCGTCTCGCCCTGCCGAAGACCACGCTGCGCTTCGCCGGCGGCCGCGAGCTCACCCTGGGTGATCTCGGCGCCGAGCAGGGCCTGCTGGGCGGTATCAACGCGGTGATCGTGGGTAACTACCTCACCACCCTCGGTCGCCCCGCCGAAACCGACCTCGACATGCTGGGCAAGCTGCGTCTCCCGATCCGAGCCCTCAATGAGACGATCTGATTCGGACGAGCTGCTCATGGCGGTTCTCACCGGCGAGGAACCGATCTATCACCCCAATACGGGGCAGCCGCTGGATGAGAACGCCGAGCGCAATAAGAAGGGCCTCGCGGAGCTGAGCCGCGGCGCCAAGATCGGGCTCGAGCCGCCGCGCTTCTGCCAGATTTGCGGACGCCGCATGGTCGTCCAGATTATGCCCATGGGCTGGGTGGCGCACTGCTCCCGGCACGGGGAGCTCGACTCCCGCGCTTTAGAACGCTAGGAGGGCAGCTCCTCCGCGGTGCTCGGATACGAGGTTTGGGCCCCGGCTCGGGTCGCGGCGAAGGCACCGACACGACAGCCGAGGGCCGTGGCCTCGATCAGGTCCGCGCCCTCATCCAGCGCCGCGACGAGTGCGCCCGCGCAGGCATCCCCGCAGCCGGTGGTATCCACGGCCTCGACCCGCGGGGAGGGCACCTGCTGGATTCCTTCCGCCGTGGCCACCAGCGCACCCGCGGCCCCCAAGGTGATGATGACGCTGGCGAAGCCTGCCTCGCGCAGCTGCGTCGCCAGCTCCTCGGGGCTGCCCTGGCCCTGTTTCTTATAGAGCTGCGCGATCAGCCCCGCCTCGTGTTCATTGGCGATGAGCGGATCGGCGTGCAGCAGCGCCGCGGGATCCATCTCGATCACGGGCGCCAGATTCACCACCACCCGCACTCCATGGCGGGTGGCCACAGCGATGGCCCGTTCGATGGCGGCGGCCGGAATCTCGCCCTGCACCAGCAGGATGGAGGCCGCGGCAATAAGCTCCTCGTGGGCATCCACCAGCTCTGGGCTCATCGCCGCATTCGCCCCCGGCACCACCACGATGCTGTTCTCCCCATCCGCGGCGACAGTAATCACCGCCAGGCCCGTGGGCCCCTCCACGCTCGTGATGCCCTCCTCACTCATGCCGCTTTCGCGCATGATGGCGCAGGCCGGTTCCGCATAGGAATCCGTGCCCACCGCGCCGATCATATGGACCTGCGCCCCCATCCGGGCCGCGGCCACCGCCTGATTGGCGCCTTTGCCGCCTGGGGCGACCGTACTGCTGTGCCCGAGAAGTGTTTCTCCAGGGACGGGGTGCCGCGTCACGCGCACGGTGAGATCGGCATTGATAGAACCTACGACAGCGATGCTCATGCCCCAGATTTTAGCCGATACCTGCGCAGTCGATGCCGCGGGCGAAGCAGGACGGGACTGGTGTCTCAGCGCTGTCCTAGAATGCGAAGAGTCAAGGATTGTGCGAGGAAGGTGGGTCTATAGCCATGGTGAGAACACATCGACTCGAGCGCGCCCGCGGTGCACTCTATGGGCAATTGATTGGAGATTCTCTCGGCAGTTTGGTCGAGTTCCGCTCGGCGGAGTCGATCCAGGCGCACTACCCGAAGGGGGTACGGCAGCTCGCCGATGGCGGCACCTATGGGCTCAGCGCCGGCCAGCCCACTGATGATTCCGAGATGGCCTTATCCCTTGCCGCCTCCTTGGTGCGGCAGGGCACCTTCGTGCTCGAGGACGTGGCCGCGGCTTATCGACGCTGGGCACAATCCGAGCCTTTCGATATCGGCATTACGTGCTCCTCGGCGCTCAACCGCGGCCAGAAGAATCCCGAGTCCCAAGCCAATGGCGCCCTCATGCGCGTCAGCCCGCTCGGGATCTTCGGCGCCCGGGTGTTGGAGGAGGACCCGCAGGGCGCGGAGCAGCTGGCCGAGTGGGCGCGCCAAGAATGCTCGCTCACCCACATCAATCCGCTGTGCATGGATATTCAGAGCGTGTACGTGCTCACCATCGCCCGCATCATTGCCACCGGCGCGGACCGTGCCGAGGCCCTCGAGATTCTGCAGGCCGAGGCCGCATCCTATCCAGAGGTAGCGGCGCTGGTGGAGGCCCATTGCGAGGTCCCGCCGGCGGAGTACCTCGAACACGAAGGCTGGGTGACCATCGCCTTCGGCAACGCGGTTTACGAGCTGGCCTCGGTCCTGCGCGCCGAGGAGTCGCTGGTGCGCACCGTGGGCAGGGGAGGAGACACCGACACCAATGCGGCCATCACCGGCGCGCTACTGGGCGCGGTCGATGGCATGCACGCCTGGCCCTCGCGCTGGGTGGATGTGATCGATTGCTTCCACCAGAATGAGGCCTCGCCGCGGCCGCGGCCACGGGAGTACTGGCCCAATCACGCCTATGCTCTGGCCGGCCAACTCCTGGGCGCTTAGGGGCTCAGCCGCGGCACGGCGTCGATAAGCGCGCGGGTATAGCTCTGCTGGGGCTGAGCGAAAAGCTCGGCGGTAGCGCCCTCCTCGATCAGCTGGCCCTGTTTGAGCACCATTACCTCCGAGCACAAGGCCTGCACCACGCCGAGGTCGTGGGAGACGAACACCAAGGCCAGCTGATACTCGCGCACCACCTCGGTGAGCAGGTTGATCACCTGGGCCCGGGCGGAGACATCGAGGGCGGAGACAGGCTCATCGGCCAGCAATATCCGCGGTCGCGGGGCAAGGGCGCGCGCCAAAGAGATGCGCTGGCGCTGCCCGCCGGAAAACTCGTGGGGATAACGCCGCGCCACCTCGGCGTCGAGGCCGACATCGGCCAGCACCTCCTGCACCCGCGCGGCCCGCTCCGCCGCACCGAGGCGCGCGGCCCGCAGCGGTTCGGCGATGCTCTCGCCGATGCGCATCCGCGGATCCAAGGACGCAGCTGGGTCCTGGAACACGATCTGCGCAACCTGCTGCAGCGTGCGCGCTGTGGCGGCACGCCCATCGACGAGGATCTCGCCGCTGCGGCTCGACTCGAGCCCCGCCAGCAGCTTCAAGAGCGTGGACTTGCCCGAGCCGGATTCGCCCACCACCCCGAGGCGCTGGCCGGCGCGCAGGCTCAGCGATAGCGGCTCCAAGGCCTGGGTGGTGCGGCGCTGCCGGGCGCGCCAGCCGCGGGAGCGATAGCTTTGGGAGATCTGCTGTGCCTCCAGCACCGCCGGCCCCAGGGTGGGAAACTCCGGCTGGGCATAGGCGTGGCCCGGGCGATAACTCTCATCGGCGCTGCCCACCGTGTACAAGTGCCCGCGGGAATCGCGTGCCGCCAGATCCGAGGCAGCCACCAGCCCGCGGGTGTAGTCGCCGGGCTCGCGCAATACCTGCTGGGTCGTGCCGCGTTCCACGATCTCGCCCTCGCGCATCACCAGCACCCGATCGCAGATCTGCGCCATCACTCCGAGATCGTGGGTGATGAACAACACGGCGGTACCGCGCTGCTCAGTGAGGTGGTTGAGGGTGGCCAGAATGGAGGCTTGCACCGTGGCGTCGAGCGCGGTGGTGGGCTCATCGCAGACGATGAGCTCGGGATCATTAGCCAAGGCGATGGCGATAAGCACGCGCTGGCGCTGCCCACCCGAAAGCTGGTGCGGATAGCGCTCGTAGAGGGCCTCCGGATCGGGCAAGCGCACCTCCTCCAGCAGCGCCAAGGCGCGCCGCTTCAGAGCGGCGGAATCGAGATCCTGCTGGTGCAGCTGCACGGCCTCGCGTACTTGGGGGCCGATCTTCATGAGCGGATTCAGTGCCGTCATGGGCTCCTGAAACACCATGGATATCCGGCGGCCCCGCAGGCTGGCGTAGCGGGCGGGGGAGTAGTCCACTAGGTTGCCCGGCTCGCCGCGCAGCGTGATCCTGCCGCTGGTGTGCAGCGTGTGGGAGTGCAGCCCCATGATGCTCAGCGCGGTCAGCGACTTACCCGAACCGGATTCGCCGATGATCCCGACTTTCTCCCCGGCCGCGATGCTGAAGCTCACCCCGCGCAGCAGCTGGTGCCCATCGCGGGTGCGCACCTGAAGATTGTCTACGTCCAGCACTGTCTCCCTCATTGGCCGGCCTTTCGTGTCGAGTGCAGCCTGGGGTCGAGCAGATCCCGCAGACCGTCGCCGAGCAGGTTGAAGCCCAGCACCGTCAGCGCGATCGCCAACCCTGGCCACAGCGCCAGCTGCGGGGCGGTATAGAGCGAGGCCTGCGCCGATTGCAGCATCCGCCCCCACGACGGCTCCGGCGGTGGGGTGCCGAGGCCGAGGAAGCTCAAGGCCGCCTCGGCGAGAATGGCCAGCGCAAAGGCTACCGAGGCCTGCACGATCACGAGGCTGAGGATATTTGGCAGCACATGCCGCAGCGCGATCGCCCGCCCCGATGCCTGGGACATCCGCGCGGCGGCGATGAAGTCGAGAGAGAGCACGCTGAGGGTTCCGGCGCGGGCGACGCGGGCAAACCCAGGAATGGCGGCGATACCGATGGCCGCCATGGCCGACCACGTGGAGGTGCCAAAGACCGCGCCGAGCACGATGGCCAAGAGCAGCGCGGGGAAGGCGAGAAGGAGATCGGCGCCGCGCATCACCAGCGCATCCATCGCCCCGCCGCGCATGCCGGCGATAATGCCCAGCGGTACTCCACAGAGCATGCCGATGCCCACCGCCACCACGCCCACGGCGAGGGTGATATGCGCCCCAGCCATCAGCTGTGATGCCACGTCTCGGCCATAGCGATCAGTGCCCAGCCAGTGCTGCGCGCTGGGGCCGAGCAGCCGCTCCTCGGGCACCGCGTGAATCGGATCGAAGGGGGTCCACACCAGCGCGATGAGCGCGGTGAGCACCACCGCCGCCACGATGCCACCGCCGATGAGCAGACTGGCCGGCGGGCGCTTGCGCTGCCGCGTGCGGACGCCGCCTGCAGCCGGAGATTCTGTGTGCATCTCTTCTTCCCTCCCGGTGTTAGCGACCGGCGCGGATGCGCGGATCGAGAAGGCTATAGGACAGATCGACGATAAAGGTGGTGAGCAGGGTGATGAGCACGAGCAGCATCACCACGGATTGCACCGCGGTGAGATCACGGCCGGTGACCGCGTCGAGAAGATAGCTCCCCACCCCGGGCAGTACGAAGACGCGCTCAATCACGACCGCGCCCACGATCAGCGCCGCCATCTGCAGCCCGGTGACCGTCACCACCGGCAGGGCGGCATTACGCAGCCCATGGGCGCGCATCGCCTGCCAGACGGTCATGCCCTTGGCGAGGGCGGTGCGCATGAAATCCTGGTGCAGCACATCGAGCACAGCGGAGCGCACATAGCGGGTCATGATGGCCGCCTGCACACTGGCCAGCGCCATAGTGGGCAGGATGAGCCGGGCGATAAACCCCGCCGGATCGGCATTGGGTGGCACCCAGCCATTAGCGGGCAGCAGCCCCCAGCGCACCGAGACGATCGTGACCAACAGGATGCCGGCGAGGAAGCTCGGCAGTGCCACCCCCACCTGACTCAGTGCGGTGATGGCCACTCCATCCGCGCGGTGGCGTCGAATAGCGGCCCACATTCCCAGTGGCACGGCGATCATGAGCGCCAGCGTCATCGAGCAGCCCATGAGAATCAGGCTCACCTGCAGCCGGTCCCACACGATGGGGGTGATGTCCTCACCCGATTGCATGGACACTCCCCAGTGGCCGGTGAAAAACCCGCCAATCCAGGTCAGATACTGCAGCAGTAGCGGGCGATCGGTGCCGAGCTCCGCCTGCTTTTGGCGGATGAGCTCATCAGTGGCATTGACGCCGAGAGCAATGGCGGCCGGATCGCCGGGAATCAGTCGTAGCAGCGCGAAAATCACCACGGAGGCTACAAGCGCGGTGAGCACGAAGCGCATGCCCGCGCGTAGGAGCAGTCGAAACATTAGCTGCGCTCCTTCCCAGACTTCCCATAATCGGGGTCGCGGTGCATCGTGGCCAGCTCCAGGCCCTCGGTGATCTGATCGGCGCGCACGCCACTGACCGCGCGGTCGGTAACCACAATATTGGGGAAATTAAAGAGGGTATCGGCGCCGGCTTCGGCCATGATCTGATCGACCGCCTCTTTCATATAGCGCACCTGCTCCTGGGCAGTGCCGCGATCGGCCTTCTCCAGCAGGGCGCGCACCTCGGGCGAATCAAAGCCCAAATAGTACTCGGGATTGCCAAAAAGCTGCGGAATATCGCGCGGCTCGATGTGCATCACCAGCGACATGTCATAATCCTGCTGCTTGAGCACCTCGTTCAGCCACACCGCTGGGAACTCAGTGGAGCGGATGCTCACATCCAAACCAATATCGCGCAGCTGCGAGACCACGATCTCACTCGCCGCCACCGCATAGGGCAGCGAGGGCACGGAGAATACCACGTGGTTATTGCTCTCATCGATGCCCGCCTCGGCGAGGAGCTGCCGCGCGCGCTCCGGGTCGAAGGGATAGCGGGTGGAGGCTTCATACCAGGGATCCGTGGGCGGCACCGGGGCGCCGCCGGTGTCGATACCGTGCCCGTCCCATGCGGTGTCGATCACGGCCTGGCGGTCGATGCCATACATCACCGCCTGGCGCACGCGGACATCATCGAAGGGAGCGCGGTTGTTGTTCATCGACAACAGCACCTCGCCATTGGTGGTGCCCACCTCGACCGTATAGCGGGCGGGGTCGAAGGTGTGGAGCAGCTCGGGCGACTGCATGGAATAGACCACATCCACGTCCCCGGAGCGCAGCGCGTTCATGGCCGCCACTGCATCGGCGAAATAGCGGATCGCAGCGCCCTGGTTCTGCGGGGCCGGGCCCCAATAGTCATCCCGGGCCCGAAAAGAAATGGAGTGGCCGATAGCAAAATTCTCCACCTCATAGGGGCCCGTGCCCACGGGGGCGCTGGCGAGGGTGTCCATGGCCGAGGGCGTCATCATCGCCCCCACGAGGGTGGCCATATCCCACAGCCATTGATTCGACGACGCCGCCAGCTGCACCGAGACCTCGGTGGGGCTGAGCACCTCGACGGACTCGACGATGTCCATCTTCTTCTTCAATCCATTGCTCCACGCCTCGGAGCGGACGCGGTCGATGGAAAACTTCACCGTCTCGGCGGTGAAGGCATCGCCATTGGAAAAGGTGACATCATCGCGCAGGGTGAAGGTGTAGCGGCGACCATCCTCCGAGACCTCCCAGGAGGTGGCCAGCCAGGGCACAATCTGGCCCTCATCGTCGATGCGCACCAAGGTTTCATACACGTTGCTCATCAGCGCGCCGGGAATGGCCGCGCCGGAGTTGGTGGTGAAGTCGAGGGAGACTGGGGACGCCGAGGCAGCCACCACAATGTCGTTAGCCCCAGCCACGCGGCCCACCTGTACTGCGGTGGAGCCGGCGCTGCAGCCGCTGACTCCCACGGCGAGTGCCGTGGCGAGCGCGGCGGTCCTTAGGCCCGTGCGGTCGCGCCGCGAGCGGCGAGAGGGGAGATTCATACTTGCACAGGCTAGTCGGCTGAGTGGCGTTCTCAGGAATGCGGGGGATCGGTGCAGACGCGGGTTGAAGCGCGGCTAAGGGAGAAAGCCTGCCTAGAATGAGCCCCATGACTGAGGCAGGACAACCAGCGGCACGACGCGGCACAGACCGAGACATCATTGCGGTGCGGATGAGTGGCGGGGCGATCCTGCGCTCGAAAACAACCGCGCTGTGCGTGGTGTTTGTGCTTGTTCTCGGCCTGATCGGGGCGGCGCTGCTGGGGGCGTGGGCCGCGGAAACCCACGAGACTCTCCGCACCCTCTATGGGGTGGCGGCGGCTCTACCGATCGTCGGCGTGGTCATCACGCTGCTGCAATTTATTCGCTTCGTCTTTCACGCCCGCCGGCGGCGAGTGATCGTGGGACGCATGATCACGATCCCCGCCTCGGGGGTGAGCTTTCACCGCGATCAGCTGCACCGCGTAGATATTTGGTCGGAGCATCGCGACGGGGCGATCACCACCTACATGACGCTGGTGCCGGCGCATATCGAGCAGCGGGTGGACGCGCACCAGCTGGCCCATGAGGTGCCCGCCATTCTGCGTGATTATTGTGTGCGCCTGCCCCGCGGCAGCCGCCCCACCGCCTATGAGCTGGCGGATAGCCTCCGTGAGGACAATCCGCAGCTCGAGGTGAATAAGATCGGCAAGATCGCCTAGGCCGGCACCACTGTCTCGCGGACCGGAGCGGGCAGGGGGCGACGCGGCGGGAGGACGCTATCGAGGATGAGCCCGACGATGATGAGGGCGAGGACCGGCAGCACCCAGCCGAGCTGTTGCTCATGCATCGGTGCCCAGCCGAGGAGACGCTCAATGCTCTCGCTGGCCACGCCGACCGAGGACAGGGAAGCCAGCAGCGACCACACCACCGCGCCCCACACGCCCAGACGGAAGGTGTAGAACAGCCGGCGGCTCTTCCACAGCGGCGCCAGCAGCGTGATGGCCACCAAGGTGATCGCGGGCGGGTAGAGGAAGCCGATGATGGGGCCGGCGATCGCCAATACGGACTGCAAGCCCACCGTGGACACGGCGAAGGAGATGAGGGTGAAGACCAGCACCCACTGCTGATAGCTCACGGCTGGCAGCAGGCGGTGGAAGAACCCGGAGGTGGAACCGATAAGCCCGGCGGCGGTACCGATGCACGCCAGTAGCACCACCATGCCGAAGAGCACACGCCCAGGCTGGCCCATGGTCACATAGGCGATATCGGTGAGGATCGCGGCGCCGTCCTCGTATTGCTCGGGGTTGGGCACCACGCGGCCCACCATGCCGAGGGCGATATAGACCGCGCCGAGCAGCACCCCAGCGCCGACGGCGGCGATGATGGCGCCCCGCTTCAGCCCCATGCCATCGGGGGAGCCCAGGCCCTTTTCGCGCAGCGCGGAGATCACCACGATGCCGAAGGCGAGGGCGGCCACCGAGTCCATGGTCAGATAGCCTTCGATCAGCCCAGTGGGGCCGGGGTGCTCGGCGAACTTCTCGGCGGCAGCCACCCCAGTGGGATCGAGCTGGCGCAGCGCCATGACCACCATGAGCACCAGCAGGATGAGGAGCACGGGGGTGAGCCACTTGCCGATGCGATCAATCAGGCCGGTCTCGCGGTAGCACATGAGCCAGACCACCACGAAGTACACCGCGGAGAAGGCCACGGTGGCGGCGCGGGAGTCCACGCCGAATACGGGGGAGAAGGCGGTGGAGTAGCTCACCACCGCGGTGCGGGGCACGGCGTAGAACGCGCCGATGGAGAGATAGATGAGCACGGGGAAGACCACGCCGAAGAACCGACCCGCCTGGCGCGATAAGTCCAGCACGTCCTCGCCGGAGATCACCACCGCGATCATCGACACCACGGGCAGGGCCACCCCGGCGGCGAGGAAGCCAAGAATGGCGGGGGCGAAGTGGGTGCCGGCTTGGGCGCCGAGAATGGGCGGGAAAATGAGGTTGCCGGCACCAAAGAACATCGAGAACAGCATGAGTGTCGCCGTGGTGAGGGTGGCGAACACTGCCGTGGATTGCACAGCCGAGCGAGCGGAGTCAGACATCGGAAGAGAGCTTTCTAGACAGAATGTGAGCTATCGACTCAGCAGCCTAGCAGTACTGGTCCTACCACTCGTTCTTCGGTATGCGCTGCGTGCTCAACGTCACTGTGCCCGACGCAGCAGTTCCACGAAGGTCTCGAGGTTCTCCGGCGGGGTCGCGAAGTTCAACCGGGCGCAGTGCGCATAGCGCCCCGCGGGGGCGAAGGTGGCGCCATCGTTGAGCACCACACGGCAGTGGTGTTCGAGATATTCCGCGGCCGTCTCCTCGCCCTCGGCGAGGGCGGTATCGCCGAAGTCGAGCCACATCAGGTAGGTGGCCTCGGGGGCGCTGGCCTTAATTCCAGGGAGGGCCTCGGGTAGGGCGTGGAGCAGGTAGTCGCGATTGCGGCGCAGCAGTTCTAGCTGCTCATCGAGATAATCGGTGGAGGCGGTATAGGCGGCCGCAGCGCCGACGAGACCAAGCGTGGAATAGCCGTCGGTGACCAGCGGCCCCGCCGCCTGAAAGGCTGCCTGGTGGTCCGGGTTGGTGAAATACATTTGGGCGCATTTCAGCCCAGCAATATTCCATGCCTTCGAGGTGGCGGTGGCGGTCACGCATACCCGGCGGGCGTTCTCGCTCATCGAGGCCACCGGCACATAGGGGCGCTCATAGCAGATGGGAGCGTGGATTTCGTCCACGATCACGAGCATGCCCAGCTCGGCGGCGAGATCGGTGAGCTGCACCAGATATTCGCGCTCATAGATCACGCCCAGGGGATTGTGTGGGGAGCAGAGAATGAGCACCCGGCCGCCGCGGGCGTGAGCCTGCCGGATCTGCTCCAGACTGGGCTGGGGGTCTGCGTCGATACACAGCATCTCGCGGCCGGTGATCCGCGGCAGCTCGAGGAAGGGCATATAGGCCGGCACAGGCACGATGATGGCGTCCTCGGGTGAGCTGAGCAGCTCAATGGCCAGCTGCACCGAGCGGACCACGTCGGCGGTGACCTCCACCTGTTCGGGCTCTGGCGCCCAGCCATAGCGCTGGCGATAGAAGGCGCTCATCCCTTCTTTCACACCCTCAACCTGCACGGGGTAGCCGAAGGCTTCGCGCTCCACCGCCTGCCGCAGCGCAGTGATCACATCGGGGTGGGTGGAGAAGTCAGATTCGGCGATCCACAGCGGCAGCAGCGCTGGGTCATAGGTATTCCACTTGCGTGTGCCTCGCCGGCGCAGCGTGTCGTTATCGAGGAAGTGACAAACCATGGCCTCTATTGTGCATGTGCCCGACCGCCTATGCCTAGCCGCTATGGTGGGTGAGTATGAACGCCCCCGAACTCGTGGTTGTGCTTGATAGCCACAATCAGCCCATCGGCACCGCACTGAAGTCCGAGGTGCACAGCACGGACACCCCCTATCATCTGGCCTTTTCCTGTTATGTCCAGGATGCGCAGGGCAGGGTGCTGCTCACTCGTCGGGCGCTGAGCAAGGCCACGTGGCCGGGGGTGTGGACCAATAGTTTTTGTGGGCATCCCGCCCCCGGTGAGGAGGCTGTGGCGGCGATCGCGCGCCGCGCCCGCTATGAGCTCGGGATTGAGGGGCTGCACGGCATCGAGCAGGTACTACCCACCTATTCTTATCGCGCGGTGGATTCCAGCGGCATCGTGGAGCACGAGTTCTGCCCCGTCTACATTGCGCGTATCGACGCCACCTCCCAGCTGCAGCCCGCCCCTTCCGAGGTCGATTCCTATGGCTGGGCCACCCCGGCCGAGCTGGCGGCCGCGGTGGATGCCACCGGCTTTGCCTTCAGCCCGTGGATGGTGGACCAGCTCAGCCACCGCGCGCTCCGCGATGCACTGGGCTGTCCCTGATAGGGGCCGGAGCTAGCCGGCGATAGAACGGACCGCACCCAGCGGGAGCCACATCCAGTCGGGGCGGTTATTGGCCTCATAGGCCACCTCGTAGAGCGCCTTATCGAGCACGAACGCATCCAAGATATCGAAATTATCTTGGTTGCTTGGATCGAAGTGATAGCCGTCCAGCAGGGAGGCGGTGGCGGTATCAGACCACAGCTGCCGGCTCTCTGCGGTGCCGGCGTGCTCGAAATTGGCGGCGTAGTCGAGAGAGCGGATCAGCCCCGCGAGATCCCGCAGCGGGCTGTCCATGCGCCGACGTTCCGCCAGCGGCCGGGCGGGCTCGCCCTCGAAGTCGATGAGAATATATTTCTCGCCCTGTTTCAGGGTTTGTCCCAAGTGGAGATCGCCGTGGACCCGCTGCACCGGCACCTCGAGATCCTGTAGGCGTTGATATACCGCCCGCGCCTTCTCCGCGAAGGGCGCCAGATCGGGCACCTGGGCCAGCACATCCTCCAAACGGTCGCTGAGGGCCTGGGCCACCTGGGAGCCGGGTACGGTCTCCGTGCCGAAATGACGGGCCAGCAGCTGGTGCACCTCGGCGGTGGCCACACCGAGGTTGCGGGCGGAGTCAGAGAAGTCCGCGCCCGCGCGGACCGCGGCGAGGGCATCGACCCAGCCATCGGTGGCGTGGTGCACAAAGTCCTGCACCATGCCGGTAATCATTGTCTCGCCCTCGATCTCGTGGGTGAGATATCCCCGCAGCGGGGCGATATGGCTGCAGTGATGCTCCGAGAGCCCAGCCAGAAGCTCCACATCGGGGTTGATGCCGCCGGCGAGCTTGCGGAAGAACTTCACGATCACCGTCTCGCCGAAGATGATGGAGGTATTGGATTGCTCGCCCTCGATTACGCGGCCGAGTGCCCCCGCTGGCAGGAGCGGCTGGGTGGCGCCGGGCACGGCATGAACCGCGCCGCCGCCGGGCAGAGAGTCGCTGGTGATGAGCTCACCCATGCGGGCCGCATAGGCCGGCTGGGCGAGCACATCGGCGTTGTTCTCGTCGAGAAGCAACTGATATAGATCGGAGCCGCTCGCTCGGTGTACGCGTGCCACCACCCATCTGATGTCGTCGCTGCCGGTGAGCGGGGCGGTATGCACCACCTCAATATCGGTGATGGCCTCAGATTTTGCGCCATAGAAGCGCTGGGCGGCCAGCATGGTTGCGAGTGCGGAATCCATGATCAGCTCCTAAGCGTCGGGATCGGTGAGTTCGAACCAGAAGAATCCGTGCGGGGCCAGGGTGACCACCCAGGGCTGCTCGGTGATCTCGGGGAAGTGCTCGCCGCCGCTGAGTTCCACCGGCACGCGGCCGGCGAACTCGGAGAGGTCGAGGGAGACGGCCTGCGGGCGGCGCGACATATTGTTCACGCACAGCAGGGTTTCCTTTTCATCGCGCAGCAGATAGCTGAGGATGGCGAAGTTCTTGGCGGGCACCTCGGTGAACTCGCCGAAGCCGAAGGCGGAGTGCTGCTTGCGGGTCTGAATCAGATTGCGGGTCCAGTGCAGCAGCGAGTTCTCCCCAGCCATCTGGGCCTCCACGTTGAGGGCGTCGTAGCCGTATTGGGAGTTCTGGATGACCGGCAGATAGAGCCGCTCCGGATCGGCCTTGGAGAAACCACCATTGCGGTCGCTGCTCCACTGCATGGGGGTGCGCACGCCGTCGCGGTCGCCGAGCCAGATGTTATCGCCCATGCCGATCTCATCGCCGTAGTAGAGCACCGGGGATCCGGGCAGGGAGAGCAGCAGGCCGGTGAAGAGCTCCAGCTGGTTGCGATCGCCCTCGAGCAGCGGGGCGAGGCGGCGGCGAATACCCACATTCGCCTTCATGCGCGGCTCCTTGGCGAATTGCTCGTACATGAAGGCGCGCTCCTCATCCGTCACCATCTCGAGCGTCAGCTCATCGTGGTTGCGCAGGAAGATACCCCACTGCGCCGAGGACGGAATGGAGGGGGTGTCCTGGAGGATCTCGGAAATGGGGCGACGAGACTCGCGTCGCACCGCCATGAAGATGCGCGGCATGAGGGGGAAGTGGAAGGCCATATGGCACTCATCGCCCTCGACGGGCTCGCCGAAGTATTCCACCACATCGGCCGGCCACTGATTGGCCTCCGCGAGCAGCACCCGGCCTGGGTACTCCTCGTCGATGACCTCGCGGCAGCGCTTGAGGAAGTCGTGGGTTTTGGGCAGGTTCTCGCAATTGGTGCCCTCTTCTTCGAAGAGATAGGGCACCGCATCGAGGCGGAATCCGTCCAAGCCGAGGTCGAGCCAGAAGCGCAGCACATCCAGCATGGCTTCCTGGACCTCGGGGTTTTCGTAGTTGAGATCCGGCTGGTGGGAGAAGAAGCGGTGCCAATAATACTGCTCGCGCTCCGGATCCCAGCTCCAGTTGGAGGTCTCGGTATCGACGAAGATGATGCGGGCATCGGCGTATTTCTTGTCGGAATCGCTCCACACATAGAAATCCCCATAGGGCCCTTCTGGGTCCTTGCGGGATTCCACAAACCACGGGTGCTGGTCGGAGGTGTGGTTCATCACCAAATCAGTAATGATGCGGATGCCGCGCTTGTGGGCCTTGTCCACCAGCTCCACGAAATCATCCACCGTGCCGAACTCGGGCAGCACCTCGCGGAAGTTGCGGATATCGTAGCCGCCATCGCGCAGCGGAGAGTCATAGAAGGGCGGAAGCCAGAGGCAGTCCACGCCCAGCCACTCCAAATAATCCAGCTTGGAGATCAGACCCTGGAGGTCACCGGAGCCGGAATTTGTGGAGTCATGGAAGGCGCGGACGAGCACCTCGTAGAAGACGGCCTCCTTGTACCATCCCGGCTCGAGGCTATTCTCGGCCATTTTCGGGGTGGCATAGTCCTCGGAGGAGGGTTCTACGACATAGCCTTCCGCATCCACTTCCGTTTCAGCGGCGGGCTCCTGGTGTGCGAGTTTCAAAGGGTCTTCAGCCATACAGACCAGATTAGAGAAAACTCCCGGCGCGCGCGGCAGCGGATCCCCTTTAGGCTTCGAGGGCGGCCCGCCGGCGAATGCGGTGCTGGCCGATATCGGTGGCCGTCGCTTCGTCCATGCCGCGGGAGTAGGCGTGCGGATCGAAGGTCCGGCCCTCGGCGCTGCGGGTGCTTAAGGAGGCATCGCCGATAAATTCGGCACGAGCGGCCCGTGCCAGGGAGGCGTCGTCGATAAGCGCCAGCTCATAGCTGCTGGAGGACTCGGCGGCCTGCTCCTCGGCTGCGGCGAGCCGGCTGGAGATCATGGTGATGAAGCCGCGCATGAAACTGCGGCGCAGCGTCACCGTGGAGGAATAGCCGCCGCTGTGGGCATCGTGGCGGAGGGTGCTGGCCCGCACCAGCATGATCGGGTTGATGAGGGTGTAGAGGGTAGACACCCGTTCGAGGTGCCGGAGGCGGCCAAAGACCACAGCCTCGCCGACTTTCACCGAGCGGTAGGTGGAGTAGACGAAGCCCTCGCAATGCAGGGAGCGGGCAATCGCCATGAGCAGTGTGCTTTGCATATCGGTATAGGAGCCGCCGAACTCGATATGCATATGGCTGACGGTATCGCTGGGATCCTCGGTGTCGAGGTCGCGCTCGTCGAGCTCGTAGCGCGCCATGAGCTCGAAGGCTTTGGCGAAGTAGGTATCGCCCTCCTCGGTGCCGGCGCGATCGCGGGCCTGGCTGAGGATTTTCTGGATTTTGTCTTTGATGGTGTCGAGTGAGCTGGCCATGGGAAATCTCCTGAAGTGGGTGTAGCTAGAAAGCGGATGAGTGATGTATCCGCAGACTAAATGCCCGAGCCCCGCCGTGGGCGCCCGTTGGCCAGAATGCGGGCAGGGCTGTGCATAAGGGGTTTTTCTATCCACAGCCTGCCGCCGCCCACGGGCTAGTATCCGCAGGCCACCGTGGTTATTCCCAGGCCTCGCGCCGGGCCGCTCTGCGCTGCTGCACCGGCAGCCGGAAGTGCACGCGCACCCCGTAGAGCGGATCGCTGACCACCTGCGGCGGCGCGGCGGGATCGCTTAGGGACAGCGACAGCGCCGCCCGGTTGCCGCGGCCGGGCTCATGGCAGGGCCAGGAGGGGCGCTGGCCCTGTGCGAAATCCACCAGCAGCTGGTGCACTTGGCCGGCCCGCGGGGCCAGCCGCTGCGGATCGCCCGCGGCGAAGGTGGCGACCATGGGGGAGGAATGCTCCAGCATGTCGAAGGCGAGAAGCAGATCCACGCAGTGCAGCGCCGGTGTGCCGTTCTCGGCATCGCCGGCAAACTGCACCAGCCACGTAGAGCCGGACTCGCGCTCTGTCGCGGCCTGCACCCAGCGGGTAATAGAGGAATCGGAGGCGAAGCGGCGCGCCACCTGCTTCGGGTAGTGTGTGTCCGCCCAGTGCAGATAGCTGCGGGCGCTATGCAGCAGGAATTGCCCGGCCAGCAGCCGTATCCCGAGCTTCGCCAGCCACGGCGCGTGCTCATCCATCCATGCGGCGCTGGGTTCGAGATACATCTCGTGCTCGGTGTAGGTGAGCAGAATATCCACATCCGCCAGCTCGCCGGGGATGAAGGGATAGGGGCCCACCGCGGGGCCATAAAAATAGCGCCGCCGCAGCGAGGCATAGCCCTTCGCCAGCTTTCTGGGCTTGCGCGCGGCCAGGTTATTCAGCGAGGTCTGGGTGATCGGGGCGCCGAGGGCGCTGCGCAGCCAGCCGCGGCGGGCGAAGAAATCCTGTGGCGGATAACCGGGCGACATCGCCACCAGACGGCGAAAGGTGCCGGTGTAGTGGTCGCGCCGGGCCAGCCACAATGCGATGCCGGCCCCGGCGGATTGGCCCACCAGGGTGACATTGGTGGGGTCGCCACCGAAGGATTCGATGCAGCGCTGGATCCAGTCGAGCCCCAGCTGCACATCACTGACCCCGCGGTAGGCAAAGCTCTCATCGGCGCGGAATTGGGCGAAGCCCTCGAGCCGCATGCGATAGCCGATAGAGACCACGATGGCCCCGGAGTGGGCGAAGGCGTGGGAGCGATACCAGGAGCCGTCATAGTGGTCGGATTCGTAGCGCCCGCCGTGCACATAGGCGATCACCGGGAGATCGGCGGGCACCCCATGCTCTGCGCGCGGTACTGCGGACACGGGGGCGATCACGCTCAGCCCCACCGGGCGCTGGCGTGGGGTGGTGGCATCGATGACCTCGGTGGCGGCGTCGGCCTGCTCGGGGAAGTCAAAGGGCTGCTCGTAGTGCACGTGGGGAATGCCGCAGAATTCGGCCACCCCGTCCTCGTAGACTCTCCCGCGGATCGATCCCGCGGGAGTCGATACGGTGATCGTGTTCTCACTCATGGCTGTCCATGCTATCGCAGGGGCGAGTCTTTTCCCCAAGAAAAGCAGTGGCGATCGCTTATCGACGCCGCCTCGCCGGCGTGCTCCTTATTGATAGTCTTCGTTAGTATTGGCGGCTATGACATCTACCACTGAGCACAACCCGCTGCTGTCCCCCTCCACTCTGGACTATCAGCTGCCCGATTTCGCCGCCATCCGTTTCGAGCACTTTCGCCCCGCGTTTACTGAGGCCATGCGTCGGCACGAGGAGGAGATCCGCGAGATCCTCCGCAGCGAGGGCTGGGAGGACGTGGTAGAGCGGCTCGAGGCCTCGGGGCGCGATCTCGCCCGCGTGGAGTCGGTCTTTTTCAACCTGTGCAATACCGATTCCACGGAGGAGATGCTCGAGCTGGCCGCCGAGCTCGCCCCGGAGTTGGCGGCCCACCGCGACGCCATCATCCAGAACACCGAGCTCTACCAGCTGGTGCGCGATGCCGAGGTGCCGGAGGATGAGGAGTCCCGCCGGCTGCACGAGTACTATCTGCGGCTTTTTGCCCGCTCCGGCGCCACCCTCGATGCGGAGAAGAAGGCGGAGTTGGCCGAGCTCAACCGCGAGCTGTCCTCGCTCTCGGAGCGTTTCGGCTCCCAGCTGCTCAGCGATACCCAGAAGCTCGCCGTCAGCTTCGACTCCGAGGAGGAGCTCGCTGGGCTTTCGGCCTCGGCGATTGCCTCGGCGCGCGAAGAGGATGGCAGCTATGTGCTGCACCTGAACCTGCCGAGCGTGCAGTCTGTGCAGGCGCAGCTCGAGCGGCCGGAGTCGCGCCGCCGCGTCTACGAGGCCTCGCTGGCCCGCGGCGTGGAATCCACCACCCCCGTGGCGGTGCGCATGGCCCAGCTGCGGGCACGCAAGGCCGAGCTGCTCGGCTATAACAGCCACGCCGAGCTGGTGGTGGAAGAAGAAACCGCCCCCGATACCGCCGCGGTGTGGACCCTGCTGCGGGATCTCGCCCCGGCCGCCGCAGCTAATGCGCATGGCGAGTACAAGCGCATCCAGGATGTGGCCGGCGGCGAGGAGATCACCGCCGCCGATTGGCCCTATTGGGAAAATAAGCTGCGCGAGCAGGACTACGCCCTCGACGAGTCCCAGCTGCGCGAGTACTTCCCGCTGCGCAGCGTGGTGGAAAAGGGCGTGTTCTTCGCCGCCGAGCGCCTCTATGGCATCACCGTGCACCCGCGCGAGGACCTGCGCGGCTATCACGAGGATGTGCAGGTGTGGGAGGTGCGCGATAGCGATGGCACCGGTATCGGCCTGCTGCTCACCGACTACTATGCCCGCCCCTCCAAGCGCGGCGGGGCGTGGATGTCCGGCTTCGTCGAGCAATCGGAGCTGCTCGGCACCAAGCCGGTGGTGATTAACGTCTTGAACATTACCAAGCCGGCCGATGGTTCCGAGGCGCTGCTCAGCATGGACGAAGTGACCACCCTCTTCCACGAGTTTGGCCACGGCCTGCACGGGCTGCTCTCTCAGGTGCGCTATCCCAGCTTCTCCGGGACGAGCGTGCCCCGCGACTATGTGGAGTTCCCCTCCCAGATCAACGAGAACTGGGCGCTGGAGCCGGTGGTGCTGGATAATTACGCCCGCCACCACGTCACCGGCGAGGTCATTCCCGCAGAACTCGTCTCCGCGATCCACGCCTCCCGCACCTTCGGCCAGGGTTTCGCCACCAGCGAATACCTGGGTGCTGCGATTATCGATTACGCCTGGCATAGCCTCAGCGCCGCCGCGGCCGAAAAGATCGCCGCCACCCCGGAGGCCGTCGCCGAGTTCGAGCGCGCCGCGCTGAGCGACGCCGGGCTAGAGGTGGAGCACCTCGCCCCGCGCTATCAGACCCGCTATTTCAACCACATCTTCGCCGGTGGCTACTCGGCGGGCTACTACTCCTACCTTTGGGCGGAGGCGCTCGATGCCGATGGCTTCGAATGGTTCAAGGAGGTGGGCGCCGCCGTCGCTGCCGAGCGCAGCGAAGATGGCCTCAGCGGCGTCGATGCCGCCTCGGTGCGCGCGGCGGGGCAGCGTTTTAGGGAGCTGGTGCTCTCCCGCGGCGCCTCCCGCGACTTCACGGAGGCCTTTACCACGCTGCGCGGCCGCGAGAAGGATATCCAGCCGCTCCTGCAGCGGCGCGGCCTGGCGGGAGCGACCCGCTAAACTACATAGCCATGGATGCGCTGCGAGAGATCTACGTTGAGATCACCAATGAGCTCGGCCAGTGGATCGTCTCCTTGCCCGTGTGGCTGCAGGCGCCCGTGGTCACCACCGTCACGCTCGTTCTCTGCGGGATTGGGGCGGTGGTGCTCTTGCGCGTGATCGACCTTGCGGGCTCCCGCATTCACGCCCGCGTGCACGCCGAGGACACCTCCTGCAGCAGCAGCGCCGCGGCCGTCCGGCCGGGCCCAGCGGCGCGGGGTACTAAGATCGTGATGAACCAAGAACCCGTCGCCTGGAAAGAGCCCACCACCGAATGAAGAATAAGCCCCGTCGCCGCCGCCCGCGCAGTACCTATGGCAAGTCGCGGGTTACGCTCGCACTCATCGCGCTGCTGCTATTCGTCGTGGTGATGGCGCTACTCGGCCATCTCTAACGCGTCGCCGCCGCGGCGATGGTGCGGAAGAACTCCGCATCCGCCAGATCCTCGATAAGCACCGGCTCGCCGGTGGCAGTGCGCAGCGGCACACACCAGTTGGGGTAGTGCTCCTTCGTGGTGCCCGGCTGATTCTGTACTGCCTTATCGCCCACCAAATCCACCAGCGCAGTGCAGGTGAGTAGCGAGGGGGTGGCGGCCACATAGCAGTGCAGGGCGGCCACCAAGTCCACCAGCGGTCCGCGCTCACCGCGCTCGGCGCCCAGGAAGGTCTCGACGGGGCTGTGCCCGCGGAAGTAGCCCCGCTCGCGGACGCGCTCCAGCACCTCGTTTTGCCACGCCAGATCCTCGGCGTTTTCCTCTTCCTTGGAACGGCTAAACAATCCCAGCTGATCCCGCAGCTCCACATGGGTACCGGCCAGATAGCCGGCGGTGGGAGGCAGATCGTGGGTGGTGACCGAGGTGAGACACAGCTCGCGGTAGTGCTCGGGCAGGCGCGGGCCGCCGCCTTCGGGCTCGGACTCGAACCACAAGATAGAGGTGCCCATGATGCCGCGCGCGGCGAGCACATCCTGCACCCAGGACTCGAAGGTGCCGAGATCCTCGCCGATCACTACCGCCCCGGCGCGCTCGGCCTCAAGGACCAGGATGCCGACGAGGGCGTTGTAGTCGAAGTGCACATAGGTGCCGTGGGTGGGCGCCTGCATGCGGGGGATCCACCACAGGCGGAATAGGCCCAGAATGTGATCGATGCGGATGCCGCCGCTGTGGCGCAGAATCGTGCGCAGCATATCGCGCCAGGCCGCATAGCCGGACTCCGCCAGCTTGAAGGGATCCCACGGCGGCTGGGACCAATCCTGACCCTGCTGGTTATAGGCGTCCGGTGGAGCACCCACCGATGCCTGCGGGGCCAGCACCTCGGCGAGGGTGTGGGCATCGGCGCCACCGGGGTGCACCCCGACGGCGAGATCGGCCATGATGCCAATGCGCATGCCGGCGTCGAGGGCGCGGTGATGCGCCTGGCGCATCTGGGCATCGCAGAGCCATTGCACCCAGGCGTAGAAGGCGGCCACCTCCATCGGATCCTCGCTCAGGGCGTGGTTGCCATTCTGCGCGGCGTGCTCGGCCTCGGCGGCGAGATCCTGTTCGGCGCACCAGAGGGAGAAATCGATGAGGCCCTGGCCCTCCATCTCCACATACTCGCGGAATTGTTGCTCGCGCTCGGGGGAGCGCGGAGTGTTATAGAGCTCGCGCAGCACCTGCAGCTTGGTGGCGTAGATCGGATTGCGATCAATAAGCCCGCCCGAGTGGTTGAGCTCCTTCAGCGGCGCGGCCAGCTGCTGGATCTCGGCCTGGGTCTGGGCGTCGAGGGCCTGATACTCCGGAATGGACTCGATGTGCAGGTAGATCGGGTTCATGAAGCGCCGGGTGGTGGGCAGATAGGGGGAATCCTCCACCGGCGGGAAAGGCTCGGCCGCGTGCAGCGGATTGACCAGCACATAGTCGGCGTCGGCATGCGTCGCGAGTACCTCGGCGAGGGTGCCGAGATCATGGAAATCGCCGATTCCCCACGAGTCGGCGGAACGCACTGAATAGAGCTGCGCCATCACGCCGCTGCAGGGCTGCTCGCGCAGGGAGGCGGTGGTGCTCAACATGGTGGGGGTGACTACCAGCTGGCACTCCTCCTCGATATCCTCGGAGCGCAACTGCAGCGTGTGCCAGCCCAGGGGGAGATCATCGGGGGTAGAGAAGGTTGCCTCGCCCCAGGCGCAGCCATCGACGGTGCGCGGGGGAGTCCAATTATCCTCCTGGCGGGGGCGCACCTCGCCGCCGTCTTCGAGCAGGATCCGCACATCGGCCGCGGCGCCATCGTGCACATGCACATTAAAGAAGTGGCGATCCCCTTCCCGGGCCACCACGCAGCGCGGCAGGGGGCGCGTGGCTTCCGCATCCTCCACGCGGGCGCGTAACTGCGCTAACTCCTGCTCAGAGGAGTCGGCGGACAGCTCATAACCTAAGGCCCCAATGATGGAGATGAGGGTGTCCTCACTCACCTCCACTACGGAACCGTCGTTGGCGGTGTACTGCGTGGCAACACTCAGGGTACTGGCTAAATTACGAAGTTCGTCTCTAGAGCTCACAGGAACCATAGTGCCATTGACCGCTGAGGATCGTGCAATAATTGCCCGCTATCGTTGGCGAGCTATGTGCGCTCGGCCAGTGGGGGCGGGTAGCTTACAACATGAAGGTTTCTTCAAAATAGGCAACGGCGTTGCCGCCCGGTTGAAAGAAAGGTCCACAATAAGCATGGTGAATGAGTACTCCACCCCCGCGAAGTACAGCATCGGCGAGCATGACACATGCCTGACCGCCATGCTGGAGACCGCCCGCTCCCGCCCTTACGGCATTATGTTTACCCGGCCGCAGAACTTCGAATGGGTTAATGTCACCGGCCAGGAATTTGCGGAGGAAGTCTATGCGGTGGCCAAGGGCTTAATTGCCAATGGAGTGCAGAAGGGCGATCGCGTGGCCCTGCTCTGCGAGACCCGCTATGAGTGGACGCTCATCGATTTCGCTATTTGGGCGGCCGGGGCGGTGTCGGTGCCGATTTATGGCTCCTCCTCGCTCAGCCAAGTGCAGTGGATTATTGAGGATTCCGGCGCGGTCTTCGCCTTTACCGAATCCCAAGAACACACTGCGCTCATGCGTAACCTGCTGGTGGATGAGAATGGTGTGCCGCGGCTGTCCGGCTCGGCCTCGAAGCTGCGCCGCATCCTAGAAATTAATGCCTCCGCCGTGGACACCATCATGTTTGAAGGCCGCGAGGTAGACGACGTCGAGGTGGAGAAGCGCATCGCCGAGACCCGCTCCGAGGATCTCGCCTCCTTGGTCTATACCTCCGGCACCACCGGCCGCCCCAAGGGCTGCATGCTGACGCACCACAACTGGTTGGCCGAGGCCTATGCCTTGCTTACTCACCCCATCGGCCAGGTGGCCACCCCGGGCAATAGGGTGCTCACCTTCCTGCCGTTGGCCCACGTGTTCTCCCGCGCCGTGTCTTTGGGCGTGGTGATCTCGGGCGCCACTCAGAGCCACTGGTCCGATTTCTCCACCTTGTCGGTGGAGTTCCAGCGCTCCCGCCCGCATCTCATCTTGGGTGTGCCGCGCGTGTTCGAGAAGGTGCGCAACGGCGCCGCGCTCAACGCCAAGCAGGCCGGCCCGATCAAGGATGCGATCTTTGAGAAGGCGGAAAAGACCGCCCGCGAATACTCCAAGGCCCTCGATACCGAGGAAGGCCCCAGCAAGACCCTGCAGTGGCGGCACGCCACCTACGACAAGCTGGTCTATTCCAAGCTCCGCGCCGCGCTGGGTAACTCGGTGCGCTATTGCATCTCCGGTGGCGCCGCCATGGACCGGGATCTCTTGCACTTCTACCGCGGCATCGGTGTGACGGTCTATGAGGGCTATGGCCTCACCGAGCTCACCGCCGCCGCTGCGGTGAACTTTGATGACAACATCATCGGCACCGTCGGCCGCCCCGTCGGTGGCGTCTCCGCCCGGCTCTCCTCGGAGGGCGAGGTGATGTTCAAGGGGCAGACTCTCTTCCGCGGCTACTGGAACAACGAGGAGGCCAATCGTGAGTCCTTCGACGAGGATGGCTGGTTCAACACCGGCGACCTCGGCGAGATCTACGAATCGGGCCACATCGAGATCACCGGGCGCAAGAAGGATCTCATCGTCACCGCCGGTGGCAAGAATATCTCGCCCGGCCCGCTGGAGGACCAGCTGCGCTCCCACCCGTTGATCTCCCAGGCGCTGGTGGTGGGCGATGGCAAGCCCTTCGTGGGCGTGCTTATCACCCTGGAGCCGGAGGCCTTCGAGCACTTCAAGGCCCAGCGCAATATCCCGCTCTCCAAGTCGGTGAAGGATGTGGCCCTCGACCCCATGCTCCGCGCCGAAATCCAGGACGCGATCAACTCCGCCAATATGATGGTCTCCCACGCCGAGGCGATCAAGAAGTTCTACATCCTGGACCGGGACCTCAAGGAAGAGGAAAACGAGCTCACTCCCACCTTGAAGGTCAAGCGCAACGTGGTGGTGCGGCGCTTCTCGGAAGAGATCGACGTGCTCTACCGCACGAACTAGCCGCAGGACTACCCAGGGCGGATGTCTCCATCGGGCCACACCCGGCGAGGCATCCCCCTTTTTTCTTAGAACTGGCTTAAAGTCGTACGCGCAGAAGACAACCCGCCCGTCCCAGCGAGTAAAGGAGCAGCACGTGGAGCTACTTGACGCCAAGCTGCGCCTCAAAGAGCTCACTCAAGAGATGTACAACATCGGCGATGAAGTGGCCGAATACATCGAGCACATTGCCGAAGCCATCACCGACTGGGACGCCGAGCTCGTGGAGGAATGTCTCCTCGAATTCGACGAGATCGCGGTGGAAGCCATCAACGACGCCCGCGTGGTGGTCTCGGAGCTCTACGGCATCCGCCAGGCCCTCATCAGCGGGCTGCGCGCCGGGTCCATGGGCGTGTGGGAATCCAGCAAGCGCACGGAGCGATATGCGCGCCCGCAGCTTGTCGACGCCCACCTGCTCTCCACCTCTTTCGCGCTATCGAGTCCGATGTCGGTGCCGGCGCTGAGCGACGCCATGCAGGGTCGCACCGAACTGGCCACCCAGCAGCTCGCCGCGATTGTTGAATGGGAGCTGGACCAGACTGCCTGCGCCGCCGCAGACCTTGAGAGCGTGAGCCTCGCCACTATGTTCACCCGCACCCGCCGGCTGGTGCACGCCTGCGCCGAGGGTTGGCTGGAGACTGTCGCCCGCGCCCACCCCTCCTATGCCGCGGCTGCCCGCGGCTCCCACCCGCCCGAGTTCCTCGCCGAGCGGGCATGGATCGACGGCGTGGTGGCCTCGGTGCGGCGCCGCATGCACGCCAGCGACCGAGGTGCATGAGAGCAGCCATGAGCACCTTTGGCGTGTATATTCACGTGCCCTTTTGCGCCACGCGCTGTGGATATTGCGATTTCAATACCTACACCCCGGGCGAGCTCGGTAGCGCCTCCTCCCCGGAGTCCTATCTCCAGGCCCTCGCCATCGAGCTGGAACTCTCGGCCGCCGCCACCAGCCATCGCGTGGTGGATACGGTCTTTATTGGCGGGGGCACGCCCTCGCTGCTCGGCGCGGAGAAACTCGTCTCCATTCTGGGCATGATCCGCCAGCACTATGATCTCGCCCCCGATGCGGAGATCACCACCGAGTCCAATCCGGAATCCACCTCGGCCCGCTATTTCGAGCAGCTGCGCGCGGGCGGTTTCACTCGCGTGTCTTTGGGGATGCAATCCGCCAGCGAGTCGGTGCTGGCCACCCTCGATCGCACCCACACCCCAGGCCGCGCTGCCGCGGCGGCCGAGCAGGCGCATGCCGCCGGTTTCGAGCACGTGAACCTGGACATGATCTACGGCACCCCGGGCGAAACGGATGATGATGTGCGCCTCACCTTGGAGACGATCCTGGGCTCCGGGGTGGACCATGTTTCGGCCTATGCGCTGATCGTGGAACCGAATACCAAAATGGGGCGGCTGGTGCGCACCGGCCAGCTGCCCGCCCCCGACGATGATGTGATGGCCCGCCGCTTTGAGCTCATCTCCCACAGCCTCGAAGCGGCCGGACTCGACTGGTATGAGGTATCCAATTGGGCCCGCCCAGGCGGGGAGTGCCGGCACAATATCGGCTATTGGCGCGATGCCGACTGGTGGGGCGCCGGGCCGGGGGCGCACTCGCATATCGGCGACCAGCGCTTCTATAACGTCAAGCATCCGCGGCGCTACTATGAGCGGCTCGGCCGCGGCGAGTTGCCGATTCAGGAGACGGAGCAGCTCAGCGCTAGCGACCGCCACACCGAGCAGATTATGCTGGGCCTGCGCATGCGCGAGGGAATAGCGCGGAGCGCGCTGGACCCGGCTGCTGCGGAGACGATCGACCGCTACGTTGATCGCCAGCTACTGAGCGTCGATAAGCACCGGCTCAGACTGAGTAATCAGGGTCGCCTCTTGGCCGATGGGATCATCGCCGATCTGTTGCTCGCGGAGGAGGAGCACTAGGCTGGTGCGTTAAGAGGGAGGTAGATGCATGTCCACAGCCACTGATGCGCGGCGCGTCCGCGTGCTGCGCGCGATTGTTGCCGATTACATCAGCTCGCAGGAGCCCGTGGGGTCGAAGTCGCTGGTGGAGCGCTATAACCTCGGGGTGTCCTCGGCCACCATCCGCAATGACATGGCGGTGCTGGAATCGGAGGGTTTTATCACCCAGCCCCACGCCTCCTCGGGGCGCGTGCCCACGGAGAAGGCCTATCGCAGCTTCGTGGACTCCATTCATGACGTCAAACCGCTCTCGCTGCCCGAACGGCGCGCCATCCTCTCCTTCCTAGAAGAGGGGGTGGATCTGGAGGATGTGCTGCGTCGCGCCGTGCAGCTGCTCTCCCAACTCACCCGCCAGGCGGCGGTGGTGCAGATGCCGATGCTGCAGGTCTCGCGGGTCAAGCACTGCGAGGTGGTGCTGCTCAGCCCCGTGCGGCTCTTGCTCGTGCTCATCACCGATACCGGCCGGGTGGAGCAACGCAATGTGGAACTCGAGGATGTGATCGAGCCGGAACAGGTGGCGCAGCTGCGCCACGCCCTCAACCGGGCTTTGGGCAATCACACCCTCTCCGATGCCTCGGTGGCGCTGGCGGATCTCGCCTCCCATGCGCCGCACGACATCCGTATTCCCGTGATCACCTGCGCCACCGTGCTCATCGAGACCCTCGTCGAGGCGCCTTCCGATCGTCTCATTCTGGCCGGCGCCTCCAATCTCAGCCGCGCCCGCGGCGACTTTCCCCAGGGGCTCCCAGAGGTGCTCGAGGCGCTGGAGGAGCAGGTGGTGGTGCTCAAGCTGCTCTCCAATGCCCACGATCTCGGCTCCGTGCGCGTCTCCATCGGCGGCGAGCACGAGGAATCGGAGCTGAAGCACACCTCGCTGGTGGCTACCGGCTATGGCACCGGTGAACGCCTGGGCGGCATGGGGGTGATGGGGCCGACCTATATGGATTATTACGGCACCATGTCCAAGGTGCAGGCCGTGGCCAGCTATGTGTCGCGGGTGCTCACAGACGAATATCACGGGGAATAATTCCGCGAAGTTTCTCCTTGTAGGGGAGGAGACTAAGCTATCGGTGTTTGAGCACTGTCAATATACAACTACTTAGGGGAAAGATTAAGACTCGTGGCTCGTGACTATTACGGAATCTTGGGCGTGGACTCGTCGGCAAGCGATGCGCAGATTAAAAAGGCGTACCGCAAGCTGGCCCGCAAATACCACCCGGATGTCAACGATACCGAGGAAGCAGCGGAGAAGTTCCGCGAGATCTCGGTGGCCCAAGAGGTCCTGCTCGATCCCGAGAAACGCCGCATCGTGGACATGGGCGGGGACCCGATGGAGCAGCGCGCCCAGGGCGGCTATGGCGGTGGCTTCTCCGGTGGCGGCTTCGGCGATATCTTCGAAGCCTTCTTCGGTGGCGCCGGTGGGGGCGGCCGTGGCCCGCGCTCGCGAGTGCAGCCCGGCAACGATGCCCTGCTGCGCACCGAGATCTCCCTGGAGGAGGCCTTCCGCGGAGTCAAGAAGGACATCACCGTCGATACTGCCGTGCTCTGCGATTGCTGCGAGGGCACCGGTTCGGAGTCCAAGGCTGCGCCCGAGACCTGCGGGACGTGTCATGGCAGCGGTGAGATCCAAGAGGTGCAGCGCAGCATCCTCGGCAATGTGATGACTTCCCGCCCCTGCCGGGCCTGCCAGGGCTTCGGCGAGATTATCAAGGATCCCTGCTCGGAGTGCTCGGGCGAGGGACGGGTGCGCAAGCGCCGCGATCTCGTGGTGTCTATTCCGCAGGGCATCGCCGACGGCATGCGCATTCGCATGGCCGGCCAGGGCGAGGTCGGACACGGTGGCGGGCCAGCTGGCGATCTCTACGTGGAGGTCAGCACCACCCCGCACCCGGTATTCACCCGCGATGGCGATACCCTGCACTTCACCGCGAAGGTGCCTATGGTGGATGCGGCGCTCGGTGCCGCTCTCACCGTCACCGATCTCCGCGGCGAGGAGCTGACGGTGGATATCCAGCCCGGCTCCCAGCCTGGCCAGACCGTGCGCATGCACGGCGCCGGCATGCCGAAGCTGCGCGCCGAGGGCGCCGGTGACATGGTGGCGCACCTCGACGTCACCGTGCCCACCGAGCTCAATGACGCCTCCCGCGAGCTGCTGGAGAAGGTGCGTGCCCAGTCCTCCGAGTCGGTCAAGGTGCATAGCCAGGACCGTGAAGGCGAGGGCTTCTTCGACCGCGTCCGCAGCCGCTTCCGCAGGTAAAAGCAGTGTCCCTTCCGCTCTTTTTGGACCCCGAGCTCGCGGCGGCCCCGCCGGTGGGCGCGCGCGTGGAGTTGCGCGGCCAAGAGGCCACCCATGCCGGCACCGTGATGCGGCTCGGCGTGGGCGAGCAGCTGCGGCTGAGCAATGGCCGCGGCCTCGTGCTGCGCTGCGAGATCGCCGCCCCGCCCAGCAAGCAGCGTGTGGAGCTGACTGTCTGCGCGGTGGAGGAGGTGGCCGCGCCGCGGCCGCGGGTGAGTATCGTCCAGGCGCTGCCCAAATCCGAGCGGGCCGAGCTCGCCGTGGATCTGGCCACCCAGGGAGGGGTCGATGCCCTTATTCCCTGGCAGGCCAGCAGGTGTATCGCCAAGTGGCCGGCGCAAAAGCGGGCCAAGTTGCACGGCAAATGGGTGAGCACCGCCGTGGCGGCCGCCAAGCAGTCCCGCCGCCCCGTCGTGCCCGAGGTGGAGCAGCTGCACCAGACCGCCGAGATTGTGCAGCGCATCGAGGCCCTCACCGCCGCCGGCGGGCTGGCCTATGTGCTGCACGAGGAGGCCACCGAGTCGCTGGGCACCGCCTGTGTTGATGCCCCAGAGATCATGCTCATCGTCGGCCCCGAGGGCGGGATCAGTGAGGAGGAGCTGGCGGCCTTTCGCGCGGCGGGCGCCCAGCCGGTGCTGCTCGGCCCCGAGGTGCTGCGCACCGCCAGCGCCGGGCTGGTGGCGTTGGCCGCGATTGGTTCGCGCACTCCGCGCTGGCATCTACGTTAAGCTGCAGTGGACACTCCGGAAAGGACAAGAAAGAGAGCACGTGGGAATCTACGAGCGCACCGAAACCGCATCGTTGAGCTATAGCATCGAGCCGCAGCTGGCCCAGGCGGTCTGCGGGATCAATGACGAGAACATTAAGGTCCTCGACAACCAGCTGGCCTGCGATTTCTTCGTGCGCGGCAACGAGGTCACCCTCACCGGGCCCGCCCCCGTGGTGGCCCGGGCGCGCCGCGTGCTGAACGAGCTGCAGGCCATGGCGCGGCGGGGTCATGTGATCACCCGCGACGCGGTCAAGCACACCATCACCATGGTCAGCGTCGAGGCCCCCGAGGGCGTCAATCGCCGCTTGGCCCAGGAGATCGTGGCCCGCCGGGGCAAGGTGATTCGCCCCAAGACTCGTGGCCAGCAGGACTATGTGGATGCCATCGACCAGCACACCGTGGTCTTCGGTATCGGCCCAGCCGGCTCCGGTAAAACCTATTTGGCCATGGCCAAGGCCGTGCAGGCCCTGCAGTCCAAGGCTGTCTCGCGCATCATTCTTACCCGTCCCGCCGTGGAGGCAGGGGAGAAGCTGGGCTTTTTGCCCGGCACCTTAAATGACAAGATCGACCCCTATCTGCGGCCGCTCTATGATGCGCTGCGCGACATGATGGATCCCGAGGCCATCACCAAGCTCATGGAGGCCGGTGTGATCGAGGTGGCACCCTTGGCCTATATGCGCGGCCGCACCCTCAATGATGCATTCGTGATCCTCGACGAGGCCCAGAACACCACGCCGGCGCAGATGAAGATGTTTCTTACCCGCCTCGGCTTCGGCTCCACGATGGTGGTCACCGGCGATATCACGCAGGTGGATCTGCCCGGTGGGCAGAAGTCCGGGTTGCGCATTGTCCGCGAGATCCTCTCCGGGGTAGAGGATATCTACTTCGCCGATCTCGGCGCCGAGGACGTGGTGCGCCACCAGCTCGTGGGCGCCATCGTGGACGCCTATGACGATTATGATGAACGCCAGCTCAAGCGGAAGGCCCAGCAGTGAGCATCGAGATTTTTAATGAGTCCGGATACCCGGGCGTCAACGAGGAAGCACTCATCGACGTCGCCGGTTTCGCTTTGCGACGCATGGACATCAACCCAGCCGCAGAGCTATCCATCCACATCGTGGACCTCGACACCATCGCCGATTTGCATGTGCGCTGGCTGGATCTCGAAGGCCCCACCGATGTGATGAGCTTCCCCGTGGACGAGCTCACCCCCGGCTCCGGTGGACGCCCCGACGCCGCCGATCCCGGCCCGGCCATGCTGGGCGATATCGTGCTCTGCCCCGAGTTCGCGGAGCGCCAAGCCACCAAGGCTGGCCACAATCTTTCCCACGAATTGGCGCTGCTCACTGTGCACGGCTGCCTGCACCTGATGGGCTTCGATCACCTCGAGCCCGAGCAGGAGCGGGAGATGTTCGCGCTGCAAAACGAGCTTTTGGCCGACTGGTACGATGACATCCACGAGCGCGAGCTCGAGTTTCCCGCCAAGCCCTCGGGGGCATCTGCTTTTCCCAGCGCGGCCGATCGCGCCGAGTTGGATGAGACCCTGACCGATACAGAAGGACACATTCCGCCGATCGCGGAGCCCCGCCCCTAACTTATGGAACCCACCTTATTGCTCATCTTCGTCCTCGGGGCGGTGGTCGCCACCATCGCCTCCGCGGCTTTCGGCACCATCGAATCCGCCGTCAATTCCATCTCTCCCGCCCGCGTGGAAGAGATGGTCAAAAGCGAGAAGGAGGGTTCCAAAACCCTCCTCAAAGTGTTGCAGCGCCGCGCCGACAACATCAATCTTCTGGTGTTGCTGCGCACGCTTCTCGACGCCATCGCCGCGGTACTCATCGCCCTGTTTACCGTGGATCTGATCGATGGCAAGGCCTGGGCGCTGCTGATCGCGGTGCTCGGCTTCAGCCTCATCAACTATCTCGTGGTGGGCGTGTTCTCCCGCACCGTGGGGCGCAAGAACCCCTACACGGTCTCTTTGCGTTCCGCCGTGGTGCTCTCCGCCATCGGCTATGTGCTGGGCCCGATCAGCCGCATTCTCATTTGGGTGGGCAATAAGCTCACCCCCGGTGATGGTTTCCGCGATGGCCCCTTCGCCTCCGAGGTGGAGGTGCGCGAGATGGTGGACATGGCCCTCGAAAACGGCATCGTGGAAAACTCCGAGCGCAAGATGATCCAGTCCGTCTTCGACCTCACCTCCACCACGGCCCGCCAAGTGATGGTGCCGCGGCCCGAGATGGTATGGATCGAGCAGGACAAAAATGCCGGCCAGGCCACCTCGCTATGCGTGCGTTCCGGCTACTCCCGCATCCCCGTGATCGGGGAAAACGTGGACGATATCGTGGGCGTGGTCTATCTCAAGGACCTCGTGCAGCAGACCTACTATTCCACCGATGGCGGCCGCAGCGTCGCCGTCACCGACCTGATGCGCGAGCCCAGCTTCGTGCCCGATTCCAAGTCCCTCGACGAGCTGCTGCAGGAGATGCAGCTGCAGCGCTTCCACATCGCGATGTTGGTGGACGAATACGGCGGCATCGCCGGGTTGATCTCCATCGAGGACATCTTGGAGGAGATCGTGGGCGAGATCGCCGACGAGTACGACTCCGATGAGATCGCCCCCATCGAGAAGATCTCCGAGCGGTGCTACCGCGTGCACGCCAAGCTCTCCCTCGACGAGCTCGAGGAGTTTGTGGCCGAGGAACTCGAGCAGGATCTCGAGTTCGACGATGACCTCGACGTGGACACCGTGGGCGGGCTCATGGCCTTCGGCCTGGGGCGCGTGCCCCTGCCCGGCTCCAGCACCCACACCCACGGGCTCACCCTGACCGCGGAAGGCGGCACGGATCGCAAGGGCCGGATGCGTATTGTCACCGTGGTGGTCAGCGTCGATAAGCCAGCGGAGCAGGACGAAGAGCCGCAACGCTGATCGCGTATGCTTAAGCGCATGTTCACCGATACACCTGAAGGTTTCCGCTCTGGCTTTGTGAGTTTCGTGGGAAGGCCCAATACCGGCAAGTCCACGCTGATGAACGCCCTGGTGGGCGAGAAAGTGGCCATTACCGCCGATCAGCCGGAAACCACGCGGCACACCATTCGCGGGCTCGTGCACCGCGAGGACGCGCAGGTAGTCATCGTGGATACCCCAGGGCTGCACCGCCCGCGCACCCTGCTGGGTGAGCGCCTCAATGAGATGGTGGCCGAGACCTACGCCGATGTGGATGTCATCGGCATCACCATTCCCGCCGATGAGAAGATCGGGCCCGGCGATCGGTGGATCGTGGAGAACGTGCGCAAGGTAGCGCCGCACACCACCCTGCTGGGCGTGATCACCAAGGTGGATAAGGTCAGCCGCGATACCATCGCCGAGCGGCTGCTGCAGGCCCATGAGCTGCTCGGGCCTGAGGCGGAACTCGTTCCGGTCTCGTCCATGTCGGGCGAGCAGCTCGATGTGCTCATGGACGTGATTGTGGGGCTGCTGCCCGAGGGGCCGAAGTTCTATCCCGACGATCACATCACCGACGACTCCACCGAGAAGCGCATGGCCGAGCTCATCCGCGAGGCCGCCCTCAGCGGGCTCAAAGAGGAATTGCCGCACTCGGTGGCCGTGGAGATCGACGAGGTGCTGGACGATCCCGAGCGCCCCGGGGTGAAAAACGTGCACGCCGTGATCTATGTGGAGCGGCCCGGGCAGAAGAAGATCCTCATGGGCAAGGCCGATCGCCGCTATGGGCGCATCGTGCACAACGCCCGCCAAGAGATCATGCAGCTGCTGGGCCATAATATCTATCTCGACCTGCGTATTAAGGTGCTCAAAGACTGGCAGCAGGATCCCAAATCCTTGGGACGACTCGGGTTTTAAGGGAGGTCCTCGCGCGTGCGACGCGGCAGCTTCCGCGACCGCGCCCTCGTGGTGCGCACCTATGATTTCGGCGAGGCCGATCGCATCGTCGTACTGCTCACGCGCGCACACGGTCTGGTGCGCGCCGTGGCCAAAGGAGTACGCCGCGCCCGCTCGCGTTTCGGCTCACGGATCCAGCGCTTCGTGCTTCTCGACGTCGAGTGCTACCCAGGCAAAAACCTGGCGCTCATCACCGGCGCAGACACGGTGAACTACTACGCATCCGGCATCATCGAGGACTACCAGCGCTATAGCGCGGCCTGCGCGGTGCTCGAAACCGCCGAAAAGCTCTCCCTGGCGGATCTGCCCGATGCGGCTCTCTTCGATCTCGCCGCCGCCGCCCTCGACTCCCTGCGCCACGATGACACTCCGCTGCTCAGCCTCGATATTTTCCTCTTGCAGGCGATGGGCAGCGCCGGCTGGTTGCCCGAAATGTTCAACTGCGCTCACTGCGATAAACCGGGGCCCCACCGCGGCTTCGACCCCGGTTCCGGCGGGGCCGTATGCGCCGAATGCCGTCCACCCGGTGCCGCCACCGTGCCCACTGAGGCGCTTCGGCTCATGTGGTGGATGGCGCACGGCCGCTACGATGCCATGGCCCGCGCCCAGCAGGCCGATCCGGTGCAATGGGCGGCGCTGGTGGATACAGCGCACCGCCTGATCACCGATCACGTGCAATACCATCTCGAGCGGGGTGTGCTCAGCCTGCGGGCGGATTAATGGCACAATGAGGGAGTGAATTCATCTGAACTTACCCCGCCGAACATTCCCGCCGAGTTTATTCCGCGCCATATTGCGCTGGTCATGGACGGAAATGGGCGCTGGGCTAAGGAACGCGGCCTCAAGCGCACCGAAGGCCACAAACGCGGCGAAGCCGTGCTCATGGATGTGGTGGATGCCTGCCTCGCATTGGGCGTGGAGTATCTCTCCGCCTACGCCTTCTCCACCGAGAACTGGCGGCGCAGCACGGACGAGGTGCGCTTCCTCATGGGCTTCAACCGCGATGTGCTGCGGCGGCAGCGCGACGTACTCAACGAGAAAGGCGTGCGAGTGCGGTGGGCAGGCCGCCGGCCGCGGCTATGGCGCAGCGTCATCCGCGAGCTAGAAGAAGCCGAGCAGCTCACCGCGTCCAACACCCGCATGACCCTGGCTATGTGCGTGAACTACGGCGGCCGAGCCGAGATCGTCGACGCCGCCCGCGAGATCGCCCGCCAAGCCCGCGCCGGGACGCTCTCGCCTGGGGCTATCACCGAGGAGCGCTTCTCCGAGTTCCTCGACGAGCCCGATATGCCCGATGTGGACCTCTTCTTGCGGCCCTCGGGGGAGAAGCGCACCTCAAACTTTTTGCTCTGGCAATCCGCGTATGCCGAGATGGTCTACCAAGACAAACTCTTCCCCGATTTCACTCCCCAGGACCTTTTCGCCGCAGTGGAGGAATATGCCCGCCGCGATCGCCGATTCGGTGGAGTGAAATAAAAATTTCACCCATATCCCATGATCAACCCCGGTTGGCAGCGCCGCCACGAGGGGTTAAGATACCGGCGATCACGTGGTAATCGGCCACGTATCGTCGTCATGAGCCGCGGCACGTGAACATAACGCGCGCGACGTGGCGCACGCATGAGCTGGGAGAGAAATGTCAGACAAAGCGACGTCCGCAGGAAGCCATGAGGCGGGAGGGAAGAAGGCTGCGCGGCTGCTCAGTACTGCCAGCCCCAAGCAAGTAAAGCGCTGGCGCCAATACCTCGCCAATGAACGCGCCGAGGCGGCCGTGTACCGCGAGCTCGCCCGCGGCAAGACGGGGGAGGAGCGCGAGATCCTGCTGCGCATCGCCCAAGCGGAGTCGCGGCACGAACAGCACTGGCACACCCTCCTCGGCGATGAAGTGGGCATGCCCCTGCGGCCGGATTTCTCCACGCGGTTTATGGCCTTTATGGCGCGCCACTTCGGATCAGTCTTCACCTTGGCGCTCATGCAAAACGCGGAGTCGCGTAGCCCCTATGAGGAGGACCAAGACGCGACCGGCCAAATGCAGGCCGATGAGCGCATCCACGCCGAGGTCGTTCGCGGCCTCGCGGCGCGCTCCCGGGAACGCATGTCCGGCGGCTTCCGCGCCGGGGTCTTTGGGCTCAACGATGGTCTCGTCTCTAACCTCGCGCTCGTGCTCGGCATCGCGGGCTCCGGGGTGTCGCAGAACGTCATTCTGCTCACCGGCGTATCTGGTCTTTTGGCCGGCGCCCTCTCGATGGCGGCGGGGGAGTACGTCTCGGTGCAGTCCCAAAAAGAGCTCCTCGAGGCATCCACCCCCGACCCCGAGGTGCGCCGTGCGCTCCCGCAGCTCGACTTCGACGCCAATGAGCTCGCCTTGGTCTATCGTGCCCGCGGAATCGATCAGCAGGAGGCCGAGGACAAAGCTCGGGCCGTGCTGCAGCGCATCCGCACCGCACATGATGTTCAGACCCCGGGCGAATTGAGCGATGCGTCCTCCGATACCAGCTCCGTGGGTACAGGGATAACCGCGGCGCTGTCGAGCTTCGCGTTCTTTGCCGGCGGCGCCCTCATCCCCATCCTGCCCTTCCTCTTTGCCCTCTCCACCACCACGGCTGCGGTGATCAGCACCGTGCTCGTTGGTATCGCCCTGCTGCTCACCGGTGGCATCGTGGGCGTACTTTCCGGCGGGCCGCCGGCCAAGCGGGCGCTGCGGCAGCTGGCCATTGGTCTCGGAGCGGCAGGCGTGACCTGGCTATTGGGCACGCTCTTCGGTACCAGCATCTCCTAGCTGGGCTGCTGGCTGGGCTGCTGGCTGAGCTGCTGGCTGGGCTGCTGGCTGAGCTGCTGGCTGGGCGCAGCGACGACGCTGCCCTGCCTAAAAAAAACTCGTGCGCAGCTATTGACTATCGAACATCTATGCGAGAACATAGTTCTAAGGGGAAAAGTTTAGGATAGAAATAGCGTGCAGGGGGAATAATGTTTGCGCAGCTAAAAGAAGATCAATTACCCGCAGAGATCCGTACTATCTACAGCTCCCATCCGCTATGGGGTGCAGTGTTCGAACGCATTAACAATACAGACTGTCGCTATAGTCACGAGCTGGCGACACTACCGTATAGCGCCCTCGAGGTGAATCGTCGTCGCATCGAGCTGATCGATTATCTCGCGGAGAAGGCAGGGGAGGGCGATGCGGTGGAATATACCGCGGCGCGCTTCGCTGGACCTTTAGGGTGTACCGAGAATTTTGTGGTGACGCTCCTGGAGCTCTCCCAGCTTTTCCGGGACTTCCCGCTGCTCGCGGCGGTGTTGCGCCTGAGGCCGATTTTCAATGACTCGCACCTGCTTGCTCTCGCCTCGGCATTGGTGGGGATTGCGCCGGAGAAAAGAGTGGACTTTGAGCTGAATTTCCTGCTCGAGGTACTGCCGCGGCGCAATAATCAGCAGCTCAAAGGGCGCTACTGGTTGCGCCGGCGCATCAACGACATCCTGGTGCGGGTGGATCCGCTCGGGGTGGATTCCAGTGGGGAGAAAGATCCGCGCCGAACAACGCAGGAATCAGTGAGCTTTTGGGACAATCCCGAAGGCGAGACCGGCTATATCGACATCGAGCTGAAGAATCATCGCTACCACCAAGTGATGGGGACGATCGCCCAAGTGGCCGCGCAGCGGGGGATCTCGCAGACGGATGCGCTCGTGGAGCTGATGACGCAGAACACCAACACCAAGGTGGTCTTTCATGTCTACGCCAACTGGTATGAGAAGCAGGCGTGGACTCCTGAGCAGGGGTGGCTATCGGAGTACGCCACAGACGAGCTGCTCAAGCAGGTGACCGCGCTCCAGTTGCTCTCTGATTCGGAGGTGGGTTCCTATCAGCCCACGGAGTCGCAGCGGCACGAGGTGATCGCCCGCTATGGCTGCTGCAACTTCCCTGGGTGTACCACGGCGGCATCGAAATGCCAGATGGACCACCTCCAGGAATATAACCGAGGTGGCCCGACGGCGACGTGGAATCTGCATCCACTGTGCACCAAGCATCACCGGCTCAAGACGCTTGGGGAGTACACCGTCGAGATGGATCCGCAGGGCAACACTATCTGGCGCTCTAAGGACGGGGAGGACGCTACCTCCGTGCCGGAGGGTGTGATCAAGGATATGCGCCGACTGACGCTGGAGGAGCGGATGCGCCACAAGCACCAGGTGCGGCTCGAGAAGAATGAGGCGATCTACGGCAGCGAGGTGCACCCCGAGGCGGACGAGCCCGCCCCGTTCTAGTGCTTAAGGGGCGGAGTGGCGCGGGGCGCACTCTGCGCAGAAGCCGAAGACCTCGGCGGTATGGGCAGTGAGCTTGAAACCATGAGCCTGGGCGGCCTGCTGGGCCCATTCCTCCACGGGGCCACCCTCGATTTCCTCGGTCTTGCCGCAGTCGGTGCAGACCAGGTGGTGGTGATGGCCTTCCGTGTCGCAATGGCGGTAGCGCGTCTCCCCGGAAGCCATGTTCAGCACGTCCACGGCCTCAATATCAGCCAAGGACTGCAGGGTGCGGTAGACGGTGGTCAGGCCCACTCGGTAATTACGGCGGGTGAGCTCCTCGTGGATCGTTTTCGCAGAAGCGAAAGCGTCCAGGTCGCGGAGAACATTCACCACGGCTGCACGCTGCCTCGTGCTACGCACGCCAAGTTTGGGGATGGTCGGGTCGTTACGGGTAGCCATCGAACTGACTCCTTCGAGTTACAGGGGAACAATCACTCGGCGGGGCTGTTATCGCCGAGACGGGGATCATCAGGCATTAGTGTAAGCCCCACGATGGGGCCGACACAGTATTGTCATCTGTTTCCTTTAAGGTTTATCGAAATTGAAATGAAAACGGTTACATCAGGGAAGGGACGTCTCTCGGGCGAGGAGATGACAGCGGCTGTGGCCCCTAGCGATAGTATGGTTGAGACTTACATGTGTAGACGCTAAAAGAGGAGCTTCCTGTGGCACAGCAATCTGTTGTCGATTCCGTGGTCAATCTCTGCAAACGCCGAGGTCTGGTGTATCCATGCGGTGAGATCTACGGCGGCACCCGCTCGGCCTGGGACTACGGCCCGCTGGGTGTGGAACTGAAGGAAAACATCAAGAAGCAGTGGTGGCGCACCTTCGTTCAGGGCCGCGCCGATGTGGTGGGCCTGGACTCCTCGATCATCCTGCCGCGCCAGGTGTGGGAGGCCTCCGGCCACGTCGAGACCTTCACCGACCCGCTGGTGGAGTCCCTGCACACGCACAAGCGCTACCGCGCCGACCACTTGCTCGAGGCCTATGAGGCGAAGCACGGCCACCCGCCGGCGAATGGCCTCGCCGATGTCAAGGATCCCGAGACCGGCCAGGACGGCAAGTGGACCGAACCGCAGCTCTTCTCGGGCCTGATGAAGACCTACCTCGGCCCCGTCGATAACGAGCAGGGCCTGCACTACATGCGCCCCGAAACCGCCCAGGGTATCTTCATCAACTTCAAAAACGTGATGACGACCGCCCGCCTCAAGCCGCCCTTCGGTATCGGCCAGGTGGGTAAGGCCTTCCGTAACGAGATCACCCCAGGCAACTTCATCTTCCGTACCCGCGAGTTTGAGCAGATGGAGATCGAGTACTTCGTCAAGCCGGAAGAAGCACCGGAGAAGTTCGACGAGTGGGTCGATGCCTGCTGGAACTGGTTTATCGATCTGGGCATCAACCCCGAGAACATCCGCCAATTCGATGTGCCGCAGGACGAGCGCGCCCACTACTCCGATCGCACCATCGATTTCGAGTACAAATTTGACTTCAGCGGCAACCCCTGGGGCGAACTCATGGGCGTGGCCAACCGCACCGATTTCGATCTCTCCAGCCACATCACCGCCTCCGGCGAGGACCTGTCCTACTTCGACCAGGCGAGCGGCGATCGCTATGTGCCCTACGTGATCGAGCCCTCCTTCGGCCTCACCCGCGCCCTCATGGCCTTCCTCTGTGATGCCTACACCGAGGACGAGGCCCCGAATGCCAAGGGTGGCGTCGATAAGCGCACCGTGCTGAAGCTCGATCCGCGCCTGTCTCCGATCAAGGTGGCTGTGCTGCCCCTGTCCAAGAAGGAAACGCTCACCCCGACCGCCGAAAAGGTGGCGGATGAGCTGCGTAAGTACTGGACCATCGACTATGACGTCTCCGGTGCCATTGGCCGCCGCTACCGTCGTCACGACGAGATCGGCACCCCCTTCTGCGTCACCGTGGACTTCGACACGCTCGAGGACAACGCAGTTACCGTGCGTGAGCGCGACACCATGGAGCAGGAGCGCGTCTCCATCGACCAGCTGCAGGGCTATCTGGCCCAGCGCCTCATTGGCTGCTAAGGAGTAGGGCACATGGAGAATCTGCAATGGTCGCGCCGTGAAAAGGGCGAGTCCGGCACCGTCATGAAGCTGCGTCAAGGCGCGGATGTGGTGGCCGTGGACGTGATTACCCAAGAGGGCGTATCCGGTCGCATGAGCGTGGGCGGCAGCGAGCCGTGGCGCCTCCATGTGGCCCCCGATGACGGCGCCTCTGCCACCACCCCGGACGGCCGCGTCTACAGCGCGAAGCCCGAAGAGGCTGGCACCAAGTTCACCAAGGCCAAGGCATTCACCGTGGACGCCAATGGCCGGGCCATGCGTGTGGTCAATGAATCCTCCAATAACTGGGTGGTGGAAGATCACGACGGCACCAAGCTGGGCCAATTCACTGGCTTCAACTCGGGAGTTCGCGACGTCGAGCTGGATCTGAGCGATCTTCCCTCCGATGATCTGCTCAGCCAGGAGGAAGCCGTGTTCCTCGCCTGGCTGGCGCGCATCGCATTGGAGAACCGTCTCGAGTCGCGTTCCACCATCATCATCGCCACCTTGGTGTTGCTCACCATCTTGGCGCTGGCCGTGTTCCTGCTTTAAGCACCGATAGAAAGGGCGCACGATCATGGTTGAGCAGCGAGTCTCCACCACCCCCGGGCAATCGCCGTGGGTGTGGGTATGGGATGAAAACGAGCTGCTCGACCGCGATGATCTCCTCATCGCCCACGTGCGCTCCGATGTGATCTACGTGGACGGCCAGCGCCTCCTCGTGGAATACACCCCCGGCACCACCTCCTTCAGCTTCCGCGCCACCGCCGCGGACGGGGAGATGATGTGCGTGCGCCAATCAGGCTTTACCATTACCTCTCTCGAGGCCGAATGCGGCGACCGGCGCTACAAGCTGGATCGCTGCTCGGTCTGGCGCAAAGAACGCGCCATCACCACCGCCGATGGCGCCATTGCGGCCTTCACCCGGCCGCGGGTGTCCGGCCGCGTCGAGATAGAAAACGGCCCGGCCCATGCAGAGATTCCGCTTATCGACGCCGTCGTGCTGACATGGGCCTGCGTGGTGGTGGATTCGCCGATCAGGCGGCCGCGCTACTAGAAACGGCCGCCACCACCGAAGGAGCCTCCGCCGCCCCCGCCGCCGAAGGAACCACCGCCGCCGCTGAAGCCGCCGCCACCGCCGCCACTGAGCAGGCTGTTGATCACCATGCCAGCCACAAAGGCACCCGAGGTGCTGCCCGAGGAGCGGTGCCGATCGTTGTACTTGGAAATCTCGTCTTCTGCCGCGCGATAGGCGCGATCAGCGGCGCGATGCGCCTCCACAGCGGTATCGGCCGCGCCCCGCAGATTCGTGCCGCGCAGCTGCTGCGCCCGCGAGCGCAGCTGGATGGCCTCGGCCAGCAGGGTGCGTGGCCGCGCCCCAATGACTCGGCCACGGGTGGCCACCAGATCCTCGGTGGACTGAATGAGACGATCCGCAGACGCTAAGGTGCTGTCGAGACGCCGCAGCAGTTCCTCACCGACGCGCGAGGTGGTGCGCAGGGTCTCGAGCAGCAGGTCGAGCTCGCCATCGGCCTCGGTGAGGGTGGCGTGGCTGGCCAAGGGATCGGCCTCGCCCTGCTCCTGTGCCTGGGCTACCGCCTGTTCGGCCTGCTGGGTGACTGAGCTGACACGCTGCTCATCTACCCGCACGCCGGTGCTGCGGCTGCGCCGCATGAGATCCTCGGTCTCGCGCAGCTCTGCACGGACCTCCTCGATCAGCCCCGGCAGGGCGGCACGCGCGCCGGCGATATTCGTCTCGGCGTGCTCCACGCCAGCCAGCAGCTGATCGGCCTGGTCCACGAGCTTTTCGGTGCCGGTGATCAAATCCACCACATCGGACTGCTCGCCCGCCGGCAGCTGGGCGCGGTCGCGGGCGGTATCGAGGGTGGACTCGGCTTCGGAGAGGTGCTTCTCCGCCATCTCCACATTGTCGGTGATCGACCCCAAGGTGCTGGCGCTATAGCGGGAACGCAGCTGCTCCAGCTGCTCCTCGGCGCGCGGCAGCCGAGTGCGCAAATCCACGATGCGCTGGGTGAGCCGATCCAGATTCTCTGGGGCGTTGAGCAAGACATTGCGCATCCGCGCGAAGTCCTCGGAGCGGGCGTCGAGAATATCATCGGCGCTCGCGCAGGAGGTCACGATCCGCACCAGCCCATCGCGCCGCTCGCCGCGGAAATTCCCCGCATCGAGGGCGCTCTTGATGGCAAAAGCCTCGTGCAGGGTGCGCTGCGAGGACTCGAGAGCTTGGGTGAATTGGCGGGTGCGGATCTCACCGAACTCGGCCTTCGCCAGACGCAGCTCCTCGTGGGCGCGGCGAATGGACTCATCGGTCGAGACCAGCTCTTCCTCCGCCAGCTCGGCCAGCACCTCGGTATCGAGGCTACGGAAGCTATCCACATCATCGGAGCGGAACTGCCGAGCCTGTTCGATCTGCTGGCGTTGCTCCTGCTTACGCCGCCGCTTCGAGGCGTACCACAGCCCGCCGCCGGCGCCCACCACGGCAACGGCACCGCCGCCGAGCCAGCCAATCTCCTCGCCGCTCAAAGAACCGGAGGAGGCATAAGTATCAGCCATTGTCTGCGCCCCCGCAGCCCAGTTACTGTCTCCCAGGGCGGGCAGGCCGGCATTAACAATGTCTTTGAGCTCCGACTCCGACCACTCGGAACCAGCGTGGTAGCCATAGGCGCGCGAGGACACATCCACCGAGATGATCGCCACGTTATCGCCGGACATCTGCTGGAACCACTGCTCGGCCCGCTCGGTGCCGGTGCCTTGATAATCAGACTCGAAAATCAGATAAAGCAGCCGCCCATGATCCTGAAAGCCCTGGCGTAGTGAGTCGCTAATCGCCGTAGCCTCCGCGGAGGAGAACACCCCCGCAAAATCACCCACATAATTGTCTCTCAACTGTTGATAATCCGCGGAGGACACCATGGTCACTGGCGGTGCTTCCGCATGGGCGCTGGGACCAGCGGCAAGCAGGCCGATAGCGCCGGCAGCAATCATGGTGGCGGACAGGGGACCAACTATGCGCGTGCTCATACGTGCCAGAGTAGTGCACTCTGCACCGTGCTAGTCTCGGCACCACTATGACCACGTCCCCAACAGCGCTCGTGCTGGGAACCTCCCAGTACGATGGCGTGCCCTCCCAGGTCTTCGCCGCGCGCCTCGACGCCGCCCACCGGCTCTATCAGGACCACACCGTGCAGAGGATCGTGATCGTCGGCGGGAAATTACCCGGGGATCGCTTCAGCGAAGCCGAAGCGGGAGCGAACTATCTTGCGGAGCGCGGGGTGCCGCGCCGCGACCTCGTCGAGGTGCCGGAAGGCCACGATACGCGCAGCTCCTTGGAAGCGGTGGGGGCAAGCGTCGATAAGCGAACACCGCTGATCGTGGTGACGGATCAAACTCATCTGCTGCGGGCGCGGTGGGTGGCGCGTCGGGAAGGATATGCCGCCACCGGGCATGGGGTGCGGGCGAGGCTGCGCGTCTATGGGCTGCTGCATGAGGCCGGTGGGCTGGCGGTGCTGGTGGTGGAGACCGTGGCCGGTCGGCGCTGGGCGCGGCGTGTCGAGCGGTGTTTTCGCACGCTTGGCTCATTTTATCGGCCAAGTCTGCGGGCCCGAATGAAGCAACTCTACTAGCGTCACTAGGGTGAACGTCTACTCCGCCAGCGATTATGAACGCCGCCTGAGCGAAGCGGCCAAAAGCGCGCAGCTCCCTGGGGCCGCACCCGACGAGCGCAGCGACTTCTCCCGCGACCGGGCGCGCGTCCTCCACTCGGCGGCACTGCGACGACTCGCGGACAAAACCCAAGTGGTGGGGCCCCGCGATGGCGACACCCCGCGCACCCGGCTCACGCACTCCCTCGAGGTGGCGCAGATTGCGCGCGGAATCGGCAGCGGCCTCGGGCTGGACCCCGACCTCTGCGAACTTGCTGGGCTCTGCCACGACATCGGCCACCCGCCCTATGGGCACAATGGGGAAGTGGCGCTCAACACCGTCGCCCAGGACGCCGGCGGCTTCGAAGGCAATGCCCAAACCCTGCGGATCATCACCCGCCTCGAACCGAAGGTGCTCGACGCCGCCGGGAATAGCTATGGGCTGAACCTATCGCGCGCCGCCATCGACGCCTCCTGCAAATACCCCTGGACCGCCAGCGAAGGACGCCGCAAATACGGTGCCTACGATGAGGATCGCGAGATTCTCCGCTGGGCGCGCGCCGGGGTGAGCGGGCAGAAAAAATGCATGGAAGCCCAGGTGATGGATTTCTCCGATGACGTCGCCTATTCCGTGCACGATGTGGAGGACGGCATCCTCTCCGGCCGCATCCGTCTCGGCGTGCTCTGGGACCTGGTGGAACTCGCCGCCCTCGCCCAGCAAGGCGCCCACGCCTTTGGCGGCAGCCCCGAGGAGCTTATCGACGCCGCCGACCGGCTACGTCAGCTCTCCTGTGTGGCCCAAGCCGCCGACTTCGATGGCTCCCTGCGCGCCCTCACCGGATTAAAAGCCATGACCTCGCAGCTGGTCGGCCGCTATGTCGGTGCCGCCATTAGCGCCACCCTTAACGCCCACGACGGGGCGCCCCTGGGCCGGCATCACGGAGAGTTGGTGGTCTCCGCCGAGGTGGCCGCCGAGGTGCGCATGCTCAAAACCATCGCCGTGTTGTACGTGATGGAAGAAGACCAGCACCAGCGCCGCCAAACCCGGCAGCGCAACCTCATCTACCGGGTGTACGACTACCTGCATCTCAGCGCGCCCGGCTCACTCGACCCGATGTTCGCCGCCTGGTACACCCAGGCCGAGAACGAGCAGCAGCGCCAGCGGGTGCTGGTGGATCAGATCGCATCCATGACAGAATCCCGGCTCGAACGCACCGCCCGCAACGCCGCCGATATCTCCGTGTTCTACTGCTAGGTATTCTTCCCTTCGAGGGAGACCAAGGGCCCGCCCGAGCGATCCCCGCGGATCCGCTTGAGCACGTTCTCCGCCGAGATCAAACACATCGGCACACCCACCCCGGGCACCGTGGTGGCACCCGCATAGTAGAGGCCGCGGAGAGCGGAGGAGGCATTAGCGCCGCGCAGAAAAGCCGACTGGCGCAGCGTGTGGGCAGGGCCGATCGCGCCGCCGCACCAGGCATGATAGCGATCCGAGAAATCCGTTGGGCCAATCGTGCGCAGCACCTCCACCCGGGAACGCAGCGCCGGCTCGCCGATGGCGGCCCCCAACTGCTCCAGCGCGGAGTCCGCAATCGCCTGCACCGCCGCGCTGGGGGAGTGCCCATAGGCGTCGCCGTGGCCGAGGCTGATATCCGCGGGCACCGGAACCAGCAGGAAAAGATTCTCCTTACCCGCCGGGGCGACGCTCGGGTCCGTGGCCGAGGGACGGCACACATACATTGACTGCGACGCACCCAAGGGACGATCCGGGTGAGGGCCGGAAAAGACCGCATCGAAATCCGGGGTCCAGTCACGCGAGAAGAACAGATTGTGGTGCTCGAGCTGCTCCAGCGGGCCATCCACCCCGGCCAGCACGAGCACCGTGCCGATGCCGGGATCGCGCCGGGCGAAGGAACGCTCCGAGTAGCTGCGCAGGCGCTCGGGCACCAGCGTGGTTTCGGTGTGGTGGAGATCCGCGCCGGAGACCACCACGTCCGCGGTGAGCGTGGCGGCCGCGCCCTGGGCGTCGAGGACGCGCACCCCTGTGGCCCGCTTCCCCTCATGGGTGATGGCGGTGACACGGGTAGAGAGATGAAAGCGCACCCCCGCGTCGCGGGCGAGGCGGTAGAGGGCGTCGATCACGGCCGCGAAACCACCCATGGGATAGCGCACCCCTTGGGTGAGGTCGGTGTGGCTCATCAGGTGATACATCGCCGGGGTGCGTTCGGGGCGGGAGCTGAGAAACACGGCCGGGTAGCTGAGAATGTGGTGCAGCCGCGGATCACTAAAACGCCGCCGCACATGCTTATCCAGCGAGGTGCTGAGCAAGTAGCTGAGGGTACCGAGTCGTCGCAGCACGCTGGAATCGAGCAGCGGCCCCGGCGAGGAGAAGGTGGTGTAGAGGAAACGCTGCATGGCGATGTCATAGGCGTCCTCGGCCTGATCCAAGTAGGTCTCCAACGCCGCGCCGGCCCCCGGCTCGAGGGACTCAAAGAGCTCCACAGCGGCGTCTCGGCCGAAGGGCACATCGAGCGGCTCATAGGGGTCGATAAACACCCGATAACCAGGATCGAGCAGCCGCAGATCCAGCTGCTCGGCAGTCGAGGTACCCATGAGCTTGAAGAAGTGGTCGAAGGCATCCGGCATGAGATACCAGGAGGGGCCGGTATCCCAGCGATAGCCGTCCTCCACGAGCAGCCCAGCACGGCCGCCCACCTCGGCATTCTTCTCCACCACATCCACCTGCACGCCGCTGCGGGCTAAGAGCGCGGCGGTGGCCAGTCCGGCGACGCCGGCGCCAATCACGAGGGCACTAGTGGGATACATGGGGGCCTTTCCGGTGGAGTGCACCTTGGGCGAGGGAGCGGGCAATGATGCCCGCCTTGCGGGCGGGGCTCAGACGCAGCCGCTGCCGATAGAGCTGCTCGGCGGGGGCCTGCTCCAGCTCATCGCTGAGGGCGGCGAAAAGATTAGTGGCCGAGCGCACCGCCAGCGCCGAGGAGGTGGGCAGCAGCGGGATCGATGCATAGGAGACCTGCAGGTCCGCGCGGATCTCGGCGATGAGCGCGGCCTTGGATTCCTCCGTTAGCTCGCCCAGATAGGCGCGGCCGAGACTAGCGCTGTCCTCGGAGAGATCCCGCAGGAAGTTGATTTTTTGAAAGGCCGCGCCGAGACTGCGGGCGCCGCGCTCCATCGTGTCCCGATCCGCAGCCGGCACCTCCCGGCCGGCGAGGAAGATCTGCACACACATCAGACCGATCACCTCAGCCGAGCCATAAATATAGCGAGCGAGGCTCTCCGGGGTGTGCTCGCTGCGGTCCAGATCTTGGCGCATGGAGGCGAAGAAGGCGGCCATGTGCTCGCGCTGGAAATCGCAGCGGCGGGCGGTTGCAGCATAGGCGTGCAGCACCGGGTCGGTATGAAAACCGCGCTCGGGGGCAGCCAGCACCGCCGCCTCATAGCGATCCAGCTCGGCACGGATCTCGACGGGGCTCATGCCCGCCACCGTGGCGGTGCCATCGACGATCTCATCGGCGATGCGCACCACCGCATAGAGGTTATGGATATCGCGGCGCACGGCCGGGGCGAGCAGCTGGCTGCTCAAGCCGAAGCTAGTGGAATAGGAGCGGATGACCTGGCTGGCGGCCGCATCGGCGCAGTCTTGGAAGCGCCGCAAATAATCGGGATGGGAGACACTCATACTCAGCGGCACACCACCGTCACCGCGGCGGCGCGGGCCACCGTCTCGATCGGATTCACCTCGGCCGCACTCAGCCGCACCCCACGCAGCAGCAGGTGAGTGACTGGGTGCTCCTTGAACGCATCATGCAGCCCGTCGAGGTTGCTGGCCCGCTGATGCGGCTGGGCGCTGAGCGCATCAGAGATCAGCACAATCAGCTCGCCGCGACTGCGTGCGCGCCGACAATCCACTGCCACTAGCTGCATGCCTAAACTCCCGTCATCCTGCAGAAACTCTCATAATGATCGGCCGTGTAGTACCACACATCGGGTGCGTCGCCGCCGGTGACGATGCGCCGCGGCCCGCGATGATTGAGCCCTGGGGTCTCCACCGTGTACTCGCGGTAGTAGTCCTGGGCGCGCTGCGGCAGCAGCTGCTCGTAGTTACCGAAGTGGGTGCCGTCGTTCTCGGGGTAGTCGAAAGGGCCGCCGGCCTCGATGCGTTCCACTACCTCCGCGGCCTCCGGCGGCAGGGTATCGAGCGCGCAGGTATCGCCGCTGGCGCTGCTGGCGCTGCTGGCGCTGCTATCGGTGGACGGCTCCGAGCCATCGAGCCCGATATAGGCGCCGAGACCGGCGAGGAGGACGGCGCCGACGGACAGCGCCACTCGACGCAGGGAGCCGCGTGGCCCCGAAGAACGTTCATCAGCCATAAACACGTAGTGTATTAGCCTCCGTTGATAGAGATCAGCAGCGGTGGCATGATTCGTGTCTCAGCCGCACGCTAATGTAGGGGCCATGGGTAAAGGACGTATCCCTGAGCGGGACATTCAAGCGATCAGAGAGGCCACGCCGATCGACGAGATCGTTGGCGACTATGTGCAGCTCAAGCCCGCTGGTGTGGACTCGCTGAAGGGGCTATCGCCCTTCAAGGATGAGAAAACACCTTCCTTCCACGTACGCCCAGCCCGCGGCTATTTTCATTGCTTCTCCTCCGGTGAGGGCGGCGATGTCTTCTCCTTCCTCATGAAGATGGAGCACCTCAGCTTCCCCGAGGCCGTGGAGGCCTGCGCGGAGAAAATTGGCTACCAGATTTCCTATGAGGGCGGGGGACCGGGCCGGCGGGAAGATGTGGGCACGCGGCAGCGGCTGATCTTGGTGAATAAGATCGCCCACGAGTTCTACCAAGAGCAGCTGGGCTCCGCCGAGGCGCAGACCGCCCGCGATTTTCTCACCGAGCGCGGCTTCAGCTCCGAGCACGCCCGCGAGTTCGGCTGCGGCTATGCGCCGGCGGGCTGGGACACCCTGACCAAGCATCTGCTGCGCAAGGGCTTCGACGTCACCGAGATTGAGGCGGCGGGTCTGGGCAAGATGGGCCGCCGCGGCCCGATCGATCGCTTCCACCGCCGCCTGCTGTGGCCGATCAAGAACCTGGCCGGGGATGTGATCGGCTTCGGTGCCCGCAAGCTTTTCGACGATGACAAGCTGGGCAAGTACATGAACACCCCCGATACCCTGCTGTATAAGAAGTCCAAGGTGCTCTTCGGGCTGGACATGGCCAAAAAGCATATCGCCTCCTCCCACCAGGCGGTGGTGGTGGAGGGCTACACGGACGTGATGGCCATGCATGCCGCCGGCATCCAGACCGCCGTGGCGGCCTGCGGCACCGCCTTCGGCGAGGAGCACCTGCAGATGCTGCGCCGGCTCATGCTGGACGATTCCTACTTCCGCGGCGAGCTGATTTATACCTTCGATGGCGATGAGGCAGGGCAGAAGGCCGCGATGCGCGCCTTCGATGGCGATCAGCAATTCACCGGCCAGTCCTATGTCTCGGTGGCGCCGGAGGGCCTGGACCCCTGCGATCTGCGCCTAGAGAAGGGCGATGCCGCAGTCCGCGAGCTCGTGGCCAGCCGCGAGCCCATGTTCGAGTTCGTGGTGCGCTCGATCATCGAGGATTATGACTTGGACTCCGTCGAAGGGCGCTTGCAGGCGCTCAGGCGCACGATCCCCGTCATCGCCGATATTCACGACCACACCCTGCGGGATGAGTACGCCCGGCAGCTTGCCGGCTGGCTGGGTTGGCGCGATATCGACGAGGTGGTGCGCCGGGTGCGGGAACAGGCGCGGGCCCCACGCCCGCAGCAGCAGTCGAAGCGGCGTCCACAAGCGGCCCCGCAGGAGGAGCCACGGGTGCCGCGGCCGGATCCGCGCGATAGCCGTCTCTGGCCGGAGCGGGAGGCGATTAAATTGGCGCTGCAGCACCCCGAGATCGCGGTGCCCTATATGCGGGCCTTTGATGATTCCACCTTCACGCATCCCTCGTATGTGGCGGTGAAACAGGCCGTGGATAAGGTCCTACAGGCGGACGGTGACCACGAGGGCGTGGACTGGCTCGCAGCGGTGGCCGGGGAAATTCCGGATATTCACGGCCGCGGCCTAGTTTCTGAACTGGCCGTGGAAACCATCCGCGTGGATGCCGCCCATCTGGTGCGCTACGCGGACTCGGTGTATTCACGGCTGCAGGAGGTGCGCGTGGGGCAGATCATCGCGCAGCTCAAAGGGCAGTTGGAAAGAATGAACCCCACGAAAGACGAAAAGGCCTATGACAGCCTCTTCGCGGATGTGGTGGCGCTGGAACAACAGCGCCGCCAGTTGCTGGAGCGGGCGAACCGCTACTAGTCCTCGTCCGGCTCCAGCACGGACTGGTTATCAGAGCGCAGGTTCTTCACCTCGCGCATCCGCGGCTGCGGATCGAGCTTATTGGCGATGGCCTTGCGCGTCGCGTTGACCGCCGCCTTCGAGGCGGGGGAGTTCACCGCCGCCTGATAGGCGTTTTTGATCTGGGAATAACGTTTACGGCCTGCTTTCGTGCCGAAGACATAACCGGCGGCAGCGCCGACAACGAACTGAATCATTCCTGTCCTTTCCTATACACAACGTGTATCGAACCACTGTAGCAAGAGGCGGTCAGGACAGTCGGGTCGCGCTAGCTCTGGTCTTGGTCCAGGGTGGCGGGGTCCGGCAGCCAGCGGGGCACCACCTTGCCGCTGTCATTACGCGGCAGATCATCCACCCAGAAGATGTACTCCGGCACATTGTGCTCGGCCAGGGCGACGCGCACCTTCTCGCGCAGCTCGTCCTTCGTGAGCGCCGTGGCAGAGTCCGACTTGACCACCCAGGCCTCGAGGTGGGCGATCACATCGTCCTGCTTGCCCGAGACGTACACATCGGCGACCTCATCGAGCGCCCCGAGATACTCCTCGACCTCGCGGGGGAAGACATTCTCGCCGCCCTTGATCACCATGTCATCGGCGCGGCCTTCCAAGTGCAGGAAGCCGTCCTCGTCCAGGTAGCCCAGGTCGCCGGTGGCCAGCAGGCCATCGTGGGTAGAGGGGGTGTACTTATCGGAGAGGAAGCCCACCATGGTCATGGAGTTAGCCGAGTAGATCTCGCCCAGCTCGCCGACGCCGGCCTCGGAGCCGTCCTCTTTGAAGATCTTCAGCACGGTGCCCAGGTTGGGGCGGCCGGCATTGGAGGAATCAGCCAGCATCTGCTCGGAGGTCGAAATCGAGATCTGGGAGTGCTCGGTGGAGCCATAGAGGCTGTAGAGCACTGGGCCGAAGGCATCCACGAGCTCCTCCACCAGATAGGCGGGCACAGCATTGCCGGAGTTCGCGATGAACTCGAAGGGGCCGATCTTAGCGCCGGTCTTCTTCGCCTCGGCCACGAAGCCGCGCAGGAATACGGCGGAGGAGATGATGGCGTTGACCTTGTAGCGCTCGCAATCGGCCACGGCCTCGACCGGGTCGTAGTGGCGGCGCAGGATCTGGGTGCTGCCGGTGATGAGTGCGGCCAGCAGGTTGCCATAGCCCCAGGCGTGGAAGATTGAGGCGGTGGCCTGGATGGTCATGTTCATGCGCCACGGGATCACGCGCGTCACGCCGGCCAGGGCCTTCGGGGTGAGCGGGATAGGCATGACGACGCCCTTGGGGATGCCGCGGGTGCCGGAGGACATAATCACCGTATTCTGCGGCTTCGGGCGCTTCGGCAGCGTGAAGCTCTGGGCGGGAGTGGAGGTCAGCTCCGCGATCGTGGGGCTGCTGGAAATGTCCACCTGCTCCTCGCCCTCGGCGGCCACCGCACCCTCGACCACATAGTGCGGCACATCTGGGTTGGCGTAGGCCACTTCGGCGTATTCGGCGTCCACAATGAACACGTCCGCGCCATAGGCGTTGAAGATATTGGTGATCTGGGTGGTCGACGATGCCGGATTGACGATCATCGGCTGCGCACCGATATAGCCGGCGGCGGCGAGCGGCAGGATGATGCCGCGGGAGTTGCGGGCCTGGATGGCGATCATGTCGCCCTCCTTCACCCCGTTGAGGGCGAGGTTAATGGCCATGTTCCGGGCCTGCTCGCGCAGCTCGGCGAAGGTGAGCTCGCCGAAGTCATCGATGATGGCGGTGCGATCGCCAAATTCGACGGTGGACTGTTCCACGAGCGAGGTAATGCTGAGTCCCCAGCGGCCCACAGCCGTGAGCGTATCCTTCCAGCCGCTGAGCGAGCGATTGCGGAGTACGCCGGTCTTCTTCAGGGGCTTAATGCTGCGCACGAGCTGATCTGCATGGGTGGCTGCGCTCACGCGTGTGGGACGTTGGGACATCGTCTTTTCGGGCCTTTCCTCTGGGATACATGGCGCTGGGCTGAACGCCTCATCTAGGTGTATCGCTCTAAATAAGCGCAAGGTTACAAAATGATAAAAAGCTATTGCTCACCTACACTTTAGGGATCCGTGGGGCAAAACCAAGACAGGGCCGCCTAAGAATCCAGCGAGCAGGCTATATATGCAGCACCCCCACGGCCAGCGGGTGTGGCCAGTGGGGGTGATGTTGCGCTTGTGAAAGGAGTGTAGTGGTGGGGCCGCCGGGGCTCGAACCCGGGACCAGCGGATTATGAGTCCGCGGCTCTAACCGACTGAGCTACAGCCCCACGCGCCATCGAGTGCAAAGCCTGAGGCGCGAGGGTCATTATAGCCCGTCGTTCTGCTGTGGTGATAGTTGCTCTTCTTAAGCCTCAAAAATTGGAATAAGCAGCGAGTTTGCTTGTGATTGTAGGGGCGGGCTATAGTTATTTCTCGTTGCCAGCGAGGTCCGCTACAGGACTTAGTTGAAAACACAATCCCCCATAGCTCAACGGCAGAGCATTCGACTGTTAATCGAAGGGTTGTTGGTTCGAATCCAACTGGGGGAGCTTTTTCATGTCTGGGGTAAGGAAAAAGTATCGATGACTGCTGTAGTTTCCCCCTCTATTCTCACTCTCTGGGCCGTGCTGGATCTTATCGGCGTGGTACTCAATGGAGTCATCGGCGGCACGATCGCCCGCCAGCGTGGTTTCGACGTGGTGGGCTTTTTCTTTCTCGCCGTATTCTCAGCTCTCGGCGGCGGCATGCTGCGCGATGTCCTCATCCAAGAAGGCGCCCCCGTAGCCATTACTAATCCCATTTATCTGCCCATGGCCGGCGTCGGGGCGCTCATTGCCTTTGTGCTTGATCTGCACGCGCGGTGGTGGACGATGTTTCGGGTGCATGCCGACGCCATCATCTTGGGCGTCTGGGCCGTGACCGGCACCTCGAAGGCCTTGGCTTTTGACCTGCCGGTCGCCTCGGCCGTGTTCCTCGGGCTCATCACTGCCGTGGGCGGTGGCATGATCCGCGATGTCTTTGCCGGCAATCCGCCCGCCGTCTTTGGCGGGCAGCCCCTCTATGCCGTGCCGGCGCTCGTGGCCTCGGCCGTGCTCGTGGTCTTTGATTCTTATGGCCTCTCGGGCATTGGCATGGTGGTGGCCGGTCTCACCGGCGCGCTCATGGCCATCTTTGCCTTCTGGATGGGGTGGGTGCTGCCACAAAATTCCACCCTGAGTGCCCGCAAGGTATGGATGCGCACGCGCACTCTCGCCAACCCCCGCCGGGTGCGCGGTTCCATGGCAGCGCGGGCTCGCCAGACCTGGAATACCTACATGAAAAAGAAATAGACTAAGCTGTCTTAATTGTCTGAACGGGTCGGTTCGGTTTAGGATGTGGGACTTGGCGCAGCACGGTGCTGCGCCGGCCCCGAGTGGGCGTCGACAAGCATCAACGAGAAAGACAGCGACTATGACTGCCACATCCTCGCCGAGCTGGAAAAAGTTCACCAGCTTCGGCGCACAAGTTATTTACGGCCTCATCATTGGCCTCATTCTGGGATTCTTCGCCCGCCGTATGGGCGACGACTCGTGGCTGACGGAGGTTGTGAGCTCCGTCGGCTCGACCTATGTGAGCCTGCTGAAGCTCCTTATTCCGCCACTCGTGGTTACCGCCGTGATCACCTCGGTGGCTAATCTGCGGGAAGTGACCAATGCCGCCCGGCTGGCGGGGCAGACCATCATCTGGTTCGCCATCACGGCCTTGGTGTCGGTGGTGGCCGGTCTGATTATCGGCACCGTCCTGCGCCCGGGCGCCAATAGCAGCGTGGATGCCGCCAGTGCCGCGGAGCCGGACAGCGTGGGCTCCTGGCTCGGCTTTATCTCCTCGCTCGTGCCGGACAATATGCTCGGCTTGAGTGTGCGCGTCAGTGAGGGGGCGGACGGGTTCAGCGCCACCCCGAACTTCAACGTGCTGCAGCTGCTGCTGCTCTCCATCGCCTTCGGTATCGCCGCGGTGCAGGTGGGCAAGAAGGCCGAGCCCGTGATTGAGTTCTCCCGCTCCCTGCTGGAGCTGGTGCAAAAGGTGCTGTGGTGGATTATCCGCTTGGCGCCGATTGGCTCCGCCGCGCTCATCGCCCGCGCCGTGGCCACCTATGGGTGGGATACCATCGGCTCGCTTGGCGCCTTCGTTCTCGCCATCTACCTCGGCCTCGCCGTGGTGATCGGCGTGATCTACCCGAGCGTTCTCGCCCTCAACGGTTTGAGCGTGCGCACCTTCTTCCGCAAGGTGTGGCCGGTGACCTCCCTCGGCTTTGTGACCCGCTCCTCCATGGGCGTGATGCCCGTGACTGAGCGCACCACCGAGCAGGCCCTCGGTGTGCCCCGCAGCTACACCAGCTTCGCGGTGCCGCTCGGCGCCACCACCAAGATGGACGGCTGCGCCGCGATCTACCCGGCCATCGCTGCGCTCTTTGTGGCGCAGTTCTATGGCATCGACCTCGGCGTGAAGGAATATCTGCTCATCGTCTTCGTGTCCGTGATCGGCTCGGCAGCGACCGCCGGCACTACCGGCGCTACCGTGATGCTCACCCTCACCCTCTCCACGCTGGGGCTGCCGCTGGCCGGTGTCGGCCTGCTGCTCGCCGTGGATCCGATCCTGGATATGGGCCGTACCGCCGTGAACGTCACCGGCCAGGCGCTGGTGCCCACCGTGGTGGCCAAGCGCGAGGGCATCCTCGATGAGCACACCTACGACAATGAGCAGGTCTCGACCTATGAGGAGGAGCGCAGCCACGCGGACGTGACGTCCTAGCTTCTCAAGAAGGCCAAGCGCTACCCGCCAAGGTATTACGATGGCGGGTATGCAGCTTCTGGAGGAGATCACGCAGTGGCCCGTGGACAATGTCGCCGGCGCCCTGGTCCAACTCGATCGCGAGACCGGCGCCGCCACCCTCACCGAGACTGTCGGTGACACGAAAAAGGTGGTGCCGCTGGCCAGCGTGAGTAAGCTCCTCTCCGCCTATGCTTTCCTCATTGCCGTGGAGGAAGGCGTCTTTGACCTCGATACTCCGGCACCCGCACCCGCCCCCGCAGGCTCGACTGTGCGCCATCTTCTGGCGCATGCCTCGGGGGTGGGTTTTCATGAGGGCGATCGCATGCGCGGGGTAGAAGAGCGCCGGATCTACTCTTCCTATGGGTTTGAATTGCTCGCCGAGTTCCTTGAGCAGGAGTCGGGGATCAGCTTTCCCGAGTATTTCCACGAGGCCCTGTGCGAGCCTTTGGGCATGGCCACCACGGTGCTCAAGGGCTCACCCGGGCACGGCATCGAATCGAGTGTGTCGGATGTGGCCAAGTTTGCCCAGGAGCTGCTCGTGCCCTCCCTGCTCTCGCAGCAGATGAGCCGCGAGCTCGCCACCGTGCAGTATCCGGAACTCATCGGCATTGTGCCCGGCTATGGCATGCAGAAGCCCTGCCCGTGGGGTCTCGGCTTCGAGATCAAAGGGCAGAAGGATCCGCACTGGACGGGGGCGTCCATGCCGCCGGAAACCATCGGCCACTTTGGCGTCAGTGGCACCTATATGTGGTTCGTTCCGGAGACCCGCACCGCGCTCGTCGTGCTCACCGACCGCGACTTCGGCGAGTGGGCCAAGCCACTGTGGTCCGAGTTCAATGACGGGGTGTGGCGCCGGCTGCAGCAGCGGAGTTAAGAGCGGCCTCAGAGAGCGCTGTGAACCTCAAGTACCACTTGAGAAAAAGGGGGTATCAACTGGTGGTTGAGGGTTGCTGGGGTGCTCTCTTTTTCAGCACTATTGCTTCTAGACGCGCGGCCACGTGCCGCGCCACCATGAGAGGTCGTTGGGGAAGACGTACCTCGTCTTAGGGCACCCGCACCGCGGGGTTGCCCATTGCTTATCGACGCCACCTGCTCGCCAGCGCCACCGTGCTGCACGGCGAGCTGGGTCCCGCAGAGAAGAAACGAGCCAGCACCATGACCTTCCCCGCTACCTGCCATCACTTCGCCCACCGCGCCGCGCTGCGGCCAGCCCTGCGGGCGCTTCCTAGCCCCCGGGTGGATGATATTCAGATCGCCGTCGTGGATATCGCGGGGCTGCCTCGCTCCCGGCGCATGGCCGTGGAGGAACTGTTTTATACTCACCTGCGCTCGGAGCCGGCGGTGCCGGCCAGCGCCACCGTGGACTATGAGGCGAATTGGTGCACCCAGTGGCAGAGTGACCCGCGTAGCCGCACTGTCAGCTGCTCTCAGTTACTCAGCGGCACGGCCACAGAATTAGACACGCTCGCGACTGCCCTGACTGAGCTCGGCGAGAGCCTCAGTGCACAGGTCAGCACGAGCGTGCGGATTGTCTCGGCCTAGTTCTTCTTCTTAGAGCCCTTCTTCTTGTCGGAGCTGGCGGTGGAGGACTTCTTGGCGCCATCGGTGTAGAAGCCGTCCTCGAAGGGATCCAGGGTGTGACCCACCAGATCGGCGACCGAATCCACCACCTTGGTGGGGCGGTAGGGGAACTTGGTGATCGAGAGATCATCGGAAATACCGGAGCGCACCAGGACGGTGCGCATACCGGCCTCGAGGCCGCACTTGACGTCGGTATCCATGCGATCGCCGATCATCACGGTGGACTCGGAGTGCACACCGAGCTCATTCAAGGCGCTGCGCATCATCACCGGGTTGGGCTTGCCCACAAAGTAGGGCTTTTGGTCGGTGGCGGAGGTGATCAGCGCGGCAACGGCGCCGGTGGCCGGCAAAATTCCCTCGGGGGAGGGGCCGGTGACATCGGGGTTGGTGCAGATGAACTTGGCGCCATCGCGAATCAGGCGGATGGCGCGGGTGATCGCCTCGAAGGAGTAGGTGCGGGTTTCACCCAGGATCACATACTCCGGCTCCTTGTCGGAGATGATCCAGCCGGCCTCGTGCATGGCCGTGGTCAGCCCGGATTCACCCACCACGAAGGCGGTGGTTTCGCCCACCTGGCTGGAGAGGAACCGGGCGGTGGACAGCGCCGAGGTCCAGATGCGCTCCTCGGGGATCTCCAGGCCGGTATTGCGCAGGCGGGCCGCGAGATCGCGGGGTGTGTGGATCGAGTTATTGGTGAGCACCATGTACTCGATCTCATTGGACTCGAGCTCGGCGATGAAGCTATCGGCACCGTCGATCATCTTGCCCTCTTGGATGAGGACACCGTCCATGTCGGTCAAAAAGGAAATATGAGCAGTCATAGCTCCTATTGTGCCCTGTTCTGCTTATCCACAGCGGCTATCACTTCGGCGGCGGTGCTGAAGGTGAAGGCGTCTTCGTCGCCTACCTGCAGGCCGGTGGCCTGTTCTACCCGCAGCGCCAGCTCCAGCAGCTCCAGTCGCGAGAACCCGAGATCCTCTCTGAAGTCGGCATCGACGTCCACGGCTTCCCGGTCCATGTCCTTCACCCGGGCGATGAGGCGGGTGATCTGGGTACGGGTATCGGAGGTGTCCTCGGGCTCCTCGCTCGCGGCCGGCTGCGCGCCCAAGGCGCGGGCAAGCTGTTCTCCTAGTTGGCTCATGATTCTTAGCTTAACGGTGCGACTAGGATGGACACTTATGGATCTCGTTCCCCGCCGCTTTGAACAGCTCACCCAAGCCATGGTGTGGCGGCTCACCCCCAGCGGGCGAAAGAAGCTCCGCGAGAGCCGTTATCGCCACGCCTCAGACCAGCACGCCCCCGGGCTGACCAACCCCACCGCCACGGGCACCGTCGATGTCGATGACATCGCAGTGCAGTACTATCAGCTCGGCTGTGAGCAGGACCCCGACGCCACCGTCGTGTTCGTCCACGGCTTCACCCTCACCGCCGACTCCTTCTTCCTGCAGATCGATCACCTGCGCGAGCGCTATCCGCGGATACGCAGCCTCGCCGTGGACCTGCGCGGGCACGGCGAGACGGGGGAAGTGGATCCTCGGCTGTGCACCATCTCCGGCGCCGCCGATGATGTCTATGCCGCCATCAGCGCCCGCACCGAGGACGAGCCGCTCATCCTTGTCGGGCACTCCCTCGGCGGCTTCGTCGTGTTCAATATGCTGCGCCGCTATCACGAGCACCTCGCCGGGCGGATCAAGGGACTCGTGCTCGTCGATACCGCCATCGATTCCTTCTCCGCCCAGGGCGTGCCGCAGGTGCTGGCCTCGCCGATCGCGGATATGGCCTATAACGCCGTCGAGGCCGCGCCCGAGGTGGTGCAAAAATATCGTGACTCCATGAGCGAGCTGCTCGGCCCGGCGCTGGCGACCTCTGTATTCAAGGCGCACGACATCGAATACCCCATCGTGGAGTTCCATGCGGAAATGATTCGCCATACCCCCTTGGCCACGCTGGTGGGCTTCTTCGACGATCTCCAGGAACACGAAGAGCTCGCCGCCGCCCAGTACCTGCGGGGGATTCCCGGCTTCATTCTGGTGGGCAAAAAGGACATCTTTACCCCAGTCAGCCAGTCCGAGCGGATCCACGAGGTATGGCCCTATGCCACGTTGAAGATCGTGGCCGATACCGGCCACATGCTGCCGCTGGAGCAGCCGGAGCTGCTCAGCGCCTGCATCGATGAGTTGATCGAGGCTCTCGACTAGTTTTCTCCGGAACACACAGCAACGCCCCCATGCCGCGTGAGCGGCATGGGGGCGTGTGTGCTTCTTAGGCCTCGGTGGGATCGTCGAGCTTATACTCCCGTGCGGCCTGGGCCACGACGTCCTCGTCTACCTTGCCCTCGCGGGCAAGCGCGGCCAGGGTGGCGACCACGATGGACTCGGCGTCGATATTGAAGTAGCGGCGGGCTGCCGGGCGGGTATCCGAGAAGCCGAAGCCATCGGCACCCAGCACGGTGTAGTCGCCGGGCACCCACTTGCGGATCTGATCCGGCAGAGCGGTAGCGAAGTCCGAGACGGCCACAAACGGGCCCTCGGCGTCGGCAAGCGCGCGGCTGACAAAGGGCTTCTCGTGCTTCTCATCAGGGTGGCGCAGCGCGGCCAGCTCATAGGCTTGGCCATCGCGGGCCAGCTCCGTCCAGCTGGTCACCGAGTAGATATTGGCGGCAACATCGTAGTTCTCGCGCAGCATCTCCTGGGCCTTCAGCGCGGCCTGCATGCCGATACCGGAGGCGAGAATATTCGCGGAGTGCTCGGCATCCTCGGCATCGTCGAAGAGATAGATGCCCTTGAGCAGGCCCTCGACATCGAGGTTCTCCGGCACGGCCGGCTGGGAGGTCGGCTCGTTGTAGATGGTGAGGTAGTAGATCACATCCTCGCCGCGGCCCTCGCCGTACATGCGGTCGATGCCCTCGCGGACGATATAGGCCAGCTCATACGCGAAGGCCGGATCATAGGAGATCACCGAGGGGTTGGTGGAGGCCAGCACAGGGGAGTGGCCGTCCATGTGCTGCAGGCCCTCGCCGGTGAGGGTGGTGCGGCCGGCGGTGGCGCCGAGCAGGAAGCCGCGGGCCATTTGGTCCGCCGCTGCCCAGATGGAGTCGCCGGTGCGCTGGAAGCCGAACATCGAGTAGAAGATGTACAGCGGGATCATCGGCACGCCGTGGGTGGCATAGGAGGTACCGGCGGCGATGAATTCGCCCATGGAACCGGCCTCGTTGATGCCCTCGTGCATGATCTGTCCGTCGGTGGCCTCCCGGTAGGAGAGCATGAGGTCATGGTCCACCGGGGTGTAGTTCTGGCCGTGCGGGTTGTAGATCTTCAGCGTCGGGAACCACGAGTCCATACCGAAGGTGCGGGCCTCATCGGGGATGATCGGCACGAAGTGCGGAGCCAGCTCCTTATCGCGCATCAGATCCTTGAAGATGCGCACAATCGCCATGGTGGTGGCGACCTTCTGCTTTCCCGAGCCCTTGAGCGCGGACTTCAGCTTCTCGATCGGCGGAACGCTCAGCGGCTGGTAGCTATCGCGACGCTCAGGCAGGAAGCCGCCGAGCTCCTTGCGGCGCTCCAGCATGTACTTGACTTCCTCGGACTCCGGGCCGGGGTTGTAGTACGGCGGCAGGTAGGGATCCTTCTCCAATTCCTCATCGGAGATCGGGATTTCTTGCTTATCGCGGAACTTCTTCAGATCCTCCGCGGTGAGCTTCTTCATCTGGTGGGTGGCGTTGCGGCCCTCGAAGTTGTGGCCCAGGCCGTAGCCCTTAATGGTGTGCGCCAGGATCACGGTGGGGCGATCCTTGGTCTCCATGGCGCGCTTGAAGGCGGCATAGATCTTGCGGTAGTCGTGGCCGCCGCGGCGCAGGTTCCAGATTTCCTCATCGCTCATGTCCTCGACCAGCTTGGCGGTGCGCTCATCGCGGCCGAAGAAGTGCTCGCGCACATAGGCGCCGTCATTGGCCTTGAAGGTCTGGAAATCGCCGTCCGGGGTGTGGTTCATCAGGTGAACCAGGGCGCCTTCCTTGTCCTTTTCGAAGAGCTTGTCCCATTCGCGGCCCCACACGACCTTCACCACGGACCAGCCGGCGCCGCGGAAGAAGGACTCGAGTTCCTGAATGATCTGGGTATTACCGCGCACCGGGCCGTCGAGGCGCTGCAGGTTGCAGTTGATGACGAAGGTGAGGTTGTCCAGGTTGTCCAAGGCAGCCATGTGGATGAGGCCGCGAGATTCGGGCTCGTCCATCTCGCCATCGCCAAGGAAGGCCCAGACATGCTGATCGGAGGTGTCCTTGATGCCGCGGTTCTCCAGGTAGCGGTTGAAGCGAGCCTGGTAGATCGCGTTCATCGGGCCCAAGCCCATGGACACGGTGGGGAACTCCCAGAAATTCGGCATCAGGTGCGGGTGCGGGTAGGAGGGCATGCCGCCTTGGGGGCGGGAGACCTCCTGGCGGAAGCCATCCAGATCGTCCTCGCTGAGGCGTCCCTCGAGGAAGGCGCGGGCATACATGCCGGGGGAGGCGTGGCCCTGGAAGAAGATCTGGTCGCCACCGCCGGGGTGATCCTTGCCGCGGAAGAAGTGGTTGAAGCCCACCTCATAGAGCGGGGCAGCGCCGGCATAGGTAGAAATGTGGCCGCCCACCTCGATGCCGGGGCGCTGGGCGCGGTGCACCATGATGGCGGCGTTCCAGCGGATCCAGCGGCGATAACGCTTCTCAATGGTCTCATCGCCGGGAAACTCCGGCTCCATGCTGGTGGGAATGGTGTTCACGTAGTCCGTGGACGTCAATGAGGGCAGCGGTACGCGGCGGGCGCTGGCGCGCTCCAGCAGGCGCAGCATCAGGAAGCGGGCACGCGTGATGTCCGACTCCGCGAGCATGCCATCGAGGGAGTCCAGCCATTCGCGGGTCTCCTCTGGGTCCACGTCATTGAGATAGGACGCGACGCCATCACGAATGAGGGAGAAGTTTGTTTGGTCTTGAGAGCTGTCGCCGGCGGTGGAAGCCATGCCTTAAACCTCCTAGGGTCAAAAAATTGTTCCTTCGTCGAATGCCCCATCACCCTCTAAAAGGGGGCGCGCAGCGGCGCAATGGGGTGTCCGCGGAGACTCTGTCTACTCACTAGAATACGGATCAATCCGCGGTGGCATGGCACTGCGTTCCACTGATCCTTTTGTGCACAATGCTTATCGACGCCGCCCCGCCGCCTTTTATGCTTCGTGCCTGCAGATTGGCCATGCTCTTTGTGCAGCTAAGCGCCTCGCGCCGCCACACAGTGGCCCCATGGCGGCCGCAGAACAAGAGCGGCGCGCGGGTCCGCACTGTGTGTAGTGAACGGGGGTGCGGCCCCGCGCTAGTGGTGGGACGTGTGGGCACGGGAGGGTCTTTTTTAGTTTGGGATGAGATAAAAGGCTCTCAGGGCTGTAGTCTCTGAAGGGTGACCTCAACTAAAGCTCAGGAAGGAACCAACCCAGTGGGCGACGCCCCCGGCGCCGTAAACAACAGCGGAGCAGGCTATGCCCAGCTGATGGATGTAAAGACCGGCGACATTATCCAAGAAGTCGGCTGGGACGAGGATGCGGACAGCACGATCAGCGAGGCCCTCGAGGACGCTATCGGCGCCGAGCTCCTCCAAGAAGACACTGATGAACTCTGTGATGTCGTGCTGTTGTGGTGGCGTGAAGAGGACGGCGACTTAGTCGACGGCCTCGTAGACTCCCTTCGCTCCCTCGCCGACAGTGGCGCAGTGTGGCTGCTGACTCCCGGCGCCGGCCAGCCCGGCACCATCGAGCCGGGCGTGATCGCGGAATCCGCGCAGCTCGCCGGGCTGGTGCAAACCAAGGCAGAGCGCCTCGGCGATTGGCAGGGTTCCTGCTTGGTACAGCGCGGCTATAAGCGCTAGTTTCTTTTCTCATTCGCGCAGCTAGAGGGCATTGTTTAAGGATTGTCCTCGGGCTGTGCTACTGTGTCCACACAGCTCACAATGGTGAGCGTGCGCGCCTTTAGCTCAGCTGGAAGAGCAGCTGGTTTACACCCAGCAGGTCGGCGGTTCGAGCCCGTCAGGGCGCACAGATTCACAGCCCCATCGCAGTAGTGCGGTGGGGCTGTGTGTATGTGTGGGGGAAATTTGCTGTGGCGCATGTGGCGGGTGTGAAAATTGGGAATTTTGAATCCAAAAGGGTGTTGCAGAAAGTTTATTTTTAGCAGCTATATAGCTGCTGTGTCACCGTCGCTACGGTCATTAATAAAAGGGGCAATGCGCTGGGGGAATGGCCTCTGTGGGGCTGAGAAGAAAATAAGGGCGTAGCGGCCGTGTCGCTGCGTGCCGCGCTAGATAACGGTTGTGTCACGATTATCTATGATCTATCCTCAACACGTGATTTAAAACCCTCTGTGCTGCGTTCCCGTCGGGTTCGTGGCGAGGGTGTCAATATGACCGCCGTGCAGTCTCGGCCGCCTCGATGAGCGCTCTTCTCAGCTTCTGCTGAGGGGTAGTTCAGTCTGGGCGGGGGCTGCATATTCTTAGGAAATGTGAGTTATGCGTCGTTTCTCCTCCTCCATCCTTAAGGCCACCGTCGCCGCGGTGACTGTGGCCACCATCGGCTTGGGCTCCGCCAACGTGGCCTCTGCCCAGCTTCCGCAGCTGCCGCCGCTGCCGGAGGTGCCGCAGATCCCGGGTCTGCCTGCTGCCCCGGCACTGCCGCCGGCACCGGGCCTGCCCTTCCAGCCGGTTCACTCGGGGGAGAAGGAGATGGTGACCTTCGGTGACTCCTTCACCGCCAACGCCGGTAAGGGTGGCCCGCGTGGCCTGGCTCCCGCACAGAGCCCGCTGGTGCCGAACTGCGCCACCGATATGGATAACTGGCCCAAGACCGCTGCCCGCGACCTCGGCTACTCCCTCGCTGACTGGTCCTGCAATGGCACCGGCGGCGCCCCCGTCATTCAGCTGCGCGCCTACCTGGAGCTCGCCATCCAGCAGGGATCCATCGGCCCCGGCACCAAGGAAGTCGCCATGATGTACGGCGGCCTCGATACCCTGCAGTGGGTCGATGCCGGCATGGACATGGCCAATATCCCCACCCCGGATTCCACTCTCTTCCGCGAGACCATGCGCGAGACCGCTAACCGCATCCGCCAGGTGGCCCCGAACGCTCGCGTCTCCCTGGTGTCCTACCCCGAGTTCGCCACCAACGATCAGGTCTGCCTCTACAACGAGCAGAACGTGCTGCACCCCATCGCCACCCCGGGCGCCACCCAGGTGCAGGAGAAGTTCCGCGACTCCCTGCGTAATGCCGCTCACTTCGCTGGCATGAACTTCGTGGATATCTACCCCGAGAGCATCGGCCACGGCACCTGCGCTCCCCGCAATGAGGATCGCTGGGTCGCCGGCGTGGCGGACCCGGTGATCGGGCCGCTGCCGAACCACCCGACCGTCCAGGGCACCAAGGCTATGGGCCACATCGTGGCCAATAAGCTGCGCTAAGTCGCTCTGAGTGCCTGCCACCGCCCCCACGCCCTGCATGGTGTGGGGGCGGTTGTCGTAGGCTAGACGCTTATGACTGCTCCTATGCACGGCCGCGCCGGCGCCTGCGGCATTATCGCTGGGGTCGCCGCCGACCGGATCATCGGCGATCCGCAGCGCGGGCACCCCGTGGCGCTATTCGGCCGTTATGCGCTGTGGCTGGAGCGCCACCTCTATGCCGACTCGGTGGCCCGCGGCGCCCTCTATTGGGGCGCGGCGCTGGCCCCTGTGGTGCTCGCGACGCACGCGGCGGCGAAACGCGCCCCGGAGCTCACCATGGCGGCGGTGCTATGGGCCAGTCTCGGCGGCACCACCCTCGAGCGCGTCGGCAGCAGCTTGGCCGATGCCCTTGAGGCCGGCGAGAGCGAGAGCGCCCGCGCCTGGATCCCTTGGCTCTGCTCCCGAGATCCCGCGCTGCTTGATCTGCCGGCCATGGCCCGCGCCGGCACCGAATCCCTGGCGGAGAATACCTCCGATGCCGCGGTGGTGCCGCTGGTGCTCGCCGCCACCGGCCGCCCCGAGCTGGTGGCCGCGCACCGCGCGATTAACACCCTCGACGCCATGGTGGGCTATCGCTCCGAGCGTTATCTCCGCTTCGGGCGCGTCGCCGCAGTCGTCGATGATGTCGTTGCCTATATCCCCGCCCGTATCAATGGGGCCCTGCACGTGGCCTTGGCCGCCACCCGCGGCCGGGGGCGTGCGACGCTGCGTTTTTGGCGGGAGCAGGCCCCGCAGCATCCCAGCCCCAATGCCGGGGTGGTGGAGTCCACCGCCGCCGGCTATCTCGGGGTGCGCTTGGGCGGGCCCACCGTCTATGCCCATGGCACAGAAAACCGGCCCCACTTGGGGGCCGGGTCGCCGCCGCAGGCTCAGGACCTGCGGGCGGCAGTACAGCTGGCGCGGCGCACCCAGGCGCTCGCGGCGCTCGGGGCGGTGCTGCTGGCTCAGAAGCGCTCTTCGTCCTGTTCCGCGCGCCGCTGGAAGGCGCTGTGGCGCTTCTCGCTATAGCGGGCCCGTTTCGGGCTCGGCGTGGCCGGAGTGTCGCTGAGATAGGGCTGCGGCTGAGAGAGCGGATCCAAGGCGGAGGTGTGCTCCGTTTCCTCCTCATCGCGGCGGCGCTCCCGCAGCTCGGCATAGATGAAATAGCCCAGCGCGAGCGGCGCCATGATGCCAAAGGCAATCCACTGCAAACCATAGGAGAGATAGGGGCCACTCTCCTTTGAGGGCAGCGGCTGGGCGGTGAGCACCCCCGGCTGATCCGCGGTGAGCTGCACAAAATCGCGGCCCAGCGGCAGTCCGGTGAGCTCCGCTATCTGCTCGGTATTAATGCCCCATACCTGCTCATAGCCCTGATCGAACATCGGCTCCTGGGTGGGGGTGGGCTCATTGACGCGCACATGGGTGGTGATCGTCACCTCGCCGTTGGGCGCGGGCGCAATGGAGGGCACCTCGGTATTGCGGGCCGGCACATAGCCGCGATTGACCAGCACCACCTCGCCGGAATCCAGCTCGAAGGGGGTCAGCGCGTTGAAGGCCGGGCCGCCGCCGACAGGGCGCATACGCAAAAGCACCTCGTGCTCGGGGAGATAGTGCCCGCGCAGAATCGCGCGATGCCACTCATCTGCCGGATCAATGCGGCCGGTGGAGTCCACCAGCTCGCTATAGTCCACCGGCTCCACCGCAAAAGCGGCATCCAGCTGCTCATTGCGCTCATTGGTATCGGAGTTCTTGCCCAGCTGCCACGGTGCGAGCACCGCAATAGCAAGATAGGTGAAGGCCACCACAAGGACGGCGGCGATCACCCAGCCAGGATTGAGAAAAGCCTTCAGGCCCGCAGAGCTGCGGCTGCTTTCGGCGCTGTTATGTCCAGACACGGTGCTTAGCTTAGCGAAGTCGCGTGACGAACCCAGTCCACAATGCCCGGGGTGGCCGCCTCGATCTGTCTGCGGGTGATGCTAAAGCCCTCGCTGCCGCCATAATAGGGATCCTCCACGATGGCCCCCGGAGCGGAGTCCGGATCAAAGGAGCGCAATAAACGAATGCGCTCTTCAGCGGCGCCCTGGGAGAGAAGGTCATCGATGTGGCCATCGTCGAGAGCGATCAGCAGGTCGGCGTCGATAAGCGCACTATTCAGCTGCTGGGCGCGATGGGACTCGCCATCATAGCCATGCGCAGCCAATTCGGCGCGGGCGCGACGATCCGCCTGTTGGCCGCTATGCCAGCCGCCGATACCGCAGGAGGAGATCTCGACGGCGTCGGCCATGCCCGCATCCTCGACTGCGGCGCGCACGATGACCTCGGCCATGGGGGAGCGGCAAATATTGCCGGTGCAGACGAACACGATGTGGGGCTTAGCTGAAGTAGTCACTGAGAATCCTTTCGGTGGCTGCAAAATCGGAAGCCGAGTGGGTGGCCGCCGCGTACTCGTCCGGGCGCCCATATCCCCACTCAGCCGCGATGGAATCGATCGACCGGGCGTTGGCTGCCTCAAAATCGTGGATGCGATCGCCCACCAGCACCACTGTGTCGCGCTGCGGATCGATCTCGAGGCGGTCCATGACATAGTCGAGCACCGCAATCTTAGTGCGGCGGGTGCCGTGCTCCTCGGCCGCCCCAAGGAAGGCGAGATGCTCCATCATGTCGAAGTGCTCCAGGGTCTGGCGAGCAAAGCCTTCGCCCTTGCTCGAACAGGTGGCCACGGTCAGCCCCGGGGTGGCGGCGGCGCGGCGCAGAAAATCCAGCGCGCCGGGGTAGGGCTGCGACATCGACCAGCCCGACTCGCCAAAATAACGCAGATAGGCGTGCAGGCCACGGCGCGCCGTCTGCTCATCCAGACCGAGCCGGCCGAGGGTCTGCTCCATCGGCGGACCAGCGATAGTGGAGAGGAACTCCTCGCTGGGGTGCTCCACGCCCAGCTCGTCGAGGGCGAGCAGCAGGCTATGGCGGATGCCGCGAAAGGAATCCACGAGGGTGCCATCAATATCGAGCAGCAGAAATGTCCCAGAACTCATGCTGTCCAGTCTGTCAGAAACACCCACGCCATGCTTTAGGCTTGAAGCTTGTGTCCCTCTATGATCTGCACTTCCACGGCGATGTGCCCGCGGCCACCGCGGAGCTCGACTTCGCGGTGAATGTCGCCGCCCGCACCCCGGAGTGGCTGCTCGCGCCGCTGCGCGCCGAGGTGGATAATCTGCGCGACTATCCGGACCACGGCCTCGCCGCCCAGGCCCAAGAGGCGATCGCGGCGATGCACGGGGTACAGGCAGAAAATGTGCTCCTGCTCAACGGTGCCGCGGAAGGCTTTGCGCTGCTGGGGCGCTGCGAGCCGCGCCATCCCGTGGTGCTCAGCCCCGGTTTCACCGAGCCCGCCGCCCAGCTGCTCGACCAAGGCTTTGAGGTCGAGCTGTGTCGGACCGCCGCCGATTTCTCGCTCCCGCCGATTCCTGCGGCAGCCGACATGGTGGTGCTCGGCAATCCCACCAACCCCACCGGCCGGCTCTACAGCGCCGAGGAGATCGCCGCGCTGCGCGCCCCACAGCGCACCGTGGTGGTAGATGAGGCCTTCATGGATATCGCCGGCGATGGGCAGAGCGTGATCACTCAGGCCGCGGCGGGGGAGTATGTGGTGCTGCGCTCGCTCACCAAAACCTTCGCCCTGGCGGGGCTGCGCTGCGGCTATGCGGTGGCCAGCCCCGAGATTCTTCAGCGCTGGGCGCGCTACCGTCCACACTGGCCGCTGAGCACGCTGCAGTACCGGGCCTTTCTTACTGTGGCCGCCCAGGGCGAGGAGTTCCTCCGCCAGGAGCGGCAGCGGCTGGCGGCGGCGAAACAACGCCAGTGCGCGCTGCTCGCCCCGCATGCGCGGATCCACCTGCCCACCTCGCCTGCGCCCTTTATGCTCATCGAGCCGCGCTGCCACCACCCCGAGCAGGTGCGCCTGGCCCTCGCCCGTGACGGGATTAGTGTGCGCCCCTGCCAGAGCTTCCCCGGGCTGGATGAGCGCTATTGGCGGCTTGCGGTGCGCGAGGAGGCCGCCGTGCGCACGCTTATCGACGCCTTCCTCGAGGCCTGCGCCACCACCACGGACTAGGCACGTACGCTGGGGTGGACGAGATCCCACAGCGACTGAGGAGAGCCCATGAGCTATACCGTGGCCGATATCCGCACCATCCTAGACCGCGCCTACCCGCCCTATCTGGCGGAATCCTGGGACAAGGTGGGCCTGATCTGCGGTGACCCGGCAGCGCCGGTGCGCTCTGTGGGCTTCGCTTTGGATGTCACCCTCGAGGTGGCCCAGCGCGCCGTGGAGCAGGGAGTGGACATGCTCATCGTGCACCACCCGCTGCTGCTGCGGGGCGTGAACTCGGTGGCCGCCGACACCCCGAAGGGGCAGGTGCTGCACACCCTTATCCGCGGCGGGGTGGCGCTTTTTGCGGCGCACACCAACGCCGATTCGGCGCGGCCTGGGGTGAACGATAAGCTCGCCGAGCTGGTCGGCATTCGCCCCGGCCGGCCCATCAAGCCGATCGATCCCGCCGGGCTGGATAAGTGGGGCGTGCAGGTGCCCGAAAGCCATCTGGAACAGGTCAAGCAGGCGCTATTTAGCGCTGGTGCGGGCGAGATCGGGCACTATGCCAAGTGCGCCTATAGCTTCCCCGGCACCGGCCAATTTGAGCCCCAAGACGGCGCCGATCCCTATGACGGCGAGGTGGGCACCCTGCAGCGCACCGCGGAGTGGCGGGTGGAATGCGTGGCCCCGCGCCGGGCCCGCCAGGCCATCCATGACGCGCTACAGCAGGCCCATCCCTATGAGGAGGTGGCCTTCGATATCGTCGAGCTCGCCGGCATCACCGACCCCGAGCACGCCTATGGTTTGGGACGCATCGGACAGCTGCCCGAGCCGATGCGGCTCGCCGATTTTGTGCAGCAGGTGGCGAACGCCCTGCCCGAAACCGCCTGGGGGATTCGCGCCGCCGGCGACCCCGAGCAGCTCGTGCAGCGCGTGGCGGTCTCCTCCGGGGCGGGGGATAGCTTCCTCGATACGGTGCGCGGACTAGACGTGGACGTCTACGTCACCTCCGATCTGCGCCATCACCCCGTGGACGAGTATCTGCGCGCCGGCGGTCCCGCCGTGATCGATACCGCGCACTGGGCCAGCGAGTTCCCCTGGACGGCGCAGGTCAGTGAGCTGATCGCTACGGAAACGGGGCTAGACACTACAATCATCGACATCCGTACCGATCCGTGGACGATGTCCGCACACCCGCACCACCACTAGAGGAGAATCATGCGCCTAGCTGCGCACTTGCAGCCCATGCTCGCCGAATTAGCTCGCCGCGAACGCGTCGGAGCCGGCCCGCTGAAAAAAGAAGAGCAGGCCGAGCGCGAGGTGTTGGAGGCGTTGCTTGCCCAGCGCGCCGAGGAGCGCAATGCTCGCGCCGCCTCGCAGATGTCCACCGAGGATCAGCGCTGGGCAGTGAGCCGGATCGAGGCGGATATCCGCAAGCTACGCCGCCGCGAAAAGGCCAATGTGCAGGCCCTGGGGGCGTCAACGGATACCGCCACCCGCCGCGATCTTGAGCACGATCTGCGCTCCACTCGCCAAAAACTGGGCGAGCAGCAGAACCTCCTGCAAGAGGCGGAGCAGCGGGTGGCTGCCGCCGAGATGAACACCATGGCCAGCGGCGCGGAATCCGATGAGCTGGACCGCAAGATTGAGGCCGCGGAGCGGGCCGTGGCCGCCGCCCAACACGCCACCGAGGCAGCCGAGGCCTCGAATGCGGAGCGCATCACGGAGATCCGCGCCGAGCTTCCCGAGGACGCGCTGCGGCTGCTCGCGGCGAGCGCCTCCGCCTTCGGCGCCGCATTCTTTAATGGGCGCACCTGTGGCGGGTGTTCCATTATCCTGCCGGTGGCGCAGGCATCCGCCATCATGTCCGCCCCCAGCGATAGCGTGCCCACCTGCCCAGAGTGTGGCACCTACCTGGTGCGTGAGCGCGGCTAGGGGGCATCTATGAAGCTGGTTATTGAATCCGATGGCGGCTCGCGCGGCAATCCGGGCATCGCTGGGGCCGGCACCGTGGTGTATAACGCCACCCGCAGCCGCGAGCTGGCCACCGTGGTGGAATACCTGGGCTCGGCGAGCAATAACGTAGCCGAGTACCACGGCATGATTAACGGCCTGCGCGTCGCCCGCGACCTTGGTGCCTCCGAGGTGGAGGTGTACATGGACTCCAAGCTGGTGGTGCAGCAGATGTCTGGGGCGTGGAAGATCAAGCACGCCGATATGCAGAAGCTGGCACTGGCGGCACGCTCCCTGGCCCAAGAGATCGGGGCAGTGAGCTATCACTGGATTCCGCGCGCCAAGAATAAGCGAGCCGATGAGCTCTCTAATGAGGCCATGGATCTGCACGGCACCGGGGTGAAGCCGGGGCATATGGTGCTCGGCGGGGAGGATCGCCCCCAGCCGCGGGCGGTACATCCGCTACTGGCCACCGACGAGCCCGGCACCGTTCAGGAACTGCCGCTCGACCCCGCGCCGAGCGCGCCCAGCACCGCGGCGCGCTGGACTGGGGCGACGAGCACGCCGACGCGGCTGATCCTGCTGCGCCACGGCCAAACCGAGATGTCCGCGCAGAAACTCTATGCCGGCCACTCCGATGCCCCGCTCACGGAGCTCGGCGAACAGCAGGTGCGGGCGGCCGCACAGCGCATTGCCGCCGGCCTCGACGGCGAGGGCTTCTATGGGGCCCAGCACATCGACGCCATCGTGGCCTCGCCGCTGAGCCGCGCCCAGCGCAGCGCCGAGATCCTTACCGAGACGATCGACGGCCCGGCGGTGGAGACCGCCGAATGCCTGCGCGAGATGGACTTTGGCGACTGGGATGGGCTGAGCTTCGCCGACGCCCACGCCCGCGATCCACAGCTGCACAGCACCTGGCTGAACGACCCCACCACGGCCGCCCCCGGTGGGGAATCCGTACTCGACGCCGATCAGCGCGTATGGGAGGGTGTGCAGCAGCTCATTGAGAACCACCGCGAACGCAACCTTGCCCTCGTCGCCCATGTCACCCCCATCAAGGCGGTGCTGCGGCATGCACTTGGCGCCGATGAGCGCTTCTTCCACCGGCTGCACCTCGACCTCGCCTCCATTTCTGTGGTGGAGTTCTATGCCGATGGCCCAGTGAGTGTGCGCATTGTGAATCTCACCGGCTAAGCTAGCTTCTTGCGAATGAGTCGGCTGGGTAATCGCGGCGGGCGTAACTGCGCGGAAGCGTGTACGTCGCCTCGTCGAGGAAAGTCCGGACTCCACAGAGCACGGTGGTTGCTAACGGCAACCCAGGGCGACCTGCGGGAATAGTGCCACAGAAAGGAAACCGCCTCCCAGCTGCACTGGATGATATGCACTGGCAGGTAAGGGTGAAAGGGTGTGTTAAGAGCGCACCAGCGCCCGCAGTGATGCGGGCGGCTAGGTAAACCCCACCGGGAGCAAGGCCGAAGGGCGCACCTCTGGTGTGCCTGCACACGGACAGCCACGTGAAAGGCTGAAGTTGCTCGACTTCGTGAGCCGTGTGGGTTGGCCGCGTGAGGCCCGTCAGCAATGGCGGGTCCAGATGGATGATTACCGCCCACGGCAGCAGCCGCGGGAACAGAATCCGGCTCATAGGCCGGCTCATTCGCCCCTTTTTTTACTCGCCCAGTAGCCCAGCCTGCCGGTAGAGCTGGTGGAAGTGGTGCACCGGCCCGTGGCCGTGGCCGACCTCCAGCTCATCGGCGTGCGCGATGGCCTCATGCAGCCACACGGTGGCCCAGTGCACCGCCTCGGAGGCGTGCTCGCCGGCGCCGAGCCGCGTCGCAATAGCCGAGGACAGGGAGCAGCCGGTGCCGTGGGTATTGCGGGTATCGATCCGCTCGACGGGGGTATGCCACTGGGCGCCATCGGGGGTAATCAGGGTGTTGCCGGTGTCCGCATCGGAGATATGGCCGCCCTTGCACACCACGGCGGTGTGCAGCGTGCGCGCCACCTCGGTGGCATAGGCCAGCGATTCCTCGCGATTCGCACAGGCCCCAGCGTGGAACGGGCCACCGCCGTTCATGGCCTGCCGGAGCACCGCCAGCTCCCCAGCATTGGGCGTGATCAGATCGGCGCGGGGGAGCAGCTCGATCAAGGCATCGGCCGAGCGCTCATCGTGCAGCAGATCCCCCGAGGAGGCCTTCATCACAGGGTCGATCACCACCGGGATGTCGGCGTCGATACACCCCAGAAAATCCGCCACCTCGGTGATGGTCTCGCGATCGCCAAGCATGCCGATCTTGATGGCATCAATATCCACATCGCTGCGCACCGCCTCTAGCTGCTCGCGCAGGAAAGAGTGGGGCGGGGTAAAAATCTCGCGCACCCCGCGGGTGTTTTGCGATACCAGGGAGGTCACCACCGTCATGGCGAAACCTCCGGCCGCGGAGATGGCCTTGATATCGGCTTGGATACCGGCGCCGCCGGTGGGATCCGTACCAGCGATGGACAGGACGCGAGGGATGGAGTCGAAGGTCATAGGCTCTCGTATCGGTGGGGCTAGTGCATACAGGCGGTGGTTCCGGTGCCCAGGGCAACGACGACACACCCGTCCTCGCTGAGCTCGGCAATGGTGTGCTGGGCGCGGGACTGGGGGACAACGGCGAGCACCGCGGGCGAGACGCCCCACTCTAAGGGACGGGCCGCCACGGCCCCGCGGGTGCGGCAGAGCTGCACCAGCGCGGTGAGGTGCTCATCGAGGGGGCTGCCGGTGGCGCAGTGCGCCGCCAGCGCTGCCGCCGAGGCATTCAACGCATCATAGGCTTGGGATTCGCGCCGGGAGCGCAAAAACATGGCGGTGTGCTGGGCGCGCTCATCTTCCGCCGCGAAAAACTCGGCCCACTCCTGTGCCTCGCGGGCGCTCGGTACATAGTCCGGCACGGGGGTATCGCTGTGGGAATGGTGAATATGCAACGCCTGCACCCAGTCATGGATACGCTCTGGGGCATCGGGGAGACTTCGCAGTGTCGTCACCCCGAAAGTAGAACAGGCCGCAGCCATGCAGGCGCGGCGGGTGGCGCTCGCCTCCGCAGGTGCGGGGCGCTCGCCCGGGGCATACACCCCGATCACCACGTGCGGCTGCCCGCCGTCCTGGCTGAGATGCGCGGCGGCCGTCACCGAGCCATCGGCGTGATCGAGCACCACCAGATGCGGCTTCGTGGTCGCCCCAGCGCTCCGCAGCGCCGCGTGGTAGCGGGCGGGAAGCACCGGCTGCGGGGCCAGCGTGGCGGCATGATGCACCAAGGTGTCCACCACGCGGGTGCGCCCGGGCGCATCGTCCTTGGCCGTGGACTCGCTGTGAATGAGCAGCGCCAGCGCCGCCTCGGTGGCCTCGAAGCGGCCAAAGCCCTCGACGGCGGGAATATCGGTGAAGACAGTGATCTCCAGGCCGGCGTGACCGGAGGTGGTGGAGGGGCGCCAGCCGAGGCTGGCAATGAGCGTCGATAAGCGCCATGCCCACGGATATGCGGCGCGCAGCTCCGCGTGGGCAGCGGGCGGCTGATCCATGAGCTCGACCACCCGCGACCAGCCAATGGTCTCGCTGAACGTGGTGGTGGTGCCGTCCACATCGCGGGCGTGCACCTGCACCCGCACCACATCTTCGGCGATGGGGCTGGCGGCTACCGCGCTGCGATAGGTCGTGTGCGCAATGATGACGGTGCCGCCGGTGTCATCGCCATATTCGCCCATGACCGGCACAGTCGCAGGGGCCGAGGCCACCGGAGCGGCGGTGGGGTGTAGCCGTGCCACCTCCGCTGCGTGATCAGGATGTGCGCTCGGCCACAACACCTTGGCCCCTCCTTAGGACTCCGCGGGAACATAACTTCTCACCCACTCTAGGACAGCGTGTTCCCGCATGTGCCGACATGGGGGCGCTAAGGCCCCTACAATGGGCATAATGCCCAATACACATAGTTTTTAAGGAGACTGCATGACTGAGAAAAAGTGGTACTACAACACCTCCACCGGAGAAGTGTCCACCGACAAGGTGGGATCGTGGGACGATCGCATGGGTCCCTATGCCACCGAAGAAGAGGCCCGCAACGCCTTCGAGATCGCGCACCAGCGCAACGAGGCCGCCGATGAGCGCGAGCGCGAGGACGACTGGAACGACGACGACTGGGGATAAGCCCAGCAGTCGCAGCGCTTATCGACGCCGCCCTCGCATCTTTGTATAGGCGGCGCGAATAGCGTCGAAAGACTCTTCATAGCCACTGAGGGCCTGCAGCCCCAGCTGGCGTTCTTTTTGATAGAGCAGCCCATAGGCGAAGGTATCCTCGCCCTTCGCGCGGGCGCGCAGCGCGAGCCGCACGATCATATCGCGCGAGGTGACGGTGTCCTGGAAATCGCCGAGCACAGACTGCATGCGCTTACAGGCCTTCACCACCTTCTTCGTTTTCAAGGAGGTGGCCGCACCGGCAGCATCCGCCGAATAGCGGAGCTTCTTCGCAGCCTTGCGCATATTGTGTACCGCGTTTTCGCGGGTGTGCAGATCCAGCTCCTGGTCGGCCCACAGCGCCACCGCTTTCTTATGGCGCTTCACCAAGCGGCGATAGGCGTCGTCGAGATGGCTGGCCAGCACCTGCTCCGGCTCAGCCGCGGCGGCCGTGTCGCCGGCCTCATGCGCGTCGTCGGCCAGCGGCGGATGGGCGAGCAGCTCGTCGAGATCTCGCAATAAGGTGAGATAGCGCTCGCTATCAAGCACCTTCACCACCCGGGCGTGGGCGCGGCGATAATCGCGGTGGAGACCCTGGAGCACGCGGGTGCGGGTGGTCTCATCGATCATGCCGCTGTCCTCGGCCTCAATCAGGTGAGCCATGCGCTCGGCCACCACCTCCGCATCGCGGGCCTGGCCAAGGATGCCGGCCAGGGCCTTGAGCTCCTGCTCAATATGGCCATAGGCCTTGCCCACGAGAATGCCCTCGAAGGTGCGCATGTGGCTGCGCAGCTCGCGGGTGGCCACCCGCATCTGGTGGATCGAATCCCACTCATCGCGGCGCACCCGCGGATCCATCTCCACGATGCGATCGCGATTCTGTGCCAGCGCCGCCACCACGCCCGCCGCGGGGGAGGAAGAGGGCAGCTCGGCCAGCTGCGGGGGAGTGGGGGCGGCAGCAATCGACTCGCCCAGCGCCGCCACCAGCTTGGAGGGGCTATCGGAGTCGCTGGCGCCGGCGGCGCGCACCACCTTGCTGGCCTTGCGCAAGAACTTCGCCCCGCGCTTGGTCTCGGCGGCCGGCCCGGCAAGCTCGATCTCCCACTCGCGCCAGCGCCGCGCCGTGCCCGTGGGCAGGAAAGAGCGGGCAGAAACGTGATCATCGCAGAACTCGGCCAGCGCTTCTCCCGCCGCATCCTCATACACCGTCTCGTGGCGCTCATTATCCACTCGGGCGATAGGCTCGAGGCTCTGGCCGCGGCTTAAGGCCCGCACCGTCGCCAGAATCTCCGCGGGAATGCGTTCCGGATCTGCGGGATCACTATCGGCGTGAATCTCCAGCCGGCCCTGCTCGCCGGGCAGCTTGATATGCCAGCCGGCATCCTTGCCGCCGGTACGGCGCCGCAGCGTCACTTTCGCCCGCGTCAGCCGCAGATCGGGGGTGTCAAAATACACCGCCGATAAACGGTGCACCACGGTCTCACGCGCGGCCTCACAGCCAGAGACATGCGTCAGATCCGGAACCGCGAGCTCCTCGGTGGCGGAGAACTTTATTTCAACCTCAAGATTCGTGGCAGTGCCCATGCCCAATATCTACCAGTTTTGCTCCGTGTTAGCTGCGTAAACACCACTCGGGGGTGTGCCGAGTCGCGGCCGGAGATCAGGGCGGGATACTGGACCAACTCGAGCGCCGAACTCAAGTAGGTTGGAATATATGAACAGCCAACAGGAATTCGTGCTCCGCGCCATTGAAGAACGAGACATCCGCTACGTGCGCCTCTGGTTTACCGATATTCTCGGCTACCTGAAGTCCGTGGCTATCGCCCCCGCAGAGCTCGAGATCGCGCTCGAAGACGGCATCGGTTTCGATGGCTCGGCCGTGGAGGGCTTTTCCCGCATCTCTGAATCGGACACCCTGGCCAAGCCCGATCCCTCCACCTTCCAGATGCTGCCGGATTCCTATGGCGAAGGGCTGGAGAATACCGCCCGCATGTTCTGCGATATCGTCATGCCCGATGGCCAGCCCTCCTGGGTGGATCCCCGCCAGGTGCTGCGGCGGCAGACCGAAAGGCTCGCCGATGAAGGCTTCCGGGCGCTGTTGCACCCCGAGATTGAGTTCTACATGGTGCGCAGCCTCGATACCGATGGCAAAGAGCCCGTCCCCACCGATAATGGCGGCTACTTCGACCACGCCACCTACGACGATGCCCCGCGCTTCCGCCGCGACGCCATGGCCGCTCTCGAATCCATGGGCATCGCCGTGGAGTTCTCGCACCACGAGACCGCGCCGGGCCAGCAGGAGATTGATCTCCGCTATGCCGAGGCGCTGAATATGGCGGATAACATCATGACCTTCCGCTACCTGATTAAGGATGTGGCCGCCCACCACGGCGTGAAGGCCACCTTTATGCCGAAGCCCTTCCGGGATTTCGCCGGCTCGGCCATGCACACCCACATGTCGCTCTTCGAGGGCGATACCAATGCCTTCCACGACTCCGATGACATGTACAACCTCTCGCGCACCGCGAAGCAGTTCATCGCCGGCATCCTCTACCACGCCCCGGAGATCTCCGCGGTCACCAACCAGTGGGTGAACTCCTATAAGCGCATCATGTTTGGCAACGAGGCCCCCACCGCGGCCACGTGGGGAGTGTCGAATCGTTCCGCCATGGTGCGCGTGCCCACCTATCGCCCCACGAAGGTCTCCTCCCGGCGCATCGAGGTGCGCTCCCCAGACACCGGTTGCAACCCCTACCTGGCCTATTCGGTGCTGCTTGCCGCCGGTCTGCGGGGCATTAAAGAAAGCTATGAGCTCCCCGATCCGGCCGAGGACGATATCTCGCAGCTGACCCGCCGGGAGCGCCGCGCCCTCGGCTATCAGGACCTGCCGGCCAGCTTGGACCAGGCATTGCACATGATGGAGCAGTCCGAGTTCCTCGCCGAGGTATTGGGCGAGCACGTCTTCGAGTTCTTCCTGCGCAGCAAGTGGAGCGAGTGGCGGGACTATCAAAGCCAGATCAGCGCGTGGGAATTGCGCACCAATCTGCACTACTAAGATCGAGCATTCCACCGCCCGCAGTCGAGGATAAAGATCATGCGCACTAGCCTGCCCACCCCAGCCAGCTTGTCCCTCCAGCGCCCCACGGCCGCCGATGACCTCAAGGAGCTGGGGTGGTACAACGAGGAGTCCCTCGAGCTGCTGCGGCAGCTCTCCGGTGCCGCCGACCCGGATCTGGCGCTCAATACCCTCATCCGCTTGGTCGCCAACCTCGACGATGCGGAACGCGCCGAGTTTGATCGCAGCATGCGCGAGCACCGCGAGCTGCGGGTCCGGCTCATCGCGCTGCTCGGCGGCTCCACCGCGCTCGGCGATCATCTGGTGGCCCATCCGGAGACGTGGCGCAGCCTCAAAGAGCCGATGCCCACCAAGGAGGAGATGCTGCGCCTCATGCTCGGCGCGGTGGACGCCCGTCCCGCCCGCTTCGCCGAGGATGTCTCCGCCCAGCCCGCGGCCGAGAACTGCTCCGAGGTGGGCATGTATGTGGCCGGCATGGTGGGCACTGAGGCCGAGCGGGCGCTGAAGGTGGCCTACCGCAGCATCATCATGCGCATCGCCGCCGCAGATCTCGCCGGCACCTATCCCGAGACCAGCCGCCGCTCCGGCCTAGAGATGGTGGCGTTTAAGACCGTCTCGGCGCGGCTGTCCGATGCGGCCGATGCCGCCCTCACTGCGGGGCTCGCCGTGGCCGCCGCCGGGGTCTATGGCGAGGATCCCCTGGACTGCGCGCTCGGGGTGATCGCCATGGGCAAGTGCGGGGCGCGGGAATTGAACTATATCTCCGATGTCGATGTGATCTTCGTGGCCGAGCCCGCCACCCCGAAGGCCACCCGCCTGGCCAGCGAACTCATCCGCATCGGCGGCAAGGCCTTCTTCGAGGTCGATGCCGCCCTGCGCCCCGAGGGCAAGCAGGGGGCGCTGGTGCGCACCCTCGAATCGCATGTGAGCTACTACAAGCGCTGGGCGGAAACCTGGGAATTTCAGGCGCTGCTCAAGGCCCGCCCCCTCACCGGCGATATGGAGCTGGGACAACGCTATATCGAGGCGCTCGAGCCCATGGTGTGGGAGGCCAGCCAGCGGGATAATTTCGTGGAGGGCGTGCAGCACATGCGCTCTCGGGTGCTGAATAATGTGCCCTCCGATATGCAAGAGCGCGAGCTCAAACTCGGCCGCGGCGGGCTGCGCGATGTGGAATTTGCCGTGCAGCTGCTGCAGATGGTGCACGGCCGCGTGGATGAGACCCTGCGCACCAAGGCGACCGTGTCTGCACTCGAGGCGCTTATCGACGCCGGCTATGTGGGCCGAGAAGACGGCAAGGTGCTCATCGAGGACTATGAGTTTCTCCGCACCATTGAACACCGCCTGCAATTGCAGCGCCTGCGGCGCACACATGCCCTGCCCAAGCCGGAGGACACCACCGCCCTGCGGTGGCTGGCGCGCTCTGCCGGGCTGCGCGGGGAGGGGCGCGGCACCAGCGCGGAAACCCTGTTGAAGAAGCTCAAACGCGTCTCCATCCAAGTCCGTGGGCTGCATACGCGGCTGTTCTACCGCCCGCTGCTGGGCTCGGTGGCCGCCCTCGATACCGGCACGCTCACCTTGAGTAAGGAATCCGCGAAGCTGCAGCTGGCCGCCTTGGGCTATCAATTCCCGGATCGGGCCTATGAGCATCTCACGGCGCTCGCCTCGGGCTCCTCCCGCAAGGCCAAGATCCAGGCGATGCTGCTGCCCACCCTGATGGAGTGGCTGGGCGATACCGCCAACCCGGACCAGGGTCTGCTCAACTATCGCAAGCTCTCGGATGCGGCCTATGACCGCACGTGGTTCTTGCGTACCCTGCGCGATGAGGGGATCGTGGGGCAGCGCCTGATGAAAGTGCTGGGGACCTCGCCCTATGCGGCGAATCTGGTGGTCTCCGCCCCCGAGGTGCTCAAGCTCTTTAGCGACTCCGCCAAGGGGCCGCGGCTTTTGGAGCAATCGCCGGAGACCATTGCCAAGTCACTGCGTGCGGCCGCGGCCCGGCACGATGATCCCGACCGGGCGATCACCGTGGCCCGCTCGCTGCGTCGAGTAGAGCTGGCGCGTATCGCCTCCGCGGATCTGCTCGGGCTGATCGACGTGCAGACGGTGTGCGCGAGCCTTTCGGAGATCTGGGATGCGGTGCTCGACGCCGCCCTCGCCGCCGAGATCCGCGGCTCCGTGCATAAGGGCGAGGTGGAGAAACCTCTTGCCCGCATCGCGGTGATTGGTATGGGCCGGTTGGGCGGTAAGGAGCTGGGATATGGCTCCGATGCCGATGTGATGTTTGTGGCCGAGCCCGTGGAGTCGGTGGGGGAGAATGAGGCGCTGATGTGGGCGAAGCGCATCGTCGATCGCATGCGCCGCCGGCTGAGCAAGCCCTCCAGCGATCCCTCTCTCGAGGTGGATTTGGGCCTGCGCCCCGAAGGGAAATCGGGGGCCGTGGCCCGCACCGTGGAAAGCTATCAGCGCTACTACTCCTCGTGGGGCGCGGTATGGGAGAAACAGGCGCTGCTGCGGGCCACCGACATTGCCGGCGATAAGGAGCTGGGCGTGCAGTTCCTCGCCGCCATCGACGAGTTCCGCTATCCCCCTGGGGGCGTGGATGAAAAGACCGTGCGTGAGGTGCGCCGCATGAAGGCGCGCGTGGACAATGAACGCTTGCCGCGCGGCGCGGATCGTAAAACCCACACCAAGCTGGGGCGGGGCGCGCTCACCGATATCGAGTGGACGGTGCAGCTCGTGAGCATGCTTGAGGCGCACAAGCACCCAGCCCTGCACACCACCTCCACCTTGGAGGCGCTGGATGTGATGGAACATGAGGGCATCGTGGACGCGGAGAAGGTACAGATTCTGCGCTCCGCATGGCTGGCCGCCACCCGCGCCCGCAATGCGCTGGTGCTGGTGCGGGGCAAGCGCACCGATCAGCTGCCGCAGCCCGGGCCGCAGCTCGCGGAAACCGCGGCGGCCGCCGGCTGGAACCCCATGAATTACCAAGAATTCTTGGAGGACTATCTGAAAAAGACCCGCCGCGCCCGGCAGGTGGTGGACGAGGTGTTCTGGGGCGAGTCCACCATCAGTGATGAGATTGCCGATTCGGAGGGGATGGAGCACCGATTCGGGCCCATGGGGTCTTTCTCCGGTGGCGGCCAGCAGCGACCCCAACAGATGCGGCGCATTCCCCGGGGGAGTGAGCGTTTCTAGATCGCTACACTGGGGTGCACGTAGCGCCTAGAAGGAGCAGTGCAATGAATATTTCCATGCGTATCGGGATCGAAATGGATAGCCCCACCGTCGGTGATCTCATCGAGTTCGCCGATACCCTCCGTAACCTCGGGGTCGATCCCGAGGAGTTTCTCGTGATCGATCAGGACGACCGCGAGATCTATGTGGAGCACAACGGCGTGCCCGGTGCTCCCGCCGCCGCCTCGGCCGGCGAGGATGTGGTGGACGCGGAGGAGGTCGAGGATGCCGAATCCGCAGCGGCGACCCCGCCCACCGGAGATGAGGGCGCGGACAGGATCGAATTTCCGCGCGGGACGAGCTTCGACGCCGCCAAGGTCTATGACGCCGTGCGCCAAACCTTAGGCGACCAAGCCGTGCACAGCGTGGTGGATGCGCTGCTGCGGGGCCGTGGTGGCCCCAGCCCGCGCTAGCGGCGCTCGCGGCGGCGCGCCCACACCAAAGCACTGGCGCCCAGCGCCCACACGATGAGGGCGGCGAGCCCAGCGAAGCGGAAATCGCCCCATGTGTAGTGGGTGCTGTCCGTGGCGGCGACGTCGAGAAGCATGCCATAGCCCTGGGCGACGATCATGCCGGCGGTGAAGCCGCCCATATTGGCCAAGCCGGTGCCCGTGGCGAGCACCTCGTGGGGCACGGCCTCGCGCACCTGGTCGAAGCCATAATTGGCCACCGGGGCGAGCGCGCCCATCACCACATTGAGCACCACGATCCACACCACTCCGCGCGGAGAGGCGCTAGCGAAAAAGAGCGCCCACAGCGCCATGGTGATGCCCGAACTCACCAGCGCCAGCAGCCAGCGATTCGCCCCGAAGCGCGCCGAGATGAGCCCGTGAAGCGGGCCGGCAAGAACCTGCACCACGGTATTGACCACCAGCACCCAGCCGGCGACGTGGGCGCTGATCCCCATGCCGAGGGTCATCAGCGGCATGCCCCAGGTGAGGGTGAAGACCACCTGGGGGAATAGGCCGATGCCGTGAATGAAGAAGCCCTGCCAGCAGGCCGGATGGGTGGCCACGATGCGCAGGCGGGTCCGCAGTGGCTGGGTGGAACTCACCAGCCGGCGGGGCGGCTCCTGAATAGCCACCCAGGCCGCCAGCGCCACCAGCACGCCCGCCGCAGCCGCGGAAATAAAGGCCACTTCCCAGCCCGCGGCGTGGAGGATACCGAGAAATACCACCGCGGAAAGGAACTGGCCCACCTGCCCCAACGCGGCCGTCAGCTGCGTGAAAATGGGTGCCCGGTGCAAGGGAAACCACTGCGGAATGATGCGCATCACCGACAAAAATGCGGTGGCATCGCCCATCGCCACCAGCACTCGGGCGATGATGGCCACCGTAAAACTCGTGCTCAGCGCGAGCAGCAGCTGGCCGCCGGCCATGACGAGGGCGCCGGCAACAAGCAGGCGGCGGGCACCGAAACGATCAATCAGCACGCCGGTGGGAATCTGGGCGAGGGCGTATACCCCCATCTGCACCGCGGTGAACACGGCGAGCCCACTGGCAGAAGCGGAAAAACGCTCGAAAGCCTCGACGCTGGCCACGCCGAAGGAACCGCGGCCCATGATGGCCACGATGTAGACCACGACGGCCGCCAGCCACACCACCATCGCCTGCCGCTGGCTGACGGCAGCGGTGGGGTCAGTGGGGTCGGGGGCGCCAGCAGAGGACGCAGAGGACGCGGAGGACGCGGCAGCGGAGGTGTTCATCATCCACCACGATAGTGCTGGCACGAGCGCCGCTGGCAGGCGGGTCATAGGCAGGGGGCGAGCGTTGGTAGTGTCGAGTCTGTCCCGTCTGTGGCCCCGCAGCGATAAGGAAGGCTTTGGAGCTGAGTATGTCTACCCCGATTCACGATTACCTGTCGCTCGCACTCGAGTCCATCGACTATGACGCCGAAGGCATGGTCGCCGACTATATCCCCGTGCTGGCGCAGGCCGATCCAGAGCGCAAGGCCATCGGCCTATGCACCTCGCATGGCCGTATCTACTGTGTCGGCGATGCCGAGCAGGAATTCTCCATGCAGTCGGTGTCCAAGCCCTTCGCCTACGCCCTCGCCCTCGAGGAATGCGGCCTGCAGACGGTTCTGGAGACTGTGGGCGTAGAGCCATCCGGCGAGGCGTTTAATGAGCTCTCTTTGGATACGCCCACCAACCGCCCGGTCAATCCCATGATCAACGCCGGGGCGATCGCTATTAATCAGCTGATTAATGGCGTGGACTCCACCATTGAAGAACGCGTGGAGAAGATCCTCGCCCAATTCTCTCGGCTGGCCGGGCGCGAGCTCAGCGTGGACATGGCGGTGGCCTATTCGGAATTGGATAACTCGGATCGCAATTTCGCCATCGCGCATATGCTGCGCTCCTATGGGATTATCGGCGACGACGCCCATGACGCCGTGGTGTCCTATGTGTATCAGTGCTCCATTAATGTCACCGTGCGGGATCTCGCGGTCATGGCCGCCACCCTGTCCAATGGTGGGGTGCAGCCGCTCACCGGCGAGCAGGTCGTGAGCGAGGATGTGTGCCACCAAACCTTGGCCGTGATGGCCTCGGCGGGCATGTATGACGCCGCCGGACGGTGGATGACCTCCGTGGGCATTCCCGCTAAATCGGGGGTCTCGGGCGGCATGATGGGCTGTCTGCCTGGGCAGCTGGGCATTGCCACTTTCTCCCCGCCGCTCGACGTCAATGGCAACTCGGTACTGGGGCGCAAAGTATTTCAGCGGCTCTCCCGCGATTGGGGCCTGCACTTAATGGCCACCGACCGGCGTGGCGTGAACGCGGTGCGCGAGCTGGTCCAAGAGGGAGATATCTCCCTTCTCAAGCTGCAGGGAACGCTCAACTTCTCGGCCGGCGAGGCCTTGTTGCACGCCATGCGCACCCGCGAGATTCGCGGCCCGATCTTCGCCGTGGATATCTCTCGCGTTATCTCCCTGGCGCCGGTGGCCTTGCGCATGCTGCTCGAGGGGCTGCGGCGGCTGCGCGAAGAGGGCCACCGCGTGGTAATCATCGACCCCGACTCGCAGGTGGACCAATCCTCCCTCAGTGGGGAGGAGTGCTTCGAAGTGGTCACCGATATCGGCCTGATTCGGCACTAGCGCCGGGCTGGGGCCGCCACGGTGGGGGTAGTGGCGGCCGCGCTGCGGCTCGCTCCGACAGCTCGCCCAATAGGGGGTAGTAGGGCGAGAAAATGTGAAGAAATTTGCATAAGTTACGTTGGGGAAGGGGGTATATCGGGCGCGAAATACGGCACGGTTACCCCCATTAAGGCAGATTCTTGATGCATAAAAGTATTTTTTAGTCCATTTTCTCCGTCGCTTGTGGTGCGTCCTGCGGTGGGCGCGTGGCGCGCCTTTGCAGGCCTGCAAAGAAGTTTAGGCGAGGCTCATTTTTTCGCGGGGGTGATGTGCTCGGATGGGAAAGGAAAGTCGCTTCACAGTCTTCACATCTGCCTGTAGTGTCTCACTTCACAACGATCGCACACTATGAGGTCCACGTCACGTGCATGGAGGCGCGTGGTGGGTCACAGGTGTCGGTCGCTATGAGCCCAACCTTTGACAATAGGAAGTGAGACACCCATGCCTGTGTCCCCATCCCCCTCCTCGCAGGGTAGGGATCCGGTCGTGCCCCGGACTCCCACCGAGCAGGATTTCATCGAGACCGCCCAGACAGAAGACTTCACACGCCTGCGTAGTACCTTCCGTGGATTCGTCTTCCCCGTCTTCGTCGCCTTCATCACCTGGTATCTGCTCTATATCGTCACCGCCACCTTCTTGGTGGATGTGGTGACCATCAAGGTGTTCGGGTATATCAACCTCGGCATGGTCCTCGGCATCGCCCAGTTCCTCACCGCCGGGATTGTTACCTGGGCCTATCTGCGCTTCGCCGATAACACGCTGGATCCCGCTTCCGCGTTGATCCGCGAGCAGATGAACGAGCGCCTCAGTGAACCCCAGCAGCACTAGCGCCGCCCCCTCCTAGCAGATACCAAGGACTACTTATGACTCACTCCACAACAGTGCTCGCGACTGAAGCGATCAGCACCGGCAACCCGGTGCTCAATATCTCCATCTTCGTGGCGTTCATCGTGGCCACCATGGGCATCGTGATTCGCGTGACCCGCCAGACCTCGCAGAAGGGCTCCGATTTCTACACCGGCGGCGCCTCCTTCTCCGGCAAGCAAAACGGCCTCGCCATCGCTGGCGACTACCTCTCCGCCGCCGCCTTCCTCGGCGTGACCGGCGCCATTGCCCTCTATGGCTATGACGGCTTCCTCTACTCGGTGGGCTTCCTCGTGGCCCTGCTGGTGGCCCTGGTGCTCGTGGCCGAACCGCTGCGCAATACCGGACGCTTCACCATGGCCGATGTGCTCTCCTTCCGGCTGAAGCAAGGCCCGGTGCGTACCGCGGCTGCGATCTCGACGCTGTCTATTTCGCTGTTCTATCTCATCGCCCAGATGGCCGGCGCCGGCGGACTCGTCGCCCTGCTGCTGGGAATCGAGGGCAAGGTCGCGCAGTCGGGCGTGGTCGCCATCGTCGGTGTGCTCATGATCGTCTACGTGCTCGTCGGCGGCATGAAGGGCACCACCTATGTGCAGATGATCAAGGCGGTGCTGCTGGTGGGCGGCTCCATCCTCATTACCCTGCTGACCTTCTTCGCCGTCAAGGGTGGCTTCAATGAGCTGCTCGGATCCGCCGTGGCCAATCACCCCAAGGGCGAGGACATCCTCGGCCCGGGCCTGAAATACGGCGCCTCCACGCTGACCAAGCTGGACTTCGTCTCCCTCGGCATGGCGCTCGTCTTCGGCACCGCAGGCCTGCCGCACGTGCTCATGCGTTTCTACACCGTGCCCACCGCCCATGAGGCGCGCCGCTCGGTGGCGTGGACCATCGGCATCGTCGCGCTCTTCTTCCTGCTCACCGTGTTCATGGGCTATGGCGCCGCCGCGCTGGTGGGGCCTGAGCAGATCCAGGCCGCGCCCGGTGGAGTGAACTCCGCTGTGCTGCTGCTCTCGGCGCGGGTCGGTGGCACGATCTTCATGGCCGTGATCTCTGCCATCGCTTTCGCCACCATCCTCGCCGTGGTGGCCGGTCTGGCCATCACCGCCTCGGCCTCGGTGGCCCACGACCTCTACAACAACGTGATCCGTAAGGGTCAGGCCACCGAGGAGGAGCAGGTGCGAGTCTCGCGCATCACCGTGGTGGTCATTGGCGTGCTCGCCATCGTCATGGGCATTGGTGCCATGGGCCAAAATATCGCCTTCCTGGTCGCCCTGGCCTTCGGTATCGCCGCCGCAGCCAACCTGCCCACCATCATTTACTCGCTCTACTGGAAGCGCTTCAACACCACCGGCGCCCTGTTCTCCATGTATGGCGGCCTGCTCACCTCCGTCATTCTCATCGTGCTCTCCCCGGCATTCTCCGGCACGGAGACGGCCATGCTGCCGAATGCGGACTTCGCGATCTTCCCGATTACCAATCCCTCGATCGTCGCGATCCCTGCCGGCTTCCTCCTCGGCATTATCGGCACCTACCTCGGTAAGCCCGATAACTTCGAGGGCAAGGCGGCAGAGATGGAAGTGCGCGCCCTCACCGGAATCGGCGCTGCTAAGGCGGTGCAGCACTAACTGCTTCTCGCTTATCGACGCCACCCCGCGCCACACCGGCCCACCACCTCAGTGCAGACTCGAGGGGTGGGCCGGTAGTGGTTTTAGCGGGCGGTAGTCAGCCGCGAAATATGCCAGGTCATGCCCAGCGCGCCCAAGGGGAACAGGGTGTAGACGAGAACATGATCCACACGCCAGATGGCAAGAGCCACGGCCAGCCATATCGTGGTGAGGGTGAAAATCTTGTGCTTTTTGCTCATCGCCCCAGATTGATAGTTGGTGATATAGGGGCCGAGTTGCGGGTGGGAGAGCAGCCAGTCGTGCATCCGCGGAGAGCTTTTGGCAAAGCAATACGCTGCGAGGAGCAAAAACGGCGTCGTGGGAAACAGCGGCAACACTATGCCGATGATTCCGCATCCGGTGGCGATCACACCGACCGCCCGCAGCATAAACTTAAGCACCCTTGCATACTAACAAGGGTGCTTTAGGCAAGACTAATGTTTGCCGCGTCGCGCTAGGCGAGCCGCTCGTCGATGAAGTCCTTGACGCGCTGGGCATCATTGGGCATATCGAAGACGCGGAACTCCACATCTTCAATCCCGGCGAAGCGCTCCGGCAGCTCCGGGGCAGAGCCGATGGCCTCGGTGATGGTCTCGGCGAATTTCACCGGCAGCGCCGTCTCTAGGCAGATGATGGGGGAGTCGGTGGACTCGCGGTTCTGCTCGGCGGCGGCCACACCATCCGCGGTGTGGGGATCGATGAGCACCCCATAGTCGCGGTGCACGCGGGCGATGGTGCGCAGGCGATCAGCGTGGGTAGACGTGCCGGCAAGGAAGCCATACTCCGCTGCGGCGCGGGCAAAGGCAGGATGCTCGCTGAGCGAGAAACCGCCCTGCTTTACCTGGGTGCCAAAGAGCTCCGCGGTGGCCGCCGCGTCGCGGTCGAGGAGATCGAAGATGAAGCGCTCGAAGTTGGAGGCCTTGGAGATATCCATCGACGGCGAGGAGGTGGCCTGGGTTTCGGCGGAGCTGCGCACCCGATAATCGCCGGTGCGGAAGAACTCCTCCAACACATTGTTTTCGTTCGTGGCCACGATCAGCTTGTCGATGGGAACGCCCATCGAACGCGCGATATGGCCGGCGCAAATATCACCGAAATTGCCGGTGGGCACGGAGAAGGACACCTGCTGCTCATTGGAGGACGTAGCGCGAATCCAGCAGGAAACGTAGTAGACCACCTGCGCCATGAGGCGGGCCCAGTTGATGGAGTTCACCGCACCGATCGACCGGGTGGATTTAAAGTCGGCATCCGCGGAGATCTCCTTGACCACGTCCTGGCAGTCATCGAAGACGCCATCGAGGGCGATATTGAAGATATTGTCATCGTGCAGGCCAAACATTTGGGCCTGCTGGAAGGGAGTCATACGCCCTGCGGGGGTGAGCATGAACACGCGGATATTATCGCGCCCGCGCATCGCATACTCCGCCGAGGATCCGGTATCGCCGGAGGTGGCGCCCACGATATTAAGGGACTGCCCGCGCCGGGCCAGCTCGTATTCAAAGAGCTCGCCCAGCAGCTGCATGGCCATGTCCTTAAAAGCGGCCGTAGGCCCCATGGACAAGCGTCCGAGCAGCAGGCCATCGCCGAGGGTGCGCACCGGAACGATCTCCGGGTCCGAGAACTTCGGGGTGGTGTAGGCGCGCTCGCAGATACCGCGCAGATCCTCCGCGGGAATGTCATCGACGAATAGCTGCAGCACCTCAAAAGCGAGGGCGGCATAGCCCTGCTCATTCAGTACAGCTCGCCACTGAGTGAGCTGCTCATCGCTGAGCTGCGGGTAGCTTTCGGGTAAAAAGAGCCCACCGTCGGGAGCGAGGCCGCCGAGGAGAATATCGGTGAAGGAATACGGGGTAGCCGAGGTATCGCGAGTAGAAATGTAGTGCACCTCACCCAGCTTAGGGGGTTGGTGCAGTGAGCAAAACTTCAACCCCGCTCCGGCGGCGGATATCTCCCCTGAAGCGGGTGAGGGCGCCTGCGCACCGGCTATCCGTGCAGCGTGTGCGGGTAGAGTCAGGTGATATGCCTACACCTGACTATATTCTCAGTCTTCGTGAAAAAATCGGCCACGAGCCGCTGCTTCTTCCAGGGGTGACCGCGATCGTGTTACGCGAGTCCACCACCGGCAACTTTCTCAATGCTCCCGAAGTATTGCTCGTCCGCCGGGCAGACAATGACATGTGGACGCCGGTCACCGGCATTGCCGATGCGGGAGAAGAACCCACCAACACCGCCGTGCGCGAGGTGAAAGAGGAGGCCTGCCTTGATACCCGCGTCGCCGCTCTTCTTGGGTGCGGGGCAGTGGGGCCGGTGACCTACCCCAATGGGGATGTTGCCTCCTATATCGATATCGCCTTCCGCCTCGAGGTGGTGGGCGAAGACGAGCCGGCCGTGGGCGATGACGAATCCAGTGCGGTGGGCTGGTTCAGCATCGCCCAGCTGCCCTCCTCCGTGGCGCCGCGCTTCCGGCTGCTCATCGCCGACGCCGTCGCGCAACGACGCCGCCCGCAGGGCTTCCAGCCGCGCATGGGCTATCACAAGCGGGACAAGCCGGCCTTCTAGCGGTGGGGGAGGCCGCGCTCGCCGGCCCTTCTGGGGGAGGGGTCGGCGATGGCCGTAATAGACATAAAGGGTTCGGTTTTGGGGGAGGATGCTGGGGGTAACTGGGCGCAAAATGACAGGACATATATGCCCGCTTACCGATTAGTAGCTTTGTTTCCTGTGGGGTGGTGATCATTTTCAAATTCGCGGGGGTATAACTCATTACCATTCCGTAGCTTATGCGCATAGACATGGGATGAATTCTCTAAAACGCCAGCTAAAAGTCGGTTACTATTCCGTAGTTTTGGCGGCCCTTATTTTGAAAAAACAGGCCCCGAAAGGGGGTAGTGACGACACCGTAGGTTAGCGGTGCAATGTGCTACAAGTCACAACCAACTATGCATAGCTCGCTGCATATATGTCTTTTACCTGCGGTTATGCCCCTTTGTGTGGGACTTGCTTTGTCCTACTAATAAAAAGCACCCTTTTGGGGTGGGGTAGGCGCTGTTACTCTGGACTTTGACATTAGGGCTCAGTGCTCTAAGTGATGAGAGTGTTAGAACTTTCCTAACTCCCGCACTGCGTCCTCACATCAACCCATTGTTGGCCTCCACCGATGCGCCGAAGCTCACCCATTGGTGAGTGCAACACGAGGCGTCGACGGGCCGGAAAGGTCGTGACTTTCACATGGCTTCCACATCGAAGCAGGCACTCAACCCCGAGTACTACGAGGAATCTTGGGAGAAGTTCGGTTCAGAGAAATTTGATGTCGTCATCATCGGCGGTGGCTCGGTGGGCGCAGGTGCTGCCCTCGATGCCGCCACCCGTGGTCTCAAGGTCGCGGTGATCGAGACCCGCGACTTTGCCTCCGGCACCTCCTCTCGTTCCTCCAAGATGTTCCACGGCGGTTTGCGTTACCTGGCGATGCTGGACTTCCGCCTCGTGGCAGAATCCCTTCGCGAACGCGAGCTGAATATGTCCACCCTGGCTCCGCACCAGGTCAAGCCGCTGAAGTTCCTCTTCCCGCTGACCAACCGCGTGTGGGAGCGGGTCATGATGTTCGGCGGATTCACGCTCTACGACCTCATGGGTGGCGCCAAGACCGTCCCCATGCAGAAGCACTACACCCGCAAGGGCGCCCTCAAGGTGGTCCCGGCGCTGAAGGAAGATGCTGTGGTCGGCGGTATCCGCTACTACGACACGCTTGTCGACGACGCCCGCCACACCATGACGGTGCTGCGCACCGCCGCCGAGTACGGCGCCACCATCCGCACCTCCACCCAGGTGGTCGGTTTTGAAAAGAAGCACGGCCGTGTCGTCGGCGCTACCCTGCGCGATACTGACACTGGCCGTGAGACCACCGTGCATGGCTCGGTATTCATCAACGCCACCGGCGTGTGGAATGACGACATCCACAAGATGGCCGGCGTGGAGGGTAAGTTCTCCGTGCACGCATCCAAGGGCGTGCACATTGTGGTGCCGAAGGACAAGATCGAATCCGACGCCGCACTCTGCTTCGTCACCGAGAAGTCGGTGCTCTTCGTGATTCCGTGGGGCGAGTACTGGATCGTCGGCACCACCGATACCGAGTACACCGAGGGTCGCCCGGACCCGGCGCCCACCAAGGAAGATATCGACTACATCTTGGGCGAGCTCAACGAGCGGGTGCGCACCCCGATCACCCACGGCGATATCGTGGGCGTCTACTCCGGTCTGCGCCCGCTGGTGGCCGGCTCTTCCGATACCACCACCAAGCTCTCCCGCAACCACGCTGTTGCCCGCGACCTGCCGGGTCTGATTTCCGTGGCCGGCGGTAAGTACACCACCTACCGCGTGATCGGTAAGGATGCCGTGGATCTCGCGATCGGCGACATTCCGAAGCAGGTTCCGGAGTCCATCACCGATCAGACCCCGATCTTGGGCGCCGATGGCTACCATGCGCTCGCCAACCAGGTGGACGCGCTGGCCGCCCGCTACGAGCTGCCGGCTGCGACCATCGAGCACCTGCTCGGCCGCTATGGCTCGCTCTATGAAGAGGTGCTGGCCCCCGCCGCCGAGGATAAGGACCTGCTCACGCCCATCGAGGGTGCGGAGGGCTATATCTGGGCAGAGGTGCTCTACGCCGTCACCCACGAGGGTGCGCTGCACCTGGAGGACGTGCTCAACCGCCGCCTGCGCGTGGCTATGGAGTACGACGATCGCGGCACCGTCGCGGCCGAGGCCGTTGCCACCTTCATCGCCCCGCACCTGGGCTGGGATGACGCAACTGTGGAGGCAGAGCTGGAGAGCTTCCGTGGCCGCGTCGAAGCCGAGCTCAACGCCGAAAAGGCTCTCACCGATGCCGCTGCCACCGACTACATGATCAAGGCCGGCGATCCCCGAACCAACATCGACGAAAGCGTAGATATCTAATGATCACAGCAACCCAAGCGCTGGGCTGGGAATTCCTCGGCACCACACTGCTCCTGCTCCTCGGTAATGGAGTGTGCGCCGTTAATACGCTGCGCACCTCCGGCGCCCGGAACACTGGCTGGCTTCTCATTGCCCTCGGTTGGGGTATGGCCGTGTTTATCGGTGCCTCCGTGGCGAATGTCTCCGGAGGCCACCTGAACCCGGCCGTCACTGTGATGCTTGCGCTCAATGGTGCCACCCCGTGGGAGCTCGTTCCTTATTACATCGTCGGTCAGATGCTCGGCGGTCTCTTCGGAGCAGTCCTCTGCTACCTCACCTTCAAGCAGCTTTTCGACGCCAACTCGCTGGACGACAACGGCGAGAACACCGATGCGAACAGCGTGACCGGTGGCATCTTCTTCACCGGCCCCGCCCATCCGAAGAACGGCTGGAACGCATTCACCGAGTTCATGGCCACCTTCGTGCTCCTGGCCTTCATCGCCTGGGGTCCCACCGGTGGCGAGCTCGGCCCGATGACCTACTTCGCCGTGGCCTTCGTGGTGGTCTCCATCGGTATGTCCCTTGGTACCCCCACCGGTTATGCCATCAACCCGGCCCGTGACCTTGGTCCTCGTATCGCCTACGCCTTCCTCCTGCCCATCAAGGGCAAGGCCGACGCGAACTGGGGCTACGCCTGGGTGCCTGTTGTCGCCCCGATGATTGCAGCCGTCGTCGTTGGCCTCATGGCCACCGTCATGTAATCCACCTTCCCCCATCACCCCCCACCATTGGAGAACATTATGTCCACCAAATACATTGCCGCGATTGATCAAGGTACGACCTCGACTCGCTGCATCATTTTCGATCACGACGCCAACCAGATCTCTGTCGGCCAGTACGAGCACAAGCAGTACTTCCCGCAGAAGGGCTGGGTGGAGCACGACCCCAAGGAGATTTGGGATAACACCCGCCGCGCCGTCGGCCGCGCCCTGGCCAACCAGGACATCTCCGCCCAGGACGTGCTGGCCGTCGGTATCACCAACCAGCGCGAGACCACCGTTGTCTGGGACAAGAACACCGGTGAGCCCATCTATAACGCCATCGTCTGGCAGGACACCCGCACCACCGAGATCTGCCGCAAGCTGATCGGTGAGGGCACTGCCGATAAGTGGCAGAAGCGCACCGGCCTGCTCATCAACTCCTATCCGGCCGGCCCGAAGGTGAAGTGGATTCTCGACAACGTCGAGGGTGCCCGCGAGCGTGCCGAGAAGGGCGAGCTGCTCTTCGGCACCATCGACACCTGGCTGCTGTGGAACATGACCGGCGGCGCCGAGGGCGACGATGGGGCAGAGGCGCTGCACGCCACCGACGTCACCAACGCGTCCCGTACCCTGCTCATGGATCTGGAAACCCTGGAGTGGGATGAGGAGTTGTGCGAGGCCATGGGTATTCCGATGGCCATGCTTCCCGAGATCCGTCCCTCCGTGGGCGACTTCCGCTCCATCCGTGCCCGCGGCTCGCTCTCCGGGGTGCCGATCAAGGCCATCCTGGGCGATCAGCAGGCTGCCATGTTCGGCCAGGGCTGCTTCCGCGCCGGCGATGCCAAGAACACCTATGGCACTGGCCTGTTCCTGCTGCTCAACACCGGCACTAAGCCGCAGCTGAGCGAAAACGGCCTGCTCACCACCGTCTGCTACCAGCTCGAGGGGGAAAAGCCCGTCTACGCGTTGGAGGGTTCGGTATCCATGGGCGGCTCCCTGGTGCAGTGGCTGCGGGACAACCTGCAGCTGATCCCCAACTCGCCCTCCGTGGAGAATCTCGCCCGCGAGGCTAAGGACAATGGCGGCGTGTACATCGTGCCCGCCTTCTCGGGACTTTTCGCCCCGCGCTGGCGCTCCGATGCCCGCGGCGTGATCGTCGGCCTGACCCGCTTCACCAACCGTAAGCACATCGCCCGCGCCGTGCTGGAGGCTACTGCCTACCAGACCCGCGAGGTGGCTGACGCCATGGTGGCCGACTCCGGAGTGGAGATCACCAACCTGCGCGTCGACGGCGGCATGACCATGAACGAGCTGCTCATGCAGTTCCAGTCCGACATTCTGGGCACCAAGGTGGTGCGCCCGAAGAACGTGGAAACCACCGCTACCGGCGCGGCTTACGCTGCCGGCCTGGGTGTCGGCTTCTGGGAAGACCTGGCCGCATTGAAGGACCAGTCCTCTGAGGCGAAGACATGGAGCCCCTCCATGCCGCAAGAAGAGGTTGATCGTCTCTACAGCGATTGGAACCGCGCTGTGGAGCGCTCCTATAACTGGGAGGTCCCCGAGGAGGATTAATCTCCGCACGGGACAGTGTGTGAGGGAATAGATACAAGCCCCGTTCACGGTGTGCATTCGCACTCATAGCCACCGTGGGCGGGGCTTGTCCCTGTCCGTGTCCGCTCGGCACGCTACGATACTCAACTATGCGTCCCCTCAGAATCTCCCTCGCTGCCCTAGCCACCACCGCGCTCATCGTGCCGCTCGCCGCCTGCGGCTCGGATGCCGATAATTCTGCCGCGGAGTCCCCTGCGGCCGAGGCGTCCAGCACCGCCAGCGAGGAGGCTCCCGCCGCGGCGGATGCGCCCGCAGACACCGCCGGCACATGCGCCCCGATTGAGGGGCCGAGCGCGGAGGTTACTGTCGGCGATACCGGCTATACCGTGGCGATGCCCCTGCCCGAGGGCTGGGAACGCCACCCCGAGGCCGAGGCCGATTCCATTCTGCTGTCCATGAGCTCCGGCTCGGTCACCGCCAGCATTGTGGGCGGCACCGTCGAGGTTGGCCCAGAGGAGGCCTTCCAGCAATACACCGACACCCTGAATATGCTCTCCCAGGATGGTGACCTCCAGGTCACGGACGCCCCCGAGGTATGCGGCTATCCTGCGAAGAACATGACCTATAACACCGCCATGCTGGATGTGCAGGTCGTGCAGGAGGCGAAGATGATCGTGGTGCCGCTCGGGGAGCGCTCGATTAGCCTCGTGGCCACCGTGATCGATGAATCCGGCGAGCCGGTACAACCGGAGCTACGGGATCAGCTGCTGGAGAATATCTACATCAACGCCCCCGCCTAAGCGGGGATTACTCCGGCGAGGTGGCGTCGATAAGCGTGGCGGCAGCCGCGAGAACCTCAGGTGTCACATCCCGCTTCGCCGTGCAGCAGAATCCGGAGTTGATTTCGTTGTAGTACAGGCCATCGCCCAGCAGCAGCACGGCGATGGCCACGGTTTCATTGGGGCAGTAGCGCCGCAGCTCGGCGAGGAAGCGTTCCTGCACCATCGACAGCGCGTTCTCCACGGTGCCGCTGTGGCTGGCGCCGATCTTCGTGACGGCCATGAGCGTGCGGCCGAAGTGGTCATCGGTGACGGCGGAGGTGCGCAGGTAGTAGTTCACCGCGCCCTCCTCGGCGCTGCGCATCGTCTCAATATCGTCGCTGGTGCGGCGCTTCAGCCTGTCGATGAGACCGTCTGCGAGCGCCTGCTTGCTGGGGAAGTGGTAGAGCAGCCCGCCCTTGGAACAGCCGGCGGTCTGCGCGATGGCCTTGATCGTGGCGGCTTGATCATCGCGTTCAATGAGCAGCGTTTCATAGGCGTCGAGGACAGCTTCGCGTGCGGACATGCCGTCATACTAGCGCAGTAAGGTGCTCTTTACCAGCAAAACTGTACCGGCTGGACGGTTTAGTCTGGGTCTGTTAGATTGTGTAGCGCTATGACTCCAGAACAGAGAGATAGGTGGAAGGCGCTGGCGGTTCTCATGCTGCCAGTGCTGCTCGTCTCCATCGATAACACGGTCCTCAGCTTCGCCCTGCCAAATATTTCCGAGCAGCTGACGCCTACCGGCACCCAGCTGCTGTGGTTGGTGGATATCTACCCGCTGGTATTGGCTGGACTGCTCATTCCCATGGGCAGTATCGGCGATCGCGTCGGTCGGCGCCTGATGCTGTTGATCGGCTGCTCCGGCTTCGCAGTGATCTCCGTGGTCGCCGCCCTCGCCCCGAGCGCCGCCCTCTTGGTGGCGGCCCGCGCGGGCATGGGGCTATTCGGCGCGATGATCATGCCGGCCACGCTCTCTTTGATTCGTAATATCTTTAGTGATCCCACGGAGCGTCGCCTCGCCATTGCGATTTGGGCCGCGGGATTCTCCGGCGGCGCCGCCATCGGCCCCGTGGTGGGTGGCGTGCTGCTCGAGCACTTCTATTGGGGCTCTGTCTTCTTGATGGCCATCCCAGTGCTGGTGCCGCTGATCGTGCTGGGGCCGCTGTGGATTCCGGAATCCCGCAACCCGCATCCCGGGGCGCTGGATCTTCTCTCTATTGTGCTGGCCTTTTTCACCATGGGCCCGATCGTGCTGGCGATCAAGAGCATCGGCGCCTCCGGCTTCAGCTGGCAGCCGATCCTCTTCGCCGCCCTCGGCCTGCTCTGCGGGGTGCTCTTTGTGCGCCGGCAGTTGGGTAGCTCCAATCCGATGCTGGACATGCGGCTATTTGGGCTGGGTCAATTCACCGGCGCCGTGCTGGCCAACCTCTTTGCCATTCTGTCGCTGGTGGGGCTGCTGTACTTTATCTCCCAGCACTTCCAGCTGGTCAGCGGGCATAGCCCCATGGTGGCTGGGCTCTTGCTCGTGCCGGGAATGATCGCCACGATCATCGCCGGTTTGCTGGTGGTGAGGGCTGCTATGCGTATCGACGCGCACCTACTGGTGACCTTCGGGCTGCTGATGAATGCAGCCGGCTATCTCATGGTGCTGTTCTCTGGCCGCTCCCACTCCGACTTAGGTCTTGTGCTCGCCTTCATGGTGATCGGCATTGGCGTGGGCGTGGCGGAGACCATTTCTAATGACCTCATCCTCTCCGCTGTGCCCCCGGAGAAGTCCGGGGCGGCGTCTGCGATCTCGGAAACCGCCTATGAGGTGGGGGCCGTGCTCGGTACTGCGGTGCTCGGCTCGGTGGTTAATGCCGTCTATCGCAGCAATGTAGATGTGCCCGACGCGATCTCCGGTGCTGCCGCGGCCACCGCCCGCGATACCCTCGGCGGTGCTATTGCCACCGCGGAGTCCATCGGCGGTGAGGCGGGGGAGGCGCTCGCCGCCTCGGCGCGGGCCGCCTTCGATTCCGGTGTGGTGGTGACTTCCGCGATCGCCGTGGTGCTCATGGGCGCCACCGCGACCATGGCATTTTTCACCCTGCGCCCACAGCGTTAAGCACACAGTGCGGCAGCGTGGTTCATGACCACCAGCCACACCGCCGCATAGTGCAGCCCGGCGGCCACCACAGTGGTGGCGTGAAAATACTCGTGATAGCCGATATAGCGGGCAGTACGGCCCGGACGCTTGAGCCCATAGATAACAGCCCCCGCAGAATAGATCACGCCACCGGCGGCAAGGAGCCACACCACAGTCCATCCCGTGCCCGCAAGAAGTTGCGGGAGGATCGGCACCACGAGCCAGCCCAAGACGAGATATACCGCTACATCCAGCCAGCGGGGATGGTTGATCCACAACATATTCAGCGCCACCGCGGCGGCGGCGCCGCCCCATGCGGCCACGAGCATCCACTCAGCGAGAGGGGAGTCGACGCTCAATAGCAGCATGGGGGTGTAGGTGGCGGCGATAAAGACGGCGATGGTGGAATGATCGGCACGACGCCACCACATCACGGTGCTGGGGCGGCGCCACGGCCCCAGATGGTAGGTTGCCGAAACGCTAAACAAGGCCACCATGCCCGCCCCATAAATCATCACGCCGCTCGCCTGGGCTGGGGTGAGCATGATCCAGCTATAGGTAGCCAACACACTGGCGGCAATGATTCCCAGCACGGTGGCCACGGCGTGTACCCAGCCGCGCCCCCGCGGTCGCTCGCCGCGATAAGCACGAGTGCTGTGGACCGTTATTGTGGAGGGTTCCACGGGGATGCCTTTCTCTTATGTGGTGTGCCGAAGGCCGTAATAGATCGTGTATGCCTAGCCATTCTTCCTACCCGCCGCGGTGGGTGGACGTTCACAGCTTAAGCTCGGGTGAATTCACCGGCAAGGCGAGCTAGATCACGAATAAAGTTCGAGGATAGGCGGGGTATCGCCCCACTAGGGGGTAATCTATTGACACTCTTCTCCACATCGTTTTAGCCTAAGCTCAGCTTGGTTCAATCAACTGAACCCTGTCTCGAGCCGCGTCCAAAAAGATAAATTTTTTGAATGGCGGCCCGATGTAAACCGTAACTGTGCACAAAAGGAAAGGGCTCTCATGAAGCTTTCCCGCTCCATCCTCGCAATCGCCGCCGCCGGTTCCCTGGCGCTCGCTGGCTGCTCCAGCGAGGAAGCCAAGGACACTGTTTCTTCGGCAACCGAATCTGCTACCTCCGCCGCTTCCGAGGCTAGCGAGACCGCCTCCGAGGCCGCTTCCGAGGCCACCGAGGCCACCAAGGCCACCCTCGCTGACTGGGATGGCACCTACCGCAGCCTCGGTAGCTACATCGATGACCCCGAGATGGAGGAAGGCTTCACCAAGGCTGCTGAAGAGCACGGCGAGAGCATCGACGAGCTCAAGAAGGAGCTGCAGGAGTCCTACGGTGTGCCCTACGCCGGTCTGGTTGTCGATGGCGACTCCATGACCTTCGTCAAGACCGCGGACGAGCTGGAGAACCCCTCCGAGGAGCCCGTTGAGTACGAGTTCGTTGAGTCCGTAGAGAAGAGCCACAACGGCAAGGACTTCACCTGGTACGTCTTCGAGGCCAAGGGTGACACCGAGAACAAGTACGTTCTGCTCATGCCGAAGCACGGCGAGGAGACCCTCGAGCACTTCCACGCTCGTTTCGGCGATGACAAGGATGCCCTCCTCGAGGCCGAGAACTTCCCGACCTTCCTGAACCCGGACAGCGCCACCCAGGCCCAGATCCAGGAAGAACTTCTGGAGCACGCTCACTAAAAATTGATGGAGGTTGTGCCGCATAGGCACGCACTGAAGTGATGAAAAAAATCCTTCTGCTCCTCAGTTTGCTCGTCGCTCTCGCTGGTTGCGCGGTTTCACCTAGCGCAACGAACGGCGGGGGCGATGAGTCGTCTTCAGGCCCTTCAGGCGATGCTCCGCTGATTTATGCGTCGTTTTATCCGATCTACAGCCTCGTGTCCGATATTGCCGGCGAGCACGCCGAGGTACGTAGCTTCTTGCCCGAAGGCCAAGACCCGCATCTCTGGGAGCCCACACCGAAAAATATCAAGGCCCTCTCTGAAGCCGACATGCTCGTAGTCAACGGCGCCAATATGGAGCCGTGGTTACCGCAAATTCGCGACATTCTACCCAACCTGCCGGTATTGCAGCTTTCTGACTACGTGGACCTCATTAACTACAAGGGAGCAGCCGCTCTCGGCGAGTTCCAGTACATGGGGCACGGCACCATCGATAGTTCGACGAACTACACGATGCTCTTTGGCCATACCCACGAGCGCTCGCTGCGTGGCGCCTTCTTCCCCTTCGAGGAAGGGCTGAGCGAGCAGGACTACATCGACAAGGGCCGCGAGGTGATGAACGATAAGGGCGCACAGCTCCAGCAGCGAGCCGCCACCGACGTCATCCCTGGCCAGGTGTATGACATTCAGATGGGACACCAATCTGGCGAAGTGACCTTCAAATTCCCCGACTCGGGGGAGTGGGTGTTCGTCTCTGATCGCGTGTCCGAGTCCCTGCTGGAGTACAGCTTCGTGGACGGCGACGGCAATGAACTGGAGCTGAGCAATGTGGTCGACGGCGGTTCCTCCGAAACGGATACCGTGAGCTTCGATCCGCACTCCTGGCTGTCGGTGGTCAACGCCAAGCGCTACGCGAATGCCATCAACGTGGAACTGGGCAAGCTGATCCCCGATCACGAAAAAGAGATCGAGAAGAACAAGTCCAACCTGGTGCGTGAACTCACCACCATGGAGGCACAGTTCAAGGAGAAGCTGCTCGACGCCCCGCGCCGCGATTTCGTGACCGCCCACAATGCTTTCGCGTACCTCGCACGTGACTATCAGCTCACCCAGCATCCGCTGCAGGGGCTGACGACGAACTCGGCTCCGAGCCTGCGCGTGCTCACCGATTCCATTCGCTTCGCCCGTGCGCAAGACATCGACGTTGTGTATTACGAAGACGGCACCGATCCCAAGACCGCAAATGTGGTGGCCGAAGAAGTCGATGGTCGGGCGCTGCCGCTGAACTCCATGGAGTACGGCGGAGGCGACAAAGGCTACACGGGATATATGCGCATGAACCTAGAAAACCTCTACGAATCATTGGGGGAAAAGCAGTGAGCACCGCAGTTATCGAAACCAAGGACCTGCACTTTTCTTTCGGCCGTTTTCCCGTCCTCAAAGGGGTGAACTTCACCCTCAATAACGGCGAGGCTGTGTGTCTCACCGGCGAGAACGGCTGCGGCAAGTCCACCGCCCTGAAGATCTTCATCGGTGCCTATAAGCCCACCCAGGGCACCTCGACGTTGTTCGGATCGCCCTCGTCGAAGGGGGATCAGCTGCACCGCGTCGGGTATGTGCCGCAGGCCACCACCACCGAGAAGATCTCCTTTCCCATCACCTCCCGCGAGTTGGTAGCCCAAGGCCTGACTCGGGAAATGGGCATGTTCACCTTCGCTCGGAAGAAGCAACGGGACAAGGCCGAGGAGATTCTCCGCTCCATGGGGCTGGAGAAGATCGTCGATGTACCTTTCTCGGAGCTGTCCGGTGGTTTGCAGCAGCGGGTGCTTATCTCCCGCGCGCTGATTACCAAACCCGATCTACTCATCCTGGATGAGCCGATCTCCGGTGTCGATGCCGGCTCTCGTGTCGAGTTCCTCACTCTCATTGAGCAGCTGCGTAAGGAGCATGGCCTCACCGTGCTCATGGTTACGCACGATCTCGACGAAATCCGCCGCCATGTCACCATTGATCGCATCCAGCGCATCGAGGAAGGACAGTTGATCGATGCTTGAGCTTTTCTTCGAATTCGAGTTCGTCCGCCGCACCCTGCTGGTGGGCCTGCTGCTCTCGATATCCATTCCCCTGATCGGCATCGTGATGGTGGCACGTCGCACCGCGATGATGGGCGATGCGCTCTCCCACACCTCGCTTGCCGGCGTGGCCCTCGGCCTGATCGCGGGCTTCAGCCCCGTCGTCGGCGCCATTGTGGTGGCCGTAATCGGCGCCTTCGGCATCGAGCTGATGCGTAAGAAGTTCCCGCAGTACGGCGACATGGCCACGGCCGTGACCCTCAGTGCCGGTCTTGGTGTGGCCGTGATCCTTGCCGACTTGGCGCCGAGTGGCCGTAGCTTCGAGTCCTATCTCTTCGGCTCGATTACCGCCGTCACCCAATTCGACGTGTGGGCCACCTCCATCGTGTTTGTGCTCGTGGTCGCCGCCAGCGTGGTGTTCTACGGCAGCCTGCAAGATATGGTGGTCGATCCTTTGCTGGCTCGTATCTCCGGCACCAAGGTGCAGTTGGTGAACACCGTGTTCACCGCGCTCGCCGCAGTCACTGTGGCATTGGCTGCCAAGGTGATCGGTGCGCTGCTCGTGGTCTCTCTCATGGTGCTGCCAGTGGCCACCGCACTCATCGTGGCCCGCAGCTACAAGCAGGCCTATCTGCTCTCGATCGTGCTGGGCATCATCTACACCATGCTCGGCATGACCCTCAGCTACACCTTCGATCTGCGCCCCGGTGGTGCGATCGTCGTCACCGCTGTGGTCGGCCTCCTGATCTTTGTTGGCTACCGCGCCATCGTGAAGCCGGATCGTAAGCAGTCGGCACTCAGCGATACCTCCGCAGTGCTCAGCCGCTCCGCCTAAACGGCGGCCGCTGGGTACAGCCACCACACGGGCCTTCGTCGGCCTGCAGGGAAGAGAACTTTTCCCGCCGCAGCCACGACGAGGGCCCGTGTTTGTGTATCGTCCGGCGCCTGACGCGCGCGGTCACTTGCGGGCAATCGTAAACGGATCGTTATCTATATAGAGACTGGCGTCGATATATCTCAGGTAGCCTTGGGTGCTGTTCACCACTGTCGCAGTAGCGAAGGATATCTATTTATGAAGAAACTACCGACGACCCTCATCGCCCTCGGCGCCGCCAGCGCAGTGGCCCTGGCCGGCTGTTCTAGCGACGAGGTCTCCGATAGCGTGTCCGATGCCACCAGCGCCGCCTCCGAGGCGGCCACCGAGGCCACCGATGCGGTCTCCGATAAGGCCGATGAGGCTGCCGCCGCCCTGCAGGATTGGGATGGCTCCTACCGTAGCCTCGGCAGCTATATCAACGATCCCGAGATGGCCGCCGACTTCGCCAAGGCCGCGATCGAGCATTCCGAGAACTGGGATGATCTGAAGAACACGATCCTCGAGACCTATGGCGACGGTAAAGAGGGGCTGGTGATCGATGGCGATCAGATGACCTTCGTGGGCAGTTATAAGGACCTGGACAACCCCACCGACGCCCCGAGCGCGTATGAGTTCCTCGAGACCGTGGATCGTAAGGTCGGCGATGATGACGACTTCACGTGGTACGTATTCACGGCCACGGATGACTCCGCCCCGTATCCCTTCTTGCTGCTTGGCGAGAAGGAAGAGGAGGATGACACCACCTTCTTCCACGCCCGCTTCGGCGAGGACAAGGACGCGCTGCTGGACTCCCAGCAGCTGCCCACCTTCGTCGATCCCGCCACCGCCGATCAGGCCAGCATCGAGGAACTGCTCTTCGATCACGATCATGCCGAGCATGACCACGATGGCCATGACCACGACGATCACGACCACGACGACTAAGCCGAAAAGCGCCGTAGCCGACCGCCTTCTTTCGCTCTCTGCGGGAAGGCGGTCGTCGTCTGTCTGGACGGTGATGGTGGCGCGGGTGGGCGTCGATAAGCATAAAAAACACCGCCCGCAACGGATGATGCGGACGGTGGAGCTACGCGCAGCGTTTAGCAGTCGTAGTAGAGCTCGTACTCCAGCGGGGTCGGGCCCATGCGAGACGGGGTGATCTCGGTGTCCCACTTGTACTTGACGTAGGTGTCGATGAGATCCTCGGTGAACACGTCGCCTTCGGTGAGGAAGTCGGCGTCCTTCTCAAGCGCGGCCAAGGACTCCTCCAGGGAGGTCGGCGCGGTCGGGATGGACGCGGCCTCCTCCGGCGGCAGCTCGTAGAGGTCCTTATCCACGGGCGCATGCGGCTCGATGCGGTTCTTCACACCGTCCAAGCCGGCGAGCATCATCGCGGAGAACGCGAAGTAGGGGTTCGCCGAAGGATCCGGGGCGCGGAACTCGATGCGCTTGGCCTTCGGGTTCGAGCCGGTGATCGGGATGCGCACGGCGGCGGAGCGGTTACGCTGCGAGTACACGAGGTTGATCGGGGCCTCGAAGCCCTTCACCAGGCGGTGGTAGGAGTTGAGCGTCGGGTTCGAGAACGCCAGCACAGCGCCAGCGTGCTCGAGGATGCCGCCGATGAAGTAGCGGGCGGTATCGGAGAGGCCAGCGTAGCCGGACTCGTCGTGGAAGAGCGGCTCGCCGTCCTTCCACAGCGACAGGTGCGCGTGCATGCCGCTACCGGCGGAGTTCGCCAGCGGCTTCGGCATGAAGGTGGCGGTCTTGCCCCACTTGATGGCGGTGTTTTTCACCACGTACTTGAAGCTCTGCAGCAGATCGGCGCTCTGGAGCAGGGTGTCGAAGCGGTAGTTGATCTCCTGCTGACCATTGCCCACCTCGTGGTGGAAGCGCTCCACATCGAAGCCGATGCGCAGCAGGTTCTTGGCCATGGCGTCACGCAGATCCATGGTCTGGTCATAGGGGGCAGTGGGGAAGTAGCCGCCCTGGTGGCGGTTCTTATAGCCCAGGTTGGGGCTGCCGTCGATCTGTGTTGCGGCGTCGCGGTTCCACCAGCCCTCGCCGGAGTCCACCTCGTAGAAGCTGCGCTGCACATCGGAGGCGTAGCGCACCTTGTCGAAGAGATAGAACTCGGCCTCGGCGCCGACGAAGCAGGTATCGGCGATGCCGGTCGAGGCTAGATACTCCTCCGCCTTGCGGGCCACATTGCGCGGGTCGCGGGTGAAGGGCTCGCGGGTGAAGGGATCGTGCACGAAGAAGCGAACGTTGAGGGTCTTCGCAGCGCGGAAGGGATCGATATAGGCGGTCGACAGATCCGGCAGAAGGTTCATGTCGGACTGGTCGATCGTGGTGAATCCGCGAATCGACGAGCCATCGAACGCCAGTCCCTCCTCCATTGCGTCCTCATTGAGCATGGACGCTGGGATAGTGAGGTGATGTTCCGTGCCGGGAACATCGGTAAAGCGCACGTCTACAAACTCAACGTTTTCGTCCTGAATAAATTTGACTACGTCGCTCGGGGTTTCAAACTCCACGGGTATTAGCTCCTTGGGGCTATTTTATTGGGTTGAGATCTCCTCCCCAGTGTAGGTGCTACATCACTGCCGTGGGGCCGCTATGGCGTGTGAGTTATACGCGCTTATCGACGCAGCCCTCCAGCTTAGGAACACCGTCAGGTATGAGGAGAACGGCGCGGGCTATATTGCGATATGGCGCGTGCCGCTGGAACCCCATAGTACCCGAATATCTATAGCTCGAACGAAAAGGGGGTGGGTGGGCCGCCCAGCCGCCATAGCGGGGCTGAGGCCCCGCGGCCGTGGGGTTGATGAGAAAAAGGATAATGCGAATAGTTTCATTTCTCTCGTGTCCCCGATTACATTGGGATCATGGCAGAAAAGAGGCGTAGCTGGCTTGACGGTCCCGCAATTCCTAGTTCGGCCGAGAACGCCGATCGACCCGCCAAGTGGGCTGGTGAAAAGCTCGGGTTCCCAGAGACGGGGCCCGGCGCTTTGGCATCGGTGATGCGGCGGTCCGTCGGTGTCCTGGTGGACTGGACCCTGTGTTGGGGTACCGCCATCATCATTGATCAGTTCTCTGATTTCTTCACCGGTACCGCCACGCTGACCTATCTGTGCTACTTCATCCTGGGCACGATCAGCGTGGCGCTGCTCGCCCGTACTCCCGGCCAGGCTTTGCTGGGAATTGGTGTGGCCCGCATTGATGAGGAAACCACGGTGGGGCTGTGGAGGGCCGCCGCCCGCACGGCTCTCACCCTGCTGATCTTCCCCGCCGCAATGGTGGATGAGGACGGCCGCGGCATCCACGACCGTGTCACCAAAACCGCAGTAATCTTCGGCTAAAAGAACACCACAGGCCCCTGGTTATTAACCAGGGGCCTGAACTATGAGGTGCCTCGCGGCGCTCGCTAGAGCAGCATGAACACCAAGACCTGAGCCAGGACGATCTTCGCCACCATGGAAACGGGATAGACCGTGGTGTAGCCGATTGCGGGCAGTTCATTCTTGGTTTGGTCAGAGACGTAGCTGAGCACGGCAGGGTGGGTTTGTACGCCGGCGAGAATACCGGCGACCTGACCAAAAGGAATCTTCATCCAGAAGTAGCCGGCGAGAATCGTGATCGTAGAGACCAGAACGGTGATGATGAAACCCACGCCGATGATGGTCAATGAGGCAGGGTCGCTGAGCGCAGTTTTAAAGCCTGCCCCCGCCGTGGTACCAATTCCCGCGAGAAAGAGCGTGATACCGGTGGTGCGGAGGACGTTATTCGCGCTATAGGAAATCTGCCAGACCACCGGCCCGGTGCGGCCAATCGCGCCCAAGATCAGCGCGACGAGGAGCGGGCCACCCGCGCTGCCCAGTTTGAGCTCAGAACCACCGGGCAGCGGGAAGGGGATAAGTCCAACGAGCAGTCCCAAGGCCAAGCCCGCCAGCAGCGGCAGCATGTCGGCATTGGATACCCGCGCATAGGAGTCGCCGAAAATACGGTTCGCCCGGCGCAGCGTCTGCGGATCCGCCACCACGCGGACGCGGTCGCCGAGCTGCAGCATCATATCGGGAGTGGCCACCATGTCGGCGTCGCCGCGGCGAACACGGGTCACCAGCATGCCCTGGAGCTTCGGTTCCAGCTTCGACAGCGGCACCCCCACGACGTCCTTCGAGGAGACGAAGATACGGCGAAAGTCCAGATCTTCATCGTGCGAGGGGCCGCCTTCGAGCGGTTTTCCGAGGCGTTCGACGGCACGCTCGACTTCGGTTGGCTCGCCGACGAGTGTGAGGATATCGCCGGGGCGCACCCGATCGCCATACTCCGCCAGCCCTTCCCGATGCCCGTGCTGGACGCGGGAGATGATGACGCGCAGCTGCCATAGCAGCGGAATATTGTCCACCGCCGGAACATCATTCGCGATCACTAGGACGCGCTGTGAGACCAGCTCGTGGGGCGCCACGCCGGCATCAATGGCTTCCTGCTCATGATCGATCTTGAGCACTTTCGCCAAGATGGCGATCACCATGATCACGCCGAGCACACCCAGCGGATAGGCGAGGGAGTAGGCCACCACGGGCAGATCGAGGTGCTCCGGTTGTGAGATTTCGGCCAGTGAATCCACAACGGCGGCCAGCGCCGGGGTGTTGGTGACCGCGCCGGTAAACATGCCGGCACCGGTAGACACCCCCAAGCCGGTGAGGGTGATCAATCCCCAGGATATGGCCGTGACCAGAGATAGCACCGCGAGGATAAACGCGTTGTGCTTGAGCCCCCGGGTACGTAAAGAGGCGAAGAATGTCGGCCCTGCCTCGAGCCCGATGGTATAGACGAATAATGCCAATCCCAGCAGGTACACCACCTCGGGAAGCTTGACGCCCGGTTCAACGGTGGCGAAGCCCAGTCCGACAAAGAGTACAGCGGCCACCCCGAGGCGAAATCCCCCGATGTTGATCCTGCCGATAATCAGCCCCACCGCCATGATGACAGTGAGCGCGAGCAGGTGGTTCTCAGCAAAGATACTCACCCATCCATCATTGCACGTCGACGCTCTAAAACATAGAACGTCCACCGGTGCCATGCAGGGCTGGGGGAGGGCAGAGAAAAACCTCCGCGCCCGAGGGGCAGCGGAGGTAAGAGGCAGTGCTCGTGGCTGATTTTTAGGCGCGGCCTACTTGGAGCGACGCTGGGCGGCGCGGCGGGCGCGGCGGTTCATACCGGCCATGGATGCGCCCTTGGGCACAGGTCCCTTCGGCATACCAGCGGCCTGAAGCGGGTCGCGGTCCATCGCTTCGAAACGAGCAGAAAGGGCGCCCAGTTCCTTCTTCTTATAGTTGCGGGGCAGCTTCATCATTTCTTTTTGCAGGTTGCGCACCCGCACCTGGTCCTCGCCCTCACCGGCGAAGATCTCATAGATCGGGGTCTGCCCGGCGATACGCACGAGGCGGCGCTTGTAATTCGCCATGAGCGGGCGGACCCGCTTGATGTCGCCCTCGCCAACGAGCACCACACCGGCGGGGCCGATGACGCGGTGCACGGCATCCATGTGGTGGTTGGTGGCCACCGCAGTGCGGGTATGCCACTCCACGCCGGGGCCGCTCCGCAGGTTCTCGAGCGCCCAGCCGGCGGCGCCGGCCTGGCCCTCGGCGCGATCGTACACAGTGTTCTCCACGCGTTTGGTGAAGATGTACATCGCCAGCGCGAAGCCCAGCACCAAGCCCAGCGGCAGCAGGAACCACTGGCCACCAAAGAGCGAACCGATGAGGAAGAAGACAAGGCCGAGGCCGATGATGGCGAGAAGCATGAGCGGAACGAGCTTTTTGTCGTTCTTCGCCTGCATCTTAAAGGCCTGCCAGACCTGCGCCCGGCTCTGCTTGCGCTGCTGTTTCTTCAGCGCCTTTTCTTCCTTGGCAGCCTGCTTTGCCGCTAGTTTCCGTTGTTTCTTATTCGTATCAGCCATGTGTTTTAGGATAGGCGATCAGCGTGCTCACGCCCGCATTGCCTCCTCCTGTGTCACCCTTTCCTCACGTGTGTCTTGTAGGGCCGCCCTAGCGGCGGGCAGAGGTTACCGGAGTGTCCTTGGACGCGCCATAGCGCTGAATGAGGCTGGAGGCCTCTTGGGCGGTAGTGCCGGTATCCTCGCCCAGGTGCGCGAGGTTCTCCGGCAGGGCCTCGCCGCGCTCGGCCATCGCCCGCGCATAGAGGCGCCCAGCGCGGTAGGAAGAGCGTACCAGCGGCCCAGACATCACGGCCTTAAACCCGATCTCCTTCGCAGCCTTGGAATGCGCCACGAACTCCTCGGGCTTCACCCAGCGGTCAATGGGGTGGAACAGCGGGCCGGGGCGAAGATACTGCGTAATGGTGAGGATCTCACAGCCGGCATCATGCAAATCCTGCATGGCCTCGCGCACTTCCTCCACCGTTTCGCCCATGCCAAGGATGAAGTTGGACTTGGTCACGAGACCATAATCACGAGCCTGGCGGATGACATCCAAAGAACGTTCATAGCGGAAGGCGGGACGGATCTTCTTAAAGATGCGCGGCACCGTTTCCACATTGTGCGCGAAGACCTCCGGCTCGGACTCGAAGACCTGCTGCAGCGCGTCTGGGTTGCCGCGGAAATCATCGACCAATAGTTCCACACCCGTGTTGGGGTTGAGCTTATGGATCTGACGGCAGGTTTCGGCATAAATCCACGATGCCCCATCGGGAAGATCATCGCGGGCCACGCCAGTAATCGTGGAGTAATTCAGCTGCATCTCCTGCACGGACTCAGCAACACGACGAGGCTCATCGCGATCGACCTCGGTGGGCCGGCCCGTGGCAATCTGGCAGAAATCGCAGCGCCGGGTGCACTGATCGCCGCCAACCAAGAAGGTGGCCTCGCGGTCCTCCCAACACTCGTGAATATTGGGACAGCCGGCCTCTTGGCACACCGTGTGCAGAGAGGCGCCGGACACGCGGTTTTTCATGTCCTTATACTCCGGGCCAGTTTTGACCTGGGTGCGGATCCAGCGCGGCTTATTCTCGATCGGAGTCTCGGCGTTCCGCGCCTCGATGCGTAGTAGCTTCTTTTCGCTCACTTTGTCCTCAAATTACGGGCCCCACCGTGGGCGAGGCGTGTGTTTTATAGCGATAGTTTCCGGATGGCAGCTGGGGAGCAGGGGTCCTCGGCGGAGCCAAAGCTGTGATCGGCCACCTCCAGCCGGCCTGCAAAAGCCTCAACCAGCCAGTGGTAACACGGCTTGATCACATCCTCCACCCGCACATCGGTGTCCAGCTCCCGTGACAGGGTAGTGACCCCAGCGTCACTAATGCCACAAGGAACGATGTGATCGTAATAGTCCAAGGTGTTATCACAGTTCAGCGCAAAACCATGCATAGTTATTCCCCGCGTAATGCGAATACCCAATGCCGCGACCTTGCGATCTGGGCCGCGCTCATCGGCGGGCACCCACACCCCCGAGCGGCCATCAATCCGCCCAGCCGTGCTCAGCCCCAGCGAGCGCACCAACTGAATGAGCGCCTCCTCGACGCGGCGAACATAGTCCACCACATCCACCGGATCCCGCAATTTGATGATGGGATAGCCCACCAGCTGGCCCGGGCCATGCCAGGTGATTCGCCCGCCGCGATCCACATCAATACAGGGCACGCCGTTGGTCGGGCGATCTGATTCCTGCGTGCGCTTACCCGCCGTATAGGTAGAGGGGTGCTCGAGCATGAGCACCCGGTCAGCGATCTCGTCGCGGGCGCGCGCCGCCGCCAAATCCGCCTGCTCGTGCCACATCTCCACATAGTCGCGGGTGCCTAGCCGATGCAGCTCAATAGGGGTATCGAGATGCCTGATTGCTTGGCTTGCGGGGGTAAAAGGCTCGCGCGGTGCAGTCATAATGACTCAAGGGTACACGCGCCCTGTGGCGTGCACCTCACTCGCCTTGCTGCCGTGGGCGGCAGCTGGTTGTGGGGCAGAGGCGGGCGTCGATAAGCAGGAAAAGGCCGCTCCACACAATAAGCGTGAAGCGGCTGATAGACGAGTTAGGCGTTCTGTGCCTCGTACTCGGCGGCATCCATGAGCTCGCCGACCTCCTGCACCTCGACCTCGAAGAGATAACCGCCCGCGAAGGGCTCGTCATTGATCAGGCCCGGGTTGTCCTCGAGCTCCTCGTTGACGGCGGTGACGGTGCCGGTGACCGGGGCGTAGATATCCGAGACGGACTTGGTGGATTCGACTTCACCGCAGATCTCGCCGGCCTCCACGGAATCGCCCACAGCGGGCAGATCCACGAAGACGATCTCGCCGAGACGATCCGCGGCGATGGACGTCAGACCAACTTTGACGGTGGTGCCGGCGGCGTCATCCGCGGCGCGATCGATCCACTCGTGATCCTCGGAGTAGGAGAAAGTGGAGGGCAGCTGGGACATGGGTGAGTCCTTTCTGTCGAGCTGGAGAACGTAATGGGAAATAGTTTAGCCGCGCTTGTAGAAGGGGCGGGCAACAATGGTCATTGGCTGGCGCTTGCCACGCACATCCGCCTCGAGGGTGGTGCCCTCTGCGGCGTGATCGGCGTCTACATAGGCCAAAGCGATGGGGTGGCCGAGGGTGGGGGAGAGCTGGCCGGAGGTGATCTCGCCGACGCGCTCCTCACCGACATACAGCACGGAGCCGGCACGGGCGGCGCGACGCCCCTCGCCCCGCAGCCCCACGAGCTTGCGCTGCGGGGTGGGCAGCTCACGGAGCTGATCGCCGTAGAACTCGCCCGTCTTATTCTTGCCCACGAGCACGCGCAAGCCGGCATCGACGGGGGTGAGATCCTCGCTCAACTCATGGCCATAGAGCGGCATAGCGGCCTCGAGACGGAGGGAATCCCGAGCGGCAAGGCCGCAGACGGCACCCTCATAGGCCTCGAGCTTGTCGACCACCGCGGAGAACACAGCGGGGGCGTGCTCCTTGTCCACATACACCTCGAAACCATCCTCGCCGGTGTAGCCGGTACGGGCCACGAGGGTATCCACCCCGGCCACCGCGAGCGGGGCGGCGGAGTAGTAGCTGAGCCCATTGAGGGTGTCGGAAGAATCGGTGGGAACCAGTTCGCTGAGCAGCTCGGCGCTGCGCGGGCCCTGGACGGCGATGAGGGCGGTGTCCAGGCTCTGGTTCTCGAGCACCAGATCGGCATCGGCGAAGCGCTCGCGGGCGCGGTCCTCGAAGGCGGCCCACACGGCGGGCTGGTTGCCGGCGTTGGGCACCACCAAGAACTCGTCCTCGGCGAGGCGATAGCTGATGAGATCATCGATGATGCCGCCCTCGGCGTTGACAATCATCGAATACTTCGCCTTGCCCACCGGCAAAGAAGAAAGCTGCGAGACGAGCACATAATCCAAGAATGCGGCGGCATCGCTACCGCGCACCGAGAGCTCGCCCATATGGGACAGGTCGAACACACCGACGCGCTCGCGCACGGCGCGGTGTTCTTCGAGCTCGCGGCCGTACTTCAGCGGCATATTCCAGCCCCCGAAGTCGGTGAAGCTGGCGCCGAGCTTCTCGTTGAGATCGTGCAACGGGGAGTGCAAAAGATCAGTCATGGTGAGCCTTTCGGGTTAAGCGTGGTCGGAGTCGATGTCGAAGGCCTCCGGCGGCGGGCAGGAGCAGACTAGGTTGCGGTCGCCATAGGCATCATCAATACGACGGACAGCGGGGAAATACTTATCGCGGCGCAGCCCCGGCACGGGGAAGGCGGCCTTTTCGCGGCTGAACTTCTCGTTCCACTCATCACTGACGACGCTGGCTGCGGTGAAGGGAGCCTTGCGGATCACGGAGTCCTCCACGGCGACCGTGCCGTCGATGATCTCCTGGATCTCTTCGCGGATTACGAGCATCGCCTCCACGAAGCGATCGAGCTCCGCGAGGTCCTCGGACTCGGTGGGCTCCACCATGAGGGTGCCGGCCACAGGGAAAGCGAGGGTGGGGGCGTGGAAGCCGAAGTCCACCAAGCGCTTGCACACGTCGAGGGCGGTGACGCCGGACTGCTTGGTCAGCTCCTGCAGATCCACGATGCACTCGTGTGCAACCAAACCATTCTTGCCGGTATAGAGCACCGGATAGGCGCCCTCGAGCTTCTTCACGATGTAGTTGGCGGCAAGCACGGCATGGGCGGAGGCGGCGAAGAGGCCTTCGCTGCTCATCAACCGCAGGTACATCCAGGAAATGGGGGTCACACCCGCCGAGCCATAGTAGGTGGCAGAGATCGGCACGCCCTCGCCCACGGGGGCATCCTCATGCGGATTGGCGGTGCGGGCATCGGTGGGCAGGAAGGGCACCAGGTGCTCGGCCACGCCGATCGGGCCCACGCCCGGGCCGCCACCACCATGCGGAATGGTGAAGGTCTTGTGCAGATTCAGGTGGGAGACGTCGCCGCCGAACGCGCCGGGGCGGGCGATACCGGCGAGGGCATTCATGTTGGCGCCATCGATGTAGACCTGGCCGCCGGCCTCGTGCACCAGCTCGCACACCTCGCCCACATTCTCCTCATACACGCCATGGGTGGAGGGGTAGGTGATCATAATGGCGGCGACATGGCCGGCATGGACCTCCAGCTTGGCCTTGAGATCCTCGATATCGACCGTGCCATCATCGGCGGTGGCCACCACGACCACACGCAGGTTCGCCAGCGCAGCAGAGGCGGCATTGGTGCCGTGGGCGGAGGCGGGAACAATGCACACATCGCGCTGCTCATCGCCGCGGGAGACGTGGTAGCGGCGGATAGCCAGCAAACCGGCCAGCTCGCCCTGGGAGCCGGCATTGGGCTGCACCGACACTTTGGCGTAGCCGGTGATTTCCGCCAGCCATGTCTCGAGATCCTCGATGATGCGACGCCAGCCCTTGGTATGCGACTCCGGGGCGAAGGGGTGCACATCTGCCAGATGAGGCCAGGTGATCGGCTCGACCGCAGAGGTGGGATTGAGCTTCATGGTGCAGGAGCCCAGCGGGATCATGGTGCGGTCGAGGGCCAGATCGCGGTCGCCAAGACGGCGAATATAGCGCATCATCTGGGTTTCGGAGTGGATCTGGGAGAAGATCTCATGCCGCAGCGGTTCATCGGCGCGCTCCTGCTCGATGCGCGACTCGGCCTCCTGCTCCAGGGTGTCGTCGGCGATACCGAAGATACGGCACAAGGCCGCCATATCGTCCTCGGTGGTGGCCTCACCGAAGTTCACACACACGCGGTCCTCGTCCACCGCACGGATGAGATAGCCCTCCTCGAGGGCGGTGGCGGCGAACTCGTCGGCACGGCCGCCCGTGGAGATGCAGACGGTATCGAAGAAGGTGGAGTGCACCAGCGATAGCTCCGCGTCCGCAGACTCGATGGCATCGGCAAAGCTGCAGGCCTTGCGGTGGATTTCGCGGGCGATGCCCTTGAGCCCCTCCGCGCCGTGATAGACGGCGTACATCGAGGCCATGACAGCCAGCAATGCCTGGGCGGTACAGATATTGCTGGTGGCGCGATCGCGGCGAATATGCTGCTCGCGGGTCTGCAGGGCCAGGCGATACGCCGGGAAGCCGTCGAGATCCTTGCTCACGCCCACGATGCGGCCCGGGATCTGCCGCTTCAAGGAGTCGGTGACCGCCATGAACGCGGCATGGGGGCCGCCGAAGAACAACGGCACACCGAAACGCTGGGTGGTGCCCACGCACACGTCCGCGCCGAGATCACCAGGGGCGGTGTGCAGGACCAGCATCATGGGATCCGCTACCACCGTGGCGAGGCCGCCACGATCGTGGGTGGCGTCGATAAGCGAAGAAATATCGCGCACATCGCCCTCGGTGCCGGTGTAGGCAATCACGGTGCCCACAAGATCCTCGGCGACCAACCCCACGGACAGGTCTTGGACGTGCGCGTCGAGCTCCATAACGCGGGCACGCTCGCGGGCGATGCTCAGCACCTGGGGATGCAGGCGGCTGTCCAACACCACGCTGCGGCCCTTCTTCACCTTGCGGCTCATCAAGCTAATGGCCTCGGCCACGGCGGTGGCCTCATCCAGCAGCGAGGCATTCGCGATGGGCAGGTTGCACAGCTCGGAGATCATGGTCTGGAAGTTCAGCAGGGCCTCGAGGCGGCCCTGGGAGATCTCCGGCTGATAAGGGGTATAGGCGGTATAGAAGCCGGCATCCTCAAGAACACCCCGGCGGATCACCGACGGGGTGATGGTGGAGGAGAAGCCTTGGCCATAGAAGGACTTGAGGGGGATGTTCTGCTCGGCGTCGTGGGCGAGCACGCGCTGTGCTTCAAATTCCGACTGCTCGCTCGGCAGGTTCATCCGCTCTGTATTGATAATCGAGGCGGGGACGGCCTTCTCAATGAGTTCGTCCAATGAGGAGACGCCAAGCGTATCCAGCATGATCGAAGTTTCATGAGCGTCGGGGCCGATATGGCGATCGCTGAAAGACAAAGTGGGCCTTTCCGTGGGGTTGATGTGCCTTGGGGATGAAGGACAGTAAGGAAAAGAAATGTCCCCCTCATTATAGGAGCTGGGTCACTGTTTGGGATTGAGAGTGGTGGCCCCCATTCTCGGATTGCAGACATCCTGCGGTGATGGAATGCGGGGGTAGCGGTGGGGGTAACTGCGGGGTGTGCATAAAGACAACCACCCCGCGCTGGCGTTGACGCACTGCGCGGGGTGGTTGGGGAGAGCCCTGTGTTTAGCTCAGCTCGAGATCCTCGGTGAAGTCGATGTTCTCGAGGCGGTCACGGACGGTGGTCATGAAGCGGCCAGCGTCAGCGCCGTCGATGATCTGGTGATCATAGGAGAAGGGCAGGTAGGCCATCTGGCGGATAGCGATGGCGTCATTGCCGTTCTCGCTGACCACGACTGGACGCTTGGCGATAGCGCCGGTGCCCACCATGGCTGCCTGCGGCGGAACCACGATCGGGGTATCGGAGAGCGCACCCTCGGAACCGATATTGGTGATGGTGAAGGTGCCACCGGTCAGATCGGCCGGCTTGAGCTTGTTATTGCGGGCACGATCAGCCAAGTCCACGATCGCCTTCGCCAGCTCCGGCAGAGACAGCTTCTCGGCCTCGTGGATCACCGGGGTGAGCAGACCCTTCGGCGTGTCGACGGCGATAGCCAGTCCCACGCTCGGGTGGTAGGTAATCTCCTTGGTCTCAGCGTTGTAGGAGGCGTTGACATTCGGGTGAGACACCAGGGCCTCCACGATGGCCTTCGCGAAGAAGGGCAGGTAGGTGAGGTTCACACCATGAGCCTTGGTGAAGGCCGGCTTGGCCTCCTTGCGCAGGGCAGCAATGGTGGTCATGTCCACCTCGTGCAGCTGGGTGAGCTGCGCGGAGATCTGCAGGGCCTCGAGGGTCTTCTTCGCGGTGATCTCGCGAATACGGTTGACCTTCTGAGTGGTGCCACGCAGCTCGGCCTTTGCCGGGTCCACAGACTTGGTGGACACGCGGGGAGTCTCCTCCTTCGCCGGGGCTGCGTCCTCGGACTCGCCCTTCGACTCGCCCTTGGCGGCAGCCAGCACATCCTGCTTGCGGATGCGGCCGCCCACGCCGGTGCCCTCGACAGTGGAGAGATCAATGCCGTGCTTATCAGCCAGCTTCCGCACGAGCGGGGTCACATACGGCAGGTTATCGCCGGTATTGACCTTCTCCTGCTTCTTCTCTTCCTTCTTCTCAGGCTGAGCCTCGGACTTCTCCTCCTTCTTCGGAGCAGACTCCTGCTTAGGCTCCTCCTTCTTCTCTTCCTTCTCTTCCTTGGCTGCAGCTTCTTCGGCTTCGGCCTCATCCGAATCGTCGTCGGAGTCGGAGTCGTCGGAGGAGCTGGCGGCGTCGGCGTCGCCGATGCGGGCGATGACGTCACCGACGTCGACGGTGTCGTCTTCTTCGGCGAGGATCTCGAGCAGGGTGCCGGCGACGGGGGAGGGGACCTCGGTGTCGACCTTGTCGGTGGAGACTTCGAGGAGCGGTTCGTCGACCTCGACCGTATCGCCGACGGACTTCAGCCAGGAGGTGATGGTGCCTTCTGTAACGGACTCGCCCAGCTCGGGCATGGCCACGTCGGTGGCCTCGCTGGAGGAGGACTTCTTATCAGCCTTCGGCTTGTCCTCAGACTCCTTCTTCTCTTCCTTGGCTTCAGCTTCTTCGGCCTCTGCCTCGTCTTCGTCCGAGTCGTCGTCGGAGTCGGAATCGTCGGAGGAGCTAGCGGCGTCGGCGTCGCCGATGCGGGCGATAACGTCACCGACGTCGACGGTGTCGTCTTCTTCGGCGAGGATCTCGAGCAGGGTGCCGGCGACGGGGGAAGGAACCTCGGTATCGACCTTGTCGGTGGAGACTTCGAGGAGCGGTTCGTCGACCTCGACCGTGTCGCCGACGGACTTCAGCCAGGAGGTGATGGTGCCTTCGCTAACGGATTCGCCCAGCTCGGGCATGGCCACGTCGGTGGCCTCGCTGGAGGAGGACTTCTTATTTGCCTTCGGCTTGTCCTCAGACTCCTTCTTCTCTTCCTCGGCGGAGGACTCTTCGGCCTCCGACTCCTCGGAATCAGAATCGGAATCGGAATCGCCGGAGGGCTCCTCGCCCTCGTCGCCGATGACGCAGATAACGTCGCCAACGTCGACGGTGTCGTCCTCGTCAGCCTTGATCTCAAGCAGGACGCCTGCCTTGGGGGAAGGAACCTCGGTATCAACCTTGTCGGTGGACACCTCGAGGAGCGGTTCGTCGACCTCGACCGTATCGCCCACGGACTTCAGCCACGTGGTGATGGTGCCTTCTGTAACTGACTCGCCCAACTCGGGCATCTCTACGGAGAACGCCATTGTTTTTAAGTCTCCTCGCATGAAAGTAGCGTGTGAAAAATCGTCAAACGGTAACAACAAAAAGAGTACCGCTTTTAACGGTCCATTGTAGGCGGTTAGGCTCCGCATTCTGTGCATAGCGTGCCCCTATCCGCGCGGCCCCGCGCGTGGGAGCGGATCTCTGCATGCTGTGCAGGCCCGCTATGCCCCCAGTGGAGAGCAGCCCCGCCTTATCGCAGGGGGCTTGTAGAATGATGTGTCATGTTCAATCTTTTCAACCGTGGCAGATCCAAAAAGGGACTCAAGGCTCCCCGCAGCGCCACCGGATCCATCCGGGACGCCGATCTCGCCGAGCTGCGCGCATGGATGCAGGGCCGTGGCTTCGTGGAGGGCTTCGTCGAGCCCGAAACGCTGGTGAATGAGATGAGCGTGGTGTTGGTGGATGAGCATGGAGACTTCATCCGCCGCCGGATTGGCGGGCCCAAGGGCATCAACGCCACCGCCTCCGCGCTGGGTATCGGCCTCTTCGATGTGGAGGAGACGGGGTATCCGCAAAGGATGCGCGAGCGAATCGAACGTGACCGTATCCTCCGCAAGCGCGAGGAACAGCGGCAGCGGCGCGAGGAATGGGAAAAGAGACACAATGAGACCGAGGGCGACGTCGATAAGCGGCCCGAGGCATAAGGCAGAGAAAAGGAAAAATCCCATCCACCGAAGTGGATGGGATTAGTCATGGGTGCAGGTCTTTAACCATTGACCGAGATGTCACGGAGCAGATCCACCAAGGTGCGCACCGGAACACCGGTGGCGCGCTTCGGGGTGTAGCCGTGGACGGCGGTGGTGTTGAAGGCGGGGCCCGCGATATCGATGTGGGCCCACGGGATGCCCTCGCCGACGAAGCGGCTGAGGAAATAGCCGGCCTGCATCATGCCGGCGGAGCGGTTGGTGCCAATATTGCGCAGATCCGCGGAAGGAGAGGAGAACTGCTCGGCGATCTCCTCCGGAATCGGCATGGCCCATGCCGGCTCACCTGCATCGCGACCCGTGGCGGCAATGCGCTCGCGGAGAGTCTCATCGCCCATCACGCCGGAGGTGCGATCACCCAAGGCCACCACCTGGGCGCCGGTGAGGGTGGCGCTATCGATGAGATAGTCCGGGTTGTCCTCGCTGGCACGCACCAAGGCATCCGCCAAGATGAGGCGGCCCTCGGCATCGGTGTTCTGGATCTCGGAGGTGGTGCCGCCATAGTGGGTGATCACATCGCCCGGACGGTAGGCCTTGCCACCCGGCATATTCTCCGCCAGTGGGATGGTGGCGGTGATCTGCACCGGCAGCTCAAGGCGGGCGGCGGCAACGATGGTGGCGATCATGGCCGCGGAGCCGCCCATATCGGAGATCATGTTCTCCATATTGGCGCCCGGCTTGATGGAGATGCCGCCGGTATCGAAGGTCACGCCCTTGCCCACCAAGCCCACGTGGGTCTTCGCCTTCTTCGGCTTCCACTCCAGGCGCACCAGCCGCGGGGTGCGGGACGAGCCCATGCCCACGGCGAGGATGCCGCCAAAGCCGCGCTTGGCGAGCTTCTTCTCATCCAGCACGGTGGCCTGCAGCCCCACCTTCGCGGCTTCTTCGGCCACGAAGGAAGCATAGGACTCGGGGTAGAGGTGTGAGGAGGGGGTATTGACGAGGTCGCGGCACAGCGCCACGGACTCGGCCACGATCACGGCGGCCTCGAAGTCCTTCTTATCGGCGCCGAGGAAGGTCACCGAGCTAGGTCGGGTGCTCTCGCCTTCAGTGCGCAGTCCGCGATAGTCATACGCACCCAGCGCGCAGCCCTCGACGGCGGCTGCGGTATTGAGCTCAGAGAGGGTGGTGGCCACAACGGCGTGCTCGGGCAGGCTGCGCATGGCGCTACCGGCGGCACGGCGAATCGTCTCCGCATCGGAGTCCTCGGCAGCACCCAGACCCACCGCGGCGACTGCGTCTACCTTGAGCTTCTTCGGGGCGGGCACAGTGTGCACGGTGCCGGCCTTGCCGGTGGCGCCGACTGCGCTCAGCGCATCACACAGGGAGCGCGCCGAGGCATCGTCCAGCGGCCCCAGTACGGGCAGCTCCAATTCGCTCTCGCCCTCATAGACGGGCACGAGCAGCACGGAGGTGTCCTTCTCCAGCTTCTTGCTTCGCTTCAATTCAGGCAGGTAGCCGCGCGCGGGCAGGGAGTTCGCCATATGGTTCGCAATCCTTTCTGTACAGCGGTCAATGCTTATCGACGCCCAGCTGTGGTCGGTGGCGCCGGCAACGTCTTGTGAATAAGACTTCCACCAGCCTAGCGTGAGCTAAGAGACGCCGCCGCGAGTTGGTTGCCCGAAACTTAGGGTAATCAGGGCTTTGAAACCAGAGAGGGAGTAGCTTAATACCATGCAAGATTTAGAGTTCACCATTAGGAAGAACGAGAACCCCACCCCCGCCGCTGAGATTGCGAAGATTCTTGAGGCCCCGGGGTTTGGCAAGCACTTCACCGATCACATGGTGACCATTGAGTGGTCCCACGATAAGGGATGGCACGACGCCCAGGTGCGCCCCTATGGCCCGCTGTCCTTTGATCCGGCCACGAATGTCTTTCATTATGGGCAGGCCATCTTCGAAGGGCTGAAGGCCTATCGGCACGAGGATGGCTCCATTGTCACCTTCCGCCCCTACGCCAACGCTGCGCGTTTCCAGAACTCGGCGCACCGCTTGGCCATGCCGCAGCTGCCCCAAGAGGTATTCCTCGAGTCCATCCGCCAGCTGGTGGACATCGATCGCGACTGGGTTCCGGCCGCCGGCGGCGAGGAATCTCTGTACCTGCGCCCGTTCATGATCTCCACCGAGACCTCCCTGGGTGTGCATCCGGCGAATAGCTACACCTATGTGCTCATCGCCTCCCCGGCCGGCGCCTACTTCGCGCGGGGCATCAAGCCCGTGTCGGTGTGGATTTGCGAGGACTTCGTCCGCGCTGCCCGCGGTGGTACCGGTGCGGCCAAGTGTGCTGGCAACTACGCTGCCTCGCTCCTGGCCCAGGCCCAGGCGGAAGAAAAGGGCTGCGACCAGGTGGTGTGGTTGGACTCTATCGAGCTGAACTACATCGAGGAGATGGGCGGCATGAATCTCATGTTCGTCTACGGCGAAGGGGAGGATGTCACCGTGGTGACCCCCGCCCTGTCCGGTTCTCTGCTTCCCGGCGTGACCCGCGATTCTCTGCTGCAGGTGGCCCGCGATCTCGGCTATCAGGTGGAGGAGAAGCTGGTGTCGAAGGAGCAGTGGCGTGACGACGCCACCTCGGGGGCCATGACCGAGGCCCTGGCCTGCGGCACTGCGGCTGTGATCACCCCCGTGGGCGCGGTGAAGTCCGCTCACGGCGATTTTGAGATCGCTGGCGGTGCCACCGGCACGGTCACCATGGAGCTGCGCAATCACCTCACGGGTATCCAGCGCGGCACCGTGGAGGATACGCACGGCTGGATTCACACGCTCATCGAGGCCTAAGCGGCGTAGTCCTCATAGACAACACCGGCGCTGTCCCTCATGGGAGGGGGCGCCGGTGTTGCTGTGTGCGTGAGATGTATCGCTTAAATATAAGGATGGCTTAGAGAGCCGAGAGATCGATGTTGAGGTCGAGCAGATCGGTGGAGCCGAAGTGCGCACCGGAGAAATCTACGGTGGTGAGGTTCGGCAGGATCGCCGGTGCCGGGGGCGGGCAGCAGTTGTTGCCGCCGAATTCGAGGTATAGATCCTTGATGGGGCCATCAACGATCTCATTAATGGATAGGACGAAGGACAAAGTGTGTCTCCCTCTTGTGGTGCCACAATCGTGGCTTTCTGAACACTTGCACAGAGGAGATTAATTGCTCGCTCACTAAGGGGCAATAAGTAAAAAATGCTGTGTGCGCTGGGGAAATGATGCTGATGTGGCCGCAGAAAATTTATTCATTCTTTCGCGCTCGGGACGGGAATTTTCTCCACGATGTAGACGTGTCCACAACCGCTGTCCCGGGAGCATGCCGAGCCACCCCCGCCGCCTCCCCCTGCACTTAAGAGGTGAGGTAGGAGAGGCTGAGTCCATAGGCCACGGCGGCAAGAGCGGTGGTGATCTCGATGATCGCGCCGGTGCAGTCTCCATTGAGTCCGCCAAAGCGGCGAGCCATATGGCGCACGAGGCCCTCGGCACAGAGCCAGATCACCGTGGTGCCCAGGATCGTGGCCGCAGCCATGCCAGGAGCACCTAGGGCGAGCCACCCCGCAGCGGAGATCACGACGAAACCGGCGGCCCAGGCAGCCACCCGCCACGCGGGCACTGTGCCCATGATCAGCGCCCCGAAACCGGTAGGAGAGAGCGCCTGCCGCTGCGGCGAGGCACTGCGACGACACACCACCAGCGCCGACCACCGAGAGAGAAAGAAGATACTGAGCAGGGCCAGCAGCAGCGCGGCCGAAGGGGCTACTGCGCCGAGAACAGTGGCCAGCCCAGCCACTTGGGTGAGCAGGGCGAGCAGGACCGCGCCCATGCCCAGCGCCCCGGTATAGCGATCGCCAAGAATCTCGCGTGCCCGCTCCGGAGGGGCATAGGAGCCCAGCGCATCACCGACATCCGCCAGCCCATCAAGGTGCATGAGGCGGCTCAAGAGTTGCACCGCCACCACGATGAGCACCGCGGCCAGCGCGGCGGAGGCGGGAGGGCTCACCACAGCGATCAGGGTAGCGACGGCGCCGAAGGCGATGCCGACCAGCGGCACGGAGGTCATGGCCCGCCGACCAGTGGTGGTATCGAAAACCGTGGCCCCGCGGAGGGGGAGAACGGTGAGCCAAGAAAAGATGGTGGCTGGCCCCTCCCACAGCGGATGGCCGTGGCGGCCACTGCCGGAGGGACCCGCTTTACCCGACACTCTCGTCCTCGTTGTGGGTGGAGACCCCAGCAGAGCTGAACGTGGCCATATCCGTCATGATGTCTACCGCAGCCCGCACGATCGGCAGGGCAGCGGCGGCGCCGGAACCCTCCCCGAGGCGCATACCGAAATCTAGAACTGGGGTGAGATCCAAGGCTTCGAGTGCGGCGCTATGCGCCGGCTCCACGGAACGGTGTCCCGCGATCCACCACTGACGCGCGCCGGGAGCGAGGCGATTGGCCCAGAGGGCGGCGGCGGTGACGACCACGCCGTCGAGGATCACCGGTGTGCGGCGCACCGCAGCCTGAGCGAGGAAACCAGCCATGGCGGCCAGATCCGGCGAGCCGATGGTGCGCAGCACACTGACGGGTTCCCGGTTGAGCAAGCGAGCGCGGAACATGGCATCCCGCACCGCGGCGACCTTGCGTTTCCAGCCTTCATCGTCGATGCCGGTGCCGCGGCCGACCACCACAACCGGCTCCAGGCGGGTGGCGACGCCGGTGAGAGCAGCCGCCGGGGTGGTATTGCCGATGCCGAGGTCGCCGGCGATGAGGAGATCCGCGCCGCGATCGATTTCTTCATCGGCGATGCGCTTGCCGATCTCGAGGGCGCGCACCACCTGCTCATTAGTCATGGCATCTTCGCGGTCAATCGACCCGCAGGAACGAGAAACGCGCTCATCGCCCCACACATCGTGGTCGAGGGAGACATCCACCAGCCGCACCTCGGCGCCGGCGGCCCGGCCCAGCACATTGATCGCGGCGCCGCCGTGGCGGATATTCTCCGCCATCTGAATCGAGACCTCAGAAGGATAGGCGGAAACACCATTGGCGGCGATGCCGTGATCGCCAGCGAAAACCACAATGGTGGGCTGAGTAATGGTGCGCGGCGGGCACTGGTCCTGGCAGGAGGAGATCCAGATGCCGATCTCCTCATAGCGGCCGAGGGCGCCCACAGGCTTCGTCAGGTCCGCTTGGTGCGCGATCGCCGCCTGCCGCGCCGCAGTGCTAGGGGGATCTACCTTGGCAAATAGATCGGAGGCGGAGGGCAGGGACTCCATGAGACAGCTCCTTATGTTGGCACGGGAAACCGCGGGTGGTTTCCGCATTGGGGATCAGACGTACCCAGAATACGGCTGCAGCACCGAGAATTTCATTTTTTTAAGGGCAGCGCCTGGCCGGCGACCACCAAGGTGACGCGGTCCATCACCGCGGCGAGCTGCGCGTTGAGCCAGCCCAGCTCATCGCGAAAGAGCCGGCCGGAGCGGTGTTCAGGTATCACGCCCATCCCTACCTCTGGGCTGACCAGTACCAGTGTGGTGGATGCGGGAAGCGAGGAGATGGCGTCGATAAGCGCCGTGCAGCGCGGGCGGATGGTGCCGCGCGGTTTCTCCCACGCCTGGGCGCGGTCGAGCTCATGGGTGATCCACGTGCCCAGATCGTCCACCAGCAGAGTCGCGGCAGGCGGGGTGCGCAGCACCGCGAGAAGATCGGAAGAATCATCCGTGCGCCACCGCGGATCACGGCGACGCTGATGCTCGGCGATGCGGGCGGCGAAATCCTCATCGCCCGGCCACGGCCGAGCGGTGGCCACATAGAGCACATCCGCGGCATCGCTGAGCAGCGCTTCGGCATAGCCCGACTTGCCACTGCGGGCCCCGCCGAGAATCAGATGACGCATCGCGAGCCTTTCCGCATGGTTACTAGACCTCGGCGCCGATCTCCACGCGCGGGCGCGGGGAACGCCAGCGGCGCGGCTGGCCGGCGCGGGAGAAGGCGTAGAAGCCCAAGCCGAAACCAGGCTCGGTGGAGCCGGGGAACTTCAAGCGGGCGGCCCTATTGACGCGGCGGCCCATGATGATGCCTTCGACGAAGATCGCCAGCATGATGATCATCGCGATCATCGATGCCGCCATCGAAATCTGCGGCACGGCGTTCGACACCAGCATGATAAACAGCAGGATCAGGGCCAGCGGCATCATCATATTGGTGATGAACCGGCGGGCATCCACCCAATCGCGGGCGAAGCCACGCACCTCGCCCTTATCGCGTTCGAGGAGATAGCGCTCCTCGCCGCGGTCCATGCCCTCTTGGATCCGGCGCTGCTCCTCGCGGCGTTGCCGCTTCTGCCGCGCCTTGTACTCCTTGTACTCCTCCTTCGTCATCGACTCCTTGAACTTCTTCCGCCGCGCGCGGGCCTCGGCGCGCGTCTCCGGTGCGGAGAAGTGCTCGCGGCGCACCCCGCGCTCGCGCTCACGCTCATTGCGCTTCGGGGTGGGGCGGCCCTTCTTCGGGGTATAGCCCCGCGGGTGCTGCTCCTCGGAGTCGGTGGAATGCTCCTCTGCGGCGCTGGTGTCAGCGGGGGCGTCGGATGCGGTCTCGTCTTGATTCTTCTGCCACGGTAGTTTCACGCCTAATAGGCTAGTAAAAGATTCCCCAGAGATACCCATCGGCGCGCGCGAAGTACCCACGCTGGCCGGCGCGGCAGGTGATACGGGTACGTGGTGGCGGCGGCGCACCCCCGCCCACGCCGCGGCCCAGGCAGCTGAAGCGCTGCGTACAGGCAGCCGCGGGCGAACGCAGGGTGGGGAATAGGTGCCTGTGAGGATGTGTTTACACTCAGTAGAGGCACGCGGTAGCCTTGGTGCCACTGACATGACAGCAGTGTCCGCGCCTGGGGCACGGCATCAGCCCACCTCCCGCGAGGACCGCCGTGTGTCGTATGACTCAATAACTATAAGGAGAATCCACTCACCATGACTGCACCCGAATCCGCCACCGGAGTAATCCTCACCGAGGCTGCCGCCGCGAAGGCGAAGGCTCTGCTCGAGCAGGAGGGGCGCGAAGATCTCTCCCTGCGTATCGCCGTGCAGCCTGGCGGCTGCTCTGGTCTGCGTTATCAGCTCTACTTCGACGACCGTTCCCTGGACGGCGACAAGATGGATGAGGTCGGCGGCGTGAAGCTCGTCGTGGACAAGATGAGCACCCCGTATCTCGCCGGCGCCACCATTGATTTCTCCGACACCATCGAAGCCCAGGGCTTTACCATCGACAACCCGAACGCCACCGGCTCCTGCGCCTGCGGCGATTCCTTCCACTAAGCACGCACTGTGAGTGGAGGGCAGCGTCGATAAGCGTCCATACACACACCACAGCCCAGCTCCCGATTGTGCGGGATGCTGGGCTGTTGTGCTGTTTGGGTGGTTTAGAGATCCACGGGGTAATCGCGCTGCTCGATCTGCGGATCGATGCGCTTTTCCACGAAGATGCCGTGCCAGACCATGAAGGCCAGCACCGTCCACAGGCGACGGGAGTGATCCGAGGTGCCGGCGCGGTGCTCGGCGAGCATCTTCAGCACCTCTGGCTTATTGAAGATCTCCTCGGTCTGGGACTCGTTGATGGTGTCCTGGGCCCAGCCGTGCAGCTCATCGCCGGCCAGCCAGTGGCGCATCGGTACGGGAAAGCCCAGCTTCTTGCGGTGGAGCACGTGCGCGGGCACGATCTGCTCCATGGCCTTACGCAGCGCGTACTTGGTGGTGGACTGCGCGATCTTGAGCTCGTGCGGGATCGTCTCCGCCACGGCGAATACTTCCTTATCGAGGAAGGGCACGCGCAGCTCAAGGGAGTGAGCCATATTGATCTTGTCGGCCTTGACCAAGATATCGCCGCGCATCCAGGTAAAGAGATCGAGGTGCTGCATGCGTGCTACCGGATCCATGTGGGTGGACTCGGCGTAGATCGGGGCCGTGACTTCACGGTGATCCCACTCGCGGCTCGCCCACGGGATCACCCGCTGCATCTGCTCGAAGTTAAAGGAGCGCGCATTGCCGTAGTAGCGCTCCTCCATCGTCATCGTGCCGCGCTCGAGCAGGGACTTGCCCTTCATGCCCTCGGGCAGCACAGCGCCGAGGCGACGCAGTCCCGCGCGCAGGGGAGAGGGGACCTTCTCAAAGGGCGCCAGCGACAGCGGCTCCTTATATATTGTGTAGCCGCCGAAGAGCTCATCGGCGCCCTCGCCGGAAAGCACCACCTTGACGTGCTTGCGGGCCTCCTGCGCCACGAAATACAGCGGCACCAGCGACGGGTCCGCCACCGGATCATCCAGGTACCACATGATCCGCGGAATGGCCGTGGCGTACTCCTCCGGGGAGACGATCTTCACGATGTGCTCGACACCGATGGCCTCCGCCGACTCTGCTGCCACATCCACCTCGGAATAGCCCTCGCGCTCGAAGCCGGTGGTGAAGGTCAATAGGTTCGGATTGTGCCGCTTAGCGAGAGTAGCGATGGCGGTGGAGTCGATACCGCCAGAGAGGAACGAGCCGACGGTGACATCTGCTCGCATATGCTTTTCGACGCTATCCTCCAGCGCCCGCGCGATACGGTCGAAAAGATCCTGCTCGGCACCCTTGGGCACCGGGGTGGTGTTGAACTGCGGGCGGAAATAGCGCTGCTGCACCAAGTTCTCGCCCGGACGCACCGTGGCGAAGCAGCCCGACTCGAGGCGGCGAATATCCTCATGAAGCGACTCCGGCTCCGGCACATACTGCAAATCCACGTAGTGCTCGATGGCGCGATAGTCAAGGTCCAGGTCCAGACCGATGGCCTCCGCCATGGAGAGGATGGTCTTCTTCTCGGAGGAAAAGACCGTGCCGGCCGGGGTGGTGGCGAAATAGAGCGGCTTAATGCCGAACTGGTCGCGGGCCAGGAAGAGGACCTGCTCCTTGGTATCCCAGATAGCGATGGCGAACATGCCGCGCAGGTGCTCGACCACCTTATCGCCCCAGTGGTGATAGCCCACGGCAATAGTTTCAGTATCGCCATCGGTGTGGAAGGTATAGCCCTCCTTGCGCAGGGTCTCCCGCAATTCGATGTAGTTGTAGATCTCGCCGTTGAAGGTCATCGAGTAACGATCCGGCTCGCCCTCCGGGCCCCAGTGCAGGGGCTGATGGGAATGTGCGAGGTCGATGATAGAGAGGCGATTGAAGCCAAAGACAGCATGCTCATCGTGCCAGGTGCCCGAGGCATCGGGGCCGCGGTGGTGCATGCAGGGCAGCGCCTGCTCCACGGCGTGTTGAAAGTCGGCGGCATTCGCCTCGGCGGTGAGCATTCCAAGAAGACCACACATAGTCGGGCTGGTTCCTCGATTCCTAAAGAGTGTCAGAGGGCTATAGATATTAAGGACGTAGCGTACAGTGCCGAGGGTGCGCTCTGGCGCGAGCGACACTGCTGTGGAATCCCCGCGAGGGGAGTTGGCCACCGCCCGCTAAGGTGGCGCGGGCTCGGCCACAGCACCTCAGCGCGCGGCGTATCCACGACGTATCAACTCACGGGCTCGCTACGCCGTTCCCAATAGTACAGCCGTGATCACGTGGAGCCCTAAGCGTTACGTGGGCTGGGTTGAGGGCCGTGTAGCCTCGATACGCGCCATGGTGCAGCCGCGAACCTCGCCGTGAAGCGAGCGCCAGCGGGGGAGCGGCTACGCCCGAACGGGGGAGAACAGCCCGCCCCAAAACTGGTGACTTAGGGCACAATATTGACGGGCGTCGCTCTCGTTGTGGCAGGAAGTGCCGAGGACAATCCTCAGAGAATTTTCAGGAATCGGCCGAATCCTTAAAGAATCATGACAAACAACATGGAAAAACAGCCGATATGCAGTACTCTGCTTAGTTAAGAGAGTGTCTTAGGACGAGCTCGCAGCTCCGGGCACTCACAAAGTTTTTGTGTGGACAGGAAGGCAGACACACGTGGAACAGCGTAAAAAGCGTGGTATTTCGCGCAAGGCGATGCTTGCAGGCGTCACCGGTGTCAGCGCACTCGCGCTGACTGGTTGTGACGTCACCCCACCTGATAACGGCTTTTTCCATGCCCTGCGCATGGGTTGGCCCGAGGGTGTGACCCCCGAGTCGTACGAGATGGGTAACTTCTGGGTGTGGGTCTGGGTTGCGGCCTGGATCATCGGCATCATCATGTGGGGACTCATGATCTACTCGATCTTCGGATTCTCCGCGAAGCGCGCCAAGAAGGCTGGCAAGGACGAGTTCCCGCGCCAGACTCAGTACAACATCCCTCTTGAGCTCGTGCTCACCGGCGTGCCGATCATCATTGTGATGGCACTGTTCTTCTTCACCGTGCAGACCCAGGACCGCGTCACCGCTTTGGATAAGGATCCGAAGGTGACCGTGGACGTGACCGCGTATCAGTGGAACTGGAAGTTCGGCTACCAAGAGGTGGACGGCCAGTTCACCCCGACCGGTAATGAGTACCAGGGCATCGATGAGGAGCGTCAGGCTGCAGCCGAGGCATCCGCTAAGGATCCCGAGGGTGTGAAGAATCCGAATCCGATTCATGGCACGTCCCTGAACGATCGTTCCTACCTCCGCTACAACAAGATCGAGACCGTCGGCACCACCGAAGAGGTTCCGGTTCTGGTCCTGCCGACCAACACCGCGATCTCCTTCCAGTTGGCTTCCGCTGACGTCTCCCACTCCTTCTGGGTGCCGGAGTTCCTCTTCAAGCGTGACGTGTACTCCCACCCGGAGGCTAATAAGTCTCAGCGTGAGTTCCAGATCACGAGCATCGATAAGGAAGGCGCCTTCGTGGGTCGCTGCGCTGAGATGTGCGGTACCTACCACGCCATGATGAACTTCGAGGTTCGTGCAGTCTCCCCCGAGAAGTTCAAGCAGTACCTCGAGTACCGTATTAATAATCCGCAGGCCACCAATGCGGCCGCTCTGGAGTCCATCGGCGAGGCCCCCTACGCCACCTCCACCGCTCCGTTCGTCTCTGGCCGTGAGGACTCTCGCGATGGCGGGAACTTCCTCGACAAGCCCGGCGCTAACGCGGGCAACTAGGAAACGAGGTCAAGAAACATGAAGGTCAGCTCTAAACTCTTGTACGCCCTCACCGCATACATTGGTGCGGCGTCCATCATCTACATTTTCGCGACCATCTTCGTTGAAGACTCCGGAAACCTGCCGGGCGGCGAGTGGATCGGTATCACCATGCTGGTGATCTCCACCCTCATGACCCTGATGCTCGCGGGCTACTTCCACTTCACTGAGAAGCGCCAAGATATCCTCCCGCAGGACTGGGAGGAAGCAGAAGTGGAAGACGGTGCCGGCACCTACGGCTTCTTCTCCACGAGCTCCATCTGGCCGGCCGTGATGTCTGGTTCCATCTTCGTGCTGGGCGCGGGCATCATCTACATGCACTACTGGATGATTGGCTTCGGTGCGGTCCTGGTTATCTGGTCCACCACCATGCTCAACCTGCAGTACGGCATCCCGAAGGAAAAGCACTAAGTCTTTTTCCGGGCTCACGGTTAGGCGGGCCCACGGTGTGTAGGTTGTCTGCTTCCTACGCACGGCCCGCATAGCTCACAAAAACTTTCACGCGGCACCCACCTCACTCTCAGTTGAGGCGGGTGCCGCGTGTGTTATGTCTAAGGGCAGCCTAAGAACCCTAGCTGTCGCCGGCGTGGTTCGGGAGCGTGTGAGCGTCCTCTCCTCATTAAGGGTGGGGGAGGTGAATCTTCGCGCGGAAGGGGCCTCCGCATGGGGGTAACTATGGGGGGGCGAAGCCCAGTTGTGCGGGTCTGTGAGATGAATCTCGCCGTTCTTAGGGTGCATTTATGAGAGTTAATAAGCACTGATCCGCTAGCATAAACGCATACTCACTTTCGCCCGCAGAGATAGCAGAGCGCGAGAGAATTGGGCACACGCTGCTGAGATCTTCGACGATCACGCCGCGGGCCCGCCTGGGGGAGTAGTTGCCACCGCCGACGGAGGGGCGTCGGATGCGGTTCCAAAAAGTTCCCGGCTCATCGAAAACTTCTTAAATTCTTAGAAAACCCTCGAGCGCGAGCTGGGAAAACGGAAAAAGTTGGCGCTATATCGGGGGTAGATGATGAATCTTCCTTAGGAATCAGTCATACTTAGAAGCGTGACGAGCGCAGTAAATAACTCAGGAACGGCAGCAACACAGCGCGTTGCCGCACTGAACCGACCCAACATGGTCAGTGTGGGAACGATCGTGTTCCTGTCTCAGGAATTGATGTTCTTCTGTGGTCTGTTCGCCATGTACTTCGTCTCCCGCGCCAATGGCCAGGGAGTTTCGTGGGACGAGGGAACGGACCACCTCAATGTCCCCTACGCGATGATGATCACGGCGATCCTTATTTCGTCGTCCTTCACCGCGCAGTGGGGCGTCTTTGCAGCAGAAAGGGGTGACGTCTTCGGTCTCCGCCGGTGGTATGCACTGTCCGCACTGTTGGGCGCGATCTTCCTCGTTGGTCAGGCATATGAGTACTACCACCTGGTCGAGCACGGCTTGACTATTCAGAGCAGTGTCTACGGCTCGGTCTTCTTCATTACGACTGGCTTCCACGCAGCCCACGTCCTCGCGGGCGTTCTGGCCTTTGTGGTTGTCCTGCTTCGTATCGCGAAGTCCAAGTTCACGCCGGCACAGGCAACCGCAGCAATGGCAGTGTCCTACTACTGGCACTTCGTCGATGTTGTCTGGATTGCCCTGTTCGCAACCATTTACTTCATTCAGTAGGCCGTATCGGTCTCGCGCCATTTCTGGCTCTCAACCGCAGTCTGTGACAGGCAGGCAGTGATGCGGCAGGGCAGAAGGAGTGGTCGCGGATCAACAGCCCTTCACTTTCCGAAACCCGAAAAAGGAAAATGATGGATACCACACCACACGATGTTTCTGCGGCGAAGTCCGCGGAAGCAAAGAAGACCCGGACGCGGCGTAAGGCACGCCGTTCCGTCGCGGGTGCTCTTGCACTCACGGTGGGTCTGACTGGCGCCGGCCTGCTGGCTCACGCACTGACCCCCGATGCACAGGTAGCAACCGCTCAAAAAGACGATGCCGCTCTCATTCAAGAGGGTAAGGACATCTACGACGTAGCCTGCATTACGTGCCACGGCACCAACCTTCAGGGCGTTGAGGGACGCGGTCCCTCCCTGATCGGTGTTGGCGAAGGCGCCGTGTACTTCCAAGTGCACTCTGGCCGTATGCCGATGCTGCGCAATGAGGCACAGGCACAGCGCAAGACCCCGCGCTATAACGAGCACCAAGCACTGGCACTTGCCGCATATGTGGACGCCAACGGTGGCGGTCCCGGCCTCGTGAAGAACGAGGACGGCACCATCGCCATGGAGTCGCTGCGCGGTAGCCACTACGACGGCACTATCGATCCGGCAGACGTCGCCCGCGGTGGCGAGCTCTTCCGCCTCAACTGTGCGTCGTGCCACAACTTCACCGGACGTGGCGGTGCGCTCTCCTCCGGTAAGTACGCCCCGGTTCTGGATCCCGCCAACGAGCAAGAGATCTACCAGGCTATGCTCACTGGCCCTCAGAACATGCCGAAGTTCTCTGATCGTCAGCTCTCGCTGGACGAGAAGAAGGACATCATCGCGTACATCAAGTCCACGAAGGAAACCCCGAGCCCCGGTGGTTGGAGCCTCGGCGGCCTCGGCCCAGTGGCTGAGGGTATGTTCATGTGGCTTGCCGGTATGGCAGCGCTTATCGCTGCTGCTCTGTGGATTGGATCGCGCTCATGAGCAAAAACAGCAAAGAATACACCTCGCAAGAACTCGCTGCGATGAGCAACGAGGAGCTCGCCCGTCTCGGCACCGAGCTTGATGACGTCACGGTTGCGTACCGCAAGGAACGCTTCCCGATTGAGAATGACCCCGCTGAGAAGCGAGCCGAGCGCTCGGTCGCTTTCTTCTTCATCGCGGGCATCGTTCTCATGCTCGCCTTCATGGCGATCTACCTCTTCTGGCCGTGGCAGTACAAGGCACTCGGCCAAGAGGGACTGTGGCTTTACACCTTCTACACCCCGATGTTGGGCCTGACTGCCGGTCTGGGCATCATCTCGATGGGTATGGGCGTAGTCACCTATGTGAAGAAGTTCATCCCCGAAGAGATCTCCGTCCAGCAGCGTCACGATGGCGGTTCCGCTGAGGTCGATGCAAAGACCCTCGGCGCGCTGCTCAACGACGCTTGGGAGACCTCCACTCTGGGTCGTCGCAAGATGCTCAAGGGCGTCATGGGCGCCGGCGCAGCAGTCGCCGGCCTGGGTATCCTGGCTCCGCTCGGCGGCATGGTGAAGAACCCGTGGAAGCCTCATGAGTTGGGCATCCAGGGTGACGGCACCCTCTGGACCTCCGGCTGGACCCTCGCCGAGCACGGCACCAAGCTGTACTTGGGCCGCGACACCGGCGTGACCGCGGAGAAGCACGATGGGCACTACACCACCCAGGGTGTGACCCGTCTGGTGCGTATGCGTCCCGAAGATCTGTTGGCAGCTTCGATGGAGACGGTGTTCCCGCTTCCTGACGAGTACGTCAACGACGGTGACCGCTACGACAAGCAGGCCATGGTCTACGAGGAGCACATGCACTCGATCCACGGTCCGCGTAACGCCGTCATGTTGATCCGCCTGCGCAGCGCCGACGCTGCCAAGGTGATCGAGCGTGTCGGACAGGAGAACTTCCACTACGGCGACTACTACGCCTACTCCAAGATCTGCACGCACATCGGTTGCCCAACCTCGCTCTACGAGGCTCAGACCAACCGAATCCTGTGCCCCTGTCACCAATCGCAGTTCGACGCTTTGCACTTCGGCAAGCCGGTGTTCGGCCCCGCCGCTCGTGCCCTGCCGCAGCTGCCCATTACCGTCGATGAAGATGGTTACCTCGTCGCCGCAGGCAACTTTATCGAGTCTGTCGGACCGGCATTCTGGGAGCGTAAATCATGAGCAATAAACTAGCTGAGCGCGCAGAAGCCATTGACTCTCGCTACAGCGGAGCCGGCTTCCTGCGCACCCAAATTAACAAGGTGTTCCCGACTCACTGGTCCTTCATGCTCGGTGAGATCGCGCTGTACAGCTTCATTATCCTGATCGTCACGGGTGTCTATCTGACCCTGTTCTTCGATCCGTCTATCTCCAAGGTCATCTACGACGGTGCCTACGCACCGCTCAACGGTGTGGAGATGTCTCGTGCCTACGAGACCGCGCTGAACATCTCCTTCGAGGTGCGTGGCGGTCTGTTCATTCGACAGATGCACCACTGGGCCGCCCTGGCCTTCGCGATCTCCATCATCGTGCACATGATGCGTATCTTCTTCACCGGCGCGTTCCGTCGCCCGCGTGAAGCTAACTGGATCATCGGCAGCGTGCTGATGCTGCTGTCCGTCGCCGAGGGCTTCTTCGGCTACTCCCTGCCGGACGACCTGCTCTCCGGCGTGGGTCTGCGCATTATGTCCGCCATCATCGTGGGTATGCCGATCATCGGTACTTGGATGCACTGGCTGATCTTCGGTGGCGACTTCCCCTCCGAGATCATGCTGGACCGCTTCTACATCGCCCACGTGCTGATCCTGCCGGGCATCATCTTGGCCCTGATCGGTGCACACCTGGCGATCGTCTGGTTCCAGAAGCACACCCAGTTCCCGGGCGCAGGCCGCACCGAGAACAACGTTGTGGGCGTCCGTATTCTCCCGGTGTTCGCTTTGAAGGCCTCCGCCTTCGGCATCATCACCGCCGGTGCCTTGGCCCTGATGGCAGGTATCACCACGATCAACGCCATCTGGAACATTGGCCCCTATAACCCGGCACAGGTCTCCGCTGGTTCCCAGCCTGATATCTACATGCTGTGGACTGACGGTGCCGCCCGTGTCATGCCGGCGTGGGAGCTCTACATCGGCAACCACACCATCCCGGCCGTGTTCTGGGTTGCCATCATGCTTGGCATCCTCGTGGTCCTGCTCTTCGCCTACCCGTGGATCGAGAAGAAGATCACCGGCGACGATGAGCACCACAACCTGCTGCAGCGTCCCCGCGACGTACCGGCCCGTACCGGTATCGGCGTGATGGCTCTGGTCTTCTACGGACTGCTGACCGTCTCTGGTGGTAACGACCTCTTCGCTTACCACTTCGATATCTCGCTCAACGCCATGACGTGGGTTGGTCGTATCGGCCTCATCCTGCTGCCGCCGATCTCCTACTTCATCACCTACCGCATCTGCGTTGGCCTCCAGCGCGCTGACCGCGAGGTGCTGGAGCACGGCGTCGAAACCGGCGTGATCGTGCGTCTGCCGCACGGCGAGTACGTGGAAGTTCACCAGCCCATCGGCCCAGTGGACGAGCACGGACACCAGATCCCGCTCGAGTACGCAGGCGCCAAGGTGCCGAACCAGCCGAACCAGCTTGGTTTCGGTGGGCACCCGGGTCGCGGCCTGTGGAAGGCCGACAGCGAGGATGTCGCTCGCCGCGCTGCCGAGATCGAGCACGCCAACGAAGAGGAAGAGCGCACCATGCTCGAGAACCTCAACGAGGCTAATCGCCGCGCCGACAAGGATGCCGGCCGCGAATAGCATCACACCTGAAGTACATATTCTGTACTGAGACTACTGCGTCATAGAGTCAAGGACCTTCACCCTCGGGGTGAGGGTCCTTCTCTTATGCTCGGTGTGCACCATCGAGGGCCCACACAGCCAACCGTGGTCCGACGGTGGGGTAGACACCGCCTCTACCGCCTTGGCAAGCAGCACAGTCACCTGTCCACGCGCAGTGGGGAAGCGTCCCCCACAGCGGCCTAGAGACCGCCACGCGGCCAGCACGCGGTACTCGGGGCAGTACCGCTCTCGCCAGCCGGCGCGGTCGGTACGCTCGGCGGGGCGCAGGGGCGTTTCCAGGGCCACTGATCAGACATCCTAGGGCTTCGTGTGGTCGCGCTGAGATAACGTTTCGGGCACGATCACGGCCCGATAACGGCTATAGTGGGGAAGGTCACAAAAAATAATTATTGAGCCCCGGCCGACGGTGGGCGGCTCCCGCTATCGGTGCAGCTTGGGGCGAAAATATGCGAAAAACTGCAGGTAAAAGGGGTGTCATTCGAACGGCCTGGGGCCGCGTCGCCGTCGCCTGTTTCGATCACCGAATGGTCACTGGAAGATTACGACTTGATAACAGCGCCTAGATTTTGCTGAAAGTTGGACAAGTATCGTTGCCGTTTCGTAACCTAAACGAGACTTCGCGGGACGAAGCAGAGAGTAAGAAAAACGATCTGGTCGCCACCGACGAACATCTACCGAAAAGAATAAGCCAGACCTAATCCGGCACAGTCTCTGATCAACTCCGATCCTGAGGATGCCGCCGGAGCCGGGGAACCACCTAAATATCTGGGGTGAAATTCTCGCAAGAGTGCTCAGTATAGAGAGCACGGCGCGAGGATGGGAGGCCTTCCGGATGCCTAGCCCGTCAGCTAACCCGGCCGGTTCAAACAAGGAAGACGTGGAAAAGTTTCAAATGGGTAATCACAATCGTCGTAGCGCAAGCCGTATCGTTCGCAACGCAGCAGCCGCAACCGCCGTTGCCGCCGGTGCCTCCGCCGCACTGGCCACTCCGGCTCAGGCCCTCGACATCAACGTGCCGGTCGTCGGCAACGTGTCCGTTCCTGGCGTGCCGAACGTTCCTAGCGTTCCGGCCGTGCCGAACATTCCCGGTGTGCCGGCAGAGATCAACAACATCGTTGATACCGGCCAGCTGAGCTCTCAGCTGCCCGTGCAGATTCCCGGCCAGGCTCAGGTCGCCCGCTCTGTCGCTCCGGCATCCTCCAACTCTGTTGGTGACCGCATCGTGAGCATCGCTCGCTCCAAGACCGGCGCTCCCTACGTCTGGGGCGCTGCCGGCCCGGACGCCTTCGACTGCTCCGGCTTCACCTCCTGGGTCTACTCCCAGGTGGGCAAGTCCATCCCGCGCACCTCTCAGCAGCAGGCAGCTGCCGGCGTCCGCGTGCCGCTGTCCCAGATCCGTCCCGGCGACATCGTTGCCTACTACGGCGGCGCTTCCCACGTCGGCATCTACGTGGGCAATGGCACCATCATCGACGCCATGCAGTCCGGCACCCCGGTGGGCGAGCGTCCGCTCAACTACATGCCGATCCACTCCGTGGTTCGCTTCTAAGAGCCACCGGCGAGGACAGCCCTGACAGCACACCGCAGACCAACGTACGGTCTGCGGTTTTGTCGTTATGGCGGCGCCTCGGCATTCGCTGGGGCGCCGGTGCTCGTAGCCCTCTTCGCTCGCCGCCTACGTTTGGGGGTGGGCAGGGCTACGGCCTCGTCTAGCTGGCTGGGCCAATAACTTTCACCACTGTGATTTACTCTAAGCCTCAGTGGCCACATCAGGGTTGGTATTGGCGAAATGTACGCTAAACTAACCCGCTAACTGGGTGTGTGCTCCCTAGGGGAGCAGGAACACCACACAGCGCGGCCCGTGGCCCGCTGTAACTTTTATTGTGACGCTGTTGTTTCAGCGCCGGCACTTCTAAGACGCACGTGGAGAACACATGAAACTCACCAAGCTCGGGCTTATTACCTGCGCCCTTGCCCTATCTGCCAGCAGCATCGCTGCGCCTCTTGCCAGCGCTGATCCCGCCCAGATGGAGAGCTTGATTAAGGAGATGGACGCGGTCTCCCACGAGGCCACTGCGAAGAACGAGGAAGTCAAGCAGCTGTCCATCGATATTGACAAGAGCAATGAGGAGGCGGCGCGCCTCGCGGAGGAGTACCGGCAAGCCTCTGCGGCTGCACAAGAAGCGGCAGAGAACGCCGAGAGCATTCGTAGCGATGTGAACCAGGTGGCGAAGGCCCGCTACCGCGGTGCGAGCCTCGATCCCCTTTCGGGCATCTCCTCGGCACATAACCCGCAGGACGCCATCGATCGCACTGCCTATATGAGCGCTCTGAGTCAGCGCAATGAGCGCATCATTGTGGAATTGCAGGAGGCGCTGCGCGAGGCAGCTCAGGAACATGAGCGTGCCGCTGCAGCCAAGGCTGTGGCCGACTTCCGCCTGGGCGACCTGAAGGCCCAGCGGGCCAAGCTCGAGCGCGAGCAGGATGAGCTGAATAAGCGCACCAGTGAGCTGGAGGCGCGTATTGACGCCCTGGAGCCGAGCCTGCGCCAGGCGTGGCAAAACAAGAACGGCCCCATCGAGGGATTCGATCTCGCCGGTATTACCAGCTCGAACCCAGGCGGGATGAGCGCGGTGAATGCCGCGATGAGCAAACTCGGCGCTCCATATGGCTGGGGAGCCACCGGCCCCGACGCCTTTGACTGCTCTGGGCTGATGGTGTGGTCCTATGCGCAGCAGGGTAAGTCCATTCCGCGCACCTCCCAGGCCCAGATGGCCGGTGGCACGCCGGTATCCCGCGATCAGCTGCAGCCGGGCGATATCGTGGGCTACTACCCCGGAGCCACCCACGTGGGCATGTACATCGGTGATGGCAAGCTGGTCCACGCCTCGGATTATGGTATCCCCGTGCAGGTCGTCTCCGTGGATTCGATGCCCTTCTACGGCGCGCGCCGCTACTGATACCGGCCACGCCCCCTCACGCCACCGTCCTCTCTGGGAGGATCGCGTGGCGTGATTTTTTTTAGGCCCCACTGTGTGGCCTAGGGGCCCTCGCTAGAATGGGATGACTATGGGCCGCACGCTGCTTGTTACCAATGATTTCCCGCCCACAGTCGGCGGGATCCAGTCCTATCTCCGCGATTTCGTCTTCTATCTCGACCCCGCGGAGATTGTGGTGCTTGCCTCCACACAAGACGCTGCGGCGGCCGCAGCATGGGATGCCCAGGTCGAGTACACGGTGGTGCGCTGGCCTCGCCGGGTCATGCTGCCCACTCCCGGGCTCAAGGCGGAGATGTGTCGTCTTATCGCCCAGTACGATATCGACACCGTGTGGTTTGGGGCTGCGGCCCCTCTCGCGGTGCTCGGCTCGGCGGCGCGGGCGGCTGGGGCCTGCCAGGTGGTGGCTACCACCCACGGCCACGAGGTTGGGTGGTCGATGGTGCCCGGCGCCCGCCAGATTCTGCGGCGCATTGGCGCTTCTGCCGATGTGATCACCTATATCTCCGACTACACCTTGGGCCGGATCCGCCCGGCACTGGGTACTCATCCACGCTATGAGCCGCTGCCCTCGGGAGTAGATCCCGAGCTATTTCACCCCCTGAGCGAGAAAGAACGGCGGCAGGTGCGCGCCCGCTATGGATGGGGCGATGAGCCGCTGATCATCTGTATCTCTCGGCTTGTGCCTCGCAAGGGCCAGGACCAGCTGGTGCGCGCCATGCCGCGCATTCTTGCCCGCCACCCCGAGGCGCGACTCGTGCTTGTCGGCACCGGCTCATATGAGAAGAAGCTGCGCGCGCTTATCGACGCCAACTCCCAGGCCAGCGAGCGCATCCACCTCATGGGGCAGTGTGAATTCGGCGAGATGCGGCAGCTGCTCGCCGCCAGCGATGTCTTTAGTATGCCGGCCCGTACCCGCGGCAAGGGCCTCGACGTCGAGGGGCTCGGCATCGTCTACCTCGAGGCCCAAGCCAGCGGGGTGCCGGTGGTGGCGGGCGATTCCGGCGGCGCGCCAGAGACCGTGACGGAGGAGACGGGCATCGTGGTCGATGGTCGAGACATCGACAGCCTGGTGCACGCGATAGTTCGTCTGCTCGACGATGACGTTCTGCGCAGCACAATGGGGCAGCGGGGCCGCGCCCACGTGGTGCAGCACTGGGCGTGGCCGATTATGGCGGCGCGGCTGCAGCGTATTCTCCACTCGTCCAGCGATTAGAATGACGCAGTCAAGCGCATATATACTGGGTGAGTTTTAACCTCTAGAGACGGGACCCATAGAGCTTCCATTATGTCTGCCACCCACTCCATCGGTTTCGATATCGGCGGTACCAACCTTCGCGGCGCCGTAGTGACGCCCGAGGGGCGCATCATCGACTCGACCCAGGTCCCCACCCCGTCCACCCAGCGTGGACTCGACGAGGCGATTGCGTATGTGGTCACGTCTCTGCGTTCTCGCCACGATGTGGGGGCGGTGGGGCTTGCTGTCGCCGGCTTTATCGATCCCGAATGCGAGCGGGTACGTTTCGCCCCGCATCTGCCGTGGCGCGATAAGAACGTCCGCGCGGACATCGAGCGGCTCATTGACCTCCCCGTTGTCCTCGAGCATGACGCCAATGCTGCTGCGTGGGGCGAGTACCGTTTCGGTGCCGCCCGCGACGCCCAGACGTGGGTGCTTTTTGCCATCGGCACTGGGATCGGGGCGACGCTCATGCATAACGGGGAGATTTATCGCGGCGCTTTCGGCACCGCCCCCGAGTTCGGGCACATCACGGTGGTCCCCGATGGGCGTCGCTGCCCCTGCGGTAAGCGGGGCTGCCTAGAGCGCTATTGCTCGGGCACGGCGCTGCCGGATTTTGCCAAGGAGATCATTGGCTCCGGCGAGTTCGAGGAGTCGAGCTTTGTGCGTCGCTTCCGCTCGCAGGCCGACGAGCTCACCGGCAGGAGGATCATGCAGGCGGCCTGTAATGGGGATCCTGCTGCGGTGAAAGTGGTGGAGCACTTCAGTCATTGGCTAGGGGAGGGGTTGGCCATCGTCGCCGATATCCTCGATCCCGAGCTCATTGTGGTCGGCGGCGGCGTGGCCAAGGATTCTCCGCTGTATCTTGAGGCCGCGAAGCAGCGCTTCGCGCGGCGTATTGTGGGTGCCGGACACCGTCCGCTCGCCGATATTAAGACGGTGGAACTGGGCTCGGATGCCGGCATGATTGGCGCGGCCGATCGGGCGCGCACCCGTTTCCTCGCCCCGGTGGAGTGATTCTGTGCGCACCGAGGGCGTCCTTGCGGCGAAACTTCCGGACGTGAAGGCTAGTTTCTACTAACCTATACTTACGGTCCTCGTGGGAGGACAGATCATGCATTCACCGGCGCCGAGCCGTGGTGTGCCCCGTGTAGGGCAGATCATCTACAGCGCCCCATTTGCTAGGGAAGTCGCACATGAAAAACAAGTGGTACTGGGTGTTTAAGAACATCCTCATCGGACCCTTCCTGCGGGTGTATAACCGCCCAGAGATTGAAGGCAAGGAGAATATCCCAGCGAGCGGCTCTGCGATCGTCGCCTCTAGCCATCAGTCCGTGATGGACTCCTTCTTCTTCCCGCTGCTGTGCGACCGTGAGATCACCTTCCTCGCCAAGAATGAGTATTTCACCGGTACCGGACTGGTGGGCAAGATACAGCTGTGGTTTTTCACCTCGCTACGCCAAGTGCCGATCGATCGCACCTCGGAGGATGCTGCGGCTAATGCTATTGCTGCGGCCCGTAAGGTATTCGATCGCGGCGACGTGCTCGGCGTCTACCCCGAGGGCACCCGTTCGCCGGATGGTCGCATTTATCGCGGCAAGACCGGCATGGCCCGCACCGCCTTGGAATGTCAGCAGCCCATCGTGCCGGTGGCGATGATCAATTCCCGCAAGGCCAATCCCATCGGCTCGTGGATTGTGCGCCCCGCCAAGGTGTGGATGAAAGTGGCCCCACCGATCGACCCCATCGCCTTTGTGCAGGAGCGCGGCCTGGACCCCGATAGCTATGAGGCCGCCCGCGCGCTCACCGACCACATCACGGCCTTGTTCTCGGAGATGTCCGGCTATCCCTATGTGGACCTGTATGCCGCGGATGTCAAAGAAGCACTCGCTGCGGGCAAGGGCTATCCGGAAGGGGCGGAACTCCCCGCCAATTGGGAGGGCTAAGACAGCGATTCTTAGGTTACGCTAAGGTGGCATAGTTTAACTTTTTTGAGCGGCGTCGATAGGGTTAGGGCAGTCCTGCTGAACCCCTATCGGCGCCGCTGCTGCATGCGCAGTCGCGGTGTTCGTGTCGGGGAGCTGAGCGTCGATAAGCGCGCTTGGGATGACGGGGCACGAGGGAGAAAGTGTACGGGCGCATGACGCAGAATCAGCCTGCCACGCGATATAACGCTGCTGATGTGGAACAGAGGATGGAGCCGGATGCCACCGGCCACGGCATGCCGCATGTGCAGGAGCACACGGTGGTGAAAGAGCGCCTGAAATGGCCCGATGCCGCGAAGGGGCTCTCCATTGTCGGAGTAACGCTGCTGCACGTGTGCCTAGAGGTGCCCTATGGAATGGACACGTGGCTGGCAGAGCTCAACCATCTGCTGGATCCACTGCGCATGCCGCTATTCTTCTTAGTCTCCGGCTACTTCTCGGCGAAAGTGCTGCGCTTTTCCCTCCGCGAGGTCCTCACCAAACGCATCTGGTTTTTCTTTTTGCCCTACCTAGTGTGGATGCCCATCTACTTGTTCATTAAAGAATATGAGATGGTGCGCTTCGCCGACTTCGAGCACCGCGGGGCGGGGTGGGTAGTCGATAGCGTGCTCCACGGCGAGGGCATGTACTGGTTCTTGTATTGCTTGGCCGTGTTCTGCCTCTGGGCATGGGCCACCCGGCGGCTGAGCAATGGGGTGGCAGTGGCCGCCTCCTTTAGCCCAGTGCTGCTGCAACTCACCCCCGTGAGTGCGTCGATTGTGCTGCATTTCGCGCAGTATCTGCCCATCTACATGATCGGACTGCGCTACCGTGTCGCCATCACCTGGATTGCCCGCAGCTGCACTCAGCCGCGCTTCATTGCGGCCTATGGGCTCAGTGGGTTGGCGGCCTATGCCGCGCATGATTGGTGGCTGGGCTCGGCTCGCTCGGGGGCGCTTGCGGGGCTGCCCGTACGTGAGGAAGGCATGTGGGGCTGGAGCACCGAGTTCATCGACCTCATCGAGGGGCTGCTGTGGCGGCTCTGGCTGCTGCCCACGGCGATTTTATTGGCGGTGGCGCTCGCCAGCGTGCCGCTGCTGTTTTCCGCGCTCGCCTTCGTCGGCCGTCACACCCTCGTGGTCTATATCGGCCACCCCATCGCAATCTCTGTGCTCTTCGGCATGCTCTTTCGCTACCGCGAGGACGTGCTCATCGAACCGGATCACGGGCTGCTGTCGAGTCCATCGCTGTGGGTGATCGGCGTATTCATCGTGGCAATGGCCGCCTGCTATGGCTTCTACCTGCTCTCTCGTGTGCCAGTGCTCGGCTGGACCCTAGCGCCGCCGGCGATCGAGCCGATGATCGCTGGCCGCAGGGATGCGGGGAAGAAGCAGCCGGACACTACCGCCGAGTATGCGGCGTCCGCACGCCACTCGCGCTGCTAGTTACGTGCACCTGGGCGGCACCGGCGAGGGTGGCTATACCCCCGCTGAGCACGTGGCGCGCCGGTGTGCTTAGACTGAAATGACACTTCGAGTACGTTCGCCTTTCTGTGCTCTGTCGGCTTCTCTCAGCCGGGTAGCGCGCAGACGGCCACGCTCGCGCCGGGGCAGAAGAGTTTCCGGGGCGTAGAAAGCAAGCAGACAACCACCGTGCGATTCTTCTACGACACCGAGTTTATTGAGGACGGGACCACCATCGAGCTGGTCTCCATCGGGATTGTTGCCGAGGACGGCCGTGAATATTACGCCGTGTCGAGCGAGTTTGATCCGCGCTCAGCCAATGACTGGGTGCGCGCGCACGTGCTCGACAAGCTGCCGGAGCGCGGCAGCCGCGAGTGGAAAACGCGGGCGACCATCCGCCACGAGGTCTTTGAGTTCCTCACCCACGACGGCACTCGCCCCGAACTATGGGCCTGGGTGGGCGCCTATGATCACATCGTCCTCGCGCAGCTCTGGGGGGATATGCGGGGCCTGCCACGGCAGCTGCCGCGCTTTACCCGCGAGCTGAAGCAGTACTGGGAAATGGCTGGTAGGCCGCAACTGCCGGCCGTGCCGAGCGCAGTGCACGATGCGCTTGTCGACGCCAGGCACAACCGCGCCAAGTTTCTTATCTGCACCAACGCCATGCCGCTGGGCCTCGATGGGGCGGCCCAGTCCATCTCGCGCCGAAAGTAGCATCCGCCCCGCTCTGCTGGGGTAGGCAAGGGGAGGGAAGAATAGTTCGGTGTGCTAAGAATAAACGTGTGAGTTGGAGTGTAGATATATCAGAATCCGAGCTGCCCGATCTTCCCCCGCTGCCTGCGGGCATTCGGGAGCGCTTTGACGATGTCGTGGCGCGCCCAGCCAAGCAGCAGCCGTCGTGGGATGAGAAGGAAGCCCTTGCGGTGCGCAAGATCCTCGAGTCTGTGCCGCCGGTGGTGCTGCCGCCGGAGATTCACCTGCTGAAGAATCAGCTGCGTGAAGTGGCGCTCGGTAATGCATTCCTGCTGCAAGGCGGCGACTGCGCCGAGACCTTCGAGGCCAATACCGAGCCGCATATCAAGGCGAATGTGAAGACCCTGCTGCAGATGGCGGTCGTATTGACCTATGGCGCCTCCACCCCGGTGGTGAAGATGGCCCGTATCGCTGGCCAATACGCCAAGCCGCGCTCCCAGGATCTCGATGCCAATGGGCTGCCCAATTACCGCGGCGACATCGTCAATGGTGTGGAGGCGACCCCTGAGGCGCGCCGCCACGACCCGGCCCGCATGATCCGCGCCTACGCAAACTCCTCGGCCGCGATGAACTTGGTGCGCGCCCTTACTGCCTCCGGCACAGCGGATCTGTACCGCCTGACGGAGTGGAACCGCGAGTTCGTGGCGCAATCGCCGGCTGGTGCCCGCTATGAGGCCCTGGCGCGAGAGATCGAGCGCGGACTGAGCTTCATGCAGGCCTGCGGTGTCTCCGATGAGTCCCTGCGCCAAGCCAATATCTTCTGCTCCCACGAGGCGCTGCTGGTGGATTATGAGCGCGCCATGCTGCGTCTTGGCCAAGACGAAAACGGCGAGACCGGACTCTATGATCTCTCCGCACACCAGCTGTGGATCGGTGAGCGCACCCGCGGTATCGACGATTTCCACGTGAACTTCGCCGCGCTGATCTCTAACCCCGTGGGCATCAAGCTGGGGCCGAAGACCAGCCCAGAAGAGGCCGTTGCCTATGCCGAGAAGCTGGATCCGAACAAGGAGCCGGGGCGCTTGGCCATGGTGGCCCGCATGGGTCATGACAAAGTGCGCACCGTGTTGCCCGGAATCGTCCGCGCCGTGGAAGAATCCGGCCACAAGGTGGTGTGGCAGACCGACCCGATGCACGGCAACACCCACACCTCCTCGAATGGGTATAAGACCCGCCACTTCGACAAGGTGCTGGATGAGGTGCAGGGATTCTTCGAGGTGCACCGCGCCCTCGGCACCCACGCCGGCGGTATCCACGTGGAGCTCACCGGCGAGAACGTCACCGAGTGCCTCGGTGGTGCCGAGGACATCACCGATATCGATCTGCCCGGCCGCTATGAGTCGGCCTGCGATCCGCGACTGAACACGCAGCAGTCCTTGGAGCTGTCCTTCCTCGTCGCGGAGATGCTGCGTAACCAGTAGCCTCCTCCGCGCAGCACAACGGCCCGCCTCCCCGATACAGGGAGTGCGGGCCGTTGTGTTATGCCAGCTGGGCGTTAGAGGGCCGTGAGCTCGATGGTCACATCCCCGCGGGAGGAGTCTCTGCTCAGCCCGGGGAGGGGACTTTGGGCGATCACGCGATCATCATCGTCCAGCCCTGAGGTATCCACCGCGAAGCCGTCCTCGGTGAGTTGTTTCACCGCATCGGATACGCGCTTGCCCAAGACACTCGGGATCTTCACCTTCGATGCCACCTCCACGGAGACGGTGGCGTTCGACGGATCCAGACCGGAGCCGGGGGAGGGGCTTACTGCCACTACCTCATCGACCACGCGGCCGGTCTTCGATACATAGGAGGCCTCTCGGATGCTGATACCGGCGTCGGAGAGGACGTCTTTCGCCTCGTCGAGGCTCAGCCCGGTGATCTTCGGTACCTTGATGGCACTCGACATCACGAGAATCACCGAGTCGCCGCGGTTCAGCGAGGTACCGGAGGAGGGGATGGTCGATACCGCCTCGTCTGGGTCCACGCCCTCGTCGTATTCCTTGCGCACCTCGGAGACCTCCAAGCCGGCCCGCTTGAGCATAGCGCGGGCGGAGTCTTCGCTGCGGCCACGAATATCGGGTACCTCCACGGGCGCGGGGCCTTTGGACAGAATCACCGATACCGCCGATCCCACCTTCACCTCGGTGCCGGGGGCAGGGGAGGCGTCGAGGACTTTGCCGGCGGGAACGGTGTCATCATAGGCGGCCTCGCCCAGCTCCCACTCCAGGGTGCGGTCGGTGACAGCCGCCTCGTATTTCAGCGGGTCGTGGTCTTGGGGGATGGCGGGGACGGTCGGCTTGCCACGGGAGAGGAGTACCACGACATCATGACCGCGTGGTACTCGCTCGCCAAAAGGGGGCAGGGTATTCACCGCCTCCCCAGCCGCGACCTCGTCGTCATAGATCTCGTCGGTACTTACCGAAAAACCAGCCTCCTGCACGGTGGCCACGGCCTGTTCTTGGTCCATGCCGAGGACCGAGGGGATATCGCCGTAGCGTCCGGAGCCGAACCACCAACCACCCACGGCCACCGCTGCGGTGGTAAGGGCAATCACCACCAGCCATACCCAAAAACCAATGCCGCGGCGATTACCGGCGGGCCGGGACGGGCGCGAGGGCGCTGCCGACGCAGCGGGAGCCGGGGGATTTTCAGGGGCGTCGTAGGCGGTGGGCTGTGCCGCGCCATGCGGGGTAGGGGCGTCGGGGGCGCCCATGGGGCCCGCCGGAACCGCCGGCCCTGCCGGAACCGCCGGCCCAGCGGGGCCGGTCGGGGGAACGGCGCCGAAGGTGCGGGTTTCCTGCGTGGTGGCGTGCGGGCCGGCCTCCTCTTCGGCGTCGGGGAATAACCCCTCGCGCGGCTGCTGGGGCTGGCCGGGGCCCTCCATAAGGCCGTTCGGCTCTGGATTCATCGCGGGGCTCACCACGGTGGTGGCCCGGTGCGCGGCACCGTGGCGGGGCACGGGCACGGAGAAATCGGGAAGGTTCAGGGTGCGTGCGGCCTCGTTGACGGCCTCGAGGAACTCCTGGGCGTCGGCGAAGCGATCGGCGGGGTTGCGCGCACAGGCGCGGGCGACGAGCTCATCGAATTCTGGGGGGACGCCGTCGATGCGCGTGGAGGGCGGCGGCACATCCGCGTGCAGGCGGGCATAGGCGTGGGCCATGGGGTTGTCCCCAGTGAAGGGGGTATCGCCGCTCAGAAGCTCGAAGAGCACGATGCCGGCGGAGTACACATCCGAGGCGGGGCCGACCGAGGAGCCATCGACCTGCTCGGGGGAGAGATAGGAGACGGTGCCGATGATCTGGTCGGAGGTGTGGTGGGCGTGCGATGTGGCGCGCACCAGCCCGAAATCGGCGAGCTTGACCTGATGGTTGCCGTTGATCAGCACATTATCGGGCTTGACGTCGCGGTGCACCATGCCTTCGCGGTGCGCCACCGACAGCGCGGTGAGGACACTACGCATCACAGCGGTGGCCGCGTGCGGCGGCATAGGGCCGCGCTCGGAGAGCAGCTCGCGCAGGGTGCCGCCGGTGATCAGTTCCATGATGAGGAATACGTGATCGCCGGAAGAGTTCGTGTCATAGACATTCACGAGGCTCGGGTGCGAGAGCTGCGCCATGGAGCGGGCCTCGCGGCGAAAACGCTCCCGCGAGACGGGGTCATCCATGAGCCGATCATCAAGTACCTTTGCCGCCACGGGGCGCCCGAGGCGCAGGTCTAGGCACCGGTACACAGAGGACATTCCGCCCCGAGCGATAAGAGTTTCCACTCGGTAGCGCTGATCGAGAAGTGTGCCGACCGCCAGTTGAGTCATGGTGAATAGTATGCCTGCATTAACGAAGTTAAGCTAACCGTTTCTCGTCACTCTGTAATACATTAGGTGCCGTGAGTTCGATTCCAGTGTCCAAGGATGTTTTAAGCCCTGACGAGCCCCTGCTAGCCATCCCCGATGTGGCTGAGCGCATGGGTGTGGTGGTGACGAAGGTGCATCACCTCGTCCGCGATCATCAGCTGCTTGTGGTGCAGCGGGATGGCGTGAAATATGTTCCGGAGCGCTTCCTCAACGAGGACGGTTCGCTCAACCGCTTTGTGCCCGGAGTGATCGCGCTATTGTCCGATGGCCACTACACGGATGCTGAGATCCTGGAGTATCTTTTCAGCGCCGATGACTCGCTGCCCGGTCGCCCCGTCGATGCTCTCCACGGGCATCTCGCCCGCGAGGTCATGCGCCGCGCCCAGGCCATGGCTCTCTAAACTCAGCACGCTTATCGACGCCCCGTCGCCGGCACAGCATCCTTCTACCGCAACGCAGCCTCGCGTTCGGCTCAGGCTGTGCGGTGCCGGGGCTGTTGCCGTTCTGCGTCGGTGAAGATATAGCCGGTGGCGAAGTAAGCCACGATGGTGGTGGGCACCATCCAGACTGGGTTGTAGAGCTGGTGATTGCCGCTGCCGGTGAAGGCGAGCGCAATGATGATAGACAGCAGGGTGGTGGCCTTGATGACTCTCATCGAGGGGCGGAAGGTCCCGATCACATTGAGCAGGCTGGTGTAGTACCACGGGAGGGTAACGGCGTTGAATACCACGGCGCAGCCATAGGCCACGGCGATGCCGATGATATTGCGCCGATTGTTCTGGCGATAGATCCACCACGCTGCTGCGATGCCGAGAAGCATGATGACCCCGCAGATGGGGCGGGTGATGGCCAGCGCGGTGTTATAGGAAAAGTCATCGGTGATGAACAGGATCACCGGGGTGACAATGTCGGCGATGAGCGAGGGCAGCGCCAGCGGGTTGATCACCTTCGAGTTCCCCGAAAGCTGCGATACCCATCCCCAGTTTGAGCCCGAGGCGGCGGTGACCGCGATCATCACCACGGCGAACTCCACCACCATCCAGGCACCGGTAGCGAAGAAGGCGAGGAGCGCGCGGGGAGTGGGAGCGAGCCCCGTCCGGCGTTCCAGGACGGCCGCGAGATGGCGGGCTCCCATCCAGACGATAAACGGCAGCGCCAGCGCCGCCGTGGCCTTGAGCGAGACCGCGACAGACACCAGCAGCACCGCGCAGAGGAAGCGCTGGCGCAGCGCGCAGAGCAGGCCGAGGCTGACCAAGCCCACCATGAGCGATTCGTTGTGCATGCCGCCCACCAGGTGGAGCACCATCACCGGGTTGGCCACGCCCAGCCACAGCGCCAGCGCCGGTGAGCCGCCGAGGCAGCGCGCAATCTTCGGCGTGGACCACGCAATAGCGATGAAGCCGACGATAGAGACCACCTTGTATAGCAGCACGCCGAGGGTGACGTTCTCGCCCACTAGGCTCGTAATGCCTTCGCCGATCCATAGATGCAGCGGCCCATAGGGGGTGGTGGTATTGCGCCAGTCGTGGCTGACCTCCAGCAGGAAGGGGCCCGGATTGACCGCGGCGCCCTGGGTGTAGGGGTCGAAGCCATCGCGCAGCATCGCTCCCTGCATGAGATAGCTATAGACGTCTCGCGAGAGAATCGGGGCGGCGACAAGAAGTGGCGCGACCCAGGCGATGAGACAGCGGCGGATCTCGGCGACTTTGTCCTTCTCGGAGAGCCGCGGATTCCACATCACCTGCCGGCCCAAGAGCACCCAGGCGGCCACGGTGCCCATAATGCCGAGCCAAACCACGGTATTGGACACCCCGGCGCCATGGCCGTAGCTCATAAAGTCCAGCCCGAGTGCCTCTAATACTCCGCCGCGGTTGCGGATGGCACCTCCGCCATAGGATCCCGCGATGATCAGCACTGCGGCGACGAGACCGACCCAGCGTGCACGAGCCCAGTCCATCGCCACTACATCCTCCGCGCGGTTGCGCGTTCAGCAAGATCGCCGAGAATACCCGCCACGGTGGGTACCGCCGTGATGGTCGCGAGCGCCTGGTTCTTCAGCTCGGTGATATGGCTTTCCACCTCGTCCACGGCCCCGGAGTCAGCGATAATCTCGGCTAGCTCCTGAATATCGGAGGCGCTTTCCACGTGGCCGAGGCCTTCGCGCAGTCGGGCAGCCCGCTGCGGGGCGCGAGCATCGAGAATCGCGAGCGTGCGCGCCACCAATACGGTGCGCTTTCCCTCACGAAGATCATCGCCGGCCGGTTTGCCGGTGACGGCTGGATCGCCGAAGACCCCGAGCACATCATCCCGCAGCTGGAACGCGATCCCCACGTCACGACCATAGGAGCGATAGGCGGCGATGGTCTTCTCGTCTGCGCCGGCGATAGCGGCGCCCAGATGCAGCGGGCGTTCGATGGTGTAGGCGGCCGTTTTATAGCGATTGACGCGCATGGGTGCCTCCACGCCCTCGACGCCTTTGGACTCGATGGTGATATCGAGGATCTGTCCCCCGATGACCTCATGGCGCATCGCCCGCCAGGGCTCACGTATGCGCCGCAGCGCGGCATCCGATAGGCCGGAATCCATCACCATGTCATCGGCGTATACCAATGCCATATCGCCGAGCAATATAGCCAGTGATTCGCCAAAGTGGGCGGCATCGCCGGAAAAGCCTTGCTCTCGGTGATAGGCCTCTACCCGGCGGTGCACGGTGGGGTAGCCGCGCCGAGTATCGGAGGAGTCGATAATGTCATCGTGAATAAGAGCGCAGGCTTGGATGAACTCGAGGGCGGATAAGGCAGTCGTAACAGCCTCAATATCCTCGGTGCACTCGGGGCTCCGAGCGCCCATGAAGCCGGTCCAGCCGAAGATGGGGCGCATGCGCTTACCGCCACTGAGCACGAAATCTTCCAGCACCGCAGTGCCGAGATGCACGTTCTCGTCCATAGCGAGGGAGTGCTGATTGCGCTGTGTGCAGTAGCTCAGCAAATGCTCACGTACCACTGGCGGAATGGCCTGAATAGGGTCGGTGAACAGCTCCGAGTGAGTCGACATCACAGTCTCTCCAGATCGATAGTGGGGTAGGGGTCAGCGAGGCCCCAGCCGGCGGCGAGGAGGGTCTAGGTTGTATCACTGTTGACTCTAGCGTGTGCAGCAGACACGAGGTGCGTGCGGGGCACATAATTTTCCGTAGGAATGAACCGCTCGGTTCACTTTTGGGGGCAATTCGCGCACAAAGCGGTTTGTATGTGCTTTAATGCAGCACCATGCCCACAACACAGCCGCAGCACCGTTCGGTTATCGACGCCATCACTGCTCCCCGAGAAGCCTGCGTGGCCTTTTCGGTGGAATTCATGCCACCCCGCGATGACGCAGCCGAGCAGCGCATGTGGGACGCGGCGAGCACCTTCCACGATCTGGGTGCGGCCTTCGCCTCGGTGACCTATGGCGCCGGCGGCTCCACCCGCGAGCGCACCGGCCGCATCGCGCGCCGGCTCTCGCAGCACCCGCTGACCACCTTGGTGCACCTGACTCTGGTGGAACACACCGCCGAGGAACTCACGTCGATCCTGCGGGAGTATGCCCACCTGGGGCTCACCAATCTCTTGGCCCTGCGCGGTGATCCGCCCGGCAATCCGCTGGGGGAGTGGGTGCCCACCGAAGGCGGACTGAACTATGCCGTCGATCTCATCCGTTTAACCAAATCCGTGGAGGAGTGCCGCGACTTCACTATCGGCGTCGCCAGCTTCCCCGAAGGCCACTATCGCGCCGAGAATCTAGACGCGGACACGCACTGGACCCTGGAGAAGCTGCGCGCCGGGGCGGAGTTTTCCATCACCCAAATGTTTTTTGATGTGGAGCACTTCCTGCGGCTCCGAGATCGCCTTGCTGCCGCCGATCCCGTACACGGCGCGAAGCCGGTGATTCCCGGCCTGATGCCGATCACGAGCCTGCGCTCGGCCCGGCGTCAGGTGGAGTTGTCCGGCTCCTCCTTGCCGACGGCGCTGGAACGGCGTTTGCTTGCGGCAGAGACGGATGAGCAGGTCCGGGCCGTGGGGATCGAGGTGACCTCCGAGATGGCCGAGCGCTTGATCGCGGAAGGGGTGGAGGATCTGCACTTTATGACGATGAACTTCGCCCGCGCCACGCAAGAGGTGCTGCACAATCTCGGCATGGCCCCGGCGTGGCAGCCGGCCGCCTAAGAAGCGGTGGGAAGACAGAGCACCGCGAAGGGGCGGGAATCGCCGAGGAAACGAAAATTGCGCAGCAGGTCCTGAAAGCCTAAAGAGCGGTAGAGGCCGAAAGCGCGGTTGTTTTCCCCGGCGGTTTCTGGAGTGGAGAGAAGAATCTGGGTGGGGGCGGCGTCGATAAACGCCGTAATGAGGCGGCGCCCAATGCCTCGGCCTTGATAGGCGGGATCGACGTGGATCTCGGAGAGTTCCACATAATCCTTGAGGGTGCCTAGCTGCGGACTATGGGCACCGTAGGTCTGGCGTACCCCGTGATAGACCTGATTGAACCACCATTGGGTGCTATTGCTACGAAAGCCGTACACCACGCCGACGATGGAGCGATCGTGGACGGCGATGAAGGCGTGAAAATCGCGGTTGCGGGAGTTATGCCGCCACGCGGAAACGCGGGAATCGGCCAAGGTGGGGTCATAGCCCATTGCGCGAATGTAGATGTCCACCAAATGCGGGGTTAGCATACAAAACTCGACGGTCGTGAGCTCGCGTATTTCCTCCACAGCCATAACTTCTTATTTCACCATTCTTCTCTGCGATGTGTGGCATATTCTAGCCGAACATTCTCGGTAGAACACGTGTTCGAACACGGAGGGTGGAGTGTCCTGGGTGCTCACTAGTGTCACAGCTAAACAACGCACTACAGCACTCAACAATGAAGGAGTAGCCCATGGCCACCCCGATCGTATCCTCCACCGTCTCCTCCCTCCGTCCTCGCGTTCCGAATAGTGTCCGGCTTTTCCGCAGTGGTGTGGACAATTATGAGGCCGCGCAGCAGGCGCTGCTGGACGATAAATTGCTCGATGCTCTCGAATATGGCTACCGCGCTGCGCTGCGTCTCGCGGGAGCGCGGGTGGCAGATAGTCCTGTGGCGAAGCGGCGACGGCTGCCGCGTTCAGCCTGGGATCAGCTGCGCCTCGTAGATCAACGTGGTGCCGACTATGCCGATCTCTTCGAGGCCTTCTCCCGGGTGAGGCAGCGTGCACTTAATGGCCTTGATCGGCACATTTCCCCAGCCCGCGTGGGTACCTTGATGCGGCTGGTAGAGTCCTTCCTAGACGATGTAGATGAGCAGCTGCATCCCACTTCCACCGCAGCCTAGAAACTCGGCCGCAGCGTCGCCATGAGGCGGCTATCCATGGCGGGGCGTGTGGGGCTGTCGGGGGTGGGAGTACTGCCGGTGAATGGTGATCGGAACAATTCGCGGCAGTGAAACGTTGTTGTATTTTGAAGACCCCATCAGCGGCAGGTGCTCTGCACAAGGAGCCCAGCCACACACCCGCCCGGGAGGAACAGTGTCGCTTTCAGAGCAGGAGAAAAAGCTTCTCCGTGAGATTGAGCAGTCACTACTTGCAGACGATCCCAAGTTTGGATCCTCAATTAAAGAGGAATCCGCTTTCGGTGGTGGTTCTGGTTCGCTGAGCCTGCGGGGGATTGCCGTCGGCGTCATCGGCCTTCTTGTGCTGATCGGTGGCATCGCGCTGAGCCAGACCAACCTGTGGTTCATCGCCCTCGGCGCAGTGGGCTTTCTTATTATGTTCGGCGCTGGCCTCTGGATGTTGCGTGACGGCGGCGAGGGCGGCTCGGCCGAGTCCGGTCCGAAGCTGCACACCGTCAGTAGCTCCCGCCCCGCGGCCGCACCGAAACAAGACACAAGCTCGATGGAAGAGCGTTTCCGCCGCCGCTTCGGCGAGCACTAACGCCCCAACCGTTCATCGCTAGGGGCTAAGGGTCTGAGGCCCCATCCAGCGCGCACCTATTAAGGTGCGCGCTTTTTTCATGCCCACACCTCGCGCCAGCAGTATCGGCACACCCCCACGGGGCTAGTGCACTACATGGCTTCCCACTTTCTCCCACCGCGATCCCCCACTGTGTCCCACGCGGAGCTCCCCGCTGGGTAAAAGGTGAAGATAGTGCGGTTGAAAAGCGAAAAGGTAGAGGTGGTGCGCATGGGGATTATGGGGGTCAGGAGTACTACAGTCACCTCTCGTGCCCTACTGTGACGCCCCAGAGGGTTATCGCGTATCGTGTCTCCCACCGCGCTCGAGAGAAAAATACCGCGATGAACAGTGGATTTAGCGAGAAGAAAAAGAAATGGGCGGCGCAGGCTGTTAAAAGTGGGGGAAAGTGGGGTATTGTGGGGCCTAGGTCAGCTGGCCGGCCCATTGTGGCCGCTCGGCGGGCAGGAAATTGGATATCGAAGGCATGCGAGATGCGCACCTGAGTGCCGCGTTGAACGAGGTATCCCGCATCACTGGGTTTCGAGGTGATTGACACGTAAAGGAGGCCAATAAACCCATGTTTCTTGGCACCTATACCCCGAAGCTCGATGACAAGGGACGGCTCACACTGCCGGCAAAGTTCCGCGAGGAACTTGCGGGCGGCCTCATGGTCACCAAGGGTCAAGATCACAGCTTGGCCGTGTATCCCCGTGAGGAGTTTGCCGCTCGAGCACGCAAGGCAGCGGCGGTGTCGCGTACCAACCCCAAGGCGAGGGCGTTCATTCGTAACCTCGCTGCGAGTGCGGACGAGCAACGCCCTGACGGGCACGGTCGAATCACGCTTTCGGCGGCGCATCGTGAGTATGCGGCCTTGAAGAAAGAGTGCGTGGTGATCGGCTCGGTCGACTTCCTAGAAATCTGGGATGCCGAGGCATGGGCTGCGTACCAGGCCGAAACCGAGGATTCCTTCGCGGAAGCAGAGGATGACGTTCTGGGCGGCTTTATCTAACACAGGCCCGCTGTCGACAACGCCCACGCGGTGTGTGTAGACCTCCGGCTGAGGTTGAAGTTCTGGTGTACTTCCCCGATACCAGAATGTTCCCTCGGACGGAGCTCTATATACACCGCCGACGTGTCCGGTGAGACCACACATCTATTTACCTGCACGACTCATAGCGAGAGGGGGTGCGATCGCGCACCATGACGGCACAGCACACACAACAGGAACGCGACGTGGATACAGCCAGCGCCCAAGCGCGGGAGCTCGAAGCCAATCATGGCCATGTCCCCGTGCTGCGCGATCGCGTCACCGAGCTACTCGCTCCCGCGATCGAGGCCTCCGAGCATCCCGTGATCGTCGATGCCACTCTCGGTGCCGGTGGACACACCGAGCACCTGCTGTCCACCTTCCCCAGCTGTTTCGTTATCGGCGTCGATCGCGATGCCCGCTCCCTGGCTGAGGCCAGTACTCGGCTCGAGCGCTTCGGCGCTCGCTTCTGTCCGATCCACGCCCGCTTTGATGGTCTGGGTGAGGAGATCGATCGCTCGACGGCGCCGGCCGCTATCCGCGCCCAGCAGCATGGCCTCACCGGGGCGCTCGCCGATCTGGGTGTGTCCTCCATGCAGCTCGATCAAGTCGATCGGGGTTTCGCCTATAAGGTGGACGCCCCGCTGGATATGCGCATGGATAATAGCCAGCATGTAACCGCGGCGGATGTGCTCAACACCTATAGCCACGGAGATCTCGCGCGCATCCTCAAAACCTATGGTGACGAGCGTTTTGCGGGCAAGATTGCCAGCGCGATCGTGCGGGAGCGTGAGAAGGAGCCCTTCCAGTCCTCGGCGCGGCTCGTGGAGTTGCTGTACGACACCATCCCCGCGGCGACCCGGCGTACGGGCGGGCATCCAGCCAAGCGCACCTTCCAGGCCCTGCGTGTGGAAGTCAATGCGGAACTCGAGTCACTGGAAAAGCTCATCCCCGTGGTGGCCGAACGACTCGCCCCGCACGGGCGAATGGTGTTCATGAGCTATCAGTCGCTCGAGGACAAGATCGTGAAAAAGGTGCTCACCGATCTCACGACCTCCACCACTCCGCCGGGGCTGCCCATGGATCTCCCGGGAACCGCTCCGTCGTTCCGCTTGCTCACCCGCGGCTCGGAGAAGGCATCCGCCGCCGAGATCGAGATGAATCCCCGTGCCGCATCGGTGCGGGTGCGCGCCGCTGAAAAAGTATCGGAAGAAAGGCTCTAAGACATGACCCTCACCGCAGGAACCCCCGTGCGGCGTCCTCGGCGCAGCGCGCAGGATGGCTCGGGCCAGGCAGAGCACGATGCTTATCGCCCCTCCCCGCGTTGGGCGGATACCTCCCATCGCTCGCGGGATTACAGCACGAGCACCTTCAGCAGCGTCGATACGCTCGAGCGTGACAAGGACACCGCCGAGCGGGAGTCGTTGAGCACCCGTTATGGGCACCGCGCCACCACCTTGCGGCCGCAGGCGCCGGCGGCACCGAAGCCGCAGCGGAAGTTCCAGCGCAGGCTGGGCAGCCAACAGGTGGTTTCGGTGCGCGGCCGCCGCGTGGAATCTCCGCGCCCGGATCAGGGCGTGGTGCGCACCTTGGTGTTCTTCCTGCTGCTCAGCGTGCTCGGTGTGGTGGGCACGATGTCGCTCTCCGGACTGAACACGGAGCAGACCTTTACTATTCAGCGCCTCTCGCAGCAGGATGCCCAGCTGGGTAATCAGCTCGAAACCCTGCGCCGCGATGTGGAGCAATCCCGCGCCGCCGCCGATGCGGCCGCTAGGGCCGCCGATCACAAGATGGTGATTCCCGGCCAGCCGGGCGCTCTCGACGTGCGCAGCGATGGGGTAGTGGAGGAGAAGCTGGCTCCCAACCCCAATGGGAATTTGCCGATCATTGACGTCAATAAGGGACAGGGCCGGCCAAACCGCGCCAGCAGCGATCCCAACCGCACCGAGGAGATGCGCGATCGTCTCGAAGCCGTCGCGCCGCGTAATAACTCGGTGAACGATGGTGTCGCCGAAACGCGCGAGACGCCGAATAGCGCGCAATCCGGTGCGCCGCTCCCCTATGCGGGGCGCTAGGCGGTTTAGACTGAACTCGACCTCTATAGACAGGGCACTAGCTGTAGTTTTGAGGCTAAAAGCCCTGTCTTGTCAGTTCCAAGGCCAGCGTTTTCTCAAGGGTAGTGAAGGAGTCTCGGTTCGTGAGTGAATCATCTAGGCCGCGCCGCAGGGAACCCCGCCGCCCGGTTCGCCGCGAACGCGGTGAGGCGGCCGACGTCTCGGCGCGTTCTCGCCGCCGCCCCCGGCTCGACGATGCTCCCCGTGCCCCGCGCTCGGAACGCGGGTCGCAGCCGCCCCAGGCCACCTCGCGTTTCTGGACGTGGCTCAGCACCAGTGGCCCCGTCAATCTGAAAAAGCGCCTCGGCGTGGCGCAAGTTTTTGCGATCCTTCTCGCCGTGGTGCTCATCGGCCGACTCGCCCTCGTGCAGGTCGTATGGGGTCCGGAGTTTGCGGCCAAGGCGGAGGCCCAGCGCAGCCGCCTCTATGTGGATCCCGCGCGCCGTGGCGCGATCGAGGATCGTCATGGCCACAGCCTTGCCTCGACCATGCAGGCCCGCTCGCTGACCGTCTCGCCGAAGCAATTCCGTGAGGAAGAGCGCGAACGCCAGGACTATAAGCTCTATGAGGCCGGCGGCTATAACGATATGAGCGAGCAGGAACGCGAGCAGGCCATCGCGGACAACGTCGATAAGCAATTGGAGAAAATTGCGCAGGAGATTCCCGCCACCATCAAGGAGGCGGGGGCCAGCGCGGAGGACGTGAAGCCAGAAGACATCCTGAAAAAGCTCGAGGCCGACTCCACGTATGAGATCCTCGTGCGCAATGTGGATCCGGATGTGGCGGCGGAGATCGTCGACACCTTCCCCGGTATTGCCGCGGACTATCAAGAAATCCGCAACTACCCCAATGGGGCTATCGCCCAGAACGTGGTGGGTAAGACCAGCATGGAAGGCGAGGGCCAATTCGGCTTCGAACTCTATGCGGACGAGAATCTGGCCGGGAAGGATGGCTCCTCTAAGGAGGATGTCTCCACCAATGGCCAGGCCATCCCAGGCACGCTTCGCGACGTCGTCCCGGTGCAGGATGGCGCCAGCTATGAGCTCACCCTAGATCTGGATTTGCAGACCTATGTGCAGCAGCAGGTGCAGCAGGCCAAGGATATTTCCGGTGCCGAGAGCGCCCAGGCCATCGTCCTCGACGCCCGCAGCGCCGAAGTGCTCGCCATGGCCAATTCCGACACCATCGACCCCAATGGCGATATTAAGAAGCAGCTCGAGGAGGGGCGGAGTTTCACCAATCCGACGATCTCCAATCCCTTCGAGCCGGGCTCGGTGGCGAAGATCATCACCGCCTCTGCGGCGATCGACAATGAGCTGACCACCCCAGACGAGGTGCTCAGCGTGCCCGGCTCCATCGATATGGCGGGTGTGACCGTGCGCGATGCATGGCCACACGGCACGGTGGGCTTCACCACCACCGGTGTTTTCGCTAAATCCTCCAACGTGGGCACCCTGATGCTCGCCCAGCGCGTAGGGGAGGATCGCTTCAATGACTATCTGCACCGTTTCGGCCTCGGAGAAGCCACGGGAGTGGAGCTGCCCGGCGAGACCGCCGGCCTCTTGCCCGCCCGCGAGGACTGGGGCGGCGGTACCTTCGCCAACCTGCCCATCGGACAGGGTATGGCGATGTCGCTGCTGCAGATGACGGGGATCTATCAAACCATCGCTAATGATGGCGAGCGCATTCAGCCGCGGATCGTGAAGTCCAAAACCGATGCCGAGGGCAATGAGGTGCCCATTGAGGCACCCGAGAGCGTGCAGGTGATGAAGCCCGAGGCGGCCAAGGTAGTGCGCAATATGTTCCAAGGCGTGGTGCAGGGCGCCGATGGCGGCCAATCCGGAACCGCTCCTGATGGGGCGATTGAGGGCTATCAGATTTCCGGCAAGACCGGTACCGCGCAGCAGGTCGATGAAAATACCGGCGCCTACTCCAACTCGGATTATTGGATTACCTTCGCCGGTATCGCTCCGGCGGATGATCCCCGCTATGTCATCGGCATCATGCTCGATGACCCAGAACGCGGCGTCCACGGCGGCGGTGGCGGCACGGCCGCGCCACTGTTTAAAGACATTGCGCAGTGGTTGCTGGCGCGGGATAATGTTCCGCTCAGCCCGCCGCGCGAGGGCAACCTTGTGCTTCAGGCCTACTAGGCACAGGTCCTGCTCCACCCCGCAGCGGGCGGTGCGGGGCGGTGCGAGGCGGGTGCAGCATCGCCCGGCGGTTGCGCTTAAAGTAGAGCGCAACCGAATGCGCACCACGGCGCCGGCGAGCAGCACGGCAGCCTATAACTGAATAGCGCTAGAGACTAATGAGCCCTATATATCAAGGAGGAAACTGCGCGTGGCACTGAACTTTTCTGAGGTCCTTACCCTCAGCGGCGGCAGCGTAATCAATGAGCCCAGCGAGGCTCTGAGCGTGAGCGAGATTGGACTGGATTCCACCTCGCTGCCCGCGGGCGCTGTGTTCGCGGCGCTCCCCGGCACTCAGGTGCACGGCGCCACCTATGCCAGCGGCTGCGAGGCCGCGGTGATCCTCACCGATCAGGCCGGCGCCGGCATTCTCCGCGACGCGGAGGAGACCCGCCCGATCATCGTGGTAGACGATGTGCGCGAGATCCTCGGACCGGTCTCCGCGGCGATTTATAACAACCCCTCGGAGAAGCTCAGCATCATCGGCGTCACCGGCACCTCCGGTAAGACCACGACCAGCTACATGCTGGAAAAGGGCATGATGAAGGCTGGGCATCGAGTGGGGCTGATCGGCACCACCGGAACCCGTATCAACGGCACCCCCGTGGCGACCAAGCTCACCACCCCGGAGGCCCCGACGCTGCAGAAGCTCTTCGCCACCATGGTGGAGGAGGGCGTCACACACGTGATCATGGAGGTCTCTAGCCACGCCCTCGTGCTCGGCCGCGTCGCCGGCACGCACTTCGCCGTCGCGGGCTTCTCCAACCTGTCGCAGGATCACCTCGATTTCCACCCCACGATGGAGGAGTATTTCGAGGCCAAGGCCCTGTTCTTTGATCCCTCCAGCACGCAGCACGCCGAGCAGGCAGTGGTGTGCATCGATGATCACTGGGGCGAGTCCATGGCCGAGCGCGCCGGCGAGTCCGTGCTGCGCGTGGCCACCCACGGCCAGAGCGCCGAGGTGACCGCCTCCGATATTGAGGTCTCCGCTACCGGCTCCCAGCGTTTTATCCTCACCGTGGACGGCGCCGCCCACACCGTGCAGCTGCCGCTGCCCGGCCGTTTCAACGTGGCTAATGCCGCCCTGGCCATCGCCTGTGCTCATGCAGCTGGCGCCGATGTGGACGCAGTGGCCCAGGGCATCGCCGAGGTGGCTGTTCCCGGCCGCATGGAATCCATCGATGAGGGCCAAGACTTTATGGCCGTGGTGGATTATGCCCATAAGCCGGGGGCCATCGCCGAGGTGCTGGACACCGTACGCGCCCAGATCTCCGGTCGGGTCGCGGCGGTGATTGGTGCCGGCGGCGATCGCGACGCCACTAAGCGCCCGATCATGGGGGCCGAGGCCGTCAAACGCGCCGACTTCGTGGTGATCACCGATGACAACCCGCGTTCCGAGGAGCCGGCATCCATCCGCGCCGAGGTCGTGCGCGGCGCCACCGAGCAGCAGGCCGAGACCCCGGGCGCCGAGGTGACGGAGATCGGCGATCGCCGCGAGGCCATTATCGCCGCCATCAACTGGGCCCAGCCGGGCGACGCCGTGGTGGTGTGCGGCAAGGGCCATGAGACCGGCCAGCTGATCAAGGGCGTCAACCACCACTTTGATGATCGTGAAGAGGTCCGTGCCGCACTCAAGCAGCGCGGCACCGAGAGCAAGTAAAGGCCAGCTGATGAAGAAGTACACGCTCGCGCAGATCGCCGAGATCACCGGCGGGGAGCTCTCTGCCAGTGCCGATCCCGAGTCCATCGTGACCGGGCCGGTGGAGTTTGACTCCCGCAATGTTGCCCAGGGCTCGCTATTTGTTGCCCTGCCTGGGGCGAATGTGGATGGCCACGATTTCGTGCCGACCGCCCTCGAGTCTGGGGCGACGGCCGCCCTCGTGGCCCAGGAGGTCGAGGGGCCCGCGATCGTGCTACCGGTGACCGAACTGGATCGCAGCATGGACAACGCCTATGCCTTCGCCGTCGATACCACCGGCCGCACGGAGGCCGTGGTGGGCGGGTTGGCGGCGCTGGCCCGCCGCAATACCGCGGAGTTGCAGCAGCAACACGGGCTGAAGGTGGTGGGTGTGACCGGCTCCGCGGGCAAGACCTCCACCAAGGATTTCCTGGCCACATTGCTGCGTTCGGTGGCGGAGACCGTCGCCCCGCCCGGGTCTTTTAATAATGAGATCGGCCTGCCCTATACCGCGCTCAAATGCGATGAGGACACCACCTATCTCATCAGCGAAATGTCTGCCCGTGGGATCGGGCATATTCGTCATCTCACCGAGATCACCCGCCCCGATATCGCGGTGGTGCTCAACGTGGGCAGCGCCCACCTGGGCGAGTTTGGTTCGCGGGAGAATATCGCCACCGCAAAGGGCGAGATCATCGAGGCCCTGCCCGCCGACGGGGTAGCGGTGCTCAACGCCGATGATGAGCTAGTGGCGCAGATGGCGCAGACGACCGCGGCGCGGGTGCTCTTTACCTCGGCGGCGCTCGACGGGCGCGCGCCCCAGCCGCAGGCCGATATCACGGCAACCGAGGTGCGCGTGGATGAGCTGGCGCGCCCGCGCTTCGTCCTCACCACCCCGAGTGGCAGCGCGGATGTCCAGCTGCAGGTCAGCGGCGAACATCAGGTGTATAACGCCCTAGCCACGGCGGCGGTGGGGCATGCTGTGGGCCTAGAGTGCGCACAGATCGCGGCGGCGCTGAGCGCCCACACGGCGGCCTCGGCGAACCGTATGGCCATCACCACCCGCAGCGATGGAGTGGTGATTATCAACGACTCTTATAATGCCAACCCGGACTCCATGCGCGCCGGCATCAAGGCGCTGGCCTCCACGGCCGCCGCCGCTGGCACCGGCAGCTGGGCGATCTTAGGACAGATGGCCGAGCTGGGCGAGGATGCCATCAGCGCCCACGAGGAGCTGGGGCAGGTGCTGCTGGATCAGGGCATCGATCACCTCATCACGGTCGGTACGGACGTCAACACCCACGCCCTCGCTGGCGTGGCCGAGGAACTCGGTATCGACACCCATATCGCCGAGGGCGTGGACGGGGCGCTGAATATCATTGCCGCCGGCGTCGAGCCGGGCGAGGTGGTGTTGGTCAAGGCGTCCAATGCCGATCGGCTGTGGTACGTCGCCGAGCAATTGGCGCAGCTGAGCAAGAGCCGATAAACGCCAGAACAGTCACGAAGGTATAGAAAGAAACGCACGGGTAGATTACGTCATGACGCAGATCATCATCAGCGGGGTAGTGAGCTTCCTCATTGCCATTTTCCTCACCCCGGTGCTCATTCGTCGCTTCTCGGCCGAGGGGCTGGGCCAAGAAATTCGCGAGGATGGGCCGGCCTCGCACCTCCGGAAGCGCGGCACCCCCACCATGGGCGGCATCGCGATCCTCGCCGGTATCCTCGGCGGCTATGTGGTCGCCACCATCGTGGGCGCGATCACCGGATCCACCGCCTTCACCGCCTCCGGCATCTTGGTGCTGTTGTTGACGCTCGCCCTCGGCGGGCTGGGCTTTGCCGATGACTACATCAAGCTGGCGAAGGGCCGCAATCTGGGGCTGAATAAGAAGGGCAAGCTCTTCGGGCAGCTCGCGGTCGCCGTCATCTTCGGATTCTGTGCGCTGCGCTTTGAGAATGACCAAGGCATCAGCCCCGCGTCCACGCACCTGTCCTTCATTCGCGATATCGACACCGTGGATCTGGCTTTTGGCGGAGGCATCCTGGGCACTCTGGTGTTTTTGGTGTTCATCTACATCCTCGTGTCCGCTTGGTCGAATGCGGTGAACCTCACTGATGGTCTCGACGGACTCGCCGCCGGTTCCACCGCCATGGTGATGGTGGCCTATACCACCATGACCTTCTGGCAGTTCCGTAACTCCTGCGATGTCGCCGTGCAGCCGGGCTGCTATTCGGTGCGCGATCCGCTCGATCTCGCCATGCTCGCGGCGGCCGGCGCCGGCGCCTGCGCGGGCTTCCTCTGGTGGAATGCCGCGCCCGCCAAGATCTTCATGGGCGATACCGGTTCGCTCGCGCTCGGTGGCCTCGTGGCGGGACTGTCCGTGGCCTCGCGCACGGAGCTGCTCATGATTATCGTCGGCGCGCTCTTCGTCATCGAGGTCGCCTCGGTGGCCATTCAGATCATCGTCTTCAAAACTCGCGGCACCCGCGTGTTCCGCATGGCCCCCTTCCACCACCACTTCGAGTCCGGTGGGTGGGCTGAAACCACCGTCACCATCCGATTCTGGCTGCTCGCAGCCATGGCCTGCACCGCGGGCATGGCGCTGTTCTACAGCGAGTGGCTCACCAGCGCAGGGGTATAGCCTTTCATCATGTCTGCAGATCAGCTCTCCCACCCATCCACCGATGACGCCTCTGGGCTGCCGGAGTTTCTCGCAGGTCCCATCCTGCTGGCCGGGGCCGGCATCTCGGGTCGTGGCTGCGCCAGACTCGTGCGTGCCTTGGGTACGGAGATGGCGATCGCCGACGATAATCCCGCCGCAGCCGATGCCATCGCCGAACTCGGCGCCGAAGCCCTGAGCACGGCGGCGGCCCGCGCCCGGCTGAGCGAGTTCTCCTGCGTGATCACCTCACCGGGATGGCGCCCCGATTCGCCGCTGCTTGTCGACGCCATCTCCGCGGACATTCCCGTCCTTGGCGATGTGGAATTCGCCTACCTTGTGGACCGCGCCGAGATCTTCGGCCCGCGCCGCACCTGGCTGGCGATCACTGGCACCAATGGCAAAACCACCACCACCGCCATGCTGGCGGCGATGATCAAGCGCCACAATCCGGCCTCGGCGGCGGTGGGCAATATCGGCATCGCCATCCCCGATGCGCTGCTGGCCACCCCACGGGTGGAGGTGGTGGTGGCGGAGCTATCGAGCTTCCAGCTGCACTGGAGCAGCGAGTTCACCCCAGACTGTGGCTGCGTGCTCAACCTGGCCGAGGACCACATTGACTGGCATGGCAGCTTCGCTGCCTATGGCGCGGACAAGGCACGCATCCTGCGCGGCGAGTTGAGCGTACTCGGCGTGGACGATGAGCATGTGCGCGCCATGGAATCCCAGGCCGCTGGGCGCACCGTGGGCTTTACCCTGGGCGATCCCGCCCCTGGCCAGGTGGGGGTGCGGGACGGCTGGATCGTGGATCGAGCATTTCTGCCGGCGGCAGCCGCTGCCGAGGAGGGCATCCCTATTCGCCCCATCGAGGGGATCTCCCCTGCGGGGCGCGCCGGTCAGCTCGACGCCTTGGCCGCCACTGCCATGGCCCGCGCCCACGGAGTTGGCCCCGCCGATATTGCCGCCGCTCTCGATAGCTTCGGGGTGGCCGCCCACCGCGGCCAGGTGGTGCACCAGGTGACTGATGCCGCCGGCGCGATCACCGTGATTGATAATTCCAAAGCGACCAATCCGCACGCCGCCGATGCCGCCCTCAAGGGCTTCGAGTCCATCCTGTGGGTGGCCGGCGGCCAGCTCAAAGGCGCCGATGTCTCCGAGGTGGTCCGCGCTCATGGCGAGCGCATGGTAGCCGCCGCACTGCTCGGCGTGGACGCCCCGCTCATTGCCGAGCAGCTGGCGCTGCACGTGCCCGAGCTGCCGGTCTATGTCTCAACCAGCACCGATAAGTACGAGGCCATGGCAGAGATCGCTGCTTTCGCCCGCGAACACGCCGTGGCCGGTGTTGACGTGATCTTGGCGCCTGCTGCGGCATCATTGGACATGTATAGCGGCATGGGTGAACGCGGCGATATATTCGCCGACGCCATGCGTGCCGCATTCCCCACAACTGGAGGTGGCAATGTCTAACGTGCTCACCAACGAACACGGCGGCCGACGGAAGTATTTTCACGTGGCCTTGCGGCCACTGCTGGACTACTACGCTGTTGCTTCCATCGTGGTCATCCTCGCCTTCTTCGGCATTTTGATGGTGGCCAGTTCCTCGATGACATGGTCGGTGCTTGAGGGCGCCTCCGTGTTTGGCACGGCGATGCGCCAAGCCCTCATGGTCGGCGTGGGCTTCGTGGCGATGTGGCTGTGTCTGCGCCTGCGCCCCCAGGCCATTCGGCGCAGTGCCCCCTGGGTGCTGGCCGTGTCCGTGCTGCTCTTGGTCCTCGTGCTCGTGCCCTCCATTGGTACCGGCCGCGAAGAGGTGGGCTCCCAATCGTGGATCGTGTTCGGCCCCATCCGGCTCCAGCCCTCCGAGCTGGCCAAGGTGGCAATCGCGGTATGGGGCTCCGCGTGGCTCGCGGACTGCCCTCCGGAGAAGAAAAAAGCACGCTTCGGTTGGTTCATTTTCGTCGCGGTGGTGATGCTTGGACTGATCCTCGCGGAGAGGGACGTCGGCATGGCCTTGGCGTTCCTCGTCGTGGTGGGTGTGACTCTGGTATTTGCCGGATTGGATCTGCGCTATATCGTGTTCACGGCTGTCGCCACCGTTATCGCGTTGGCGGTGGCGGTGAGGAATTCCTCGGGTTTTCGTTCCGATCGCATCTCGGTGTTCAAGGACGCCTTCTTCGGTCGCTTCGATGACACTCGCGGCGCCGCCTTCCAGTCCTATCAGGGCTATCTCTCCCTCTCCGATGGGTCCCTGTTCGGCGTCGGTCCGGGGCAATCTCGCGCCAAGTGGTTCTATTTGCCGGAGGCGAAAAACGACTTCATCTTCGCCATCATCGGCGAGGAAACTGGGCTCGTGGGCGCCACCATGGTGATCGTGCTCTACGCCGCGCTCTGCGTGCTCGGTTTCCGCATCGCGCTGCGGAGCAATAGCCGCTTCCTCTCCTTGTTGGCGGCCACGCTCACCGGCTCCATCGTGATCCAAGCATTCATTAATATCGGCTATGTGATCGGCCTGTGGCCGGTGACGGGTATTCAGCTGCCGCTGATCTCTGCGGGCGGTACCTCGGCGATTATCACCCTGGCATCCATGGGCCTGTTGTTGAACTGCGCCCGCCACGAACCAGAGGCGATTTCCGCCCTGCAGTCCCACGGCCGGCCATGGTTCGATCGGCTGCTCATGCTGCCCGAGCCGATGGCCACGGGTGTGTCCGTGCGCGAGGGCCGGGGCGAGTCACCCCGCAGTGGGGGAGAGCATGAGCAGCGCGATGCCCGGCCCAGCTCGCGGCGTCGAGAAGCGCTGACCCGGCACAGCGAACGCGATCGCGTGCGCCGCTATGGCGAACCGCTCACCCATGTGCGTCGCCATCCTCATTCCCATAATCGGCAAAGGTAGAAAGGCCCCATGAGCGAGACAACACTATCCGTGGTGGTGGCAGGCGGCGGCACCGCTGGCCACATCGAACCTGCCCTCGCTGTTGCTGATGCACTGCGGGCGCGGGAGGAGAATATCCGCATTACGGCCCTCGGCACCACCCGAGGCCTCGAGATGGACCTCGTGCCCGAGCGCGGCTATGAGCTGCGCACCATCCCACCGGTACCGGTGCCCCGCAAACCCAGCATGGCTCTGGCCAAGCTGCCGTGGCGGGTGCTCAACTCGGTGCGCGCCACCATCGCAGTACTCAAGGCTGTCGACGCAGACGTGCTCATCGGCTTCGGCGGCTATGTCTCCGCGCCCGCCTATCTGGCGGCGCGCCGCCTCGGCATCCCCTTCTTCGTGCACGAGGCCAATGCCCGCGCCGGCATGGCCAATAAGCTGGGCGTGCGTCTCGGCGGCACCGGGTTGAATGCGGTGGCCGAGTCCGGCATCCCCGGCGATGTGGTGGGCGTGCCCATCCGCAGCGCCCACGCCCATACCCGCGGCGAGCAGGCGCAGCAGGAGGCACGCGAGAGCTTCGGTCTGGATCCGCAGCGCCGCACCCTGCTGGTCACCGGCGGCTCCCAGGGCGCGCGCTCGCTCAACCGTGCCGTGGCCGAGGGACTCGAGGAGCTCCTCGCCGGCGAGGTGCAGGTGCTGCATGCCTATGGCAAGAAGAACGAGGCACCCGAGGCGCGTGCCGGCTATGTGCCGCTGCCGTATATCACCGAGATGAACAAGGCCTATGCGGCCGCCGATATCATCTGCTGCCGAGCCGGCGCGATGACGGTGGCCGAGGTGAGTGCCTCCGGCACCCCCGCCATCTACGTGCCGCTGCCGCATGGCAATGGCGAACAGGGGCTCAATGCCCAGCCGGTGATCAGTGCCGGCGGCGCGACCATCATCGCCGACGCCGATCTCAACGGCCACAGCCTCGCCACCCAGGTGCTGGCGATCCTGAGTGATGAACAGCTCTATGAGGCCATGGTGCACTCCACCGACCAGGCCGGATTGGGCAGCGCCGCCGAGGACATCGCCGAGCGCATCGTTCAGGCCGCACGCGGCTAACATCAACCCTAAGGCGCGCCGCGCCGCCCACAGCAGGACTGTGGTGGCGAGGTGGCGTCGTCACGAGCACAGAAACACACATATACGAGGAGAACAGTGGTGAGCGAGCAGATGGTGGACGCGGACCTAACGCGGGTGCACATGATTGGAATCGGCGGTGCGGGCATGTCCGGCATCGCGCGCATCTTGCTGGCGCGAGGATCCGAGGTCAGTGGGTCCGATGCCAAGGATTCCCGGGTGGTGCTGGCATTGCGGTCCATGGGAGTGGACATCTCCATCGGCCACGACGCCGCCAATATCGACCGCGAGGGCACACCCCCCACTGCCGTTGTCACCTCCTTCGCGGCGATCCCCCAGGACAATCCCGAGCTGGTGCGTGCCCGTGAGCTGAATATTCCTATTCTGCGCCGTTCGGAAATGCTGGCGCTGCTCATGGATAGCCACGACCAAGTGCTCTTCGCGGGCACTCACGGCAAAACCTCCTCCACCTCCATGGCGGTAGTGGCCATGCAGCAGGCGGGCATGGATCCCAGCTTCGCTATCGGCGGCCAGCTCAATAAGGCCGGCACCAACGCCCACCATGGCACCGGCAGCTGCTTTGTGGCCGAGGCCGATGAATCGGATGCCTCGCTGCTGCAATACCGGCCCAAGGTGGCCGTGGTGACCAATATTGAGCCGGATCACCTGGACTATTTCAAAACCCACGACGCCTATTTCACCGTCTTCGATGATTTCGCAGCGCGGCTTGTCGACGATGGCACGCTGGTGGTGTGCCTCAATGATGAACACGCCGCCGCGTTGGGGGAGCGGTGTGTGGCTAAGGGCACCACGGTGGTCGGCTATGGCACCCGCGAGGCCTGCTCCATGCACCCAGATGTGCCGGCCGGCGCGATTATCGAGGAGCGCACCACCACGGTGTATGGCACCCGCGCCCGGATTCGCCTCGGCGATACCGCCGTGGACGTCACCATTCACGTACCCGGTGAGCACATGGTGCTCAACGCCGCCGCCGCCTTGCTCGCCGGCCATGTCGCCGGTGGCGATGTGGACGCCCTAGCCGAAGGGCTCAGCGAGTTCACCGGGGTGCGCCGTCGCTTCGAGTATCACGGCACCGTGGCCGAGGGGCCTGCGCTCGGGGTGAGTGTCTTTGATGACTATGCGCATCACCCCACCGAGGTTTCCGCCGTGATTGGAGCCGCCCAGGACAAAGTCGGCGCGATCGGGCGAGGCAAAGTGGTGGTGGTATTCCAGCCGCACCTTTACTCGCGCACGATCGAATTCGCTGAGGAGTTCGCCGCCGCTCTGTCGATGGCCGACGCCGTGGTGGTGCTCGACATTTTCGGCGCCCGCGAGGAGCCCGTCGAAGGCGTGAACGGCAGCGTCATCGCCGATAAGGTGAGCGCGCCCTGCCGCTATGTGGATAGCTTCGCCGAGGTGCCCGGGGTGGTTGCTGAACTGGTGAACCCGCACGACATTGTGCTCACTATGGGGGCGGGCTCGGTGACGATGCTTGCCGACGAAATTCTCGAGGGCTTGTCCAGCTCCGCCACCACAGCAGAGGCGGGGGAATAAGTGAGCCGCAGGAGGATTGTCCAAGCTTTCGGCGCGGTGATCGCCCTGGGGGCAGTGGCAGTGCTGATCTGCGTGTTCTTTCCCATCATCACCGTCTCTCAGGTCTCGGTAGAGGGGAATAAGGAAACCTCCACGGAGGAGGTGCTCGCCGCCGCTGGTGTGGTGGAAGGGGAAAACTCGCTGCGCGTGGATACCGCTGGTGCGGCGAGCCGCGTCGCGGAGTTGCCGTGGGTGAAATCGGCGACGGTGGGCCATTCCTCGCCCCGCGGCATCGAAGTCCAGGTGGTGGAGCGCGAGCCCTTCATCTTTTCCGAACAGGCCGATGGCGCACATCTTGCCGACCGCGATGGGGTGCCCTTCGTGATCAGCGATGATCCGCGCGGCGCAATGAAGATTGTGGGCATGAGTGATGACAACCCCAAGATCTATGCGGCCGTCGTCGACGCCGTGAACGCGTGGGAGGAGATCGCCGGCGACCAGCGCGGGCTGCTGCGCTTCGTCGAAGCCCCGAGCCCCTTCGAGCTGACCTTGCACTTCGAGAACGCCGAGATGGGGGCGAAGGCCGTGTATTGGGGCTCGGCAGAGGATGCCGCCAATAAGGCACGGGCCACCCGTGCGGTGCTCACCCGCCCCGAGGACTGGTGGAATGTGAGCAACCCGAATATGGTCACGACCCGCTAAGCGAAAGCGCACGTCAGAACTCTAAAGTTGAGCTTTAGGGTTAAAGACACGCCGCGCGAATGTCACCCTCAAATGCGTATGTGTCGACCATGATGGACTTACATTGTTTCAACAATATGTGGGCTATACCTGAGCGCACATAAAACTAGGATCACACGAGAAAAACCCGAAAGGCGAGCCTTATAACCATGACCTCACCGAACAACTACCTCGCCGTCATCAAGGTCGTCGGTGTCGGCGGCGGCGGCGTCAATGCCGTCAACCGCATGATTGAAGAGGGCCTGGCGGGCGTTGAATTTATCGCCGTTAATACCGACTCCCAGGCTTTGCTCTTCTCGGATGCCGACGTCAAGCTCGACATTGGCCGAGAGGCCACCCGCGGCCTTGGCGCCGGGGCTAATCCCGAGGTGGGCCGCACCTCTGCCGAGGACCACAAGTCCGAGATCGAGGAATCCCTGAAGGGCGCCGACATGGTCTTCGTGACCGCCGGCGAGGGTGGCGGCACCGGCACCGGCGCGGCCCCGGTGGTGGCTAATATCGCCAAGAAGATGGGCGCGCTCACCGTGGGCGTGGTGACCCGTCCCTTCAAGTTTGAAGGCCGTCGCCGTATGCGTCAGGCGCTCGAGGGCATCGAGGCCTTGCGCGACTCCTGCGACACTCTCATCGTGATTCCTAATGATCGCCTGCTGCAGCTAGGCGATGCCAACCTCTCCATGATGGAGGCCTTCCGCTCCGCGGACGAGGTGCTCTACAACGGCGTGCAGGGCATTACCCAGCTCATCACCACCCCGGGCATTATCAACGTGGACTTTGCGGACGTGCGTGCCGTGATGTCCGATGCCGGCTCCGCCCTCATGGGCATCGGCTCCTCGCGGGGCGATAACCGCGCGGTGGCTGCGGCGGAGCAGGCCATCAACTCTCCCTTGCTGGAGTCCACCATGGAAGGCGCCAAGGGCGTGCTGCTCTCCTTCGCCGGTGGTTCCGATCTGGGCCTGCAGGAGGTCTACCAGGCCGCAGAGATGGTGGAGAGCCAGTCCGATCCGGATGTGAACCTCATCTTCGGCACCATCATCGACGACACCCTCGGCGACGAGGTGCGCGTCACCGTGATCGCCACGGGCTTCGACGATGCCGCCTCGGTGGCCGATAACGATAATGTGCGCCAGCCCGCAGAGCGCCCGGCTGCGGCCAGCCCCACCCCGGCACCGCGCCAGAACGAGGGCATGTTCGGCCGCGGCGAGCGCGCCGAGTCCGGCGAGCGCCCCGCCCCCGAGCGTGCCGAGGAGCCGGCCCGCGAGCACCGCGCCTATGATGACCGCGCTAACCAGGCGCGCCATCGCTTGGGCAGCGATCGCTCTCCGGGGTTGTTTACCCACAATGACTACGAGGAGCGCCCCGAACCGCGCCGCTCGGAGCCGCCGGTGGATGACCTCGACATTCCCGATTTCATGCGTTAGGAACTGAAGCAGTTACGTGACTATCGATACTCGCCCCGTCCGCAAGGTTGTTACTAGCCGTGCCGGCGGGGCTTCGGCCTTCCCTTACGACAGTTTTAATCTTGGCGATCACGTGGGCGATGATCCGCAGGCTGTCGCCGCTAATCGCCGCCGGCTAGCCCGCATCATCGGCCTCGCCCCGGAGCGCATCGTGTGGATGGAGCAAATCCATTCCCCGACAGTCACCGTGGTCGATCGTCCGCAGCAGGAGCCGGTGCCCGCCAGCGATGCGCTGGTGACCACCAGCGCCGACCTCGCTCTCGCCGTGCTGGTGGCTGACTGCGTGCCGGTGCTGCTCTCGGATCACCATGCCGGGGTAGTCGCCGCCGCCCATGCCGGCCGGATGGGCGCGCGCAATGGCATCGTCCGCCGCACCGTAGAGACCATGGTGGAGCTCGGGGCCCGGCCAGAGGCCATCCATGTCCTGCTCGGCCCCGCCGCCTCTGGGGCGCGCTATGAGGTGCCGCCAGAGATGGCCGCCGATGTCGAGTCCCGTCTGCCGGGTAGTCGGTGCCGCACCGCCACGGGCACCACGGGATTGGATATTCGGGCCGGGCTGGTAGCGCAGCTGCGCGCGCTGGGCGTGCGCGCCATTGATGTTGATCCCCGCTGCACCATCGAGGACGAGTCGCTATTTTCCTATCGCCGCGCCCAGGGGCCCACCGGACGCCAGGCGGGGCTGGTGTGGCTCAACGGTAGCGCCGCGGCTCACGCACACGAGCCACGCCGATCCTAGGAGGAAAAATGAGTGAAGAGACGCTGACCAGGCGCGAGGAACTCGCCACCCGGCTAGAGCAGGTGCGCGCCACCATCGCCGAGGCCGCCGCCCATGCGGGTCGCGAGGCCGCCGAGATTCAGTTGCTGCCAGTGACGAAGTTTCATCCCGTCTCCGATGTGGCGCTGCTGCAGGAGCTCGGAGTCACAGCGGTGGGGGAGAATCGGGACCAAGAGGCCAAAGAAAAGAAGGAAGCCCTGCCGGAGATGTCCTTTCATATGATCGGGCAGATCCAATCCAAGAAGGCCAACTCGATCGCCCGCTGGGCAGACTGGGTGCACTCCGTGGATTCGGTGGCCATCGCCGAGAAGCTGGATCGCGGAATGGAGCTGGCCATCGAGCGTGGCCAGCGCCAGGAGGACGCGGTGCTGCACTGCCTTGTGCAGCTCTCCGCCGATGGCGATAGCGCGCGCGGCGGCACCGGACTGGACCAGCTGGCAGAGATCGTCGAGACGCTCGAATCACAGCCCCGCACCCGCTGTGGCGGGTTCATGTGTGTGCCGCCGCTCGACGCCGATCCGCGCGACGTTTTTGCGCGCGGCGCCGCGGTCGTGCAGCGTTGGTCGGAGCAGCTAGGGCGGCGCTTGGACTACTCGGCAGGCATGAGCGCGGACATGGTGCATGCAATTGAGGCGGGATCGACATTTGTGCGTGTCGGAACGGATATCCTCGGCCCGCGGCCAGTAGTCTAACGATAGAAATTACGCGGTTGTGAGCCTCGCGCACTCTTGGTTACACCCCAATTGACCAGCACAATCCCTCCACATAGATCTAAGAAGAGGAACACCACACGATGTCGAGCTTGAACAAGTTCAAAGAGTATTTCGGACTCGGCCCCATCGCCGATGACATGGATGACGCCTACTACGGCGACGAGGCCGGCTACCAGGAGCGCGGCTACGCCGAGCGCCCCTATGGTGAGGATCGCTACAGCGAGCGCTACGGCCGTCGCTACGAGGAGCCGAGCCGGGAATCCGAGGGCTACTACGAGCGGGATCGTGACCGTGACCGCTCCTACGCCTGCGCCATCGTGCCCGTGGAGATCTCCAGCTACACCGAAGCCGCGCGCATTGGCGAGCCCTTCCGTGATGGCGATGCCGTGGTGTTCGATATCAGCCGCATGAATAGCGAGGACGCCCATCGCGTGGTGGACTTCGCCGCCGGCCTGGGCTTTGCACTGCGCGGCACCATGAAGAAGGTTGCGCCGCGTGTCTTCGCTCTCATCCCGGACGGGGCACACGTTTCCACCACCCAGTTGGAGCGCACCGCCCGCGTCTAATACGCCGGCCGCCCCCACGATCTTTTTACGCCCACCGACGCTCCTCTTTTCGTCGGTGGGCGTCGTACTAGCAGCAGTGTGCAGCACCTGCGTCCCGCTGAGCGCCGCGCCTGGAGTATGACGTTCGCTACACTCCGCGGCGACTGCTCGGCCCACGCAGGGCGAGAAATATTGTTCCTCGACACGTGAGATACGTTAGGCTCTACACCCGTGACTACAGCTTTTATGATTCTGCTTTGGGCGATCCGCATCTTCCGCTATGTGCTCATCGCCCGCATCCTGATTGAGATGGTGGTGTCGTTCTCGCGCAGCTTCTCCCCGCCGCGCTGGTTCTACTACATCGCCGAGCCCATCTTCATGGTCACCGACCCGCCCGTGAAGGCCCTGCGCAGGATGATCCCCTCGGTACGCATGGGCGGAGTGGCCCTGGACGTTTCCGTGCTGGTGCTGTTCATCGGCCTCATCCTGCTGGAGTACATCGTCATCGCCATCTATAGCGCCGCGTTCGTGTAATTTGTGCAATTCTCGACGGTGTCACCTCCCACCCCGTACACTCGGGATATCAGCTTCACTGCCGTGAGGCTGCGGCCCGGTATACGGGGTGATGTTCTGTGTAGAGCATGAGAAATCGGATACTACGATGTGGCTAGCGGGGGTAACCCGCGGGCAGAGTCCTCGCGGACTCGGCAGCAAATTGCGTAGACATCCGAAATCAAACCCGTATATTGTGTTAAGGTGCAGTGCACCTTGAGGGAATCTGCGTAAGATAACGTAATAAGAGAAAAACGTAGAAATATAGATTCGACGGAGGCAGATCCCCCGTCGGTCGCGAAAAATTTTCAAAGCTGCGAAAGAGTGTCTAAGCATCTTGTGCGACGCCGGAGCGGCTGAGAGAATTTTTAAGATAGAGAAACTAACGCGAAGGGAATCGTCAATGCCGCTGACTCCAGCCGACGTGCACAATGTTGCCTTTAGCAAGCCGCCGATCGGCAAGCGAGGCTACGCTGAGGATGAGGTTGACCAGTTCCTCGATCTCGTCGAAGACACTCTTGGTCAACTCCAAGACGACAACGATGCACTGCGTGCCCAGGTAGAGGAGCTCCAGTCGGAGCTCGACTCCGCCGACACCGTGCGCGGTGGCGCAGTTGCTGCCAGCCCGGCGGTCAACGAGACCGAGCTGCGCAAGCGCATCGAGAAGGAGCTCGCCACCAAGTACGAGTCCCAACTCGCAGAAGCCAAGAAGCAGGCCGAGTCTGCCCGCAAGGAGGCCGAGGAGGCCCGCAAGGCAGCAGCTCAGGCCCGCGACAACGCTGGCGCTCAGCAGCAGCCGCAGCAGCCGGTCTCCGTGGCCGCTGCCGCAGATGATCAGAACGCGTCCCCCGAGACCCACATGCAGGCCGCTCGCGTCCTGGGTCTGGCTCAGGAGATGGCCGATCGTCTCACCAACGACGCCCGCAACGAGTCTCAGTCCATGCTGGACGAAGCCCGCGCGACCGCCGAGAAGACCATCAACGAGGCCAACGAGACCTCTCGCCGCACCCTGGGCACCGCCAAGGACCAGGCCGCAAAGACCATTGCGGAAGCCAACGAGAAGTCCGAGCGCATGCTCTCCGACGCCAAGCAGCGTTCCGAGACCATGATCCACGACGCCACCGCGCAGTCCGATGCTAAGGTCAAGCAGGCCGAGCAGAAGGCCTCCAGCCTGCAGACCGAGGCCGACCGCAAGTACAGCGAGACCATGGCCACCATGAAGCAGCAGCAGAGCGTCTACGAGAACCGTATCGACGAGCTGCGCGTCTTCGAGCGCGAGTACCGCACCCGCCTGAAGAACCTGCTGGAGACCAAGCTGCAGGAGCTGGATACCACTACCACCTCGGCTCCGAACCCCCACAACGGTTCGAATAACTAGCAGCACGTTTTTTAGCCACAGGCCCCACGCACCGATGTGTGTGGGGCCTTCGGCATGCACGCTTATCGACGCCACCCTGAAGGCTGGTGGGGCCGAAGAGACGCTGGGAACCTGGGGGAGAGGTTCAGCCTGAGCAAGGATTCAGCCAGAACGAACCCCAGCGCATCGGGGTGCAGGAGAAGATCACCGTCATTGATGTCTCCCGAGACGTCACAGCGGGGACTAGTCCAGTTGATCAGTAGCGACGCTGCCCGCCGCGGCCACCACACCGTCCGTGCGGGCGGTTTTTCCCTGCAGAGCACACACAAGGCGGTGCTGAGGAGTGTATGAGCCTGGGCAGGCGGAGAGTATAGGCGGCACGGGGCGAGGGCATGCCTCAACGCTGGCTCAGCTACAAGGACGCGGTGGCGCGGCGCAGGTGGGCGTGGCGGACACAGGGGCAGTCGGGGTGGCGTCGTAAAGCAAAAAACAGCCCCTCACCCTCTACAATCCTGGCTATGATGCTTCTCGCTATCGTGCTCGCCCTCGCAAGTTTCTTTCTGCTTGTTCTCACTGTGCAGACCGAGGAGATCATCTTCGCTTATCTTCTCATCGCCACCTCCATCGCCGGCATCGCGGTATGGGGAATCGATACATGGCGCTACGCGCGGCGAAAGCGATAGCCATGCTCGCGCGGCGGCAGGCGAAGAAACCGAACTATCGCTGAAGGAGAATTCTCCGATATACTTGCCCGGGAGCATCACAAACGAGGGGTAAACACCCCGTGACGCAACACAAGGCATTGATCCGGCAATCACCGGGGAGCCGCTGGAAGAACACCGCCACGGCGGCAAGTAGAACCAGCCGACGAGGGTCGATAATCCTTACACAAGACAAACGAAGAGGCGCGCACCCTCCTGGGGTGCACGCAAATAGGGTGGTACCGCGGGTATCCAGGGCAGACATGCTCAGGGAAACTCGTCCCTAGGCGAATAACACCACACGCATAACTGCCCAGAATTGTCTTTGTAAGGAGCCCACATGACCACAGGCGAAAGCTCATCGAAGAGCAACGTAGGCGGAGTCTATCCCCGCGTAGACATGAGCGGCGGAAGCAGCCGATTCCCCGACATGGAAAAGAACGTTCTCGACTACTGGAAGAACGATCGCACCTTCCACGCCTCCGTTGAACAACGCGAAGGCGCCAAAGAATTCGTCTTCTACGACGGACCTCCCTTCGCCAATGGCCTGCCGCACTACGGCCACCTCCTGACCGGCTACGTCAAAGACATCGTGCCCCGCTTCCAAACGATGAAGGGTAAGAAAGTCGATCGCGTCTTCGGCTGGGACTGCCACGGCCTGCCCGCCGAGCTGGAAGCAGAGAAGCAGCTCGGAATCACCGACAAAGGTGAGATCGAAGACATGGGTTTGGCGAAATTTAACGAATACTGCGGCACCTCCGTGCTGCAGTACACCGAAGAGTGGAAAGAATACGTCACCCGCCAGGCTCGCTGGGTGGACTTTGACAACGGCTACAAGACGATGGATCTGAACTACATGGAATCCATCATGTGGGCGTTTAAAACTCTCTACGAGAAGGGCCTGATCTATCAAGGTTTCCGCGTGCTGCCCTACTCATGGGCCGAGCACACCCCGCTGTCTAACCAGGAAACCCGCCTCGACGACAGCTACAAAATGCGCCAAGACCCCACCCTGACGGTGACCTTCCCCATCACCGCAGCCAACGGTGACGCCAACCCCGAGCTCGTGGGCACCCAGGCTCTTGCATGGACCACCACGCCGTGGACCCTGCCATCCAACCTGGCGCTCGCGGTCCACCCCGATGTCACCTACGTGCGGGTGCGCGTCGGCGACGACGGACTGGAAGAATTCCGCGGCGCGGACTTCCTGATCGCCGAAAACCTGCTGGGGCAGTACACCAAGGAGCTCGGCGAGAATCACGAGATCGTCTCCACCCACCCCGGAAACGAACTCGTTGGCCTGAGCTATGAGCCGATCTTCCCGCACTTCAAGGATCACCCCAACGCCTTCCAGATCCTTGCCGCCGAGTATGTGACCACCGAAGACGGTACAGGCATCGTTCACCAGGCCCCCGCCTTCGGTGAAGACGACATGAATACCTGCTCGGCCAACGGCATCGACGTGGTCATCCCCGTCGACATGGACGGCAAGTTCACCAACGCTGTGCCCGAATACGAGGGACAGCTGGTCTTTGATGCGAACAAGCACATCATCAAGGACCTCAAGGCCGCCAAACGCGTCCTGCGCCACCAGACCATCGAGCACTCCTACCCGCACTCCTGGCGCTCTGGAGAGCCTCTGATCTACATGGCGCTGCCCTCCTGGTTCATCGAGGTCACCAAAATCCGCGACCGGATGGTGGAACTCAACCACGACCAGATCCGCTGGGTTCCGGAGCACATTCGCGACGGCCAATTCGGCAAATGGCTGGAAGGCGCACGCGACTGGAACATCTCCCGCAACCGCTACTGGGGCTCGCCCATCCCAGTGTGGGTCTCCGACAACGACGAGTACCCGCGCGTCGATGTCTACGGCTCCCTCGACGAGCTTGAACGCGATTTCGGGACGCGACCGACGTCTCTGCACCGCCCCTACATCGACGAGCTGACCCGACCCAACCCGGACGATCCGACCGGGCAATCCACCATGCGGCGCGTACCAGAAGTACTTGACTGCTGGTTCGAGTCCGGCTCCATGCCCTTCGCCCAGAAGCACTACCCCTTCGAGAACAAAGAGTGGTTCGATACCCACAACCCGGCCGACTTCATCGTCGAATACTCGGGTCAGTCGCGTGGTTGGTTCTACACCATGCACGTCATCGCTACTGCGCTGTGGGACAAGGCCGGTTACTCCAACGTGGTTGCTCACGGCATCGTGTTGGGTAATGACGGGCTGAAGATGTCCAAGTCCAAGGGCAACTATCCCAATGTGAACGAGGTATTCGACCGGGACGGCTCCGACGCCATGCGCTGGTTCCTCATGTCCTCACCCATTCTGCGTGGCGGTAACCTCATCGTGACCGAGCAGGGAATCCGCGAGGGCGTGCGTCAAGCACTGCTTCCGATGTGGAATGCCTACAGCTTCTTGCAGCTGTACAGCTCCACCCCGGCGCACTTCGATACCAGCTCGACGAATGTGCTGGACCGCTACATCTTGGCTAAGACCGGTGATCTCGTCGAGGCCGTAGACAAGGCCCTCGATGACCTGGACATTGCTACTGCCTGCGATGAGGTGCGGTGGTTCTGTGATGCTCTGACCAACTGGTACGTGCGTCGCTCTCGTGACCGTTTCTGGGCAGGCGACCAGGAATTCCCGGAGGCGTTCAACACCCTCTACACCGTGCTCGAAACTCTCACGCGTGTGGCCGCCCCGTTGCTGCCGATGGCTACTGAGGTGATTTACCGCGGTTTGACCGGTGAGCGTTCGGTGCACCTGACTGACTTCCCGGACGCGTCGCAGTTCCCGCGTGACGAGAAGCTTGTTCAGGCAATGGACGAGGTGCGCATGGTGGTATCGGCTACTTCCTCGGTGCGTAAGTCGCACAAGCTGCGTAACCGCCTGCCTTTGCCGAAACTCACTGTGGCTGTGCCGCACGCAGAGCGCCTTGAGCCTTTCGCGGACATCATTCGTGATGAGGTGAACGTGAAGGAGGTTGAGCTCACTGACGATGTGGATGCCGTCGGCCGATTCGAGGTGGTGGTGAACGCCCGCGTCGCTGGTCCGCGCCTGGGCAAGGATGTGCAAAAAGCCATCAAGGCGGTCAAGGCTGGCAACTACTCTCGTTCCGGCGACACCGTGGTCGCCGATGGCGTCGAGCTGCAGCAGGGCGAGTTCACCGAGAAGCTAGTTGCGGACAACCCCGAGTCCACCAACCAGATTGCCGGTATGGAGGGCCTCGTTGTGCTCGACATGACCCTCACCGAGGATTTGGAGGCCGAGGGTTGGGCCAACGATGTTATCCGCGGTATCCAGGATGCTCGTAAGGCCGCCGAGTTTGAGGTGTCCGATCGAATCACTGCCGTGTTGTCGGTTCCGGAAGACAAGCTGGAGTGGGCGACTAAGCACAAGGACACCATCGCTGGTGAGGTTCTGTGTACGGATCTGTCCATCATTGACGATGCTCTCGAGGATGGCCATCCTGTTCTCGACGGGGTGTATGTCTCTGTGAAGAAGAACTAGGCATAGTAGCCGCCCGTGTCACCAAGCCCCGCTTCGGCGGGGTTTGTTGCGTTTACAGGGCGGCTTAGCTGGCATAGCGCCATTCCGTGGTCTCCTCTGCGTGCAGGCGCTGGGGCCATGCTTGCTGTCGGATACGTGCCCCCGCTGAGCGCTGGGCGTCGGGGGAGTCGTTGAAGGTGATGGTGGGGGTGGGGCGCGTGGCTGTCGCGGGGTAGGTCACGCCCACACGGCCCGTACGGGGATCTCGTACCGCGTGGGTTTTGTGTGGGTTGCTGCGCGAATCGTCGTTATCGCTGTGGTGTTCGGGGCAGAGCAGGGTGAGATTCGGGAGCTCGGTTTTTCCTCCGTCCTTCCACGCGAGCAGGTGGTGGACCTGGCAGCGGCTCGCTGGTTCGTTACAGTCTGGGTGCGAGCACACCAATTCGGAGGCGAGCAGCGCTATGCGGTCGCGGAAGCTGGCAAGGCGTTCCACCTTGTGCACAGACAGTGCTTGGCCTGTCTCTGGGTCGTGGACACACACGAAGCCATATTTCTGCTCCGCTACCTTGAGTACGTCTGCCGGGCTCAGACTCACGCCGGTGTCGGTGGGGAAGCTAACGTTGGCGGCTCGATAGTCCTCGATATCGAAGTCTTTCGCTGAGATGGAGATGCCAAAGACCCCCTTGTTCTGGTGCGAACCGATGGCTGAGTCGAAGGCGTCGGCCATGACCTGGTTGAGGCTGCGGGCATCATCTTTGTCGCGGGTGGTGCGCAGATGTTTGTCCATGTGGGAATGCAACTTGGCGCAGGTGCGTGGAGGCAGGTACCCGTGAATACGCTGCCCGCCGTGTTTATCGGGCTTGGACACGGTGAAGAAACGGTTGCGTTCGGCGTGCTCTTTATCGGGGTCGAGGGTGTCGTTGAGCGAGGCCACTTTTTCGCGGAGGAAGGAGCGGGTGGCATTGAAGCTATGGCTGGCGGCGTAGTCGATGGCCTCAGCACGCAAGGTTTCGGTTTGCAGGGAGTTGTGTGCCATGAGGTTGAGCAGCTGCTTATCAATGAGGGTGCGTTTTTCTGCGCCAATGTGCTGGGTGAGTAGTTTCTTGCGAGAGATGGCGCGCAAATCGGTGGCGAGACCCACATCTGCCTTGACCTCGGCGTCGAGAGCTGGATCGGTTTCCGCCGCTTCGATGCGGGCATCTTTCACGGGACTGTACAGCCGGCTCGCTTCGCCTATAGCCGCAGTAATTTTTCTACCTGACCAGCCCAGATGCTCACGCAGAACGCGACGGGGCTTATTGGTCCCAGCGACGTGGGTGAGATTTTCTTTGCCGGCGAGATGGCAGAGCAAAATGTCTAAATGCGCTTGTACAGCCTTGTGTTTTTCCAGCTCCACGAGCGCCGGCAAACTCTCGGCAAGGCTCAGGGTTCCACCCTGGTCGAAGTCAAAAAGTTCGACGAGTTCCTCATACGCATCGCCGATGACGCGAATGAGCTGGTGACAGCGTTGTACAGACATGACGGTCTTCTCCTAGAGGCGGTAGTTCTTGGGGTGTAGCCGAAGACTAGCGACCTCAGGCGATCTTGGCTTGGCAGAAAGCCTGATACGCGGTGCGTCTGTGAAATACTCAGCTTTGTTCCGGGGTTATGCACAACTGGGGCGTACTGTCTCGCCCAGAACGACGGTGTGGAACTAGACTGCGATGTTTGGTCACTCTCCTGTGCGGGTACATCGCCAGGAGACGTCGTCGATAAGCGCATGAGAAAGATCTGGGAAACTCGAAGGTATGAGACGTTGGGTGCTGCACATCGACATGGATGCGTTTTATGCATCCTGTGAGCAGCTGACACGGCCCACGCTGCGCGGCCGGCCCGTGCTCGTAGGCGGGGTGCACGGGCGCGGTGTGGTGGCCGGGGCATCCTATGAAGCGCGCACGTTTGGCGCGCACTCGGCCATGCCAATGTTTCAAGCGAAAGCCATGGTGGGCTTCGGGGCAGTGGTCGTGCAGCCGCGCCGGGCCGTGTACAAGGCAGCATCGGCGCGGGTATTCGAGATCGTGGCCCGGCGGGCCGGCGTTATTGAACAGCTCTCCATCGATGAAGCTTTTCTCGAACCCCACGAGATACAAGGCGAGGAACCTCACGTTGTGAAAGCCTGGGCCGAAGAGCTGCGCGAAGAAATTCGCGAAGAAACAGGCCTGCCCGCCTCGATTGGGGCCGGCAGCGGTAAGCAATTCGCGAAAATCGGCTCAGGTGAGGCGAAACCGGATGGCGTCTTCGTGGTTGCCCAAGAAGAGGAATCAGCCATGTTCCATCCCCTGGACGTGGGCAAACTCTGGGGGATCGGTCCTGTCTCCGCATCCAAGCTGCGGGCGCTCGGGGTGGAAACGATCGGTGACTTCGCGGCACTCAGCGAAGAAGAAGTGGTGATAAGTCTCGGCCGTAAAACCGGCCTCGAATTGTGGAATCTTGCGCGCGGACACGATCACCGCTTAGTAAAACCGCGCGCGATTGCGAAACAAATCTCTCAAGAGCACACGTATCCGCTGGATCTTGTCACAGTCAATGATGTGGACGCTGCAGTGGAGCGCGCCGCAAGTGGAGCACACCGACGGCTACTCCAGGATGGCCGCGGCGCCCGTACGGTCACAGTGAAATTGCGTATGGCGGACTTTCACATCGAGTCCCGCTCGCACACGCTGAACTATGCCACCGATGATTTCGACACTTTGCACGCGGTGGCCAAGAAAATGGTGCGCTACCCAGATGAACTCGGGCCGATCAGGCTCGTGGGAGTGTCTTTTTCCGGCCTGGAAGCTGCACGCCAAAACGTCATGTTTCCAGAACTTGATCAGCGGGTCCTGCCGCCCGCGAAGTTTGACGATACGGAGGTGGGCGTTCGGGATAGTTCTCCAGAGCCCGCTCATGACGGCGAAGAATCCCCAGAGCCAGAGCCGGACAGCCCCACCTGGACCGCCACCCAGGACGTGGTACACCCCGAGTACGGTCACGGCTGGGTACAGGGCTCTGGACACGGAATCGTGTCGGTGCGTTTTGAAACTCGCACGACAACGCGTGGACGTACGCGAAGTTTCGCCGTAGATGACCCGGATCTTCAGCCCGCCGATCCACTGGCCTCCCTAGAGTGGGAGGAGTGGTTGGCCAGGTATGAAGAGGAGATGGATTAACTAGAACAGCGTCGCGGGGTGAACGCCGGTGGCAATAGCGGCAGCAAGAAGAATGCGGGCCTGAGCTGCGCGGAAGTAGTGGGATCCCAGGGCTCCCTTTTGGAGCAGGGTGGCGCCGCCGCCGGCGCCGCCGTAGGAGCCGTGCACGTCGCCGCGGGGAACGCGGGTGGTGATCACCACGGGTGTGCCGGCGTCGAGGGCTTCGCCGACGGCGATGGCGAGTTCTCGGCCGACGTTGCCTGCCCCCATGGCTTCAATGACGAGGCCGTCGGCTCCGTTGTCGAGGGCGGCGTCGACAAGCGTGCGTGGCGCGCCGGGATATGCGGCGATGATATCGACGGTGACGTCAGCCAGGGGCGCGTCGGGCAGAGGCTCGGCACGAGTGGGCTCTTCGGGGGCGTTGGTGGCGAAGGCGAGGTTGTCGCTGGTGTGCCATTTGGTGGCGCCGCGTGCGGGGATGACGGCGTGGCCGAACACGATAATGACGCCGATGCCGCGGGCGCTGGAGTCCATGGCGATCACGACGGACTCGAAGAGGTTGCCGACCCCATCGGAGTCGGGGTGGTCGAAGCTGCGTTGGGCGCCGGTGAAGACCACGGGTCGGGGATCATCGTGGAAGGTGTCGACGGCAACGGCGGTTTCTTCCATGGAGTCGGTGCCGTGGGTGACGACGACACCGGTCACCGTGGGGTCGTCGAGGGCGTCGTGGACGGCGGCGATGATGGCGTCGACGTCGGCGAGGGTCATCGCGGAGGAATCGAGGCGGTCCAGTTCCCGCACCTCGAGCGCCAGCTGTGTGTCCTCGAAGCGTTGGGCGACCGGTTCCAGCAGCTCGGCTCCGCTCACTGTGGGCAAGAGCACTCCGTCGCGATCGGTTGTGCAGGCGATCGTTCCGCCCGTGGTAATCACAACAATTTTGGCAGCTGGGGTGGTGGCGTGCTCCGCAGTGGTATCGGTCTCGTTAGTCATGCATATAGCGTGCCACACCGCCGCCGCGCCGCGGGCGGAAACGCCTCGATAGCCCGCTGCCGCGCTACTCCGAACAGCGACCGTGGCTCTTCTCGTACGCCCGCACGCGCCATTCGGCGCTTATCGACGCCGTCCAGGATGTGTCCATTCGCGTTGGCCCGTGTAGAATCCAAGTACTAGATTTTCCGCCCGAGACCTGCATGAAGCGGCTCTAAGCTGCCGCTGAGAAGGGACTGAGATGGCTGTGTCATCTCGTGATCTGCGGTCACTGATGGTGCCCGCGATCGTGGTTCCTCCCCGTGTGGACGCGCCAGCGCCACGCTGAGTGGCGCTGGGTGGACAATCACAAAATTGACCTACACAGTCAAGGACTGAGGAGAGTAGTGAAACTTTACAAGGCACGTGCACTCGCACTAGTCACCGCCGCATCGCTGGTGCTGGCAGGGTGCGGCTCTGAGGACAGCGATTCCAAGGAGTCTGAGACCAGCTCCAGCACCAGCTCCTCGACCGCCGCTGTCGAACTTCCCACCCTGGAAGAACTCAACGGCGTTCTGGCCCGGGCCACCGATCCGAACCTGCCCATCGAGGAGCGCGTGCTCACCGTACAAAACGGTGACCAGGCCCCCGAGCTGTTCGACGTCATGACCCGCTCCAAGCAAGAGTCCGGCGCCAACTTCCAAGTGGTGGACCCGATCCTGCCCGGCTGGACCCCCGATAGCGTGATGGCCACCATCCACTTCACCCTCCCGGATCGCGAGCCGCAGATCGCTGAGGGCGTGGAGTTCGTCAACGAAGACGGCCACTGGAAGGTCTCCCAAGACTGGGCCTGCACCGTGGTCAACAGCACCGTCGCCCCAGAGGAAGTTCCCGCATTCTGCAAGGAGCTCCCCGCCCCGGCACCGGTGCCCGAGGACAACGCCCCCGAGGGCGAAGCACCCGCTCCTGAAGGCGAGGTTCCTCCCGCACCCGAGGGCGAGGCACCGCCCGCACCGGAAGGCGCCCCCGCCCCGCAATAAGCAGACACGGCGAGCGCATCGCCGGACAGCACATGGCCCATCTCCCCGCAGCGGGAGGATGGGCCCTTTTTGTGCGCTCTATTCGCGATGCGGCGCGGGAATATCAATCACGCGCTGCTGCCACCGCCGCTTGATCCACCGATCGTGGGTGGCCAGCAGCAGCACCCCCTCATAGCCGTCCAGCGCCTCCTCGAGCTCCTCGGCCAAGGTGAGGGAAATATGGTTGGTGGGCTCATCCAACAGCAAAATATCCGGTGGATCCGCCAACACGATCGCCAACGCTACCCGGCGGCGCTGCCCCAACGACAGCTTTTCAATCGGGCGCCTGGCGGCTTCCTCACTGAGCAAACCCAGCTCGGTGAGAGAGGCCGCGCCCTTGGGTGCGTGATCGGCGTAAATGTCATTGGCGCTGCGGAAGGGATCGTCCCAGTCGGTGTCCTGCTGCATCCAGCCGACGCGAAGGTCATCGCCGATAATCAAACTGGGGTTTTCGTCATCGGTGGTATTCGCGATCGCTTCCAGCAGGGACGACTTTCCGGCGCCGTTCGGGCCGGTGATGAGAACGTGGTCTCCATGGCGAATCTTTGCCGATAAGGCGTGTTCCATGCGGCTAGGAACGGTGAAATTACGAAAAATGAGTGCGTAGTCCGAGCCAGTGGTGGTGAGAAAGTGCTCCGGCAAACCAGCAAATTCGAGCCGCTTCGGCGGCGCGGGGATCTCCCGCCGCTCGAGAGCGTCGAGGCGATTGCGTGCGGTACGTATGCGCTGCCCGTGCACTTTGGCTGCCTTGTCGGCGTAGTACTTGGCGGAGGAGCGGGTTTCTGTTTTGGAGTCCTGGCGGGCAAAAAGATCGGTTTCGCTTACTTGCACCCCGGCTTCGAGACGGGAGCGTTCTGCTTCCTGGATTCGGTAGTCGTGTTCCCAGCGGGCGCGAAGTTCTTTGCGATAGGCGAGGTATTCGGAAAAACTTCCGCCAAACACCACGCCTTGTGCGAGATTTTCACCTTCGCCGCCCTCCGGCCCGAGGGAATGATCGAGATCGACGATATGGGTGGCGACTTTGTCCAATACCCAGCGGTCATGGCTGGCCATCAGCACGGGCCCGTCGAAGGAACGGAGTTCGTCGATGAGGAAGTCGCAGGCGAGATCGTCGAGGTGGTTGGTGGGCTCGTCCAGGATGAGCGCGTCGACGGGCCGGAGCAGTAGCGCGGCGAGGGCGAGGCGGCGGCGTTGCCCGCCGGAGACGGAGCCTATGGGGGCGTCGAGATCAACTTTGGCCAGTCCTAAGCCGGCGAGGACTTCTGCGATACGGGCGTCGAGGGTCCAGACTTGGTGGCGTTCGGCCGCGGCGAGCAGGGTGTCGAAGCGTTGGGCGAGCTCGGCGGAGTCGGGGTGGGTGGCGAGTTCTTCGGAGACGCTGATGATGTCGCGCTCGATGGCTTTGAGCTCGCCGATCGCGTCGGAGATGATCGAGCGCAGGGGAGCGGTGGGCGGCCACGATACTTCTTGGGTGAGGTAGCCGGTTTTGGTGGGGGTGATGATTGCTCCCACATCGGGTTCGAGGGTGCCGCTGATGAGCTGCATGAGCGTTGATTTCCCGGCACCGTTTTCGCCGATGAGTCCGGCTACCGCGCCGGCGCCGACGGCGAAGGACACATCGGTGAGAACGCGGTGTGCCCCATAGGAAAAGCTGACACCGTCGACGGCAATATGGATGTGTTTAGACATGGGCTGCTCCTCATCGGCGGGTGATGGTGTCGGCCTCACAGCGGGCAGGCGCGTTGGGGCGTCGCCGGCGTGCGGGCTGGGCGCGCGGCGACTGCTGTAGTGGGGTGACACCCAGTGTTCTATGGGGAAGAATACTCCACTGCGCTGGTGAGATCTTGAATCACGGCTTGTTGGTCTTCGCGTGCCGCATCGGCGGCGTAGACCAGTCGGGTGGTCACTGCCATGCGGCCGGTGTTTCGGACGCTACTGTCGAGGTTCACTGTGAGTTCGCCTGTGGAGGTTGATTCCGTGGAGACGACCTCTAGTTCGGGGTGGTCCTCGCCGGCGCTGAGCGCCCCGAGGGTGGAGCGGCGTTGAATCTCGGCGCTGAGTGTGGCGGTGGTGCCCTCGTGGGAGTCGAGGGTGTAGGTGATGGTTTGGAGCATGGAGTTTTCGCCCGGTACCCGGCTGTCCACGGTCCACTGGGCGCCGTCGCCGAGGGGCTCCTCGGGGAACACCACGGAAAGCGATAGCCAGGTGAAGACCGCGGATTCCACCATGGAGCGGGCCTCGTCGGATGCCTCCTTCGGGGCGGCGAGACGCACCGAGTTCGCTATTCCACGATCGCTGCGGTCGACCACGATCCGGAATCCTTCGGCGCTGGCGAGGGTGTCGTTGAGGGACAGATCCGTTGAGGTGGGGGCTCCTAGTGCGAGTTCGAGTCGGCCGCTATCGCCGTCGATGTGGCCGGTGAGCGGCAGGGTGAGGCTGGTGACATCGCCGCCGGCGGGGGCCTGAGGTTCGACCTCGTTAAGGGCTGCGATTTGTTGGCTAAAACCGTCGTAGGCCACCACCGATAGTTCCTCTTCTGGGCTGTCCGCAGTCGCGGTGTAGCGAAGTTCGGTGGCAGAATCCTGCGCCCCGGCATCGATGACGGTGACCTTGGGGGAATCCAGCTGCAACTCCACCGCATTATCGCTGTCTACAGCGGCGGTGTCGGTGGCGGAATCCTCAGCGGAGCATCCTGCTAAGCCCACGGCGCCAACTGCGCACAGGGCGATGACGCTGCGGGATAAACGACGAGGGCGGTGGCTGCGGCACGGGGGTGTCATAACCGATGATTCTAGTGAGACTGCATGGGCTGGTTAGTGCGGGGGCCAGTGTGCAGCGGTGTGGAGGTAGGCGTCGATAAGCGCGGCGGAAGGCGCGGCAGTTCTGTTCTGCGCGGGGAGTAAGGCAATATTGATGGCGTGGAAACAAAGAAGAGGAGCGCATTGAGAGTGCTGGTCCCGATCATCGTGGTGATCGCGGTGCTGGACCAGGTGATTAAACAAGCCATTCTGCACACCATCGACCCCCTCAATCCTGTGTCAGTCATCGGCGATTGGGCGCGTCTTGTACTGGTGTTTAATTCCGGTGCGGCGTTTTCTATGGGAGAAGATCACACCTGGGTATTCACCACGGTGCAGTTGGTGTTTGTTCTCGGCGCGCTCTACTTCGGTCGCACAATGGTGCACCGTCCTCAGCTCATCGGAGTCGCTCTCATCGCGGGCGGTGCCCTAGGCAACCTCATCGATCGGCTTTTTCGCGCGCCTGGCTTTTTCGTCGGCCATGTCGTGGACTACATCTCCATTGGCAGTTTCGCCGTATTCAACTTGGCGGATTCCGCGATCACCATTGGGGTCGTCGTGGTGATTGTGTCGCTGTTTTTTGAACCCGAGCCAACGAAGGAGACAGCATGAGTTCTGAGCAGTTTCGCCGCATGCCGGTCCCCGATGGTTTGGCGGGAATGCGCGTCGATCAAGGCCTATCCAAGGTATTGGGGATTTCTCGGTCGGCCGCCGCGGATATTGTGGCGAAGGGCGATGCGCTTATCGACGGTCAGCCGGTGCGAAAATCCGATCGGCTCGCTGTCGACGCGCTGCTCGAGGTCACCCTGCCCGGGCCGAACCAGGATCTCATCCCTAAAGAGGAACTGATCGAGGGCATGGAGGTGCTGTATTCCGACGAGCACGTCATTGCCATCAATAAGCCGGTCGGTGTGGCCGCGCATCCCACGATCGGTTGGGAGGGTCCCACCGTGGTCGGCGGGCTAAAGGCCGCGGGCTTTAGCATCGCCACCTCGGGGCCGCCGGAGCGCCAGGGCATCGTGCAGCGGCTCGATGTGGGAACCTCGGGAGTGATGGTGGTGGCCGTATCCGAGCTCGCCTACTCGGTGCTCAAGCGCGCCTTCAAGGAGCGCACGGTGACCAAGACGTATCACGCTCTCATCCAGGGCCACCCCGATCCGCTCGAGGGCACGATCGATGCCCCCATTGGCCGCCACCCCTCCGCAGGATGGCGCTTCGCGGTAACACGCGACGGCAAGCCGAGTGTCACCCACTACGAGACTCTCGAGGCCTTCGCCGAGGCATCCTTGCTCGATATTCACCTAGAGACCGGGCGCACCCACCAGATTCGCGTGCACTTTTCCAGTTTGCACCATCCCTGTGTGGGCGATCCCATGTACGGTTCGGATCCGGCGCTCGCGGAAAGGCTCGGCCTCAACCGGCAGTGGCTGCATGCCGTGTCATTAACGTTTGATCATCCTGCCACGGGCAAAAAGATGACGATTACGAGCGACTACCCAGAGGATCTTGCGCGAGCGCTCGATACTCTTCGGGAAAGTTAGCCGATACACCATGATGGGTACGCCATGTCTGATGTGAACCACGCCTCGATGCTGCGCTATGTCCTCATTGCTATGGGCGTGGCGCTACTAACCATTGCCGTGGTCTTCACGGCCGGCCGGGTCTACACCGGCGAGCGCCCTGCGAGCTCGAATGGAGACATGCTGGGGCGAGAAACAGGCGAATCTATCGATCACTATGCCGAGCGCGCCGCGGCGACAGTCTCGGGGCTCGACAGTAAAGAGCCGGCCTTCGCTTTGGTGACCTTCGACGCGCCTGTGTCGGTGACCCGGGCGGCGCGCATCGCCGATGAGTTGGATGTGCCCCGGGTCTCGGCGGTGGTGCTCAACATGTCCTCGCCGGTGGTGGTGCCGGAGCCTTCGGCCGCCGCGGATAGGCGTGCGGTATTTGCCACGGCGCTGCGCCACGATTTGGCCGCCCAGTTTTTGCTTGACGACGCCGAGTCCACACCGATCGAAGGACTGGTGATTTGGGCTCCTACCCGCACCATCAAGACACTCAGTTTGAACGAGGACGTCGCCTACCTAGAGGCACTGCCTAATGACGCCGCGTGGGGGCGTTTCGGAATCATGCCGGTCCACCGCGCTGATTTCGAGACAATCCAGCAGGTCCCGGCCACCACGCAGCAGACCCCGGCGTTCTAAAGCCGGCCGGGCGCTGCCGCTAGGAGTTCTGGCGTCGATTCTGGGATCGGCGGTGTACTCCGTGCGCCGCGATATCGACGATGAAGATCGTGACTGAGATCCAGATAATGATGAAGCCGATCCAGCGCACCTGATCGAGGTGCTCGTGGGTGACAAAGAGCGCCCAGAGCATCTGAATGGTGGGGGTGATGTATTGCAGCATGCCCACCGTGGAGAGCGGGATGCGCTGTGCCGCCATGCCGAAAAGCAAAAGCGGCAGCGCCGTGACCGCGCCGGAGGATGCGAGCAGCCCCATGTGCCCGATCCCGGTGGAGAGGAATGTGCCCTGGCCGCTGGTCTCGAGCCAGATGAGGTAGAGCAGGGCGAAGGGCAGCAGCACGATAGTTTCGGCCGCAAGCGAGGCGCTCGGGCGTAGCGGCACCCGCTTTTTAAGCAGACCGTAGATCGCGAAGCTAAAAGCCAGGGTGAGGCCGATGAGTGGTGGGGTGGAGCTGAACAGCAGCAGGAGCGCGACCGCGATGGCGGCGATTATCACCGACACGGTCTGTAGTGGGCGCAGTCTTTCGCGTAAAAACACCAATCCGAGCACCACAGCCACGAGGGGATTGATGAAGTATCCCAGTGCGGCTTCGGCAACATGGTCGGTGGTTACCGCAATAACGTAGACGAGCCAGTTGATCGCGATCACCACCGCGGCGGCGGCCACAGTCATCCACGTGCGGCTGCTGGCGCGCCAGAGTTCTTTCCACGCCCCTGTGATATTGATAACGATTACCATCACTACGGCGGTCCACACGATGCGGTGCGCCAGGATCTCGAAGGGGCTCGCGGGGTCGAGCAGAGGAAAATAGGCGGGAAAAAGTCCCCACAGCAAATAAGCAAGAACGCCGTAGACCATGCTAGATACCTTAGGCCCTCGGCCTGGGGCGGGATTCATTGCTGTAGGGCAGCGTCGATAAGTGCATAGTGGGGAGGAAGAAGGGGCGCGCCACGAGGGGCTTCGAGGCGGCAGCGGAAAGCAGTTAGAATCGTGACACTATGGGCTCATCCTTCGTTCATCTGCATAATCACACAGAGTTTTCCATGCTGGACGGCATGGCCAAGATCGACCTGCTCGCTGAGGAGGTCAAGCGTCAGGGCATGCCGGCCGTGGGCATGACCGATCACGGCAACATGTACGGCTCTGATGCGTTTTATCGCAAGATGACCGATATGGGCATCAAGCCGATCATCGGCGTGGAGGCCTATTTGGCCCCGGAGTCGCGCTTTAATAAACAGCGCATCCGGTGGGGCGAGCCGCACCAAAAATCGGATGACGTCTCCGCCTCGGGCGCGTATTTGCACCAAACGATGATTGCGGAAAACGCCACCGGGTTGAAGAATCTTTTCTATCTCTCCTCAATGGCCTCCTATGAAGGCCAATTGGGTAAGTGGCCGCGCATGGACGCCGATCTGATCGCCGAGCGCGCCGAGGGCATTATCGCCACCACCGGCTGCCCCTCCGGAGACGTGCAAACCCGTTTGCGTCTCGGGCAGTTCGATCAGGCCCTCGAGGCGGCCGCCATGTGGCAAGACATTTACGGCAAAGACAACTTCTTCCTCGAGCTCATGGACCACGGGCTCGATATCGAAAAGCGGGTCCGACGGGAACTGCTCGAAATTGGGCAGAAGCTCCAGCTGCCGCCGCTGGTGACCAATGACTGCCACTATGTGCTCGAATCCCAGGCCAAGGCCCACGAGGCGATGCTGTGCGTGCAGACCGGCAAGACCCTGCACGATGAAGATCGCTTCAAATTCGGCGGCACCGGCTACTACATTAAAAGCGCCGATCAGATGCGCGACACCTGGGACACTCTGGTGCCCAAGGCCTGCGACAACACGCTGTGGATCGCGGAGCGCGTAGAAGATTACAGCGAAATCTGGGAGCCGCATCCGCACGATCGCATGCCGATCGCCGATGTGCCGGAGGGTGAAACCCCGACGTCGTGGCTGCAGCACGAGGTGCTTGAGGGCCTGCGTAACCGCTTCCCTGGTGGAGAGGTGCCGCAGGACTATATCGACCGCGCCCAATACGAGGTCGAAGTGATCGACATGAAGGGCTATCCCTCCTACTTCCTCATCGTGGCGGAACTGATCAAGCACGCCCGCTCTGTCGGTATCCGCGTGGGGCCGGGCCGTGGTTCGGCCGCAGGCTCCTTGGTGGCCTATGCGCTGACGATCACCAATATTGACCCGATCGAGCATGATCTGCTGTTCGAGCGCTTCCTCAACCCGGAGCGTCCCTCCGCACCCGATATCGATATCGACTTCGACGATCGCCGCCGCGGCGAAATGGTGCGCTATGCCGCTGACCGCTGGGGCGAGGACAAAGTGGCGCAGGTGATCACCTTCGGCACGGTGAAAACCAAGCAGGCGCTGAAGGACTCGGCGCGCGTGCAGTTTGGCCAGCCCGGCTATCAGATCGCGGACCGCATCACCAAGGCCCTGCCGCCGGCGATCATGGCGAAGGATATTCCCTTGGCCGGTATCACCGACCCCGAGCACGAGCGCTACGAGGAAGCCGGGGAGGTGCGCTCACTCATTGAGTCCGATCCGGATGTGAAGCAGATCTATGAGACCGCCCGCGGCCTCGAGGGCGTGGTGCGCCAAGCGGGCGTGCACGCCTGTGCGGTGATTATGGCTTCGGTGCCGCTGATGGATCACATTCCGATGTGGAAGCGCTCCGACGGCGCCATCATCACCGGCTGGGATTATCCTGCCTGCGAAGCCATCGGTTTGCTGAAAATGGACTTTCTGGGGCTGCGCAACCTCACCGTCATCGGTGACGCCCTAGAAAACATCAAGGAAAACCGCGGCGAAGATCTGGATTTGGAAAACCTCAGCACCGAGGACGAGCCAACCTATGAGCTGCTCTCCCGCGGCGATACTCTCGGCGTGTTCCAGCTGGACTCCTCCGGTATGCGCGAACTGCTTAAGCGCATGAAACCAACAAACTTCGACGATATCGTCGCGGCGCTCGCGCTCTATCGCCCCGGACCCATGGGTGTGGGCGCGCACTTGGCCTACGCGGATCGTAAGAATGGGCGCAAACCCATCGAGCCGATCCACCCCGAGCTGGACGAGCCGCTGAAGGAAATTCTCGCAGACACCTATGGTCTGATCGTCTACCAAGAGCAGATCATGCGTATCTCGCAGAAAGTGGCCAATTACTCGGCCGGCCAAGCGGATAGTTTCCGTAAAGCCATGGGTAAGAAGAAGCCCGAGGTGCTGGCGAAGGAGTTCATCACCTTCGAGAAGGGGATGAAAGAAAACGGCTATTCCTCGGAGGCCATCAAGGCACTGTGGGATACCATCGAGCCCTTCGCCTCCTATGCGTTCAATAAGTCGCACGCCGCGGGCTATGGCCTGGTCTCGTTTTGGACGGGCTATCTCAAGGCGAACTACACCTCTGAGTACATGGCGGCGCTGCTCACCTCGGTCTCGGATAACAAGGACAAGTCGGCCGTGTACCTGGCCGATTGCCGCCACCTTGGTATTCACGTGTTCCCGCCGGATGTGAACGATTCCAAGCTGACCTTCCAATCGGTGGACAAGGACATCCGCTTCGGTTTGGGCGCGGTGCGCAATGTGGGCGAGGAAGTGGTGGATTCCATCATTGCCGCGCGGGAAGAAAAGGGAAGTTTCACCTCTTTTTCCGACTATTTGGACAAAATCGATACCGTGGCGTGCACCAAGCGCGTGACCGAGTCGCTGATCAAGGCGGGCGCTTTCGACTCCTTGGGCCATCCCCGTAAAGGCCTGATGCTGATTCACGAAGAAGCAGTCGATGGTGTTTCCTCCACCAAGAAGGCGGTGGCCAAGGGCCAGTTCGATCTCTTTGCCAGCCTGGGCGATGGCGCCGAGGACACCACGATCTTCGAGATCGAGGTGCCGGACCAGAATTGGGATAAAAAGCAGCAGCTCGCCCTCGAAAGGGAAATGCTCGGCCTGTATGTCTCCGGCCACCCGCTGGACGGTTTCGAGGACGCGCTGGCGCTGCAAACTGATACGGCATTCACCGACATCTTGGAGCGCAATGTGCGCCACGGACAAGAGGTGACCATCGGCGGCATTATTTCCAAGGTGGACCGTCGTTTCTCGAAGCGCGATGGCTCGCCCTGGGTGATTATCACGATTGAGGACCACATCGGCGCCCAGCTCGAGGTGCTGGTGTTTAACAAGGTCTACGCCTTGGTCAGCGGCATGATCGCTGAGGACAGCATCGTGTTGGTGAAGGCGCACATTTCCGAAAAGGATGAGCGCCAGTCGATCTTCTGCGATGACATGAAACAGCCCGATCTTGCGGGAAGTGGCAATGGTATTCCGCTGCGGCTGCGCATGCGCGCCGATCAGTGCACGATTGCGAATATTTCCCGTTTGAAGGGTGTGCTGCAGGCCAATAAGGGCGAATCCGATGTGTATCTCACGCTCGAGTGCGGCGAGGAAACCACGATGATGGTGCTCGGCGATCACTTGCGCGTGAACCGTACCCCCAGCTTGATGGGAGATCTCAAGGCAGAGATGGGGCCCGGCATTCTGGCCTAGCGTCCCGATGTCGCTTATCGACGCCACCCTCCAGCCACCATCGCGCGCGCCTCTGCGATGGTCCTGAAGGGTGGCGTTTTCTGCGCTCTAGGGGAGGGGAGCACAAAGGCGATAGCGCGAGGCGCTAGAATCTTGCTGCATGACGGATCACCACAGCGCGACTGACGCGCCCACGCCAGCTGACACCGCGACGCACGAGCTTGCATCTCTGGAGATTCACGCGTCCGATATTCAAATGGCGCAGGCGCGAATTTCCACCGTGTTGGGTCCCTCCCCGCTGCAGTACAGCCCCCGCATGTCCGAGCTCACCGGCGCGGAGGTGTATCTGAAGCGCGAAGATCTCCAGGACGTGCGCTCCTATAAGATCCGCGGCGCTTATAACAACATCTCGCAGCTCGATGACGCGCATCGTGCCGCCGGGATCGTGGCCGCCTCCGCTGGTAATCACGCGCAAGGCGTGGCCTATGCGTGCCGCACCCTCGGCATCACCGGCCGCATCTATGTGCCGGAGCAAACCCCGAAGCAGAAGCTCAAGCGCATCCGCGTGCACGGCGGCGACTTCGTCGAGGTCATCCAGATTGGCGATACCTATGACGCCGCCTCGGCGGCGGCGAAGGCCGATGCCAAGGAGACCGGCGCCACCCTCGTGGAGCCCTTCGATGCCCGCGACACCATCATCGGCCAGGGCACCGTGGCCGCCGAGATTCTCGCCCAGCTCACCGCCATGGGCAAATCGGCGGACACCGTCGTGGTGCCGGTGGGTGGCGGCGGATTGCTGGCCGGGGTGGTCAGCTATCTGGCCGATATGGCGCCCACCACCGCGATCGTTGGTGTGGAGCCGGAGACGGGCGCCTCAATGCAGGCCGCCCTCGAGAACAAGGGGCCCACCACGCTGCCCACGGTCGATCCGTTTATCGACGGCGCGGCCGTGAAGCGCGTCGGCGATCTCAACTATCGCATCATTGATCGCAACCGCTCGCGCGTGCACATGATCTCCGCCAATGAAGGCGCGGTGTGCACCCAGATGCTGGGGCTGTACCAAAACGAGGGAATCATCGCCGAGCCCGCCGGTGCTTTGTCTGTGACGGGGCTTTTCGACGTCGCCCTCAAGCCCGGCGAGATCGTGGTGTGCATCATCTCTGGCGGCAATAACGATGTGTTGCGCTATAGCGAGATCGTGGAGCGCTCGTTGGTGCACCGCGGCCTCAAGCACTACTTTTTGGTTGATTTTCCCCAAGAGCCCGGCCAGTTGCGCAGCTTTGTCACCGATATTCTCGGCCCGGATGATGACATCACCCGATTCGAGTACCTCAAGCGCAATAACCGAGAAACCGGCACCGCGTTGGTGGGCTTGCAGCTCTCCCGCGCCCGCGATCTCGATCCTCTCCTCGAGCGCATGGATGCCTCCCGCATGAAGTGCACCATGCTCACCCCAGAGTCGCCGGAATACCAGTTCTTGGTGTAGTTCTGAGGACGCGGCCCAGGCCTAGCCCATAACAACGCCACCTGCTCCCAGTTCGTGCCCTCGGCACGGAGGAGAGGTGGCGTTGATGCGTAGTGCTACCGGCTCGTCCTAGCTTTTATCCGCCTTGATCAGCGCGAACTCCCAGGGGCCGAGCGTGGTGTGGGTTTCGCCCACCTCGGGGGAGGTGAAGGAGTAGACGAGGGTGCCGCCGAAGGGGACGTGGGCCTCACGTTCGGAGTAGTTGCCCACAAATACGTACTCGCCGCGGTCCATGGCCACCCACTGCTCATCGCAGCTGACCTCCATGTGCTCGAGCCACGGATCGGCGAGGCCGCAGCTGCGGCGCAGCCGCAGCAGTGTGCGATAGGCCTCCATGATGCGGTGTTGGGTGGCATCGAAGTCCCAGTTCAGCTTGGAGCGCAGGAAGGTGTCCTCCTCAGCCGGGTTGGGTACGTCTTCGGGATCCCACCCAGCGCTGGCGAATTCTCGCAAACGGCCCTCCGCGGTCAGGCGCAGCAGCTCCTCATCGCCGTGGGAGACGAAGAACTGGAAGGGCGTGGTGGCGCCGAACTCCTCGCCCTGAAAGAGCATCGGGGTATAGGGGGAGAGGTAGATTGTGGCGGCCTTGAGCACCTGCTGGGCAGGGGTGAGGTTCTGGCTGGGGCGATCGCCCTGGCAGCGGTTGCCCACCTGGTCGTGGGTGGTGGTGTAGGTGACAAAGCGGCTGGCGGGAATCACATCGGTGTGGAGGCGGCGGCCGTGGCGCTTCCGGCGGAACGTGGAATGCCAGCGGGTGTGCACGAAGACCTCCTCCAGCGCATTCGCCAGGGTGGCGGTATCGCCAAAGTCTGTGTAGTAGGTGTGCTGCTCGCCGCTGACGAGGGAGTGGAGGGCGTGGTGGATATCGTCGATCCACTGCGCATCGAGGCCATAGCCGCCCGCTTCTTTCGCGGTGACCAGGCGGGGGTCATTTTGATCGGATTCGGCGATCATGAACCGCGAGATTCCAGTCTCTGCCTCGACGCGGCGCGCCACTTCGGAGATCTCCTCCAAAATCGGTACCGCGCCCGGATCGTCGAGGGCCTGCACCGCGTCCAGGCGCACCCCGTCGATGTGATAGTCGCGCAGCCAGTGCTCGATAGCGTCGAGGACGTAGCGCCGCACCTCATCGGAATCTTCCCCGTTGAGGTTGACCACCTCGCCCCAGCCGGTGGAGCCTCCCGAGGTGTAGGGGCCAAAGGCGCCCACATAGTTACCTTCTGGGCCAAAGTGGTTGTACACGCAGTCCAGCACCACGGCGATGCCGCGGCGGTGGGCGGCGTCGACAAGCGCCTTCAGCCCATCGGGTCCGCCATAGCCGGCGTGGACCGCGTGCAGCGACACGCCATCATAGCCCCAGTTGCGGTTGCCCCCGAAGGGCTGCACGGGCATCAGCTCAATCGCCGTGACACCGAGATCAACAAGGTGATCGAGCTTATTGATCACGCCGGTGAAGGTGCCCTCGGGGCTGAAAGTGCCCACATGCAGCTCGTAGAGTACCTGGCCGGGCAGGCTGCGGCCGGTCCACGCCTGGTCCTCCCAGGGATAATCGTGATCCACGACGGCGCTGAGGCCATGCACCCCATCCGGTTGAGCGTGGGAGCGGGGATCGGGCAGGGGCCCGAGCTTATCGACGCCACCCTCGGCCTCCTCATTGTCTGTGGTGAGGATGAACCCATAACGATCGCCCGGGCTGGGGCTGATCTCCGAGGTGGTGTAGACGTCTCTGCGATGGGGATCGCGGTGCAGCTCGATGATGCGCTCCCGGGAGGAATCTCCGCCGGGGTGGACAAGCAACGACACGGCACGTGCATACGGGGCCCATACGCTAAAAGTTTTCATGCTTGTCCACTGTAGCAACCACCCCGGCCAGCACCGCCGCACCGAGCGGGCACATCGGGGCGGGACAATGCGGTCGAGCGCGCGGACTAATGCAAGAATGTCACCTATGTACCAGCTGCCAGCAGAGAGCATCGAGGCGCCCGCAGAGGCAGAATTTGAAGAAAAGCGCTCCCGTTTTATCGGATTGATCGCCCGCGCCGACAGCGAAGCAGATGCCCGCGCCTTTATCGCGCGCTGCGTCTCCGACTACCCGGATGCCCGCCACCATTGTCACGCCTTTATCCTCCACGTGGACGGCGCTCAGCCGGTGGAGCGCTCCAGCGATGATGGCGAGCCCTCCGGCACCGCCGGAATGCCCATGCTCGATGTGCTGCGCGGCACCGGCCTGCAGAACGTTGTGGCCGTGGTGGTGCGCTACTTCGGTGGAATAAAGCTGGGCACCGGCGGGCTGGTGCGCGCCTATGGGCAGGCGGTGCACTGCGCCATGGAGAATGTCCACGTGGTCGAAAGGGCGGAACGGCTGCTGCTGCGGCTGGAGCTCGATCACGCCACCGCCGGAAAAATCGAGGCAGAACTGCGCTATCCGCATGGCTTCGAGCTGACGGTGCTCGATCCGGAATACACCGCTCAAGGGGTGGCGTTGAGCCTTGCTCTCGACCCGGCGGACGAGGAGCGGGCTCAGACACTGATCGCCCAGCTCACCGGCGGCACGGTGGAGGCCCAGCGGGACGGCACCATGTGGGTAGACACGCCGCAGCGAAAGTAGCTGCACACGCCCGTGCCCGCGCTGCTTGTGCGGCCAGGGCAGTGGGTACTATTGGGTGCATGAGTATGCAGCGCTACCCCAATAACCCCGTCGAACGGCGCAAACGAGCGGTTCGGCAATACTCCCGCAACGCGGCTATCTGGGGCATCGGTGGTACCGGTGCGGCCATTGCCGGGCTTATTATCGGCTCAACGCTGGCGATGCTGGTGTTTATCTGCGCGGTCGCGGGAGCGTCTTATAACGCTTGGCGCGTGCACAAAATCATCAACCACCGGGACCTGAATTAGCTGTGACCTCCCCCAGTAGCGAGCCCGTGCGTATCGACGCATGGATCTGGGCTGTCCGCATCGTCAAAACTCGCACCCGTGCCGGGGCGACGTGCAAAGCCGGGCATGTCAAGATCAATGGCACCACGGCCAAACCCTCCCAACTCGTCGCGCCGGGAGACCGCGTCAGCGTGTGGGTGGAGCACCGCAACCTTGAGCTTGAGGTCACGCAGACTCTCAAAAAACGCGTCAGCGCCACCATCGCCCGCACCTGCTATGTGGATCATTCCCCGCCGCCTCCGCCGCGAGAAATCTTGGTCTCGCAACCGCGCCGCGACCGTGGCGCCGGCCGCCCCACGAAGAAAGAACGCCGCCAACTCGATCGCCTGCGTGGCCGCAGCGACGAGCTATAGCTCTGCAATACACATAAGCGCCGCACCGGAAGAAGAACAGTGATGTCCTTCGTCCAGTGCGGCGCTGGTGATAGCCGCTGAAAAGCTAGAACTCCACGCTTCCCACAACAGCGTCCAGATCGTCCATGCCCCACTCAGCGGGCGGGATATCGATCCCGAACTCGCGGAAGAAATCGGCTGCCCGCAGCGCCCACACGTGCACCATGTCAGCGGCAACAGGGAACTGCTCTGCAAAACTATCCATCTCGATCGTCTCCTTGCACTAGTCGGATGGGGTATGTACCAGCCGCCAGTCTAGCCCACCGAACCTACGGTGGAGAAGCCCCTAGGTGTCCTCGCGGCGCAGCCGCTTCAAGCGGCGGGCGAGGCGATGTGGCCGCTGAGCAGCGCGGTTACCGGTGGAATCAGTGCGGGCAATGTGCTCTTCGCCGAAGCGATCGAGCAGCAGATCGTCCACGATGCGCACCTGGCTGGGTTGGAAACGGTAGTCCAACCGTCGCCGCAGCCGCGCAATCGCGGATGCGTTCACCAGCTCCTTCAACTCGGCGACGGTGGTGACACCATTGCGCTTGAGGAGCTCTTCCAGCCACGGATAGTGCTCGGATTTAGAACGCGGGAACTGCGAGCCCAACAAAATGGCCAGCACGCCGGGCAAGGTGATCGCAGTCAAGGCAACATCATCGCCCGGCTCCGGGGAGGGATTCTGGATGCTCGCTATCTGATCAAATTGCTGATCGGCCAACTCAATCAGCCCGGCGGCGAGAGTAAAAGCGCGATCCACCCGCGGATCCACAGTGGCCCCGGAGGCTTTATAGCGGATATCGTGCTCGAACTCGGCCCACGCATGCTGCAGCACGGTACGCAATTGCACCTCGAAGGTCAGCCCGGCGAAATCTTCCAGATCGTCGTGATCGGAAGGAACCCGCACCACCAGGTGGTGGCTGCCATAGCCGAAACTACCGCTCACCCGCGTCTGCGCAGTTTTATCGATCGAGCGCAGCACATGAAAATGCCCGCCCAGCATGTCGATCACGATGGGAATCTCGGTGGAATAAAACGTGGTGACCCGCACCCCGAGAATGTCATGAATATCGTCCCAGGGATGCGGATACACCCACTCGCCCTCGGCATCCCGCTTATAGGCTTTCGCCTCTAAGGAGGGCCATTGTTTCACCCGCGCCACCACCCGGTCATAGGTGATACCGCCATCGGTGAGCAGATCCTCGATCACATCTTGAAAGCGTTCCGCCGCATCGGGATGCGCAGCGCACCACTGCGTATAGGTGTCGCTGAGGGCAGATATGTGCTCGGGGGTGTGTACGATGTCACCCTCGGAAACAGGTTCAGTGCTCACTCCGTTTTAGATACCTTCCAGCAACGCGATCGGCAAGGTGGCGAAAAGATCCGCGACGGCGATGGTGCCCTGCCACTGGCGCCCCGTGAAGCGGTCCTGCCAAGTGCCGTCGGGCAGAGTGATGGTGGTGTCGCGCCAGCCGCCGTCAGCGTCCAAGAGCAGCGGGGTGCGGGTGGCCACCGCAATCACATCCACATTGCGTTCCCCATCGCCGCGGGCCATGCCCACGAGGTGATTCTCCGCCACACCTTGGGCGAATACCGACTGGTAGTCGGCGTTGATGAAGTAATCCGGGTGCTCCCGGCGCAGAGTCAAGGACTCGTGCACCACGGCGAGCTTCACCAGGTCGGGGGTGGCGTCGATAAGCGCGGTGCCCTCCTCGGTGCGCAGTCCCTGCTCGATCAGCATCTGCAGGCACTGTTCGCGCTTGGTGTAGTCGACGAAGCGGCGATTATCTGGGTCCACGAGGGAATCATCGAAGAACTCGTTGCCCTGGTAGATGTCCGGGATGCCGGGGCCGATGAGCTGCAGAAGTTTACGGCCCACCGAGAGCACCCGTGCCGAGGGCGCCAGCCGCTGCACATAGGCGGTGATCAGCGGGGTGGCGGGGCCCTGGATGAGCGCATCGATCCAATTGTGAATGGAATCTTCGAACTGGGCATCCGGATCAGTCCAGGTGGTGTGCACACTGGCCTCGCGCATCGCCTTTTCCGCATAGGCGTGGAAACGCTCCACGAGAGAATCGGATACCTCGCCGTCTTCCGGCCAGATACCCAGCAGGTTCTGCAGCAAAAAGAGCCCAGTCTGGGAATCCGGGGCAGGGGTGAGCGCCAAGACCTCGCGCACTAATTCTGCGAACTCGGTGGGAGTCTCAGAAATGGAGAGGATACGGGCGCGCACGTCCTCGCCGCGCTTGGTGTCATGCGTGGTCAGGGTGGTCATGGCCTTCGGCCACAGCACGCTGCGCTCCTGCTGCAAAAGATGGAACTCCGCGGCGGAGACACCGAAACGCCCCGGGGCGCCGCCCACCTCCTGCAGTGCCACCAAACGGCAGGCGCGGTAGAAGGTGGTGTCCTCCACGCCCTTAGCCATCACCGCGCCGCACACCTGGGCGAAGCGGATCTTGGCCTCGCCATCGGCCAATAGGCCAGCAGAGATGAGGTCGAGGGCATTGCGGCGGGAGGGGAAGCGTCGGCCCATATCCGCCACAATCGTGGCGGTCACGCGCGACAAGGAGAGATAGTCCGCGCGGTAGACCGGCATGGCGGCCACCAAGTCCACAATGGTGTCGAAGAGCTCCTCATCGGAGACTCGCCCGCCCACAGTGGAGAAGTTATCGCGGCGCAGCGCCCGCGCCAGGCGGCGCACCTCGGCGGAGAGCTCATCGGCAGCCACATCCCGCTTCAGGGCGTGCTCAGTTGCATCGATCGCCGCCTGATTCCAGGTAGAGCCGGACTGCTCGAGAGCCAGCATCGAGAGTGCATCCTCGGCGCGGCGATTGAGAAAGACCCCGTCGAGCTCGCGCAGGGCGTCATAGCCGGTGGTGCCATCGGCGGCGAGACGGGCATCGAGCGGTTCGTGCACATCGAGGATCTTTTCCACCACCAGCCAGCGATCCTCACCGATCACATCGCGCAGCCGCTTGAGATAACCAAAAGGATCGGAGAGACCATCGGGGTGGTCCACCCGGATACCGTCGATAAGCCCCTCGGCGCAGAGCTGGCGGATCACGCGGTGGGTGTGCTCAAACACCAGCGGATCTTCCTGGCGGATGCCGGCGAGGCCATTGACGGAGAAGAAGCGGCGATAGCTGATCACCCCGTCGCGCCAGTACATCAACTTATAGTGCTGCTGGCGATACGTCTCGAGGGGATCCTCGCTGAGTGTGCCCTCGTCGATGGGGAAAATATTGTCATAGTAGGCAAGGACGGTCTCGCCCTCGACCTCGCGGAACTCGAGCTTGTCCTCATCGCCCTCCGCGCCGAGTACCGGCAGTCCCAGCTTGCCCCCGGCACCATTATCCTTGTGCCAGTCGATATCGAAATAGGACTCAAACTCCGAGGCTTGGCCGCGCTTGAGTACATCCCACCACCACGCATTATCGCGGGGATTATCGATGCCCACGTGATTGGGCACGATATCGATGACGAGGCCCATGCCGTGCTCATGCACCACATTCGCCAACGCGCGGAAGCCCTCGATACCACCCAGCTCCGGATTGACGGTGGTGGGGTCGATCACATCGTAGCCGTGATTGGATTCCGGTGCCGCCGCCAGGATCGGCGAGCAGTACACGTGGCTGACACCCAGCTCATGCAGATAGGGGACTACCTCGGCTGCTTCGGCAAAACCAAACGCACGGCCCTGGGCATCGGCTTTCGGGCCGCGCAGCTGGAGGCGATACGTGGAGGTAATGGGTGTACGGGGCATGAAAAATCAGTCCTCAGTTTGTAGAAATCGCACAATGCGTGACGGTACAGGCGGCGCGCCCGGGTTCTCGCTCAGTGACGGCGCTCGAGATTCGCTAGCACTATCGCGGAGCAGACGCACACGCACATGTGCCTTATGAGTGTAGACCTGCTCGCGCCCGCAGCGGCAGAACTAGCCCTGCGCGGGCGATTCTGCTCCGCGTGCGGGTTCTGCTGCGGATGGGCATGCCCCAGCCCACCCTGGTCCCGAACGTCTGGGTCCTTCGCGGGCTAGCTTGCTTCGCTTCCCATGAGCGGAATAGTGCGGCGCCGCCGCGCCGCGGCCGGGGAGGACGCGAGCGTGCTGGGCATATTCTGCGGGTTGAGCTCATGTGGAAAGCCGTCTTGGTAGAGCAGGGCGTGCGGGCTGAGCGGCTGCGGGGGCTCTCCGGGGCGCTGCGGCAGGTGGATGCGTGCAAGCTCAGTGATCCAATCATCGCTGAAGCCTGCGGCCGCGCGCACCGGAACAGCGAAGAGATGATCATCGGAGAGCGCTACAAACACCACATCACTGCCGAGGAGGTTGGTGAGGTGATTATTGAGAATGGTGAAGGTAGTGGGGTGGGCCAGCCACGCAGTGGGCGAGTAGCGAGGGGTGCGGATTTGGGTCATCTCCCCGCACCGGCGCGTAAGGAAACGCAGGCCCCGCGGGGTGCGGGCGGCATCGACGAGATTCGTGGCCGCCATGCCCCATGCGCGAGAGACGCTGATCTGCAGGGAGTCGATATCGCGCTGGGTGAGCGGGGTGCCATCATGGCAGAGAGTTGCGGCCAAGGTGGTGCACAGATTCACCAGCGGTGCTGATGTCGCGAAGTGGGCGCTGTTGAGATGGTCCCGGCGCACTAAGGCCGTCGGCCGGAGAAGGGGCGTGATCAGATGCGTATGAAGAGTCATAGTGATGTGGACTCTCCCGAGGGCGGTTGAGGTTCCGCTGGCCTCGCACACACCCCTTATCGGGGGCTAGAAGGGAGGTTCTTCGTCTAAGCCGAGCACCTGCAGCAGCCGTGGCTGATCCCAGAATTCGATGCTCTGTCCTTGCTCGCGGTATTTTTCCGCCTTCTTCTGCTTGGAGGTGATCCCATTCCACGGTCCGCACACCAGAATGGTGGTCTTTTTGGTCACGTTCTTGCCCACAGTGCCGCCGCAGTCGGCGATGCGCTCCCAGAGCTGTCCCTTGTCAAAGGGGGAGAACTCGCCAGTGAGAGTGACATTCTGGCCAAACAGCGGGTTGTCCTTGGTGGCGTTGGGGTTGGCCTCCGGCACCGAGTCGGGGGCCTGCACCTTGGCCCATGCCGGGGCGTTGGCAGAGCCCTTGGCTTTCGCGCCCCCAGTCGTATCGGATGCCTCCTGCCCAGCGGTAGTGCTCGCGGCGGCACGCGCGCTCGTGCCGGAGACACCGGCTAGACGATCGTGCAGTACGGGCTGCACTGTTCCGGAGGAGCTGCAGCGTCCCAGCCGCAGCGAGGATCCCGCCCATACCGCGCGGAGATCTCCGGGCTCGGTGGCGTCTGCGGTGGCAGCGCCAAGCAGGGTGAGTGTCTCCGCAATGGGCATGCCCAAGCGGACCTGCTGGGCGGGGGCATCCGCCGTGGCGGCCTGGGCGCGGGTGAGCGCAAGCAGGCAGCCGAACTCGCACTCCGGCGCATCCACGCCTTCCCGGCGGGCCGCTTGGGCAATACCCAGCAGGAGTGGCTGCGCGTTATAGGCCACCAGGATGTCCTGGCCCAAGAACTCGCTGCAGCGAGTGGCAATGTCTGCGCCTTCGAGGGTGCGCTCTTCTTCTATCCGGCCATCGCGAACCCGTGCGAGGCTCAGCGTCTCGAGCTGGCCTGGATCACCATGGGTGAATTCGCCGCTGGCGAGCACACAGTCCAGGCCGGGAATGGACATGCCCTCTCCCGTGGCGATGCCGGTGAGTACCCGTACGAGATCTCGGGCGGTCTCGGCGTGGTTGGGTGCAATAGTAATCGTCAGGCAGTCGTGATCGGAACGCACAGTGAGCGTGCCGCAGCTGAGTGCGGTCGGCTCCTCTAGCTGCCATGTACAGGAGGAATCTAGGCGCAAGGACTGCGCCGGCACCCGAAGGGCGCGGGCAAGCTCGCTGGGCTGAAAGGTGAGCGTGGTGCCCACAAATTCCACATTTCCGCCATGAACCGCAACCACGTGTCCCGCTCCTTATATTCATTCGCGCTAACAAGGCCGTACACGCCCTGTGCGGCCGCGCACCCGGCGCCTGGCCGCGCACTCGGCGGCTGGCCGCACCCCCGCGCACATAGCCGACGCCCGCGCAGAGGAGCGTGTACATGTCTGTCACGATCATACGCGGGCGTGGGTGCAGGCTTGAGGCGGCCTCGTGCTGAGCTAGTCGGCCTTGTTCTCCTGGACGCGCTCGGCGGTCTCGCGGGTTACCTGCTCGACCTTCTCGTGGGCGCGCTTTTCGGCATCCGCCAGCTCTTCGGTCCAATCGGTGTGCGAACGGGCCTCGGTGTCGTTGGAGGAGTAGGACTGTGCCTGCTGCTCACCGGCGCTCTCGGAATCCTCACGGGCATGCTGCTCGGCTTGGGCCATAAGGACCTCCACCTCGGCCTTCAGGGCGTCGATTTCGGCATCCTCCATGCCCTGTGCCTCCTCGAGTTTCGCCTTGGCGCGCTCGAGCTTGGCCTTGGCCTTCTCGGGATCGGTCTCGGCGAGCTTGGCCAGCCGCGCCTGGGACTGCTTGATGCGGTGATCGCGGTCGCGCAGGGCGCGCTCGAGGCGTTCACCGGAGTAGTTGGTGCGCTCGGAGCCCACGTTCACGGCGTGCAGACGGCGAGCGTACTCGTCATCGCTGGCCTGGTTCTCCTCGGCCTCTGGCGGCTCGATCTGCTTGAGGATGGAGGTGGAGCGGGCGGGAACCACGAAGGTCTGCCCGGCCTCGACCACTTCTTCTTCCAGCGGGTAGCCGGTGGCCTCGGTGGTGTCCACGATCAAACGCCAGCTCTTACCGAACTGCTCATCGGGAACGGTGAACTGGATGTCCTCGTGATAGGCGTTGAAGCACAAAATGAAGGAATCATCATGGACCTTCTCGCCGCGCTCATCGGGCTCGGCAATGGCATCGCCATTGAGATACACCATGAGCGACTTGCCGAAGGCGAAGTTCCAGTCCTCTTGGCTCATCACCTTGCCATCCGGCACCAGCCAGGCGATATCGCGCTTGGCCAGCTGCGCATCACCGAGCGGGCCGCCGGCGAGGAAGCGACGACGACGGAACACCGGGTGGATGGCGCGAATGTTCAGCAGGCGCTTGGTAAAGGCCACCAGATCGGCATTGGTCTCGGCCTGTTCCCAGTCCATCCAGGCGATCTCGTTGTCCTGGCAGTACACATTGTTGTTACCGCCCTGGGTGCGGCCCATCTCATCGCCGTGCGCCAGCATCGGCGTGCCCTGGGAGAGCAACAGGGTGGTGAGGAAGTTGCGGCGCTGTTGCGCACGCAGCTGCAGCACCTGCGGGTCCTCGGAGGGGCCCTCTTCGCCACAGTTCCACGAGCGGTTATGGGATTCGCCGTCGTTATTGCCCTCGCCATTGGCGTCGTTGTGCTTGTTGTTGTAGCTCACCAAGTCATTGAGGGTGAAGCCATCGTGGGCGGTGACAAAGTTAATGGAGGCCGTGGGGCGGCGACCATTATTGGCATAAAGATCGGAGGAGCCAGTCAGGCGGGAGGCAAACTCGCCGAGGGTGGCGGGCTCGCCACGCCAGAAATCGCGGACGGTATCGCGGTATTTTCCGTTCCACTCGGTCCACAGCGGCGGGAAGTTACCCACCTGGTAGCCGCCCTCGCCCACATCCCACGGCTCGGCGATGAGCTTCACCTGGGAGACGATCGGGTCCTGCTGAACCAGATCGAAGAAGGAGGAGAGGCGGTCCACGTCGTGCAGCTCGCGGGCCAAGGTGGAGGCCAGGTCGAAGCGGAAGCCATCGACGTGCATCTCGGTGACCCAGTAGCGCAGCGAATCCATGATCAGCTGCAGCGAGTGCGGGTGGCGCACATTCAGGGAGTTACCGGTGCCGGTGTAGTCCATGTAGTGGCGGCGATCGCCATCCACCAGCCGGTAGTAGGCGGCGTTGTCGATACCGCGGAAGGAGATGGTCGGGCCCATGTGGTTGCCCTCGGCGGTGTGGTTGTACACCACGTCGAGGATCACCTCGAGGCCAGCTTCGTGGAAGCTGCGCACCATTCCCTTGAACTCGGCCACGGCTCCGCCCGGCTCAGAGGCGGCGGCATAGTCTTCGTGCGGGGCGAGAAAGCCGAAGGTGTTATAGCCCCAATAATTGCGTAGGCCCAGCTCGCGCAGGCGATCGTCTTGGAAGAACTGGTGGACCGGCAGCAGCTCGATGGCGGTGACGCCGAGGTGCTTGAGGTAGTCAATGATGGCCGGATGGGCCAGGCCGGCATAGGTGCCGCGCAGGTTTTCCGGCACATCGGGGTGCGTCATCGTCATGCCCTTGACGTGGGCTTCGTAGATGACGGTCTCGTGATAGGGAACCTCCGGGGCGCGATCTGCGCCCCAGTCGAAGAAGGGGTTAATCACGACCGACAGCATGGTGTGGCCCAGGCTGTCCTCGGTGTTGCGGGCGTTCGGATCCTCGGGCTTGAAGATGTCGTAGGAGAACAGCGAGGGATCGCCATCGTATTCCCCAGCGAAAGCCTTGGAGTAGGGATCAACCAGCAGTTTGTTCGGGTCGCAACGGTGTCCGTTGTCGGGGTCATAGGGGCCGTGCACGCGATACCCGTAGCGCTGCCCGGGCTGAACGCCAGGGAGGTAGCAGTGCCAGATGTGGGCATCCACTTCCTCCATATTGACGCGGGTTTCGTTCATATCCGCATCAATGAGGCAGAGTTCCACTTTCTCCGCAATGTCGGAAAAGAGGGCGAAGTTGGTTCCGGCGCCGTCGTAGGTGGAACCCAGAGGGTAGGCATCGCCGGGCCAAACTTCGAAGGGTAGATCAGAAGTGCTCATAGGGAACGATCATAGACGGTATTGCGAGATAATACCCTTAACCAGCAGCTGGGCGCCCATATCGAAGCGGCCGCGATAGTCCACCTCGTGCAGGTGAGAAGGGGATTCTTCGCGCGGGTGAGCAAGCTCAGTGAGTTGGCGTGTGGACTGCTCGGCCAAGACGGCGCCAATCACGTAGTGCAGAAATACTGCTGCCATGTCCTCGCGCTGGGCGGCGGGGATCTCCGGCGGCAGATGCGCGCGGAAAATCTCGCCGGCGCGGGCCGCCAGCTCGGGTTGGGGAAGTGCGGCGCTGACGATCTCGGCGCCATCGCGGTGGGCGTTCAGGCATTCCCGCAGCCGCTCGGCCGCCTGCTCGAGGCGTTCGCTCCAGTGCGTATCGACGCCCTCTGCGGGCATCTCCGCCCACGCCGGGGCGAGGATCTCCTGGGCGATCTCCGCGATCAGCGCCTGCTTGGAGGGGATATGCCAGTACAAAGCCCCAGGGGCGACCCCGAGGTGTGTGGCCACGCGCCGCATGGTCATATCGGCCAATCCAAAGGTGTCCAGGATGGTCATGGCGGAGTCAATAATCGCCTGTTTCGATAGTTGCACAGTGATTACTGTAGTGAACTCTGCCGAGCGGGTGGCGTCGACAAGCATCGAGATGGTTTTCAGCGGAGTCTGGGACTGGTCTGCGCGGATTCTCATATGGTTGTCAGGTGTGTTTGCTACGGTTGATCCAGCACTGACCCGCGGGATGAGATGCCTATGCGGGTAGTAGACCTTTAACTGAGGAGAAGTTGTCTATCGTGTCCATCGCGTCTCTGTCCAAGAAGAGCGTCGTCGCAGCACTATTGGTGCTGCCTTTGACCTTGAGCGCCTGCAGCCGCGACGAGGAGGACTCGGCACCGAGCTCGTCCTCGAGCAGCAGTAGCCAATCCACCACCACAACAACCTCTACCTCCACGGCCACGCCGGAGCGCTCCGAGGAGGAGAAGGCCGAAGAGAACGAGGATAACCAGGCAGAGGACGCCCCCGCGGAGAATGAGCGCGAGCGGGTGCAGCAGGCCCAGCAGGAGCAACTGGAGGCGGCCCGGCAGGCAGCCCAACAGGCGGCCGCGGCGGCCCCTGACCAGCAGCCGATCGAGGGTGGAGAGCCGGCCAATGAGAAAGACAAGCAGGAAATTGAGCAACTTGTGCGCGGCTGGGGCGAGCAGACCACCCTGCGCTCCTTTATGGAATATGCCAATAACAACACCTGCCGGCGCGTGATTGAAAGCAATGGCGGCTATGCCGCGGGCGATCCCTCGAAGGTGCCGGATGTGTCGCTGCAGGATCAGCCCAATCTCAACCTTGGTGTGCAGGACGTCAGCGATATCCAGGTCAATGGCGATTCCGCGAGCGCACAGGTCACTCCGACCGGCCCGAATGCCGAAACCAGCACCATGCGCTTTGAACGCGAAGATGGCCGCTGGACCATGTGTAACTAGGTGGGCATGGCAGGATCGACTGGCGCCGCGTCTTCTCTGCGGCGCTATGTGAGCGAGCGCCCCGCTGTGCGCACGGCGCTCGGCAGCTTTGCCTTCGCGGTGGGGGTCAATGCCGCGTGGGCTCTTCCGTGGGGTCTGCTGCGCCCCGGCCAGCGGGTCACCGTGGCCGCTGATGGCCGGGTATACAGCGATGCCGCGGCCATTGCGCAGCAGTTTCCGCAGTATGCGCTGTGGGTTATCGCGAGTTCCGCGGTGGCGATGGTGCTGGGCATGGGCGCTTATCGACGCTGCCCAGCCGCCCCAAGCCTCTGGACCATGGCAGCCGTGGTGGGCAGCGCCGCCATCGGCGCCCTGATGGCTTTTGATCTCGGTAATTGGCTGGCCATGATCGCCCATCCGCTGCCCGACCTGCACGACGTTGAGGTGGGGGATAGTGCCATGATCGCTGTGACTCTCACCGGACGGGTGGGCGTGGTGGCCGCGGCCGGGGTGGCGGCGCTGTCCTATTGGGTGAGCGTCGGCGTCGGCGAGCAGCAGCCCGCAGCGGAGCAGTCCGCACCGGCCCGGCACTGAGCGCGGTGTTTCCTGCGGTAGAGGTATCGGGGGGCTACACCTGTACGGGGCGTAGAATGCCGATAGTTAAGGGTGGGCTCTTACAATAGCCCCACACGCCCGCCGAGCAGCCGATGAATTTAACGAAAGATGTGTGTGAGCGATGCTGCAGATTACTGACCTTCGTGGAACAACCCCCTCGACCCGCGAGCTGCGGGAGGCGCTGCCGCGCGGTGCCACTGATGTGGGTGCTGTTATCGAGACCGTCGCTCCCATGGTGGCCGACGTCCAGGAGCGCGGCGCCGCCGCGGCCTTAGATTATGGCGAGAAGTTTGATGGCATCCGTCCCGAGTCGGTGCGGGTGCCACAGGCGGTGCTGCGCGAGGCCGCTGCCTCGCTGGAGCCGCAGGTGCGTGCTGCCCTCGACGAGGCCATTTCTCGTATTCGTCAGGTGCACGCCGCCCAGGTTCCGCAGAGCAGCACCACGACCTTGGCCGATGGGGCCACGGTGACCGAGAAGTTCATTCCCGTCGAGCGGGTCGGGCTCTATGTGCCCGGCGGCAATGCCGTCTACCCCTCCTCGGTATTGATGAACGTCATCCCCGCCCAAGAGGCCGGGGTGAGCAGCCTGGTGGTGGCCTCCCCGCCGCAGCAGCAGTTCGGTGGCTGGCCACACCCCACCATCTTGGCTGCCTGTGAGCTGCTCGGGGTAGACGAGGTCTGGGCTGTTGGTGGTGGCCAAGCGGTGGCCTTGCTGGCCTATGGCGATGACAACGCCGATCTGGAGCCGGTCGATATGATCACCGGCCCGGGCAATATCTTTGTCACCGCCGCTAAGCGCTTGGTGCGCGGCGTGGTGGGCATCGACTCCGAGGCCGGCCCCACCGAGATCGCCATCGTCGCCGATGACAGCGCCAATGCCGTGGAAGTGGCCTATGACTTGATCAGCCAGGCCGAACACGACGTGATGGCGGCGTCTGTATTAATTACTGATTCCGCAGAGTTCGCCGCCGCCGTCGACCGCGAGGTGGAGCAGCGTTATTCCGTGACGCTGAACTCCGAGCGCGTGGCCCAGGCCCTGCGTGGCGCCCAGTCCGGTATTGTGCTGGTCGATTCCATGGAGGAGGCGCTGCGCGCCGCCGACGCCTATGCGGCCGAGCACCTCGAGGTGCACACCCGCCAGTCTCGGGCGGATGCGGAGAAGATTCGCAACGCGGGGGCGATCTTTGTGGGCACCTACTCGCCGGTGCCCTTGGGTGACTATGCGGCCGGGTCCAATCACGTGCTGCCCACCTCGGGGACGGCGCGACACAGCTCGGGGCTGTCTACCCACACCTTCCTGAAGGCCGTGAACCTCATCGAGTACAACGACGCGGCCTTGCGCGAGATCGGCCCCGCCGTGATCGCCCTCGCCGATGCCGAGGCCCTGCCCGCCCACGGTGAGGCCATCAAGGCCCGCACCGACGCAGCCACCGACTAAGAAGAAAGAGGCGTGAGACTTCATGGCAGCTTCCCACCCTTCGCTGAATGACTTGCCCTTGCGCGATAGCCTGCGCGGGCAATCGCCGTATGGTGCGCCGCAGCTCGAGGTGCCGGTCGCACTCAACACCAATGAGAACCCCTATCCGCCCTCCGAGGCGATCGTCGCCGAGTTGCAGGAACGCCTCGCCGCCGATGCTGCGCGACTCAACCGCTACCCGGAGCGAGACAGCGTCGAGCTGCGCACCGCGTTGGCCGAGTATTTCTCCCGCCAGACGGGGGTCGAGGTCACCGTAGACAATGTCTGGGCGGCCAATGGCTCTAATGAGGTGCTGCAGCAATTGCTGCTGGCCTTCGGTGGCCCCGGCCGGTCCGCCCTGGGCTTCCAGCCGAGCTACTCCATGCACCCGATTCTTTCCGAATCGACCATGACGGAGTTTCTCAATTGTCCCCGCGATGAGAATTTCGATATCGATATCGATCGGGCGCTCGCCGCGATCGCCGAGCACGCACCCAGCGTGGTGTTTGTGACCACCCCTAATAACCCCACGGGTGGGCTGACCTCGCTGGAGGATATTGCCACCATCATCGAGGCCACCGACGGCGTGGTGATCGTGGACGAGGCCTATGCGGAGTTCTCCGATCAACCCTCGGCTGCCACGCTGCTTGATACCTATCCGGACAAGCTCGTGATCTCGCGGACGATGTCGAAGGCGTTCGACTTCGCTGGCGCCCGCGTGGGCTATTTTGTGGCCGCGCCCGCTTTTGTTGAGGCCGTGATGCTTACTCGTTTGCCCTATCACCTCTCCGTGCTCACCCAGTCCGCTGCGGTGGTGGCGCTGAAGCACTCCGAGGACACTTTGGCCACGGTCGCCACCCTTGCTGCGGAGCGCGATCGGGTGGCCGCAGAGCTGAAGGAGATCGGCTACGAGGTGGTTGATAGCTCCTCGAACTTCATTTTCTTCGGACGCTTCGCCGATGCCCACCAGGTGTGGCAGCAGTTCTTGGATCGGGGAGTGCTGATCCGGGACGTGGGCGTGGACGGTTTCTTGCGCGTGACCGTGGGCCTGCCGAAGGAAAATGATGCCTTCCTCGCCGCCGCACGCGAGATTCAGCAGAATATATAAGCAGAGTTCTCAGAACACGACACGCACATCATGCCGGTCCCAGCCACAGTGCTCGGGGCCGGCGTAAAGACCAAGGAGCACATCATGCCCGATCTCAGCCACAGCAGGGATCAGCGCATCAGCGCAGAAACCGCCGATAAGGAGCGTCGCGCTCGCATCGAGCGGGCCACTCAGGAATCCACCATCTCGGTGGAGTTGAACCTCGATGGCACCGGTAAGGCCGATATTTCCACCGAGCTGCCCTTCTTCGACCACATGCTGCACGCCTTTGCCAGCCACGGCAGCTTCGATCTTGAGGTGCGCGCCAAGGGCGATATTGAGGTCGATGCCCACCACACCGTGGAGGACACCGGCATCGTGCTCGGCACGGCCTTTGCGGAGGCGCTGGGAGATAAATCCGGTATTCGCCGCTTCGGCTCCTGCCAGCTGCCCATGGACGAGTCCCTGGTGGAGGGCATCGTGGATGTCTCCGGCCGCCCCTATTGCGTGATGAAGGGGGAGCCGGATCAGATGCTCACGGCGGTGATCGGCGGGCACTATCCCACCGTGATTAACCATCACTTCTTTGAAACCCTAGCCCTGAATGCGCGCATCGCGCTGCACGTGCGCTGCCACTATGGCCGCGACCCCCACCACATCACCGAGGCCGAGTACAAGGCGGTGGCCCGCGCCCTGCGCCAGGCGGTGGAAAAGGATCCGCGCGTCAGTGGTGTGCCCTCGACTAAGGGAAGCCTGTAGATGCAGTTTTATGTTCTCGCCGCCGCCGATATGCAGCGAGACACGGGCACCTCGTGGTTGATATATCTGCTGTTCATGGTGGCTGGTTTGCTGGTCGGCGGCGCTATCTCGGCCTATAGGGCAGAGCAAAAAGTACTCACGATAGTCTTAGGTGTATTAGCCCTGATCGGCTTCGCTGGCGGGGTGTTGTGGATGATTGGAGAGTTAGGAGCCTAGATGAGCACTCGGGTACTTTCACGAGCAGAACTCGAAGAACTGCCCAGCATGTGGAAGTCGCCCGGGTTTATTGCCACGCTCATCGCAGTGGGCTCGGCCTTCGGCGCTTTCTCCATTCTGCTGCCGGTGGTGCCGCTGGCCGTTATTGATGCCGGTGGTTCCGACGCCCTTGCTGGTGCGACCACGGCCATCTTCATGGCCGCCACCGTGCTCACCCAATATTTCACCCCGCAGGCCATCCGCGCCCTCGGATACCGGCCGGTGATGGTGGCCTCGGCATTCATGCTCGGCGTGCCCGCCCTCGGCCACCTGCTGGGTATGACAGTGGTGCCGGCGCTACTCTTTTCCGCCCTCCGCGGCGTGGGCTTCGGCGCTATCACGGTGGCCCAGGCAGCCCTCATCGCGGAGATCGTGCCGCTGCGTTTCCTAGGTAAGGCCTCTGGCATGCTGGGCGTGTGCGTCGGCTTATCGCAGATGGTCTTCTTGCCGATTGGTCTCGCGGTGGCCGACAATGTCAGCTTCACGGTGGTCTATATCATCGCCGCAGTGATCGGCGTCTCCGGCGCGGCGCTGTGCGTGCTCATTCCGCCGGTGCGGCCCAATCCCGTCACGGATAACCAAGAGGAGTCCGAGGGCTTCAACCAGCGCGTTGCCACGTGGAAACTCATCACCGTGCCCGCCATCGCCATCTCCACGGTGGCCATGGGCTTCGGTGCGGTGTCCTCCTTCCTGCCGGCCGCGATCCGCGATATGGACCCCAACACGGGTGCCTTTATCGCCGGTATCGTGCTCTCGGTCGTGGGTGGCGCGCAGATGATCTTCCGTTTCCTCTCAGGCGTGGTGGCCGATCGCCGCGGCGAGGCCGGGGCCACCATGCGCCCCGCCCAGATTCTCTCTGCACTGGGCCTGGTTGCTATCGCCGTGATCATTATTTTCGAGTGGCCCAGCTGGCTGCTGCTCTTTGCGGCACTGGCCTTCGGTGGTGGCTTCGGCGCCATCCAAAACGAGGCCCTGCTGGCCATGTTCAACCGACTGCCGCGCTCGAAGGTCTCCGAAGCCTCCGCGCTGTGGAATATGTCCTATGACACCGGCACCGGCATGGGCTCCTTTGTGCTCGGTATCGTGGCCGCCCGTGCCGCCTACCAGGACGCCTTTATCGTCGGCGCCGGCCTGGTCGTGGTGGGGCTGATGATCAGCTACGCCGATGCGGTGATGGGCCGGCATCGTATCGCCGAATACGGCAATACCCGCGCCCAGCTGCGCCAGGTGCCGGTGGCCCGCAAAGCCGTCTATGGCATGCGCAAGATCCGCCGCGTCGGCGCCAGTGCCGTGCCGGTGGAGGCGCTGCTGCGCCGTGCCCCACGCCCCGGCGGCTGGAAGCGGGGAAAGAAAAACAAGAAGCGCGGCTAGGTTCGGCCACCGCAGGCTAGAATTCGTGGATGCACCCGCCCCGCCGCTGCAGGGTGGCGTCGATAAGCACAAAACAAGGTGGAGACAACCTCATGACAACAACAGTGGCCATTCTGGACTATGGCGCCGGAAACCTGCGCTCGGCGCACCGAGCAATTGAACGCCACGGCGTGACCACGCTGGTGACCCACGATCCGCGCGAGGTGCTCGCCGCCGACGGCCTGCTCGTTCCCGGGGTCGGTGCCTATGCCGCCTGCATGGAGGGGCTGAAAAAGGTGCAGGGGCCGCGTTTGATCGGGGAGCGTCTCGCCGGGAGCCGGCCCGTGCTGGGTATTTGCGTCGGCATGCAGGTGATGTTTGCTCGCGGCGTCGAACATGGCGTGGATGCCGCGGGGCTGGGGGAGTGGCCGGGCACGGTGGAAAGGCTCGAGGCGGATGTATTGCCGCATATGGGCTGGAACACCGTCGAGGCCGATGCCGGCATGCGCATGTTTGACGGCATTGACCCCGCGGAGCGTTTCTACTTTGTGCACTCCTATGGCGTGCGTTCCTGGGAGATGCAGGTAGAAGAGCCCTTCCTGCCCCCAAAGCTCGCCTGGAGCGAGCACGGTGGCGATCGCATTCTTGCCGCCGTCGAAAACGGCCCGCTGTGGGCCACCCAGTTCCACCCCGAGAAATCCGGCGACAGCGGCGCCGAGCTGCTGCGCAATTGGATTGCTACGCTCTAAGCTAATCCCCGCCCGGGCCCGAGTAGCGGCCACCGACTCTTCTCACGTGAAGGATCCTTGATCGTCATGAGTTTTACTCTCATTCCCGCCGTCGACGTTGTAGATTCCCAGGCCGTGCGCCTGCACCAGGGCGAGGCTGGGACAGAGAAAAGCTATGGCAGCCCGCTCGAGGCGGCCCGCACCTGGCAGGAGCAGGGCGCCGAGTGGCTGCACTTTGTGGACCTCGACGCCGCCTTCAAGCGCGGCTCCAATCACGAGCTCATGGCAGAGGTGATTCGGGAGCTCGACATCAAGGTGGAGCTCACCGGCGGTATCCGCGACGATGCCTCGCTCGAGCGCGCCCTCGGCACCGGTGCCGCGCGGGTGAATATCGGTACCGCGGCGCTGGAAAACCCAGACTGGGCTGAGGCGGTGCTCGAGCGCTATGGCGAGGCGGTAGCGATCGGGCTGGATGTCAAACACATCGATGGCGAGTGGCGCACCCGCGGCAATGGCTGGGTCTCCGATGGCGGCGATCTGTGGGAGGTTCTCGAGCGTTTCGACGCCGCCGGCTGTAGCCGCTTCGTCGTCACCGATGTATCCAAGGACGGCACCTTGACCGGGCCGAATATTGACCTGCTGCGCGATGTGGCGGCTGCTACCGATGCCCGCATCGTCGCCTCCGGCGGCATCTCCAGCATCGAGGATGTGCTGGCCGTGGCCCAGCACCGCGCCGAGGGTATCGACTCGGTGATCATCGGCAAGGCCCTCTACGAACACCGCTTTAGCCTCGCCGAGGTGCAGGCCGCCGTGGACGCGCTGGACTAGCGACGAGCACGGCACCGACACATCAGGATTGGGCGGAGACCACCATGGCGCAGACACCCCAGACGGACTATGACGCCCAGCAGCTCGAGCAGCTGCGCTGCACCGCGGAAGGCATCCTGCAGCCGCTGCTGCCGGTCTTTCGCGGCGGGCTCGGCTCCCCGCCTGCCGTCACAAAGGCGCCGGGGGACTTCGCCACCGCCGTGGACTTGCAGCTCGAGCGCACGCTCAGCGAGGAACTTCTCGCCCACACCGGTATCGCCTGTGCCGGGGAAGAATTTGGCGCGGTGCGCGACTACGCAGCAGCCGCCACGACCCCCGGACCGCAATGGGTGATCGACCCCATCGACGGCACCTCCAACTACTCCGCCGGCAACCCGCAGTGCGCGATCCTGGTCAGCCTCATCGTCGGCGGGCAGGCCGTGGTGGGCCTGACCGCGCTGCCCGCCACCGGTGAGCTGCTCTCCGCCACGACCCACTCGGGGGTGTATCTCAACGGGGTGGTGGCGCCGCAGCCGGCAGAGCACGTGCGCTCGATCACCCAATTCGGGTTCGGCTCCATTGTCTCGCCCCGCGATTCCCGCTTCCCCACAACGTTGCGCCACGCCCTGCTCGGTGAGCTCATCACCCGTTTCCCGCGGCTGCGCATCAGCGGCTCGGTAGGCGTGGATCTCGCCTATACCGCCCTCGGCCGCTTCGGCGGGGCCGTGAGCTTTAGCCCCCACCCCTGGGACAACGCCGCCGGCTATGTGCTCAACACCGCGGCGGGCAATGTGGTCACCGATCTGGGCGGCACGCCGTGGCGGCCTGGGGGCATCGGCATGGTGGCCGCCACCCCGGAGATCCACGAGGTGGTCATGGACGTCATCCGGCAGGCCGGCTAGGGGCGCATCAAGGCAGCCGGGTGCAGCCGGCGGGCCGCAGCTGCTCGTGGCTGGAGGATGGCGTCGATAAGCCCCCACCCCGTACGCGGTGTACCGGCCGGTGCGTGGGAGACTGATAACGAGAATTCAACTACAGTCAAAAACTCTGTAATCGTGAACAACAATCGTGGGTAAGGACGAACAACCGTGGGCGTAGCAGTGCGAGTGATTCCGTGTCTGGATGTGGACCAAGGGCGCGTAGTAAAAGGCGTGAACTTTCAGGGGCTGCGCGATGCCGGCGACCCCGTGGAACTCGCGGCCCGCTATGACGCCGAGGGAGCAGACGAACTCACCTTCCTCGACGTGTCCGCCTCGACCGCCGGCCGCGGCACCATGCTCGATGTGGTGCGCCGCACCGCGGATCAAGTGTTCATCCCCCTCACCGTTGGTGGCGGGGTGCGCAGCGTGGAGGATGTGGACCAGCTGCTGCGCGCCGGGGCGGACAAGGTGAGCGTGAATACCGCCGCGATTGCCCGGCCCGAGCTGCTCACCGAATTGGCGGAAACCTTTGGTTCCCAATGCGTGGTCCTCAGCCTCGATGCCCGCCGCGTGCCCGCCGGTGGCACCCCGCAGCCCAGCGGGTTTGAGGTGACTACGCATGGCGGCACGCGCTCAGCCGAGATCGACGCTATCGAGTGGGCCCGCGAGGCAGAGCGCCGCGGGGTAGGGGAGATCCTGCTGAATTCCATGGATGGCGATGGCACCAAGGCCGGCTTCGATACCGAATTGATCCGCCTCGTCCGCGATGCCGTGTCCGTGCCCGTGATTGCCTCCGGTGGCGCCGGTAGCGCCGAACATTTCCCGCCCGCCATTGAGGCCGGCGCCGATGCGGTGCTCGCGGCCAGCATTTTCCATTTCCAAGAAGTCAGCATTGCCTCCTGCAAGCAGGCGCTTATCGACGCCAACCTGGAGGTGCGCACCAGCCGGGACGGCGGCGTCGCCCCGGCCGTGCAGCCCGCTGCCGCCGAGGAGGACGATGATGCCAAGTAGCAATCCCGCCGATTATGAGCTGGACCCCGCCGTCGCCGCCCAGGTGCGCTTTAATGCCGATGGCCTCGTTCCCGTGGTGGTGCAGGAGGAACGCGGCGAGGAAGTATTGATGATGGCGTGGATGGACGCGCACGCGCTGGCCTATACCTTGGCCTCGCGTCGCGGCACCTACTATTCCCGCTCCCGTCAGGAGTACTGGATCAAGGGGCTCACCAGCGGGCATGTGCAAAAAGTGGTCTCGCTGGCCGCGGATTGCGATGGCGATACCCTCTTGATGCGCGTGCACCAGACCGGCGCCGCCTGCCACACCGGTAGCCGTACCTGCTTCGATGACCGTGAGCTCAGCTTCGGCTGCGCGCTCGAGGATGCAGAAGGAGAACAGCAGTGAGCTCGCGCAGCACAGCCCAGCGCCCCGCCAAGTACTGGATGGCCTTAGGGGCGATTGCCTTGGGCGCCGTGGTGGCGTGGGTATCCACCCGCATGGTGTGGGTGAGCGTCGAGAGCTTCGACGATAAATCCGGCGCAGCCTCCTTCGAGATCCTCGGCGCCACCTGGTCGACCGAGCTGGCCGCCATCGCCCTGCTCTTTCTCGCCTCGGTAGTAGCGGCGGCGGTCTTGCGTCCCCTCGTGCGCCGCGTCATTGGTGGCGTGGTGGCTGTGGCTGGGGTAGTCGGCGGCTATGCCCCGCTCAGCGTGCTGGGAGGCGAGCCGGACCCCTCGCGGGCGCGGGCGCTGCTGCTCGCGGACTCCCACGATGCGGGAGCCTCCGCGGCCGGCACCTCCCAGCAAGTACAGACACTCACCGAGTGGGCCAGCATCCAAGCCGTTGATAGCTCCACCCTTGGTCCCGCATTGGCGCTGGTGGCCTGCGCCAGCGCGGTCTTCGGTGGCGTGTTGTTGCTGCTGCAGCCAGGGCAGGCGCGCGCGGCGTCGAATAAATACGAAAAGCGGGCGGCGCGGCGCGAAAAACTTGGCGAGGATCTGCGGGAATCCCCCGATTCCGGGCGCGTGATGTGGGATGCCCTCGATGAAGATATTGATCCCACCGAGGCCCCGGACACCACCGACGAGGACAAGGGCGCAGGCACCACATCCACCTCTTAAGCTCTCTGCATAACTCCGTATAGAGGTGCCGTGAACTGGGAAAATAGGGGTAATTTAGGGATAGCCCGTGGCAGGCTATAGCCTAAAAGAGTTAATTCTAGGGCGGTGGTGCGATTCTTATACAGGCCACCACAGCCGCCGGACACACTCGAAGGACACGGCATGGTTTCGGAGATCGAGCGCATTCTCGCTGGCGTCAGCGAGGACGTGAAGGCGCGCGAGCACCACCTGCCCTTTAAAGAGATCAAAAGGCTGTCCTTCTCGGCGCCGAAGCCGCGAGACGCCCGCGCCGCCCTCTCCCAACCGGGATGCTCCATTATTGCCGAGCTGAAGCGTGCCGTGCCCAATAAGGGCGAGCTCGCCGCCATCGAACACCCCGCGCTCTTGGCCCAGCAGTTTGAGCGCGAGGGGGCGCGCATCATTTCCTGCCAGACCGAGCGCCGCCGCTTCAACGGCGATCTGCGTGATGTGCGCGCGGTGAAACAAGCAGTGGATGTGCCGGTGATGGCCAAGGACTTCATCATTGACCCCTACCAGATCCACGAGGCCCGCTACTTCGGCGCCGACGTGGTGCCGTTGATTGCCGCCATCTTGGATCAGCACCGGCTGGAGGCGCTGCTCGATCGCATCGAATCCCTGGGCATGACCGCGTTGGTCGAGGTCAACACCCGCGAAGAAGCAAGCCGGGCGGTGCAGGCCGGGGCCACGCTCATCGGGGTGAATGCCCGGTCCATGGATACCTTCGAGCTCAATCCCACCGCCTTTTCTGAGATCGCCCCCGGCCTGCCCAGCGGGGTGGTGCGCATCGCCATGTCGGGCGTCGATACCCCGCAGCAGCTGATGACCTACGCCGGCTGGGGCGCGGATGCGGTGATCATTTCTACCTCCTTGGTCACCCATGAGGACCCAGCGGGGCTGTGTCGTAAACTGGTGGCAGCCGGACAGCATCCGGCGTGTCCCTCCACCCGCTAGCAACTCACGAAGCGAGATCCCACACGGTGCTAGACCAGTTTATTTCCGCCGGCTTGCCGTCTGCGCTTTTCGCGGGCGACCTCGGCCGCCTAAGCGCGGGGCTGACCCGCGCCATCCCCTCCCCACCGCAGGGCGTATGGCAGCTCGGCCCCATTCCCGTGCGCGCCTATGCGCTCTGCATTATTGCCGGCATCGTGGCGGCGCTGCTGCTGACCAAAAAGCGCTACCAGGATCGCGGCGGCGATGGGGAGGTCGTCTATGATGCGGCACTCGTTGCCGTGCCCAGCGGCATCATCGGCGGCCGCGTCTATCACGTGATCACCGATCACGATAAGTACTTCTGCGAGAGCTGTTCTCCCATCGACGCGCTGAAAATCACCAATGGCGGACTGGGCATTTGGGGCGCAATTGCCCTCGGCACCATCGCCGTGGCGGTGTATTTCCGCATGAAGAAAATCCCGCTCGCCCCCTTTGCCGACGCCGTCGCACCCGGCATCATCCTGGCCCAGGCCATCGGCCGCCTCGGCAATTGGTTCAACCAAGAGCTCTATGGCTATCCCACCGATGTGCCCTGGGCGCTGGAGATCTATGAGCGCGTCGACGCCACTGGCATGCTCGCGCCGGTCACGGGCCGCTCCACCGGCGAGGTGCTGGCCACCGTGCACCCGACGTTCCTCTACGAGCTGCTGTGGAACCTCATCATCTTCGCCCTATTGCTGTGGGCAGATAAGCGCTTCTCGCTGCGCGGCGGCCAGGTATTCGCACTCTATGTGGCCGGCTATACCGCAGGCCGCTTCGTCATCGAGCTGATGCGCTCGGATGCGGCCACCCATATCTTTGGCCTGCGGGTCAATACCGTTGTCTCCGCTGTGGTGTTCCTCGCCGCAGTGCTCGTCTTCATCATGATGCGGGCGCGGCAACGCCACCGCGACGCCGCGCAGACCCAGACCGCTGCGGTGGAGTCCCCACAGAGCACGCTCTGAGGCGCCAGCAGGGCCACCTAGCCGAGAGCACAGAGACCGCACTCACCACATGGTGGGTGCGGTTTTATGTCTCGGCTGTGTTCGCCTGCGGCGGTGGTGCGGTGGTGCTGTAGGCGGCAGTGCGATGACGGTGCGGCGACGGTGTAGGCGGTGGTGCGTGCCAGTGTGATCAACTTCGCCAGAGAGGGTGGCTGTGGCCACATCTCGCACATCACGGGGCGGCATGGACCCAGATCACAATGTGGTTTTGTGCCTGTTTGACCTGCATTTGTGTGGTTTTGTGGACATTTCTGTGGATAAAACAACAGGGCGGTGTGGGCTTCAGCGGGGCTGTTAGTGCGTCTTCCAGCGCTTTCTCCACAGCGGCGTGTGTAGCCGGATTGCGCTAGGAGCACTACAGTGGGGAAGCGTGAATAGGAGAACGAAAATCGTATGTACCCTCGGTCCCGCCGTTGCTAGTGAGGAGGGCATTCTTGAGCTCGTCAAATCTGGCATGGACGTGGCTCGCCTGAATTTCTCGCACGGTGATCACTCCGACCATGAACAGAACTATCGCTGGGTCCGTGAGGCCACCGATAAGACTGGTCACGCTGTCGGCATCCTCGCCGACCTGCAGGGCCCCAAGATCCGCCTCGGCCGTTTCATCGACGGCTCCACTATGTGGGAGACCGGCGAAACCGTCCGCATCACTGTGGACGATGTGCAGGGCACCCACGACCGCGTGTCCACCACCTACAAGAACCTGGCCAATGACGCCAAGCCGGGTGACCGCCTGCTGGTCGATGACGGCAAGGTCGGCCTCGTCTGCATCGAGGTCGATGGCAACGACGTCGTCTGCGAGGTCACCGAAGGTGGCCCAGTGTCCAACAACAAGGGTGTCTCCCTGCCCGGTATGGATATCTCCGTGCCGGCCCTGTCCGAGAAAGACATCAAGGACCTGCGCTTCGCGCTGAACCTGGGCGTGGACTTCATCGCCCTGTCCTTCGTGCGCTCCCCGGCCGACGTCGAGCTCGTGCACAAGGTCATGGATGAGGAGGGCCGCCGCGTCCCCGTCATCGCCAAGCTGGAAAAGCCCGAGGCTGTTGAGGCTCTCGAGTCCGTGGTGCTGGCCTTCGACGCCATCATGGTTGCCCGTGGTGACCTCGGCGTGGAGGTGCCGCTGGAGGAGGTGCCGCTGGTTCAGAAGCGCGCCATCCAGATCGCACGCGAAAACGCTAAGCCGGTGATCGTGGCTACCCAGATGCTGGATTCCATGATCGAAAACTCCCGCCCGACCCGCGCCGAGGCCTCCGACGTGGCCAACGCCGTGCTGGATGGTGCGGATGCCGTCATGCTCTCCGGTGAAACCTCCGTTGGTGTGGATCCGCACAACGTGGTGCGCACCATGTCCCGCATCGTGCGGGTCGCGGAAAAGGACGGCGATGTGCCGCAGCTGACGCACGTTCCGCGCACCAAGCGTGGCGTGATCACCTACTCGGCCCGCGATATCGCCCAGCGTCTGAACGCCAAGGCTCTGGTGGCCTTCACCACCTCCGGCGATACCGCGAAGCGCCTGGCTCGCCTGCGCTGCCCGCTGCCGCTGTTGGTCTTCACCCCCGACCCGGCCGTGCGTTCGCAGCTGGCATTGTCCTGGGGTGCGGAGACCTTCCTGACCGAAACCGTCCACGACACCGATGAGATGATGGTGGCCGTCGACGAGGCGCTGCTGTCGATGAGCGAGTACGACCGCGATGATGTGATGGTGGTTGTTGCCGGTACTCCTCCCGGAATCCCCGGTAACACCAACATGATCCAGGTGCACCTGCTCGGCGATAACACCCGCTCCACCAAGCGTGAGAGCGAGAGCGACGCCACCCTGGTATCGGAGACCCCCTCCACCGCCACCAGCACCGGCACGACGAGCTCGACCGCGAAGTAGCCTGCGCCTGCCGTAAGTGTCCGCCCCGGCTGGCACTAGGGCGGCTGGCTGCGGTTACTACCGCACTACATAACACAGACCACCGATCCTCTCCCATGACAGGAGTGGGGATCGGTGGTCTGTGACGTCTGCGGCCCCCGTCTCAACAGGGGCGGTGGCCGATGGTGTTACTTCCGCAGCTCGTGGGCGCGGTGTGCGGCCTCGGCGTCGGGGAGGTTCGCGGATTCCACCACGGCCTCTGAGCGCACCTCGGTGGGATCGGAGGGGAGATTCTTCGGCAGATTCGCCTCGTCCGGGCGCTGAATGGTGGCCTCGGATTTATCGTCTACCAAGTAGGTGAGCACGGCACACAGCGCGGCCTTGGTGGAGGCCTCCACAGAAGGCTCATAATCCGGGAGGAAGTCGCCGGCGTGATTGACGGGAATGTCCTCGATAGTGTCCTCGGCGAGCGCCTTCTCCCACTGCTCGCGGGGAGTGATACCCACCAGCCAGAAGAAGTAGGGGGCGCCGAAGGCGCGGGGGATATTGGTGAAATCCTCCGAGGCAGTCCAGCGTTTGGCGTCCACGCTCTCCTCGCCGAAGACCTCGTCGAAGGTATAGCGCACATGCGAATACACCACGGGGTCATTCTCGGTGAGTTCGCCGTGATTGGAGAAACGGAACTCGGGGGCGCGCTCGCACCCGGAGGCCTGGCATTCGCCGTGTACCACGCGCTTAATGGCCTGGTAGGTCTTGCGCTTGACCTCGTTGTCGTAGAAGCGACAGTTGAGCACCAAGGTGGCTTCGCCCGGCACGGTGTTATTGGTGTGCCCGGAAATCAGGGAGCCGACGGTGATCACAGCGAAGTCATTGGGGTTGATCTCGCGTCCGACGATGCCCTGCAGGCGTACCACGATCATCGACGCTAGGTAGGTGGGGTCGATGGAGTTGTGCGGCATCGAACCGTGCGCGGACTTGCCGTAGAGCTTGATGGTGATGGTGTCGCATGCCGCAAGTGCCGCTCCGGGGCGGGACAGGATGCGGCCGGCGGGACCGGCGATCACGTGCTGGCCAAAGCACACATCGGGCTTCGGGATGATATCGGCGAGGCCATCATTGACCATCGCCGCCGCGCCCACCGAGATCTCTTCAGCCGGCTGGAAGAGCGCCACGAAGGTACCGGACCAGCTATCGCGGGTAGAGTCCATGACGGCGCAGGCGCCGAGCAGGGCGGTGGTGTGCATGTCGTGCCCGCAGGCGTGCATGATCGGGGTTTCCACCCCAGACTCACGCACCCGCGTGCGGGTGGAGGCGTAAATGGCGCCGGAGGTTTCCTTCACCGGCAGCGCATCGAAGTCGGCGCGGAATAGCGCGGTGGGGCCATCGCCATTGCGGAAAATAGCCACGATGCCGTGGCCGCCGATGCCGGTGTGTACCTCGCAGTCGAAGTTGCGCAGGTGCGCGGCGATCTTACGGGCGGTTTCCACCTCAAATCCGGAGAGCTCCGGATTGGCGTGCATGTCCTGGTAGAAGGCTTTCTGCCAGTCGAGTTTCACCCCGTGATTATCAATAATGTTCTTGATAGTCCGGCTCTTATCGCGCGCATGCGCCGAGGCGGCTGTGGTGTCATTCACGGGGGTACTAGGTTCCTTTCACAGGTTGCGTGCACTGGGTGTTCTCGCCCCCTTTTCCCTCGCTCGCCGTCCGCCGCGGACGGTGGTGGGGCAAGCAAAAAGCCCCGAGGGGGCAACTATGGGAAAAGAAGGTATAGTGCCATCAACCCTAGAGGCGCAGGCAGCGCGGCACAAGGGGTTATGCACCCCCTATGGCTCCTAGCCAAGCGATAGGGGGTGGGGAATGCGCCAGCTAGCTACGCTTGGCGCGGGCGAACCACAGGGCGGTTCCCGCTGCTCCCATCACGCCGAGCACGCCCAGCGTCCAGGCCGCAGCCGAGAGGCTGACGAGGCTGCCGATGAAACCTGCGGCCGGGTAGGTAAGCAGATAGCAGGCGTGGGACGCGCTGAACTGGGTGGCGAACACGGCGGTGCGGTTATCGACGGTGCTGTGGCGGCGCAGCAGCCGCGAACTCGGGGTGGCAATGAGCGCGGCGCTTGCGCCGAGCAGGGCCCAGAGCAGACACATCAACCACCACGCGGCCGAACCGTGGAGGGCGAGCGCAACCGCCGCGAGGAGCAGCGGCGCGCTGATGGCGCCCAGGACCATGACCGTGGTGTCTACTGCGTAGTGCAGCAGCCGCGGCAGCACGAGAGCAATAAACATCGAGCCGGCGCCGAAGAAGGCGAGCAAGATACCGAGATCGGACTCCGGCCGCTGCAGTTGATCGCGCACCACCACCACGGTGTTGATGATGACCATGGCCCCGACTGCGGCCACGGTGAGATTCGACCAGGCCACGCCGCGCAGTTCTGGGGTGCGCCGGAAGATACGGGCCCCGGCGAGGGGGCGGCGGAAGATGGATTCGGTGCGGTCGATCTCGAGGGTGCGGCGATACTCCTCGATGTGGGTGCTGAGAATGAGCGCTGCGGAGCAGGCAAAGCCGATGATCGTGCCGAGGAAGAGCAGGTGATAGCTCATCACGGCCAGCAGCGCGGCGGCGAGAAGCGGCGAAAGCACCGACTCTAAATCGTAGGCCAGCCGAGACAGGGACAGCGCCTGCGTGTAGTCCTCTTCATCGGGCAGCACATCGGGGATGAGGGCCTGGAAGGTCGGGGTGAAGGTGGCCGAGGCGGCCTGCAGGATAAAGATGAGGATATAGATTTGCCATGTCTCGGTGACAAAGGGCAGGCCGCAGGCAATGAGGCCGCGCACCACATCCGCCGAAACCAGCACTACCTTGGGATTCCACCCCGCGAGCAGCGTGGTGGCCACGGGGGAGAGCAGCACATAGGCAATAATCTTGATGCTCAGCGCGGTGCCCAGCACGCTGCCGGCTTGGCTGCCGGCGATATCGAAGGCGAGTAGGCCCAGGGCAACGGTGAGCAATCCGGTGCCCACAAGAGCAATAACTTGGGCCCCGAAAAGCCGAGCGTAGCGGTGATTGCGAAGAACAGAAAGCATGACGGTGCCTTTAGTTGTCGTGGGTGTGGGTGCGGGAGAGCGCCTCGGCGCTCACGGCGTGCTCAGCCTGGTTCATAGCCTCGCTGATCAGCTGGATGGCGTGCTCATCGGTCAGCGAGTAGTAGACGCTGGTGCCCTGGTGGCGGGTGGTGACCATCCGCGCCAGGCGCATTTTGGCGAGATGCTGGGAGACGGTCGCGGGACGCTTAGCGACGGTGGCCGAAATCTCGTTCACGCTCATCTCTTCGGCTTTCCCCAGGGTGAGGATGATGCGAATGCGCGTGGGGTCGGCGAGCAGTTTGAGCACTTCGGCGGCGGCGAGTTCCAAGGAGCCGCTCTCGGTGATGGCAGGCACGTGCACGTGATCACTCGGGACGCGTTTAGGTGATCCATTCCTTAGCTTCTTATCTTCGTGCATATGAAGATAATAGGGTTGCCTGCTGCGCGTGGTCAAGGGTGGAAGGCGGGTAGGCCTAGAGTAGTAGATATGACTACACTCACACTTCAGACACTACGCGCTGCTGGTATTGACGCCACGAGTTATTCGGCCCCACAGGATCGTGCCGCTTTTGTCCTCGTGGACGGGCAAAACGACTTTGTTGAAGGGGGCGCTCTCGGGGTGGAGGGCGGTGCCCACGCCCTGGCGGCGACGGCGGAGTTCTGCGCCGCCCATGCCCGCAACTATGCGGTGTGCGCGGTCACGCGCGATTGGCACATCGATCCCGGTGCCCACTTTGCGGAGGAGCCCGATTTTGCCGAGAGCTGGCCGCAGCACTGCGTGGCCGGCACTAAAGGAGCGGAATTACATCCCCAGGCGCTGCGGGCGCTCGATAATGCCGCAGCGGCCGCCCCCGAGCAGATACGCATTGACGTCAGCAAAGGCGAATACACTGCGGCGTATTCGGGATTCGAAGGAGCCACCCCGCATGGCACGAGCCTCGCCGAGGCGCTGCGGGAACACGGGGTGACAACCCTCGATGTTGCCGGCATCGCCACGGACTATTGCGTGCGCGCCACCTGTCTCGATGGCCTTGCAGCGGGCTTCGCCGTGCGGCTTCTCGTGCCTTTAACCGCAGGGGTGGCAGAGCAGAGCTCGCTGGAGGCGTTGCGTGAGATCCGCGCCCAGGGTGGCCAGCTGCTGCTGGTCTAGCCCGTAACTAGGCAGCAGCCAGGGGCGAGGGGGCTTAGTGCGCGGCGGCGAAGGCGCGCAGGATCTCCTCGTTGAAGGCGGGCAAATCGGCAGGGGTGCGCGAGGAGATCAGTGCGCCATCGACACAGACCTCGCGATCAACCCAGGTGGCCCCCGCGTTGATGAGGTCGGTCTTCATCGAGTGGTAGGAGGTGATGGTCCGGCCGCGCAGCACATCGGCGTCGCTGAGAATCCAGCCACCGTGGCAGATCACGCCCACTGGTTTGCCGGCCTCCACCATGTTTTTCACGAGTGCGACGGCGTGGGCATCGGTGCGGATGGTATCGGCGTTTTTGGTTCCACCGGGCAAGAGCAGGCAATCAAAATCAGCGGCATCCGCCTTTTCGGTGGTGACATCCACCGCCACGGTGGAGCCCTTCTTGCCCTCGATCTCACCGGCCTCGGTGGAGACTACGAGCGCCCGCCCACCGGCTTCGGTGATGGCGGCGATGGGGCTGGAGAGCTCATCATCATCAAAACCATGAGTGGCTACAACGGCGACGGTCACAGACTTCAGATCGGACACGACGTCCACGTCCTTTCACATTAATTTTTCGGCTTTTGCAGTGTGCGGCCCAGAATAGGGCGGGCCGTGCCGTTTGTGCCACCGTCGTCGCCACCGGGCGCGTGTCTTGAGGCGCGCAGCGGCCAGCAGTGCAGCGCCGTGGGGGATAATGCACTCAACCCGCGCGCAACGTCGAGAAGCACGCGGGTTGATGGGCCTGAGCACGAGGTCGGTGCCGGCTTATTTCTTTTCTAGCTTCAGCAGGATGTCATCGTCTGCCTTGGGGTCAGCGCCGAGGAAGCCGGAGGTTTCATCGGGGTGCTTCATCAGCTGCACGCTGAAGTACACCAGCCCGCCCCAGATGACGAGGATGAACAGGGCCATCATGATGATTGCGGTACCGGTCATGATTAGTGCGCCTCCTTGGTGTCGGCGGTCTTGTGGAGGGTGGCCTCGGGGCCATCGTCGCCGATGCCGCGGAAGCCGAGGGAATGATCGACATCCACACCGAAGTCCGAACCGGGCGGGCCATCGAGGGCCTGGTTGCCGCGCCACGGCAGGATGGTCAGCGCCATCGAACCGATGAAGATCACGCCGATCACGCCCCAGCCGTAGATGCCCAGCTGGGCGGGGGAGTAGCCCTCATAGGGTTCGGCAATCAGGGTGGTGATCTCCTGGAAGAGGATGATCGCCAGCACCACGGGGGTGATATTGGCGACGAAGATGCGCCAAGTGTTGCCCACGCGGAAAGAGGAGACCGCATTGAGGTGCAGTGCCAGCTCATCGGTGCGGTGCAGAATCCAGTCCACCACGATGATCGCGGCGATAGCGACGGCGACAATACCGATGTTGTTGGTGAACTTATCCACGATGTCGAGGGTGACCAGACCAGAGGTGGTGGGGAAGAAGATCATGGCGATCACGGCCATGGAACCGCCCACCAGCAGCACAGCCTGCACGCGGGGAAGGTCGAACTTGTCCTGGAAGGCGCCGATGACCACCTCGAGCAGGGACTGCAGAGAGGTGATACCGGCGATCACGAGGCAGGCGAAGAACACGACGCCGAAGACCGAGCCCCAGAGCCCACCCATTTCCGAGATAACGGTGGGGAAGGCCACGAAGGCCAGGCCCGGGCCGGAGGAGGTGACCTCGTCCACGCCCACGCCCGCTTGGGTTGCCATGAAGCCCAAGGTGGCGAACACGCCGATACCGGCCAGCACCTCGAAGGAGGAGTTGGCGAAGGCGGCCACCAGGCCAGTGCCGGTGAGGTTGGAGCGCGGCTTCAGGTAGGAGGAGTAGGTGAGCATGATGCCGAAGGCCACCGAGAGCGAGAAGAAGATCTGGCCATAGGCGGAGATCCACACCGTCGGGTTGCTCAGTGCCGACCAATCGGGAGTAAAGAAGGCGTTCAGGCCGGCGGCGGCGCCGGGCAGGGTGAGCGCGTAGATCACCATGCCGATGAACATCACGGCCAGCACTGGGATCGCCCAGGTGGACAGGCGGCCAATGCCCTTATCCACGCCCAGAGCCAGCACGGCGAGGACCAGTACCCACACGACGGCGAGGACGATGGCGATCGGCCACACGAAGTTCAGGCTGTTGATGGAGGTGGCGTCGATCTGCAGGAAGTCGTTGAAGAAGTATTCCTCCGCATTATCGCCCCAGGACTTGCCGATAGAGCTAAACGCGTAGATCGCGGCCCACGCAATAATCACCGAGTAGTAGATGGTGATGAAGAAGGACACACCCACCTGGAACCAGCCGACCGGCTCGGTCCAGGACTTCAGGCGACGAAATGCCTTCGGTGCCGAGCCGCGGAAGCGGTGGCCCACGGCGAAGTCGAAGAACAGCAGCGGGATACCCGCAGTGATCAAGGCGACGATATAGGGGATGAGGAAGGCGCCACCGCCGGACTGATAGGCAACATAAGGGAAGCGCCAGATGTTTCCTAGGCCCACAGCGGAGCCGATGGCAGCGAAGAGGAACGCCTGCCGCGAGGAGAATGTTTCGCGGCTCTGGGCGACCTCGGCGCTACCTGCGGTGCTCGTGGAGGTAGACATGTCTCGGTCTCTTTTCTACTGATTCCGATGCGCCGCAGTGTGCCGCGCACCTCGCTCTCAAAGAAAGTTTCACATGGTGGGAAACTTGGTCTCACAATAACAGAGTCGGTACGGATATAAGAACAGCCTCTATAGAATTTCAGGAAAATCTAAGAAAGGCGGGGTTTCCCAGCTAGGAGGCCTGTCGAGGGCTCGCGGCTACGCTCATCTGGGGGTAGCGAGGGTCGCGCAGAGTGCTGCTGCGCGCTGCGAATCTCGGGTTGCGGGAGCAAAGAGCAGAAAAATAGGGGTCTTATATAGTAATGCCCATCAATAAAGGCGCCGCAGCGGAGACTCACCCCAGTGCGGCGCCTGCGGAGATATACCCCGCCCAAGTTGTAGTGAAGTCGTAGTGGTTGCGTTAGTGGTTGCGCTTCAGCGGCGAGAAGTGCACGGCCGTGGCCAGAATGCTGCCGATGATCGCACCGACCACGAGCGAGTAGCCGGTATTAATCAACCAGCCGAGGAAGCTGTAGTGGCCGTGGGAGAGGGAATGCATCAGGTCCTCGGGGCCACGCCATCCCAGCTCGGCGGCACCGTGGACGATAATGTGCCCGCCGACCCAGAGCATGGCGAAGGTGCCGATCACGCTGATCGCGGCCAGCACCTTCGGCATAGCGGCGACCAGTCCGCGGCCGAAGGTGGCGGCGCCGGAGTTATCGGAGGCGGCGAGCTTGAGCCCCACATCATCCATCTTCACCAGCAGCGCCACCGCGCCATAGACCAGCGCGGTCAGGCCCATGGCCACCACCACGAGCACCGCGGTGCGCACCCCGAAGGTCAGGTGGGCCACCTGGTTGAGGGAGATCACCATGATCTCCGCGCTCAAAATGAGATCGGTGGCGATGGCGCTTTTGACCAGCTGGTCCTCATCCACCGACTTATTGGCGGAGGCCGGGGTCTGTTTGCCTTCCGCGCCGGTGACCAGCTCGACTACCTTCTCCATGCCTTCGAAGCAGAGAAAGGCACCGCCGACCATCAGGATCGGGTTGAGTAGCCAGGGCACCAGCCAGCTCAATAGCAGCGCCAGCGGCAGGATCACAATGAGCTTATTAAAGAGCGAGCCCCGGGCGATCCGGAAGATCATGGGCAGCTCGCGCGAGGGCGAGACTCCGGCGACGAACTTCGGGGTCACAGCCGCATCATCGACCACCACGCCGGCGGCCTTGGTAGAGGTCTTGGCCGCGTGGAGAGCCACATCGTCAATATTCGCGGCGGCGGCCCGAGCAAGAAGGGAGACGTCGTCGAGAAGCGCTGCAAGCCCACCGGCCATGAAGAGGTCCTAACTAGATACGGGGAAAAAGAGCGGTTGCTTAGGGTGCACTAGCCCCGCTAGTGTTGCAAGAGCCGTGTACCGGCGCTGCCACTCCACAGTGTGCATGGACCAGCCTTGGCCTGTGCGTTTATCTGTGTGGGAGTCGCGCCGTTGCCTAAGCATACTAAATACTGACATTACCGCGGGTGCCCGCGCGCCATAGGCCGCGCTGGGGCTGAGAACACACCGTGTGAACCTGATCCGGGTAATTCCGGCGAGAGGGAGGGTACTTTTTCATGACATCATCAACCCAGCGCACCGCCTCGCGGTGGCGCGTCGTCGACATCGTGGTGGCCGCCGTATTGGGTGTGGCGACCGGTCTGATTTTCTGGATCTGGAATTCGGTGGGCTATGCCTGGTACACCGCCGCAGACGCACTCACCCCTGGTTTGGGCGGTATCGCCGTGGGCGTGTGGCTGCTCGGCGGCGTTCTTGGCGGGCTGGTGATTCGCAAGCCCGGCGCCGCGATTTTCGTGGAGCTGCTCGCCGCCGCCGTCTCTGCCACCTTGGGTAGCCAGTGGGGCCCGGAGACCCTGTACTCCGGTCTGGCGCAGGGAATCGGCGCAGAGCTGATCTTCCTCATTTTTGCTTATCGACGCTTCACTCCCGTCGTGGCCATGCTGGCCGGTGCCGGCGCCGCAGTTGGGGCATTCTTGCTGGAGCTGGTGCTCAGCGCCAACTACGCCAAGTCGCTGCTCTTTAATATCACCTACCTTTCCACCCTGATCGTCTCCGGTCTCTTCCTGGCGGGTCTGCTCGGCTATGTGCTGGTGCGGGCGCTCGCAGCGGCTGGCGCCTTGGATCGTTTCGCGGTAGGCCGCGAACACCGCGCTGAAGTCTAAGCTGCCCGAACCGCATCCGCCGCAGCGCGTGGGTGCGTCGCCGCCCACGGCGAGAATCTCAAGGAAAGTGGCCCATAGTGAAGCACTCACACGGTCTGTCGCAGTTCAGCGACGCCGCTGCCCCCGTGCATGTGCGGGACTATTCCTGGCGGCACGGAGGCCGAAAAAACCCGACTCTGCGCTCCATTAATCTGCAGATCGAGCAGGGTGAGCGGGTGCTCGTTTTAGGGCAGTCCGGAGCGGGCAAGTCCACGCTGCTGCACGCCATCGCCGGCGTGCTGGGCGGCGAGGATGAGGGCGATGAGCACGGCAGCATCACTGTTGCGGGGCGCTCGCCCGAGCAGGCCCGTGGCCTCGTGGGAATGGTGCTCCAAGACCCCGACTCGCAGGTCATCAGCTCGCGCGTGGGCGATGATGTCGCCTTTGGCTGCGAGAACCTCGGTGTGGAGCGCGCGGAGATCTGGCGGCGAGTACCCGAGGCACTCGAGCTGGTGGGGCTGCATCTGCCGCTGGATCATCCCACCGCAGAGCTATCTGGCGGGCAAAAACAGCGCCTCGCCTTGGCCGGGGTGATCGCGATGGGCGCGCGGGTGATTGTGCTCGACGAGCCCACCGCCAACCTCGATCCCACCGGGGTGCGCGAGGTCCGCGATGCGGTGATCGCCGTTGCCGAGCGCACCGGGGCGACACTCATCGTGGTGGAACACCGGGTAGACATCTGGCAGCAGCACCTCGATCGCACGGTGGTCGTGGGCGCTGCGGGCGATATCGCCGCCGATGGGCCCATCGACACCGTCATCGCCGAGCATGGTTCCGAACTGGCGGAGCAGGGAGTGTGGGTTCCCGGGGTGGAGCTCGACCTACCCGCCGCCCACACCGTGCCGACGAACGCCAATGCAGCACTATCCGCCACGGATCTTATGGTGGGGTGGCAGAAGAACCAGCCGGTGGCGGGGCCGCTGAACCTCAGCATTCCCGCCGGGCATTCCACCGTGATTACCGGCGATAATGGCGCCGGTAAATCGACGCTGGCGCTCAGCGTCGCCGGCCTGCTCCGGCCCGTGCGCGGGAGCGTGCGGGTGCACACACCGCAGCGCAGCGTCGATCCGCACCGCTTGCGCTCTGTCGCTTTGGCCCAAACCTTGGGCTACGTGTTTCAGGACCCCGAGCATCAATTTGTCGCCCGCACCGTGCGCGAGGAGCTGCTCGTGGGCCCGCGCGTAATTAGCGGCAATAAGCATCTGAAGGAGCATCCCCGCGTGGATGAGCTTTTAGAGCGGCTGCGGCTCGCCCACCTCGCCGAGGCCAATCCTTTTACTCTGTCCGGCGGGCAAAAACGCCGCTTGTCTGTGGCGACGGCGCTGGTTGCCGCCCCACAGGTCTTGCTGCTGGATGAGCCCACCTTTGGCCAAGACCGGCGCACCTTCACCGAATTGGTGCAGCTAATCCGCGAGCTGGCCGATGAGGGCGTGGCGATCGCCTCCATCACCCACGATCAGCTCTTTATCGACGCGCTAGGGGATCACCGCATCCACGTGGATAAGCACGCCCCCACACCCCAGGCGGGGGAGGGGGCAGCATGAGCGCACGCGTAAACGTCCTCCGTGGCACGAATCCCGTCACCCGGCTGCTGGGCGTGCTCTTTCTCACGACACCACTGCTCATCAGCGTGGATTGGGTATCGGCCGGGGTGGCGCTGCTCTGCACCCTCGCGGTGACGCCGCTGTGCGGAATGTCGTGGCTGCAGCTGGCTCGCCGCGGCTGGCCGATTCTGGCCGTCACGCCCATTTCGGGTATCTCCATGGCCCTCTATGGCCGGCCCGAAGGCACCGAATACGCCAGTTTCCTCTTCGCCCACATCACGGATAATTCCCTCGAGCTGGCGCTCGCGATCATGCTGCGCGTGCTCGCCATCGGCCTGCCCGTGGTGCTCGTCTCCTACAAAGTCGATCCCACCGATTTCGGTGATGGTCTGGCCCAGGTGCTCAAGCTGCCTGCCCGCTTCGTCATCGGTTCCGTGGCTGGGGTGCGGTTAATGAGTCTGTTCCAACGCGACTGGCGGGCCCTTGAGCGGGCGCGCCGCTCGCGCGGGCTCGGCGACCGCGGCCGCGTCACCCGTTTCTTCGGGCAGATCTTCGCCCTGCTCGTCTTGGCGTTGCGCCGCGGCTCCAAGCTCGCCACCGCCATGGAGGCCCGCGGTTTCGGCAGCGATCACGAGCGCACGTGGGCGCGGGAATCGACCATGTCTGGCCGTGACTACGCAGTACTGCTCGCCTGCCTGGCCATTTCCTTCGTGGCGCTCGGGGTGTCTATCGCCAGCGGCGCCTTCCGTTTCCTCGGGGCTTAAGATGCCACGCACTGTGCTTATCGACGGCCGCTCCGGGGCGGGCAAAACCACCCTGGCGCGATGGTTGGCCGACTGCAGCGGCGCCCAGCTAGTGCACCTCGATGATCTCTATCCGGGTTGGCATGGGCTGGCCGCCGCCGGTGAGATCGTCGCCAAGGATGTGTTGGCACCCATCGCGCCGGGATACTACCGCTGGGACTGGGAGCAGGGGCGGGCAGGGCAGTGGCGGAGCCTCTCGGCCGGCGCGCCGCTGATTGTGGAAGGCTGCGGGGCCATCACCCCCGCCACTGTCGCGGCCGCCCGGGCGCGCGGTCTGGTGGCCACGATCTTCCTCGATCTCGACGCTGCGGAGCGCAAGCGGCGGGCGCTTGAACGCGATCCGGGCTATGCGGCCTATTGGGATATGTGGGCGGCACAGGAGGATCGGCATATTCTTTCCGTGCTGCCGTGGCAGGATGTGGACTTTTCCCGCGCACCCTAGCTAATTACCCCCGCGCGAGGGGGCTTTCTGGGGACCTATAGAAATATTTTCCGGCCCCCTACAAGGGGTGAAGGTTCAGGTAGCTGAGCTGCAGCACACAGTGAGCTAAGAGTTTTTCGTGTTTAGTTCTCAGGCAAACTAAGATGTGACGTGCCGCAAAGGCGATCGTCATTACCCGATGACATCACCATATGCATGACCTACCTCGAATGGGAGAACTAACGCCATGACGCTAAAGAAGTCGCTGGCCATCCTTGGCGCTGCGTCGCTCACCTTGGGCCTCGCTGCGTGCTCGGATGATAACGGTTCTGGCGGGGGCAGCGGAGCTGACTACATCCGCGCCAACGGATCCGAGCCACAGAACCCACTGATTCCGGCTAACACCAATGAGACCGGTGGCGGCCGCATTATTGACCTCATTAATACCGGTCTCGTGTACTACGACACCGAGGGTGAGGTTCATAACGATCTCGCTGACTCCATCGAGTTGGAGGGCGATAAGACCTATCGCGTGAAGCTCAAGGAGGGCAAGAAGTTCTCCGATGGCACCGAGATCAAGGCCGAGAACTTTGTGAAGGCCTGGAACTATGCCATGGAGAACGAGCAGCTCTCCGCCTACTTCTTCGAGCCCATCATGGGCTACGAGGATGGCGCCTCCGAGATGGAGGGACTGAAGGTAGAGGACGACTACACCTTCACCATCGAGCTGCAGCAGCCCGAGTCTGACTTCCCGCTGCGCCTTGGCTACTCCGCCTTCTTCCCGCTTCCCGACGTCGCCTTCGAGGACATGGACGCCTTCGGCGAGTCCCCGGTGGGCTCCGGCCCCTACAAGCTCGAAGAGTGGAACCACCAGCAGGACGCCCTCATCGTCCCGAACGAGTATTACGACGGTGAGCGTGCCGCGAAGAACGACGGCGTGCGCTTCACCTTCTACCCGCAGCAGGACGCCGCGTACGCCGATCTTCTCTCCGGCAACCTCGATGTCCTGGATGCCGTGCCGGATTCCGCCTTCTCCACCTATGAGGAAGAGCTCGGCGACCGCGCGGTGAACCAGCCCGCCGCCGTGTTCCAGTCCTTCACCATCCCGGAGAGCCTGGAGCACTTCAACGGTGAGGAGGGCAAGCTGCGTCGTGAAGCCATCTCGATGGCGGTGAACCGCGATGAGATCACCGACAAGATCTTCCTCGGCACCCGCACCCCGGCGAAGGACTTCACCTCCCCGGTGATCGACGGCTATGACCCCGATCTCAAGGGCGAAGAGGTGCTGAACTTCAACCCGGACCGCGCCAAGGAACTGTGGGCCGAGGCCGATGAGATCGCTCCTTTCGAGGGCACCTTCGAGATCGCCTATAACGCCGATGGTGGCCACCAAGCATGGGTGGATGCGACCGCCAACTCCCTGAAGAACGTGCTCGGCATCAACGCTCAGGGCAAGCCCTACCCGGACTTCAAGTCCCTGCGCGATGAGGTGACCAACCGCGAGATCACCACTGCCTTCCGTACCGGCTGGCAGGCTGACTACCCGGGCCTGGGTAACTTCCTGGGGCCGTTGTACGCCACCGGCGCCAGCTCCAATGATGGTGACTACTCCAACAAGGACTTCGACGCCAAGCTCGATGAGGCTGCCGGCGCCGAGTCTGTGAAGGAAGCCACCCCGCTCTACAACGAGGCCCAGGAGATCCTGCTTGAGGATCTGCCCGCGATCCCGCTGTGGTACTCCAACGTCACCGGCGGCAGCGCCGACACCGTGGAGAACGTGGTCTTCAACTGGAAGTCCGTCCCCGTCTACGAGCAGATCACCAAGAAGTAATCTGTTCTCGCCTGCGCCTGCGGCGGTGTGGCCCGGCTCGTGTACCCACGGGCGGGGCGGCACTGCCGGGCGCAGTGTTCGCTTTTGATCCCCAGCACCCCTGGCGGCCTGGGATGAGTCTCCGAAAGGACGTTGCGCTCTGAATAATCACAGTTCTCAACGCTCGTACGGTGTCATCCGCAGCGGCCAGGGGTGCTGGTATGTGTGAAGCTTTGGTAATTTAAAGCGATAGTCTCGCTAGTCTCACTGCGCCCCCGAGCTCTCCGTGCATCACAGGACAATCGGATCGGCCAGCGGTGGTGGCTTGCGGGAGGATCGACGCGTCAACCGCGCTACCTAACCTAGAAAGTCCTCGCCTATGCTGCGCTATGTGGGGCGCCGCGTTCTGCAGATGATTCCGGTGTTCATCGGAGCGACTCTGCTGATCTATGCGCTCGTATTCCTCATGCCGGGTGATCCTGTGCAAGCCCTGGGTGGTGACCGTGGACTATCCGAATCCGCGGCTCAACGCATCAGGGAAGAGTACAACCTGGATAAACCCTTCCTCGTCCAATACCTGCTCTACATCAAGGGCATCTTTACTCTTGACTTCGGCACCACCTTCTCCGGTCAGCCTGTGTCCTCGGTGATGGCCAATGCCTTCCCCGTGACCATCAAGCTCGCCTTCATGGCACTGGCCTTCGAGACCCTCTTCGGCATTCTCTTCGGCGTGGTCGCCGGTATCCGCCGCGGTGGCATTTTCGACTCCACCGTGCTGGTGCTGTCTCTGCTCGTGATTGCCGTGCCCACCTTCGTGATCGGCTTCGTGCTGCAATTCATGGTGGGCGTGAAGTGGGGACTATTGCCCACCACGGTCGGCCCCAATGAGTCCTTCGAGGCGCTGCTCATGCCTGCGATCGTGCTGGGCGCGGTGTCCTTCGCCTATGTGCTGCGCCTGACCCGGCAGTCGGTGAGTGAGAACCTCACCGCCGACTATGTGCGGACCGCCCGCGCCAAGGGCCTGAAGGGCAGCACGGTGATGAACCGTCACGTGTTGCGCAATTCTTTGATTCCCGTTGCCACCTTCCTCGGCGCGGATCTTGGTGCCCTCATGGGTGGCGCCATCGTGACCGAGGGCATCTTCGGTATCAACGGTGTCGGCGGTGCTATTTACCAAGCCATCCTCAAGGGCGAGCCCGCCACCGTGGTGTCCTTCACCACCGTGCTGGTGCTCGTCTATATTGTGGCCAACCTGCTCGTGGATTTGATCTACGCCGTGCTCGATCCGAGGATTCGCTATGCCTAAACCATCTCCCGCACACCTCAACCCCGAGAAGAACCTTCAGGGCCCCGCCTTTGAGACGAAGAAGGGCCAAGAGCACTTCGTTGACGCCGTGGATGAAACCGGCCTCGGTGCTGTCGACGCGGTGGCCGATGAGTCCGCACCGACCTCCCTCTGGGGCGAGGCGTGGCAGAACCTGCGTCGCCGTCCGCTGTTCTGGACCTCGGCCGTGCTCATGCTCGCCGCCATTGTGCTCGCTTTGGTCCCGCAGTTGTTTACCAGCGTGGATCCGCAGACCTGCGAGCTGGCCAACTCCCTCAAGGGGCCCACTGATGGTCACCCCTTTGGTTTCGACCGCCAGGGCTGTGACATTTTCGCCCGCACCATCTACGGGGCGCGTGCCTCGGTGCTCGTCGGCGTGCTCACCACGATCTTCGTCGTGGTGCTCGGCGTGCTCATCGGTGCCACCGCCGGCTATCTCGGCGGCATCGTGGACTCCATCTTCTCTCGCATCACCGACGTCTTCTTCGCGCTGCCGCTGGTGCTGGCCGCCATCGTGGTGATGCAGATGTTTAAGGATCACCGCACGGTGTTCACCGTGATCGTGGTGCTCGGCCTCTTCGGCTGGACCTCGATCGCCCGCATCACCCGCGGTGCCGTGATGAGCGTGAAGAATGAAGAGTTCGTCACCGCCGCTCGGGCCCTGGGCGCATCGCGCACCAAGATCCTGTTCAGCCACATCCTGCCCAATGCGGCGGCGCCGATCATCGTCTACGCCACCGTGGCTCTGGGCACCTTCATCGTGGCCGAAGCCACGCTGTCCTTCCTGGGTATCGGTTTGCCCTCGACGGTGGTCTCGTGGGGTGGCGACATCTCGCGCGCCCAGGCCTCGCTGCGCACCCAGCCGATGGTGCTCTTCTACCCGGCTGTGGCGCTGGCAATGACTGTGCTCAGCTTCATCATGATGGGTGACGTCGTGCGCGACGCCCTCGATCCGAAGGCAAGGAAGCGATAATTATGACGAATACTACGCCCCCTGCCGGCACCGATAGCTCCGCCGAGGTGGATCGCTCCGTGCCGCTATTGACCTTCGAAGATCTCAAGATTTCCTTCGAGTCCACCACCGGCACCGTGGATGCCGTGCGCGGCATCAACCTCGCCATCTATCCCGGGCAGTCCGTGGCGATCGTGGGCGAGTCCGGCTCCGGTAAGTCCACCGCTGCCATGTCCATCCTCGGGCTCTTGCCCGGCACCGGAAAGATCACCGGCGGCTCCATTACCTTCGACGGCCAGGACATCACCGATGTCTCCGAGAAGGAGCGCCAAGAATACCGGGGCAAGATGATCGGCTTGGTGCCGCAAGACCCGATGAGTAACCTCAACCCCGTGTGGCGCATCGGCACCCAGATCAAGGAATCCTTGCGCGCCAATAACGTGGTGGATCCGAAGGAGTACGACAAGCGTGTCGCCGAGCTGCTCGAGGAGGCGGGGCTGCCGGATGCGGAGCGCCGCGCCAAGCAGTATCCGCACGAGTTCTCCGGCGGCATGCGTCAGCGCGCCCTGATCGCCATGGGCCTGGCCGCGCATCCCAAGCTGCTTATCGCCGACGAGCCCACCTCGGCTCTCGACGTGACGGTGCAAAAGCGCATCCTGGACCACCTGGGCACCCTCACCGAGGAACTCGGCACTGCCGTGCTGTTTATCACCCACGATCTGGGCCTGGCCGCCGAGCGCGCCGAGCACCTCGTGGTGATGCATCGCGGCCGCATTGTGGAATCGGGTCCCTCGCTGAAGATTCTGCGCAACCCGCAGCACCCCTATACCCGCCGGCTTGTCGACGCCGCCCCCTCGCTGGCCTCCGCCCGCATTCAGCAGGCACAGCAGCAGGGTGTGGAGTCCACGGACAAGCTCAGCAGCGATCACTCGCAGGTACAGGACGAGGTGATCCGCGTGGAGAACCTCACCAAGATCTTTGATGTCCGCGGCGCCCGCGGCGCGAAGAAGGAACTGCGGGCCGTCGATGATGTCAGCTTCGGGCTGCGCACCGGCACCACCTTGGCGTTGGTGGGCGAGTCCGGCTCGGGTAAGTCCACGGTGGCGAATATGGTGCTGAACCTGCTCGACCCCACCGAGGGAAAGGTGTATTACAAGGGCACCGATCTGTCTACCTTGGGCCGCAAGGAGCTTTTCGATATGCGCCGCAAGCTCCAAGTGGTGTTCCAGAACCCCTATGGTTCGCTCAACCCGATGTATTCGATCTACCGCTGCATCGAGGAGCCGCTGAAGGTACACAAGGTGGGCAACCGCGAGCAGCGGGAAAAGCGCGTCGCCGAGCTGCTCGATGTGGTGCAACTGCCGCGCTCGACCATGCGCCGCTACCCCAATGAGCTTTCGGGCGGTCAGCGGCAGCGCATCGCTATTGCCCGCGCCTTGGCGCTGCAGCCGGAAGTGATCGTCTTGGACGAGGCCGTCTCCGCCCTCGACGTGCTGGTGCAGAACCAGATTCTGCAGCTGCTGACGCAGCTTCAGGATGAGTTCAATCTCTCCTATCTGTTCATCACTCACGATCTCGCCGTGGTGCGCCAGACCGCCGATGACATCGTGGTCATGCAAAACGGCAAGGTGGTGGAGCAGGGCAGCGCGGACGATATCTTCGATCACGCCCAGCAGGACTACACCCGGAATCTCATTGATTCCGTGCCTGGGCTCGGCATCGAGCTCGGAGCAGGGGACTAAGCCCCGCCCGCTCCACAACGCCACAAGGGCCGCCGCAGCACGTGCTGCAGCGGCCCTTAGGTGCTATCTAGGGGGAATTAGGCGGGATCGATGATCTCGTCGAGTTTCTCTGTGGGGCGAGCAATAACCACCCCGGAGGCACTACGCACAAAGGGTCGTTCGATCAGCCTCGGGTGGGCGAGCATGGCCGCGATAAGCTCCTCCTCCGGTGTCTCGGAGCTCAGCCCCAGCTCGGCATACTCGGATTCGCTGGTGCGGATCGCCTCATGTGGGCGCAGGCCAGCATCCGCGAGCAGGCTGCGGAGCGTCTGTTCATCGGGGGTGTCCTCGAGATAGCGCACGATGGTCGGCTCGATGCCGCGATCGCGCAGATACTGCAGCGCGGCACGGGACTTGGAACAGCGGGGATTGTGATAGATCAGGGTCATGCCGCCAAGGCTACCGGTGTGGAGCGCGGCGTCGTTAAGCGAATCAGCAGCCCGCGGGAGTGAGGGTGACGTTGTCCGCCCACTCGAGGGTGATACCGCGCGAGCGCAGCCACTGGTGCACATCATCGCCATAGCGGGTGATGCCTTCCACGGCGGTGAGGGTGCGATCGATGGCGCGCTCAGCTTCGGAGGCGGTGATGAGCCCAGCGGAGGTGGCGGCAGCGAGCTCGTCGATGTCGAGCACGTCGATGGGGGTGCCCGTGGTGGCTACGAGATCCACGTAGAGATCCCGCGTGGTCCAGGTGGTTCCCTCGCGGTTGATATCTGCGATGTCGATGTAGAGCTCTTGGTCTACATCCACCCCGGGGCGGAAGTGGAAAATATTGGCGCGCAGGCCGAGCTCGGGCAACAGCCACGATTCGAGATAGCCGAAGCGGGGATGATCCGCCCCGCGCGCCATGTACAGCCCGAAGTCTGTTTCGGTGTAGGTATCCACCGCGCGCAGGTAGCCCTTGGGGTCCGTGTTGGTCAGCGCGGAGACATCAAAGGTCTCCTGCTTTACGGGATGGAGATCCACAGTGGAGCCTCCATCCTTCGCATCGGCCTGGGAGGTGGACATGAGATACCTGCGCAGTCGCTCTTAGACGGTGAAGATCGCGGCGGTGGGGGCGAAGTGGCAGGCGGTCTCGGAGGTATTCACGGTGCCCTCGAGAACAGCGATGATGGTGCCCTTGCCGGTGGCTGCGGTGCCGTTGAGCGTGGCGGGGCCGTCGGGGTTGAGGCCGCCATCGTCCAGGCGGGAGGTGCCGAACTGCAGGGTGTCGATATTCATCCAGTGCACGTTGAGTGCGTCCTGCTGCTCTGCAGCCAGGCCGGGGGTGCCGAGCGCGGTGAATACGAAGCCGGCCTCATCGGCGGGAACACCCGGCAGCGGCAGATCGGCCGGACCGGGAACGGCGATGGCGGTGCCCACGGCGGTGTGCTCGCCGCCGATGCAGGAGCCGGCGATGGTGGGCCAGTAGAACTGGGTGAACTCGGGGGTGTTCTCCGGCTGCAGCAGCGGTGCACCCGCGGGGGAGTGGCCACCCTCGTAGAACTCCACGGCGGCGATCACGGCGTCGCGCAGCTGCTCGGGGATGAAGGGCTGGTTGGCGAAAGCGCGGGCCTGGGCCAGTACCTCAGGGGAGGGGCGGCCGAGATCGTCGATCAGCTGGGGATTGGTGATGACGGGAACCGTCATATCGGAGCTGGTCTGCGCGGTGGCCAGCGGGGCGGAGAGCGTGGCGCCAACGGTCAGGGCGGCAGCGCAGGCGACGGCGATCGGGGTACGGAGTTTCACGGGGTTTCAGTGTCCTTTCTTGGAAGCTGTACATGCGACGGGCACAAAGCTCTAGTCCACAGACTTCACTTAAACCACTTTAGTCACAACAGTCACAACACTAATACATTTCTCAGAGTGAGGCTAGGGCTGTGTTCACTATCATCGTCACAGCCACGGACGGAACAGGCTCGGGCCTGCGGGGCATCCGCCCCGGGGCGGCGTCGTCACGCGCAACGGCCGCTGTAGCTACCGCACTCTGTGAAGACATAAGAGGATGTGTCACTGTCGGAATAGATAGGTTTTTGTTGCCATTTCGTTACAATCTACTCTAAAAGATGTGGTATCGCCGGAAAAGGGGGTACACTCGGCTAGTCGTTGCCCGCGTATGACGCGAAGGCGACAGGCGCGTTCCCTTCTTCATCGTCTGCGCGCCGCGATCACCATCTATATTGCAGGAGTACACACAAGCCCGTGAGCGAAAACAACACTACCGCGCGCACCGAATTCCGAAACGTCGCCATTGTCGCACACGTTGACCACGGTAAAACCACCCTCGTCAACGCCATGCTCGAACAATCCGGTGCCTTCGGTGACCACGGAGAGATCGCCGATCGGGTGATGGACTCCGGTGATCTGGAGAAGGAAAAGGGCATCACCATTCTGGCCAAGAACACCTCCATTCGGCGCGTGGGCCAGGGCAAGAATGGCGAAGATCTCATTATTAACGTCATCGACACCCCCGGCCACGCCGACTTCGGCGGTGAGGTGGAGCGGGCGCTGTCCATGGTCGATGGCGTGGTGCTGCTCGTCGACGCCTCCGAAGGCCCGCTGCCCCAAACCCGCTTCGTGCTGGGCAAGGCCCTGGCGGCGAAGATGCCGGTGATTATCTGCGTGAACAAGACCGACCGCCCCGATGCCCGCATCGACGAGGTGGTCGAAGAATCCCAGGACCTGCTGCTCGAGCTGGCCTCCACTCTGGAGGACGAGGAAGCCCAGGCGGCCGCCGAGACGCTGCTGGATCTGCCGGTGCTCTACGCCTCCGGCCGCGCCGGCACCGCCTCCACCGAAAACCCCGGTGACGGCAATGTGCCGGATGCGAAGGATCTGCAGGAGCTCTTCAATGTGCTCTACGATGTGCTGCCCGAGCCCTCGGCCGATATCAACGCCCCGCTGCAGGCCCATGTGACCAACCTCGACTCCTCCTCGTTCTTGGGCCGTATCGGCCTAGTGCGCGTTCACGCCGGCGTGTTGAAGAAGGGCCAGCAGGTGGCATGGATTCACTACGACGATGAGGGCAATCAGCACACCAAGACCGTCAAGATTGCCGAGCTGCTCTCCACGGAGGGCATGCAGCGCGTGCCCGCCAAGGAGGTTATCGCCGGCGATATCGCGGCGATCTCCGGTATCGATCAGGTGATGATCGGTGACACCCTCGCGGATGTGGAGAATCCGACCCCGCTGCCGCGCATCACCGTGGATGAGCCGGCGATCTCCATGACCATCGGCGTGAATACCTCGCCGATGGCCGGTCGCGGCGGTGGCGATAAGCTCACCGCCCGCGTGGTGAAGGCCCGTCTCGAGCAGGAGCTCATCGGTAACGTCTCCCTGCGCGTACTGCCCACCGAGCGTCCCGACGCCTGGGAGGTGCAGGGCCGCGGCGAGATGGCGCTGTCCGTGCTGGTGGAGACGATGCGCCGTGAAGGTTTCGAGCTCACCGTCGGCAAGCCCCAGGTGGTGCCCAAGACCATCGACGGCAAGATCCACGAGCCCTTCGAGCACATGGTGATCGACGTGCCCGCCGAGTACCAGGGTGCTGTGACCCAGCTGCTGGCCAGCCGCAAGGGAATCATGATGTCCATGGACACCACCGGAAGCGACTGGGTGCGCATGGAATTCGAGGTGCCCGCCCGCGGTCTGATCGGCTTCCGCACCGTGTTCATGACCGACACCAAGGGCACTGGCATTGCCAATCACTACTCGGATGGCTACCGCCCCTGGGCCGGCGAGATCAAGGATCGCGCCTCCGGTTCCTTGGTGGCCGATCGCTCCGGTCAGGTCACCACCTATGCGCTGATGCAGCTGGCCGATCGTGGTCAGTTCTTCGTGGAGCCCGGCATGGAGGCCTATGAGGGTATGGTTGTGGGGCAGAACAACCGTGATGAGGACATGGACGTCAACATCACCAAGGAGAAGAAGCTCACCAACATGCGCTCGGCAACGGCGGACGCCACCTTTACCCTGGCGAAGGCGCATGTGCTCTCCCTCGACGAGGCCATGGAATTCTGTGGCCAGGACGAGTGCGTGGAGGTGACCCCGGAGCGCATTCGTGTGCGCAAGGTGATTCTCTCTGCCACCGACCGTGGTCGCGCCCGCGCCCGCGAGAAGGCCCGCAACAAGTAGCTCGCGACAAGTAGCCCGCAACACCTAGCGCGACTTCTCGGCCGCACCGGCCTAGCCGCTAGACTCATGAGGGTGATCAATGTGCTTCGCCGTGCCTCGCTGAGCTGCACCAGCGTGGTCGTCGCTCTCAGTATTGCCAGCTGTGCAGCCAATCCGGGCCCGCCGCCGGTGGAGGAAGTGGAGCGGACGATCAGTACCACGTCCTCCTCCACGCCGCCGGAGCGCCCCGAGGACATCGACCCCGCTGAGCGCAACAAGATCATCGTGGGCATGGATCCTTTGCTCAACGGTTTTAATCCGCATCTGATCGCCGATTCCACACCTTTTGTGGAATCCATGGCGGCGCTGGTGTTGCCCAGCGCCTTCGTCGGCGGTGAGCTCAATTCCTCTTTGCTCACCAGCGCCGAGGAGATAGAACCGGTCGGCGATGCGGTGCAGACGGTGCGCTATCAGATCAGCACCGCGGCTCAATGGTCTGATGGCACCCCCATCACCGGCTCCGATTTTCAGTACCTGTGGGAATCCATCGTCTCCACCCCGGGCACGACGGACACCGCTGGCTATCGCCAGATCTCGGGTATTCGTGTCAGCAATGGCGGCAAGTCCGTGGCCGTGGACTTTGGCCACCGCGTGGAGCAGTGGCAGAGGTTGTTCACGCACCTGCTGCCGAGCCATATTTTCCTTACCGGTACCGATGGATTCGACCGCGTTCTGGCCAACACCATGCCGGTCTCCGGCGGGCGTTATCAAGTCTCCTCCATTGACAGGCAGCGCGGTGAGGTGGTGCTGTCGCGGAATGATCGCTACTGGGGACTGCAGCCCGCGAAGATCGAAAGGCTCATTTTCCGCGAGATTCGCTCGGCCGGTAGCGCCGCTGAGATGATGCGCCGCAGTCAGATGGATCTGGCCGACCTCTCACTGGAGGAGACAACCGAGCCCGCCCTGCAGCTCGTGCCCGGGGTAGAGACCGCCACCCGCGTCTATCATCGCCGCCTCGACGTGGTGTTGAACACCCAGGCCCCCACGCTGAGCACCCCGGCTAGGCGGGCCGGTTTCATGAGGCTTATCGACGCCCCCCTCGTGGCCAAGCTCGCCACCGGCCGAAGTGCACATCTCGGGCTGGCGGATCCCAGCGAGTTCCCACAGCCAGAGATAGAGCCGGAGGCGCTGCCCACGGGCCGCTCCGTCGTGCTCGGCGTGGATGCCGCCGATGACGAGGCCGTGACGGCGGCGCGGTCTATCAGCGATCTCGCCGCGCAGCAGGGCATCGATGTGAACGTGATCCTGACAACCACCGCCGAGCTCTTTAGCACCCTCATGCCCGAGGGGCATATCGACGGTATTGTCACCCACTCCCGCACGGAGCAAGCCCCCATCGAGCTTGCGACCCGCTATCTATGTGGGGTGGCTGTGTCGCAGCTATGCGATAGCGATCTCGACGCCACACTGCGCGAGTATCTCGCCGGCGCGGTGGACGGCACCGCCGCCACCGAGGCGGTGCGGTCGGTGGAAAACCGCGAGATCCTGACCTACCCACTGTCCTATACCATCCGCCTTGATGCGGCAGGGGCGCGTATTATCGGCCCCGCCTCCACTTTCGCTGAGTGGCCCGTTGATCCTTATGCTGGGCGACTCGCCGGCGCCGCCAGTTGGAGCGTGCGCCAAGGCCTAGGCCCCAGTCGTATCGGCACCCCTGAGGAGAACACCGAAACCCCATGATCACCACTGTGCAGTCCGAGATGCCCTTAGATGGCGTCACCGTTTTTGCTGTCCACGCCCATCCTGATGATGAGGCCATCTGGACCGGCGGGCTCCTCGCCCATCTGGCGCGCCGCGGCGCGGATGTCATCGTGGTCACCTGCACCCTGGGTGAACAGGGAGAGGTGATCGGTGAGCCCTACCAGAACTTAGTCGCCGAGCACTCCGATCAGCTGGGCGGGTTCCGTATCCGCGAGCTCCAGGACTCGCTGGCGGCCCTTGGGGTGCGCGGGATTCACCTCGGCGCCCCGGGGCAGTGGCGAGACTCCGGTATGGCCGGCGATCCCTCCGCGGCGCACCCGCGGGCCTTGGTGAATAACCTGGATCAGGCCACCGAGCAGCTGCGGGAGCTCATTGCCGAGTACGACCCTGAGCTGTTGATCACCTATGGCCCGGACGGCGGCTATGGCCACCCAGATCACATCGCGGCGCATACCATCACCCATCGGGCCGCCCCGGAGCACATCCGCATCCTGTGGGCGGTGACGCTGGAGGAGGATCTCGAGGCCGGCTTCGCGGGAATCCGCTCCATTCCCCAGACGTGGCACCGCGCCGATGCGGAGATCGCGCGGGTCGAGCACGCCGATATTCGCCTGGCCCTGAGCCCTGCGGAGCAGGCCCAGAAGGTGGCGGCCATGCGGGCCCACGCGACCCAGATCTGGATCGCCGATGGCTCCGTGAGCGCCACCAACCCGGTGCCCGCGCAGGCCGAGGCGGATACTCCTGTGTTTGCGCTATCGAATCTCATTGCCCAGCCGGTGACGGCGAGCGAAAGCTATCAAATTGGTGCGGGGCCACAGCTGCCGCGCGAGGCCACGGATGTGTTCGATGAGGTGTGTGAGATCTATGAGCTCGGCGAGGATGAACTGGCCCGCCTCCCGCACTGTGGGAAGGAGGACTAAGCGATGCAGCTCAGCCATCCACAGCGCTACACCTACGCCGAGCACAGCACCGGTGAAATCGCCGGCGGCCTCCTGTGGTTATCGGTGGGATCGCTGGTGTCGGTGCTATTGGAGGTGGTCTATTTGGGCACGTGGATCACACTGCCGGGCGGGAACTCGATTCCTTTTCCCTACACCATCGTGATCGCCTTCTTCTTCACGGCGGTGCTGACCCGCACGGCGCGACTGTGGACGGAGAACATGCTCGCGGCGGCCGTACCGGCGATCGTGTGGGTGTCAGGTTATATGATCCTAACTTTTTCGGTGTCGGTGACTGGGGATATGCTTGTCGGGTCTAGTTTGCGCTCGGTGTTGTTACTTGCTGCTGGAATCGCGGGCGGTCTCATGCCGTTGTGGCAGAAAAGCCCGCGGCCCCCGCGCCCCGATGCGCACACCACACAACCATAGTTGTCACACATTTTCAGGAGTTAGCTCACATGACGTACACCATCGCTCAGCCTTGCGTCGACGTGATGGACCGGGCGTGCGTGGAAGAATGCCCGGTGGACTGCATCTACGAGGGCAAGCGTTCGCTCTACATCCACCCGGATGAGTGCGTGGATTGCGGCGCCTGCGAGCCGGTGTGTCCCGTGGAGGCTATTTTCTACGAGGACGATGTGCCGGATGAGTGGATTGACTACAACGACGCCAATGCCGCCTTCTTCGATGACCTCGGCTCGCCCGGCGGTGCTGCCAAGCTCGGCGCCCAAGACTTCGATCCGCCATTGGTCTCCGAGCTACCTCCCCAGGCTTAAAGGTTCAGGGAGGCTCTCATCGTGACCGCGCGTTCCCGCCAGCCCTTGGCCCGTCGCCTTCCCGCCTTCCCGTGGGATAGCCTCGGGCCTATTATCGAGCGCGCCCACGCCCACCCCGAGGGAGCCATCGACCTGACAGTGGGCTCGCCGGTCGATCCCGTGGCCGAGCCCATCGCCGAGTCCCTGCGCGCCCACGCCACCCATCCCGGCTATCCGCCGACCCTCGGCACTCCGGCGCTTATCGACGCTATCTCGCAGTCACTGCACCGCCGCTATGGCATACAGCCCGTGCCCGCGGCCGCGATTGTGCCCGTGGTCGGCACCAAAGAACTCATCGCCCAGCTGCCGTGGCTGCTGGGCCTCGGCGGCGAGCACCGCATCGCCGTACCGGCGATCGCCTATCCCACCTACGATATCGCCGCGCGGCTGTGTGGGGCGTGCGTCGTGGTGGCCGAAGAAGTCGCGGATATCACCGCCTCCGATGCGGACTTTGTGTATATCAACTCGCCATCGAATCCCACCGGCCGTGTCCGTAGCGCCGCCGAACTCAAGGAACTGGTGGCGTGGGCGCGCGAGACCGGGGCGATTATTGCCTCCGATGAGTGCTATCTCGGCTTGGACTATTCCGGTCGGGCTCGCTCCATCGCCCATCCCGAGGTGTGCGGGGAGAGCCTCGAGAACCTCATCGTGATTCATTCGCTGTCGAAGACCTCGAACATGGCCTCCTATCGCGCAGGTTTCATCTTCGGCGATAGCGGCCTGCTGGGCGAGGTGGCCGAGGTGCGCAAGCACTGCGGTCTATCGCTGCCTTGGGCGGTGCAACACGCCATGGTGTGCGCGCTGAGTAGCGAGGAGCACGAGCAGCAGCAGTACGAGGTCTATCGCCGCCGCCGCGAAACACTGCGCGCCGCCCTGGACGCCGCGGGGCTGCAGGTGGACTATTCCGAGGCGGGGTTGTACTTCTGGGTCACCCAAGGGCGCAGCGCCCAAGAGACCGTGGAGGCCTTCGCGGATCTCGGAATTATCACCGCGCCGGGCACCTTCTATGGCGATAACGAGCAGTGCCACAGCCATGTGCGCTTATCTATCACTGCCAGCGATAGCGCGATCGAGGCGGCGGCACGGCGCCTCGCGGGAGGCTTCGGCCGAGCGCCGGCTTAGGCCATTACCCGCGCTAGGGGCCTATGAAGGGTTCCTATTCTGCGGCATGCAGCGGGTAAACTCTGGATGAACACCAGCGGGTGGATACCCGCCTGAGCCGTATTCAACATGGCATTCGCTAGGGGAGAGAGTAGTGACTAACCACCAGGTAGCCCAGCCGCGCAGCGGTTCGGGGGCCTCACGCTATCGCCGCAATTTCCGGCAATTCCTCAAGTTTGGCATTGTCGGCGCCTCCGGCGTTGTGGTGAACTTCCTCACCGTGGTGGTCGTGAAGAAAATCCTCGACGGTGGCTTCGGTATTCACGAAGAAGACGCCGCCATGAACCTGCTGGGCACCCAGTTTCACATCCGCTGGTTCCACATCATCTTGACCATCGCCTTCCTGGTGGCCAATATGTCGAACTTCCAGCTCAACCGCATGTGGACCTTCCGCACCTCGCACCGGCCCTCCTGGCTGAAGCAGTTCATCCCCTTCCTCATCGCCGGGCTCGGGGCGCTGGTAGTCACCCAGGTAGTGTCCACCTTGCTTATCAACCCAGAGTCGCCCGTGGCTCTGCCCTCGGATATCTTCGATGGCTCCACGGGGCTGCGCACCAAGCTCTACTGGGCGGCCCTAGCCGGTACGGCGGTGGCCATGCCCGTGAATTTCGTAGTGAATAAGCTGTGGACCTTTAGAAAAACGCGGGTGGTACTGGAGCAGGCGCCGGTCTAGCCGGGCGGCGACGACTCACAAAGAACTGCACAGATACACCACACCCCGAGATGCCTGGATATGCGGCGTCTCGGGGTGTGCTGTGTGTGGCGACCAGCAGGGGGCTTATGCCCCCACACTCTGCTGCGTAGTTACTTCTTTCGCGCCGAACCCTTCGTGAGGAAGGACAGGGCGACAAGCGCCAAGGTCAGCACCGTCACGGAGCTGACTTGGGGGCGGGAGGAGGCGTCGAAAAGCATGAGGATGGTCAGCCCCGCCAGCATGGCGAGGGTGACCCAGCCGAGCCACGGATAGCCCCACATGCGGACCGAGATTTCCTTATTGCGCTCCATCTCCGGGTGCAGCTTGAGATAGCTGGCGACGATGAATCCCCAGATGACGATGAGGCAGCCGCCGACAGCATTGAAGAGGAACTCCAAAAGCCCCGCGGGGTTCCACCACTGCAGGGCCACGGAACCGAAAGCGAAGATCACTGAGAGGATCACCGCGAGCGTGGGAACCTGGTTAGTGCCGCTGAGCGAGCGGAATGCCTTCGGCGCGTAGCCGCGCTGCGCCAAGGAGTAGACGAAGCGCGAAGTGGCGTAGATCTGGGCGTTGAATGCCGAGAGCAGCGCCAGCACGATCACGGCCTCCATGAAGCCCACCGTGCCGGGGATATTCGCCATGCCCAAAATGATGGTGAAGGGAGAATCCGCCGCGGAATCGGCGCCGCCGATACGGGAGTAGGGCAGCAGGAAGGTAATCACCAGCACTGCGCCCAGGTAGAACACGGAGATACGCCAGATCACCGAGCGCACCGCCACGCGAATGGACTCGCGGGGCTTTTCGGACTCTGCCGCGGCGATGGTGACGATCTCAATACCGCCGAAAGCGAAGGCCACAGCCAGCAGGCCGGCGGCGATACCGGAGATGCCATTAGGGGCGAAGCCGGCGTCGATGAAGTTGGTCAAGCCTACGGCCTCGTGGCCAGGCAGCCAGCCCATAATCATGAGCACGCCGACGATCAGGAAGAAGATAATCACGGCGACTTTGATGAAGGCGAACCAGAACTCGAATTCGCCGAAACCGCGCACTGCGGCCAGATTCACGATGGCGAAGAATACTACGCAGACGAGCGCCGGGATCCAGGGAGCCACCCCAAACCACGAGCCCATGATGGCGGCCGCGCCGGTCATCTCCGCGCCCATCACCATGGTGAGCATGAACCAATACATCCAGCCGAGCGTGAAGCCAGCCCAGTGCCCGAAGGCCATTTCCGCATATTCGGAGAAGGAGCCGGAGCGCGGGCGGGCAGCAGATAGCTCGCCCAGCATCTGCATCACAAACACCACGATGATGCCGGCCACGATATAGGCCAAGAGCACCGCCGGGCCGGCGGCCTTGATGCCCACGCCGGTGCCAAGGAAGAGTCCCGCACCAATGGCGGAGCCGAGCCCCATCATGGTCAGGTGGCGGGTTTTTAAGCCTGAGCCGAGTGTGTTCTCAGCTGTGTCCACGGTAGTCATGGTTAGCTAGCGTATTACACTCTGTACCGCTCGGTACATTTTCTGCCAGCCGCCCCATCACATAAGGGGTAGCACGCAGGCGCAATGCTGCCCCTTCGGCGCCCGATATGTCCCTTAGCTAAAGCTGTTATAGCCCGGTGTTGCCTGCTGTGGCGCTTGGGAGGCGACGATCGTGCCGGCGCTTGCTGCGCAGCGCACGGTCCAGTTGCTCCCACCGGCCATGTCCGCGGCGGTGCCCCACCGGCCCTGCTCCATGGACGCGCCGGGCTGGGGGAGGTCGCCGTCGAAGAAGAGCACGGGGGTGTGTGGCTCCAGCACCACGTTGTTGCCGATGCTGCAGTGATCTCCCAGATCGAGCCCGATGACGCCGGCGCTGACCCCGAGCACGCAGTCCTCGCCGATGGTGGTGGGCACCCGCGGATTGCTCTCGCTGCGCCCTGCCATCACGGTGGCGGCCAAGCCGACCCGGGTATTTTCCCCGATCACCGTGCCGGAGGACATGCGCCCCTCGATTTTGCTCGGCCCCAGCGAGCCGGAGTTGAAGGAGACGAAGCCCTCGCGCAGCACCGAGGTGCCGGGGGCGAGATAGGCGCCGAGGCGGACCCGCTCGGCCTCGGCGATGCGCACCCCAGAGGGCACCACGTAGTCGACCATGCGGGGCAGACGATCGACGCCATAGACGTGGATGAGGCCGCGGGAACGCAGGGAGGTGCGCACGAACTCGAAATTATCGGGCAGGCAGGGGCCCTTATTGGTCCACACCACAGTAGAGAGGAGATCGAGCACGCGATCCATGTTGATCTCGTGGGGGCGGACAATGCGGTGCGAGAGCAGATGCAGACGCAGGAACACATCGTGGGCATCGAGCGGGGGCTGAGAGAGATCGCGGATGGTGGTGGACACCGCCACCTGTTCCACCATGCGGTCCTCGTCGATACGCACCAGCGACAGCATTTTTGGGGTCAGTCGATGAGCACCGAGGCGAGTGGTTCCGGAACTCGAGGGCAGCGTGTGCGAGTCCGCGTCCATCATCAGCTCGGGGTGGGGATACCAGGTGTCGAGAACAGTCCCATCCATCGCGATATTTGCAATTCCCACTGCAGTGGCACCATGTGTGAGCATGAATCTCATCCTACCTTCAGCTTGCTGCGGCTTAAGTATGGGCAGGGTTCGGCCCGCGGCGCTCCCAGACACGCCATCGCCACGGTGTAATGAAAGCAGAATGCCGCCTCCTGCGCACAGCGGTAGGGCGGGGTAGCCTTGGCAGCGCACTGCGTGTGCCCGTGGTGTAATCCCACGCCGTGTTCGCGCGCAACGGCTAGTGTGAACAGCTACAAACAGATGTCTGAAGCGAAGAATGGATGAGCATATGACCAGCGACACCACCCCTGACTCGCCCCGCCGTGGCCTCCGCGGGCCGGTATTGATGCGGCAGCAGTCCCCGCAGGAATCCACCACCGATCAACGGCTCTTGGATCACTCCGCCGCCGCGGACTGGCTGCACACCGATCCCTGGCGGGTGCTGCGCATCCAGTCCGAGTTCGTCGAGGGCTTCGGCGCCCTCGCGGAGCTGCCGCCGGCGGTGACGGTCTTTGGCTCTGCCCGCACCGCGCCCGATCATCCTTATTACGTCCTGGGCCGGAAGCTCGGCGCGGCGCTCGCCGAGGCCGGTTATGCCGTCATTACCGGCGGCGGCCCGGGCCTGATGGAGGCCACGAACCGCGGCTGCAGCGATGCCGATGGGCTAAGCGTGGGCTTGGGCATTGAACTGCCGCACGAGCAGCACCTCAACGAGTGGGTGGATCTGGGCCTGAACTTCCGCTACTTCTTCGTGCGCAAGACCATGCTCTTCAAGTACACCCAGGCGTTTGTGTGCCTGCCCGGTGGCTTCGGCACCTTGGATGAGCTTTTCGAGGCGCTCGTGCTCACCCAGACGGGCAAGATCACCAACTATCCGATAGTGCTCATCGGCACCGAGTTCTGGGCGCCGCTGAAACAGTGGATGCTGGACCGGGTGATCGAGGAGGGCTTTATTGACGAAGACGATGTCGATCGCTTCATCATCACCGACGATATAGACGAAGCAGTGCAGCACATCACCCGCGTACACAGTGAGTTCGGCTTGGCCGAGCCACCCGCGGCGCCGCAGGCTTAGCCCAGGGTAGACCCGAGCACATACGAGAGAGATCTTCATGCCCGCTTTGTCCCCCGCGTTTCGGCCCGGCCCGCTGCCGGCGGTGATGGCGATCATCAATCGCACCCCCGACTCCTTCTATGACCAGGGAGCCACGTTTAGCGACGACGCCGCCCTCGCCCGCATCGACCGCGTCGTTGGCGAAGGAGCCACGATTCTCGATATCGGTGGGGTGAAGGCGGGGCCCGGCGAGTTCGTCTCTGCTGCGGAAGAGGTGGACCGGGTGGTGCCGATCATTGCCGCCGCCCATGAGCGCCACCCCGAGATAGCGATTTCGGTGGACACCTGGCGCACCGAGGTGGCGCGCGCCGCCGTGGAGGCAGGCGCGAGCCTTATTAATGACACGTGGGCGGGGGTGGATTCGGAGCTGGTCGAGCTCGCCGGGGAGAAGAAGGTGGGCTATGTGTGCTCCCATACGGGCGGGCAGCAGCCGCGTACCCGCCCGCACCGGGTGCGCTATGACGATGTGGTGGCCGCCGTGATTGCCGAGACCAGTGCCCTCGCCGAAAGGGCCGTGGCGTGCGGGGTACCGGAGAATAAGGTGCTGATTGATCCCACCCACGATTTCGGCAAGAACACCTATCACGGACTTGAGCTTTTGCGCCGCATCGATGAGGTCGTGGCTACCGGCTGGCCGGTGCTCATGGCGCTGTCGAATAAGGACTTTGTAGGCGAGACCACCGGCCGTGCCGTGGATAAGCGGGTGGCGGGCACCCTCGCGGCCACAGCGCATGCCGCAGCGCACGGGGTGGCGGCGTTTCGGGTCCACCAAGTCAGCGATACCGTGGATGTTTGCCGCATGGTCGCCGCGATCTCCGGCGATATGGCGCCGGTGCGGGCGCAACGAGGGTTGATCTAGGCGGCACGCCCCGCGCTAGATAGATGCGCGCGAATCGATGCTGCTGCCACGCTCCTGATATAACGAGACATATGACTCCGTCTGCGCCGCCCCTTAAGTGTTCCGAGCACCTCGGCGGCGCCAGCGTCTCGGTGGTGATTCCTGCCCTCAACGAGGAAGCCACCGTGGCCCAGGTGATCGCGGCCGTAGAGCAGGATGATCCAACAGAGATCATCGTCATCGACTCCGACTCCGAAGATCGCACCGCCGCCCGTGCCGCCGCCGCGGGAGCACGGGTGCTTAACTGGCGCGAGATCCATCCTGCTATTGCGCCCCACCCCGGCAAGGGCGAGGCCCTCTGGCGCGGGCTTGCCGCCGCCAGAGGCGACTATGTGGTGTTTGTGGACGCCGATCTACAGAATCCGCCACCGCACCTCGTCCGGCGCCTGCTCGCGCCGCTGGCCGATCCTGGGATCCACCTCGTCAAAGCCGCCTATCGGCGACCACTCGGCGAGGATCCACACGGCGGTGGCCGCGTCACCGAGCTCACCGCCAAACCTCTGCTGCGGATTCTGCACCCCGAGCTCGGCCACATCTCCCAGCCCTTGGCGGGGGAGTATGCCCTGCGTCGCCCGAGTGCCCGCGCCTGCTCCTTCATCATTGACTTCGGCGTGGAAATCGGAATTATGCTCGATATCGCAGCACGCTTCGGCCCCGCCGCCATTGCCGAGGCGGACCTGGGGGTCAAACGCCACAAGCATCGTCCGCTGCAGCAGCTGGCCCATACCGCCGATAGCGTGGCCCGAGTCCTGCTCGAGCGTGAATCGTGTGCCAGCCGGCCGCCACTGGAATCGCTCGGCGTCGCGAGTAGCGACGCTGCGGCGCACAGCATGCCCACCACACCGTGAGCTGGCCCACTGTGAGCCGCTCAAGGCTGAGTACACCGGACAAAAGCAACGCATGGCCGCGTTCTACGGCGTAGGATGTATGGGTAGTTGTAACAATTTTTTTGTCATAGTGGAAGGCTTATCGTGGCTGCTCAAAAACCGCGCACGGGGAATGGACCATTGGAAGCTGTCGAAGAAAACCGGAAAATCGTGGTGCGGATCCCCGCTGACGGTGGCGGCCGCTTGGTGGTGGAATTGAGCAAGGATGAAGCAGCCGAGCTTGGCCACCATCTTCTTGATGTTGCGGAGGCCTAGCCTGCCGCTTCCTTCTTCGCCCTAGCGTTCGTGCTCGGCACGGCCACCGGTGAAGTTTGGGTGCTCCTCCTCCTGGTTGTACCATGGGCAAAAATGTTCTGTGCCCAGTGCAGCGAGGAGGATTCCTTGTATGCACTACTTATGCTGCGTAAACCATTGCGTGCGGTGATGTTGCCGCGCGGCGCAGTTGAACCGAACAAAGATGTAGATAGGCGGTAGCCGTGCTCGATGATGTAAGTGACCTCCTCGCCGACCCTGTGGATGGCACCCCGCTGGTGTCCCACGATGGCTACCGCAGCCTGGTGTCGGCGACGGGGCGTAGCTATGAGGTCTCTGCCAAGGGCTTTGTCACCCTCGCGGCGAATGGCCGGCTGGCCCATGATGGCGATGACGCCCAGATGGTGGCGGATCGCGAAACCTTTTTATCCCAGGGGCACTACGCACCATTCGTGGAGGCCGTGACCCAGGGCGTGCATGAGGCCCTCGAGGACGCGGGAGTGGGCAACGATATCGCCCCCGCCTTGTGCGAGATTGGCGCCGGCACGGGCTACTATTTGTCGCACACGCTGGATGCGGTGGATGATTCCCGCGGCGTGGGCATCGACGTCTCTATTCCCGCCGCGGAAAAGCTCACCCACTCCCACTCGCGCGTCGGCGCCGTGGTCGCTGATGCTTTAGAGCGCCTGCCGTTGCTCGATCGCTCCATCCACGCCCTCACCCTGATCTTCGCCCCGCACAATGCCGCGGAATGTGCCCGTGTGCTCGCACCCGGCGGGAACGTAGTGATGCTCAACGCCGAACCCGGGCACCTGAGTGAACTGCGGGAGCCACTCGGCATTCTGGACGTGGAGCAGGGCAGTACCGAGCGCCTGATCGAGGAGATGTCGGAGTATCTCGTCCCGGTGCAGCCGCCGCAGTTGGTGGAATTCCGCATGAGCCTCGATCAGCCCTCTATCGCCGCCCAGATCGGGATGAGCCCCTCGGCGCGCCACATCGAGCCGGAGGTACTCGCCGAGCGCGTGGCTGTGCTGCCCAAGCGCATGGAGATCACCGCCCGCGCCAGCATCACCCGCTTCGCTCGCGTCGGCGACTAGTTCGGCGACTAACCGGCAGCTAACCGGCGACTAGCCGGTACAGCTCAAAAAACAGCACTGGGCCCGCACCCCTCATGCATACACATAGGGGGGTGCGGGCCCATAAGCGATGAGCAACCAGCCGCGGCGGCTAGCCGGGTTTAGAGCGGCTCGATCTCCATGGTCGATTCCACCCGTGCGCCATGGCGGGCGGTGTAGGTGATGGACTGGCAGCCGCCATCGAAATACACCCGCGAGGCCATCGCGATCAGTCCGCCGTCGGCAAAGACTTCCACGGTGGAGCCATCCACGATGAGGGAGAGCGCCTCGGTTTCTTCGCTGCTGCGCTCCGCCACGGCGGGGACACTGCCCTCGTGGTGTGGGTTCATGCTGCGATCCAGCGTGATCTCATCGGAAGAATAGGACACGCGCGCAGCGACGGCGCCCGTGGCGTCGCGGAGCTCGATATCGACCACGGCGTCCTCGCTCGGCTGCGCATCCAGGCGGGCAATGAAGGCGCGGGCGTGCTCGGAGGCGCGGATGGCGTCGGGAAGCCCAGCGCGCGGGGTTTGGTAGAGGATGCCGCCCTGCAGGGTCACTCGGCGCGGCAGGGTGAGGCAATTGGCCCAGTTTTCCTGCTGCAGGCTCAGATGGGTGGTGGGATCGTCGCCACGCCCCACCCCGTTCATCAGGCCAAACATGGTGCTGGATGCGTAGCGCGCCGCGGGGTCGGTGTTGAAGCCGGTCACCACATTGGTGTTGCGGGGGCGGGAGAAATCATGGCCCCGGTCGAGGCGGGTGAAGGGGGTGATCACGCTGAACTCGGAGTCGGTGAGAGTGCCCACCAGATAGCCGGAGATATCGCGGCCGTCGGTTTCAACGGTCAGCAGCAAAACATCATAAATCTTTTCGTCCACCTCATCCTGCAAGCGAATCAGGCGGGGAGAGACGATGCGCTGATACTGGCTGACGCCGCTGGGCGTGCCGACGCAGCGCAGCGGGCCCACGAAGTTCCAGTCGCGGCGATCGGCGGACTCGAAGACCACAATGTCAGGGTTGTCGGAAGAACCGGCCACGGCGAGCATGATCCAGCCGTGGTGATCATCGCGTTGCGTGGAGCGCCAATCAGGAACCACGCAGGGCGAGCGGAAGTGGGAATAGCCGTGGCAGTCCGAGACCACGGTGTGCACATTGTCCACATGCCTATCGAGGTGCGAGATGTCATCGGCCACTGTCTCGGTGGTGGCGTCCGCGTCGGCGATCTCGGCCACCTTGATGGTGGTGGCGTCCGCGGAGACGGCCGTGAAGAAGATGTCGATGCCCTTACCCACGGGGATCACCGAGCCGGCACGCAGCTCGACCTCGTCGCCGTGGGTGGCGAGCACATCATCGCACACGTCCCAGTCATAGGGCAGGGAGCGGGAGGCCTGGTGCCCCCAGCGGGAGCTCGCCGAGGCGCTCGGCTTGTACTGGTTGAAAACGTGCCACACGTCGTCGTGCAGCAGCACCCCAGCGGGGGCCGCGAGAATGCCTTCTTCGGCGGTGACGTGTAACTCGGGGCGGTGGCTCATAACGTACCTAGTGTTTCTTTCGACAACTGTGTTCGGGCACCGATTGGCTGCTGCGCACACCCAGTTCACAATGGGTAGAGCGTTGCGGCGTCGATAGTACTTAACTTTTTACTTCCGTGGTGTGGATCTGCTCATCGAGGTTCTCCGGGGCGAGGTCGGCGCGGGAGAAATCCGAGGAGAGTGGCAGCCGCAGGTTCAGCTCCGTTGCGGGGCAGAGCTCGATAATCGCGTCCTTGACGCGGAAATCCAGCACATGCCCGCCGCGGTTGCGCGCATCATCAATGAAGTGCACGTGGCAGCCGGGAACGGAAATACCTTTTTCGTAGACGGGGGTGCGGAACCCGCCGATCACACCGGAGACATCCGCAAAATGCATCTCGGTATCGTCTGCCGTTGCCTCCACCATAGGCCGATAGGGCTTTTCCTGTCGGGTGACCGTGCGCACGGACACATCGTGGAACTGGCCGCTAATCCGCACGGCGTACATGTAGTTTTCGCTCGGCTGGAGCGAATCGATATAGGTGCCGAGATCGCTGCGCGACATGTCATTCGGCGCGTGGGCGCTAATGCGCGGCACGAAATTGGTCACCACTGTGAATGGCGAGCACTGGTCCAGGCGCGCTGGGCGGGCCGTGCCGTCGCCGCGCACCTGATAGCACTGACCATCGACGATGATCATCTCCCCATCGAGGGCGTCGAAGGTGCCAATTCCAAAATTGCCCTGCCCCAGCAGCTCACTCACCGTCATGTCGCCGTCGTAAATGCCATCGAGCAGCGCCGTCATCAGCGAATTTTGAAAAATCGTATGTCGTTCCACCGGCGCGAGCTGGGTGCTGTGTGTGGGGTAGTGGGTCATGGCCCCAGCCTAGTCGCGACTCCCAGGATGCTGCCGCACGCTTATCGACGCCATCTCGCCTGCCCATAAAACACCTCTCCCGCCCACAGCGGCGTGCTGGAGCGGGAGCAAGGGTGCGGCTACGAGCAGTTACATCAAAGAACGGTAGACATCAATGGTCTGCTCGGCGATGGTGGCCCAGGAGAACTGCTCGACGGCGCGCTGCCGGCCCTTCTCGCCGATCTCCTTGGCGCGAGAACGATCAGCCACCATCTCATTGACCGCGGCGGCCAAGTCGCGCTCGAAGGCCTCGGTGTCCTCGGCATCGTAGTGCACGAGGCTGCCGGTGACGCCGTCATTGACCACCTCGGGGATACCTCCCACATCGGAGGCGACCACGGCGCTGCCGCAGGCCATGGCCTCGAGATTGACGATGCCCAGCGGCTCGTAGATGGAGGGGCAGACGAAGGTATCCGAGGCGGTGAGGATTTCCTGAATCTTCGGCTTCGGCAAAAACTCCTGCACCCAGAACACGCCGTCGCGCTGCTGTTGCAGCTGTCGCACCAAGGTGGCGGTGCGCTCGCCGATTTCGGGAGTATCCGGCGCGCCGGCGCAGAGCACCAGCTGCACGCCCTCATCGAAGTGGGAGGCGGCCTTGACCAGGTGCTCTACCCCCTTTTGGCGGGTGATGCGGCCCACGAAGGAGACGATGGGCTTGTTCGGGTCCACGCCGAGCTCACGGAGCACGGAGTCCTCGTTGTCATCGAAGGTGGGGCGGGGATGCCACAGCTCGGGGTCGATGCCGTTGAGAACCACGTGAATGCGGTTCTCGTCGATGCGCGGATAGGCCTCCATGATGGCGTTTTTCATCTGTGCCGACACAGCGATCACCGCATCGGCGTATTCCATGGTGTTCTTCTCCGACCACGAGGACACCTCGTAGCCGCCGCCGAGCTGCTCGCGCTTCCACGGCCGGTGTGGCTCGAGGGAGTGTGCGGTGGCGATATGGGGGATGTCGTAGAGGCGCGCCGCCAAGTGCCCGCCTAGGCCCGAGTACCAGGTGTGGGAGTGCACCACATCCACATTGTGTGCGGCAGTGGCCATGCGCAGCCCCGTGGAGAGGGTCTTGATGGCCGGGTTGGCATCCTCGAGTGCGGGATCCACTCCGTGGACATACACATTCTTCTCATCGCGGGGCGCACCCATGCAGTGAACATCGACGTCAACGAGCTCGCGCATGAAGCGGGTCAGCTCCGCCACATGCACGCCTGCGCCGCCGTAAATCTCCGGTGGGTACTCCTTGGTCATCATTCCAACTCGCATAATCCCCACAGTAGTGTGACCTCGCGAGCGAGGGGGCGGAAGTGTGTATGGGGTAACCCACTTTTCCGGCGCGTCTACCTAAAAGGGGATAGATTGGAAGGCGTGAAACGCCAACCACATGTTCTAGCAATTGTCCTTGCTGGCGGCGAAGGTAAGCGCCTGTATCCCTTCACCGCTGACCGCGCCAAGCCAGCCGTTCCCTTTGGCGGCACCTATCGCCTCATCGATTTTGTGCTTTCCAATCTTGTCAACGCGGGATTCATGCAGATTTGCGTGCTCACCCAGTACAAGTCGCACTCCTTGGACCGTCATATCTCTCAGTCGTGGCAGCTCTCTGGTCTCGCTGAGCAGTACATCACCCCAGTGCCCGCGCAGCAGCGCCTGGGTAAGCGCTGGTTCACCGGTTCCGCAGACGCCATTTTGCAGTCGCTGAACCTGATCTATGACGAAGAACCGGATTACGTTATCGTCTTCGGCGCCGATCACGTCTACCGCATGGATCCCTCCCAGATGGTGGAGGAGCACATCAAGTCTGGGAAGTCCGTCTCTGTGGCCGGCATTCGCGTGCCCCGCTCCGAGGCCACCGCCTTCGGCTGCATCCAATCCGATGAAGACGGCAATATCACCGAGTTCCTCGAGAAGCCCGAGAATCCGCCGGCTACCCCGGACGATCCGGACGTCACCTATGCCTCCATGGGTAATTACGTGTTCACCACCAAGGCCCTCATCAAGGCCCTGCTGGATGATGAAGACAATGACGACTCCGAGCACGATATGGGCGGAGACATCATCCCCTATTTCGTGGAGCGCGGCGACGCCCACGTCTATGACTTCATGGCCAATGCGGTGCCCGGTTCCACCGAGCGCGATCATGGCTACTGGCGCGATGTCGGTACCGTGGACGCCTTCTACGAGGCCCATATGGATCTCATTAGCGTCCACCCAGTGTTTAACCTCTACAACAAGCACTGGCCCATCCACACTTCCGAGATCGGCAACCTGCCGCCGGCCAAGTTCGTGCAAGGCGGCATAGCGCAATCCTCGATGGTCTCCTCCGGCTGCATTATCTCCGGCGGCACGGTGCGTAACTCGGTGCTGTCGAACAATGTGATCGTGGAGGACGGTGCCACTGTCGAAGGCGCGGTGCTGATGCCCGGCGTCCGTATTGGCAAGGGCGCGGTGGTGCGCCACGCCATCTTGGACAAGAACGTCAAGGTGAGCGAGGGCGAGTTCATCGGCGTCGATCACGAGCGCGATAAGTCCCGCTTCAAGGTCAGCCCCGGCGGCGTGGTCTGCGTGGGCAAAAACGAGATCGTCTAGCTAGACCCACACGTTGCAGCGCCTGGGCTTCTCCCATGAGGACAAGCCTAGGCGCTGACGTCTATGCTGTGGCGTCGCGAGTATGCGTGACGACGCTTGTCTCGCGGCTTAGGGGCGCTTGCTGATGATGCTGAGACCGCCGGCCAGGGGGAGGCGGGTGACGAGGGCATCGTGATAGTCGCGCAGTTGTTCGTCGAGGGCGCGGGCGGCGGCGGTGTCTCGGTCTGTGCGGGACTCATCGGCCACGGTGCCATCGAGCAGGCTCGCGGCCACAATGATCATGCCGGAGGGGCGAATCAGCGGCCACGCGGAGTCCACAAAGGCCTGCATGTCCTGCGGGGCCACATCGCCATAGACGATGTCATAAGAGTTCGTGGCTAGCCGGCCCATCACCTCGAGGGGGCGCGAGGGCAGGAAGCGGAAGCGCGAGGCTGCGATACCTGCCTCGGTGAAGCTCCGGCGCGCCAGTTTCTGGTGCTCGAGCTCTGGGTCGATACAGGTGAGATGTCCCGCCGGGCCCATGCCCTCGAAGAGGTGCAGGCCCACCACTGCGGCGGCGGGGGTGACAGCAATTGCGCTTGGTTCTGCGCCACGGGCAGCTTGGGAGCCCAGCAGAGTCAATACGGAGCCGCTGATCGCGTCGAGGGTGGGAACGCCGAATTCCGCTGCGCCCTCCGTTGCGGCCTGCAGGCTCTCGCTGGTGACGGCGGTAGAGCGAATGTAGTCAGTCAAAGCACGGTATGCAGTCTCAGTCACGCGCCTTATTTTAAAGTGGCGGTGCGCAGGGCGGGGGAACAACGCACCACCAGCAGCAAAGCTGTGACAGGTGTGGCTTAAGTGCCATACAAGGGCGCAGCGGCTGTGCTGACAGCACATTCCCAGTCGAGCGTTACGGGATTGTTGTGCGGAACTCAGTTATTTCTTATCTCCATACGGCACAATAGCTCTCATGACTGATCGTCCTGCCCTCGCTTCGCCCGCCGCTGCAGAATCCCCTACAGCTGCAGCGTGTGAGGAACCGCTTCACGGCACTGCTGCCTTCGATGCAGGACAAGGATCGATGCCCAGCTGGGCCGAGCTCGTCGAGGAACACGCAGATAGCGTGTATCGCCTCGCTTTTCGTTTGTCCGGTAATCAGCACGACGCTGAGGATCTCACCCAAGAGACCTTCATGCGTGTGTTTCGCTCGCTAAAAAACTACCAACCGGGCACCTTCGAGGGATGGCTTCACCGCATCACCACCAATTTGTTTCTCGATATGGTGCGCCACCGCAACAAGATCCGGATGGAATCGCTGCCCGAGGATTATGAGCGCGTTCCCGGCACAGTTTTGACCCCTGAGCAGGCCTATCACGTGGCCAATCTGGATCCCAGCTTGCAGGAGGCCCTCGATAGTTTATCGCCCGATTTTCGTGTGGCGATCGTGCTCTGTGACGTACTTGGCATGTCCTACGATGAAATTGCAGATACCCTCGGGGTAAAAATGGGAACTGTACGCAGCAGGATTCACCGCGGCCGTACCCAGCTCCGAGCTTCTTTGGAACGGGCCGCCGCAGCGGATGATGAAAACGCGAAGCTATTGGTGCCTCACCACAGCTAGCGCCGGAACTGCTGCCGCAGCTGCTGCAGCACAGCACACATGAACACACGAGCACATTGAAGGTGAGGTGACCGACGGAGATGATCAGCGACTACCGCAACGAAGCCGATAGCTTCGACTCAGTCGAGCACCTAGGACCCGAGGCCATTGCCGCCTACGTGGATAACGAGCTCAGCCCGATCGCCGCTGACCGCGCTCGGGTGCACTTGGTGCATTGCCCTTTGTGTCGCCATGAGGTTCATCGCCAGCGGCAGGCCGCCGAATCAGTGCGGCAAAGGGTCAATGATGGTCTGCGAGCACCGCGTTCGCTCATCGCCAAGCTCGCCCAGATTGAAATGTCCTGCCCAGAAGGCCCAGGCGCAGACGAGATAAGTCGCGGTAGTGCACCCAGCTTGATGGATCGCGTCGAGGTGTTCTACCGCGCTGTTCGTCACGTCCAGGGGCGCTAGAGCACCGCTGTTTTTCCCTGCGGGTGTGCCTGCTGCTCCTGGTGCATATCGCGCCGGCGTGGCGCGCTAGAATCTGAAACAAGTAGTGTCCTGCTATAGCGAGATGGTGCGAAGAAGAAAGAGGGACTGGTGTTTTCTAGCGTCGGCTGGAGCGAGATTTTCGTCGTCTGCGTCGTGGTGCTCATCGTCGTCGGCCCCGACCGGCTGCCTGGAGTCATCCAAGACGTCCGTGCCGCGTTCATCGCCGCCCGAGACGCCATTAACCGCACCAAACAGACTCTTAATGATGAGATTGGCCCCGAGTTCGAAGAGGTGGCCCGACCGGTACAAGAGCTGTCGAAATTCACCGCCATGGGCCCCAAAGCGGCCCTGACGAAGGCGCTCTTCGACGGCGATGGCTCCTATCTGGACTCCTTTGATCCGAAGAAGATCATGGCCAGCGACACTCAAGGCGAGGCCTATCGCGACCGTACGGCGGTGCCACCCGCCTCCGGCAGCACGGTGGTGCCGAATACCCGGGGCCAAGACGCCGATTCCTCCGCCCAGCCTCCGGCACAGCAGATGCCGCCCAGCGGGCCGCAGAACCGCAACTTCAGCTGGGATGACATCACCTAGGCCGCGCTGCTCCTGAAGACACACCACACCCCGCCTCGTGAGAGAAAAGATCCTCCACGAAGGCGGGGTGGTGTCTATGTGCGCCTGATCGACCTGCTAGCGCCGCGGGTTCACACCCAGCTGGACGCCGGTGAGCGAGCCCTCGCGGCGTACCAGCTGCTCGGCAATCGCGGTCACCGCCGCGCCGGAGGGGCTGCTGGGATCATGCACGGCGATCGGGATGCCTGTATCGCCCTGTTCCCGCAGCGCGGGGTCGAGCGGCACCGATCCCAATAGTGGCACCTGCGTGCCGAGTAGCTCGGTGAGGCGGGAGGCCACCGTGGCGCCGCCACCGGAGCCGAAAATATCCATCGTGCTGCCGTCGGGAAGCACCATAGCCCCCATGTTTTCAATAACCCCGCGCACCCGCTGCCGCGTCTGCTGAGCAATGGTGCCGGCGCGTTCCGCCACCTCGGCGGCGGCGGCTTGCGGGGTGGTGACGATCAACAACTCGGCCGTGGGGAGCAGCTGGGAAATCGAGATCGCCACATCGCCGGTGCCGGGCGGAAGATCCACCAGGAGGACGTCAATATCACCCCAGAACACATCGGTGAGGAATTGGGTGATCGCGCGGTGCAGCATCGGCCCGCGCCACACCACAGGGGCATTGCCCTCGGTGAAGTGGGCAATGGAGATGTGCTTAATGCCGTGCGCCTGGGGCGGCATGATCATATCTTCGACCATATTGGGCGCCTCGGTGCTGCCGAGCATGTGCGGGATGGAGTGGCCGTAGATGTCGGCGTCGAGAATGCCCACACTGAGCCCCCGCGCTGCGAGAGCGGCGGCGAGGTTCACCGTCATCGATGATTTACCCACGCCACCCTTGCCGGAGGCCACGGCGAATACGCGGGTGGTGGAGTCGGGCTGCGAGAAGGGGATGACCGGATCATCTTGGCTACCGCGCAGGCGCAGGCGCAGATTGCGGCGCTGCTCATCGCTCATCACATCCGTGCTGACCGAGACCTCGCCCACGCCGTCGAGCTCCTCGATAGCGGCGCGCACATTCTCGGTGATGGTGGATTTCATGGGGCAGCCGGCGATGGTCAAATAGATCACCACTGCCACGTCGTTGCCGGTGACCTCCACCGACTTCACCATGTCGAGCTCCGTAATGGGGCGACCAATCTCGGGGTCTTCGACACGAGAGAGGGCCTGGCGGACGAGGGATTCTTCAATATGAGACATCGGGGTGTGCGATTCTCCTGACTGTGGGCTTTAGCTGTGGGGGCGGCGGTTGGTGTCTACCACATCGCCTTGAGTGGGCTCATGGAACTCGGAGGACTGGTGGTCGCCGTGTTCGCGGGCGATGCGTGCCGCGGATTCATCGTCCAGCTTCGCCTCGATGCGCTCAAGCAAACTGGATAGATCTTCCATCTCGCGGCGCAGATAGTCACGAGTGACGCTATCACCCAGCGCGAGGCGTACCGACGCCAGCTCGCGGGCGAGGAACTCCGTATCGGCCTTGGTCTGGGCGGCGCGGCGGCGATCCTCGCTCAAGGAGACGCGGTCGCGGTCCTCCTGTCGGTTTTGGGCCAACAGAATCAGCGGCGCCGCATAGGCGGCCTGCGTGGAGAAGGCCAGGTTCAACAGGATGAAGGGGTAGGGGTCCCACTGCCACTTCCACGCGCCGAGGTTCAACGCGATCCACGTGATCACGAAGATGGTCTGCCAGAACAAGTACTCGCCAGTTCCGAAGAAACGGGCAACCCTTTCCGCCATGGCGCCAACAGCGTCCGCATTGATGCGGAGGCCGCGGCGCCGCGTGGCCATGGGCGTATCGAGGCTATTGCGGTAATCGCTCATCAGCTAGGCCTCCTGTAGGGGCGTGGTGGTCTCGGACTGGGCGGGCCGGATTCCGGTCTCGCGCCAATCCTCGGGCAGCATGTGGTCGAGCAAGTCATCGACGGCGACGGCACCGAGAAGGTGACCGTCATCGTCCAACACAGGGCCACACACCAAGTTATAGGTGGCGAAATACCGAGCCGCAGTTTCCTGCAGGTCATCGGCATACAGCGGCGGGAGATCGGGGTCGAGCAAGCCGCCGATGAGCTCGGAAGGAGGTTCGCGCAGCAGCTTTTGCAGGTGCAAACATCCCAGGTAGGTGCCGGTAGGGGTCGCTGTGGGAGGGCGCACCACAAACACCATAGAGGACAGCGAGGTCGGCAGATCGGGGTTGCGGGCCATCGCGAGTGCCTCGGCGACAGTGCGCTGCGGGGTCATCACCAACGGGTCCGAGGTCATGAGCGCACCGACGGTATCAGGCAGGAAGCTCATGAGGCGACGCACGGGCGCGGAGTCTTCGGGATCCATCAGTTCCAGCAGCACGTCGGCGGTGGCGTCGGGAAGCTCTTCCAACAGGTCGGCGGCGTCGTCCGGGTCCATCTCCTCGAGCACGTCCGCGGCGCGTTCGATAGCCAGCTCCTCGATCAGCTCGGCCTGGCGTTCCTCAGAAAGCTCCTGGAGAATATCGGCCAATTGCTCGTCGTTCAGGCCGCTGGTGACAGCACGACGCTGGGAGGCGCTGAGGTTGTAGAACAGCGGCGCCGCGTCGGCCGGGCGCATCTCCTCGAATTGGGAGCGCAGCTTCGCGGTTTCCTGCTCGTGGCTGGTCGCGGTTTCTCCCAGGCCATGCACATACTTCCACGGAGTGACATAGAGCGTGGGGCGCCGGCCGAAGGTGGATTTATTGGCGCTCACCGCGATCTTGGAGATCACCCAGTCGCGAGTGCGGGTGCGGGTCAGCTCCACATCGGCGACCTCCACGGCTTTGCCATGGAGATTCTCCAGCTCGGGATCATCCACGTGCACCTTGGCGCCGATGATGTCCTGGGAGATAGTCGTCTCGCCCTCGCGGGGCTGATAGGAGCGCATCGATACTTGCCCCGAGGCAAGAACGATCTCTTGGGGTTCGATGGTGGCTACGCGCAGCATCGGCAGGAAGATGCGGCGCTTGGAGGGAAGCGCCACGATCAGGCCGAGTACGCGAGAGTCACGTTCGAGCCCGTGCATCATCACGACAACGTCGCGGACACGACCAATGGGTTCGGCGTCGGGGCTACGCACCACCATTCCGGCCAGTCGGCCGGCATACACTCTCGTCACTGCATTCATAACTAGATATTGTAACGGTCAGCTGCACAGATCCTGCTACTGCTGCTGGGGCTCGCCCAAGCTGGGTGTTCACCTGCGGCAGGAGGGGAGGTGGCGCGAGGTGGGCGTCGATAAGCGTACTACGCATGGGAAACCCCATAAACGAGGTAGTGGAACGTATTGTTCGGGAACCTTCCGCAGGCTTCGGGCGTTAGGGCTAGTGAAGGCCCGATAACGAGCCAGCCCAGATGGCGCGGCTTAAGCGAGCTCTGAATGATGTCCCAGGCGGCGCTGTGCTGCCCGTAGATGCAAAGAAGTTGGTAGATACTGCTATGACATCCCCCGCGAACAACGTGAAGGCGATGGCGATGAAGAAGCGCCCGGAAGGGTGGCCGGTTGCAAGTTTCGAGAGCTATGAACAGGCCCAAGCCGCCGTAGATATGCTCTCTGATCAGGAGTTTCCGGTAAAGGACCTCACCATCGTGGGGGTTGATCTTATGGAAGTCGAGCGCGTTCAAGGTCGCTTGACCTGGGGCAAGGTGCTCTTAGGCGGCGCAGTATCCGGCGCGTGGGCGGGCCTGTTTTTCGGGCTGCTCTTCGGGCTGTTTTATGAAAACTGGCTGGTACCGCTTCTCACCGGTGCGATCCTCGGTGTGATTTTCGGGCTGGTGTCTGTGAGCGTGCCCTATGCCGCGTCGAAGGGGAAACGCGATTTCGCGTCGAGCACCCAGATTGTGGCCGGGCGCTATGACATTTTGTGCGAGCCGCACACTGCCCGCCAAGCCCGTGACTCGATTGCCCGCGGCCAGATCGTTCGGCCCCGCAACAACGACCGCGGCGCCTGGTCGCAGCAGCCTGTGCAGCAGGCGCCGCAGCAGCAGCCGCAGGGTGGCTGGCCCGCACCTCGTGAGGAACAGCAGCCGCAACAACCTGCGCAACAGGAGAAGCCGCAGCACCCACAGCAGCCTGCACCACAACAGCCGCAGCAGGATCAGGCGTGGGGAGAGCCCTCCGATAACTCGGAGTTTCCGCGACGCTAAAGCCGCGCATGAAACACGATGAGAGCCACTGGTTCTAGCCTGCGCCCCACGGCGCTGAGGTTAGAGCCAGTGGTTTTTCTTTAGCACCCACCACATGAGAACCACCGCGGCAATCATGACGCCGAGCACCACGTAGTAGCCGTACTCATAGTGCAGTTCCGGCATGTGATCGAAGTTCATGCCGTACACACCGGCGATCATGGTGGGCAGCGCGGCCATACCGACGAGCGCGGAAATCTTCCGCATATCCGAGTTTTGCTGCATGGTGACCTTAGCCACGGCAGCATCGATCAAGGCGGTGAGGCGCTCATCGAGGGATGCGATGGAGTCGGCCGCAATGAGCTGATTGTCCAGCACGTCACGGAAATAGGAGCGCAGCGGCTTGCTCAGCACATCTTTGTGGTTCTGAGTGAGGATACGCAGCGCGGTGCTGAGCGGATCCACCGAGTGCCTCATCTCCAGGATCTCTCGCTTGAGCATGTAGATCTGCGAAATATCGATGGGGGAGTTCGGGGTGAAGACTTCTTCCTCGATCTCGTCCACATCCGTGGTGAGCTCGCCGGCGATGCGCACGTACTCATTCACCACCAGGTCAGAGAGCTGCCACGCTAATGCCACAGGGCCTAGCTCGAGCTGCTCGGACCATTCGCTCAGCTCGCGGCGCCAACGCTTCAGCCCGGTAAGTACTCCGTGACGGATAGCGATGATGAAGTTGGGGCCGAGAATCATCTGGAGTTCACCGGTTTGGATGATCTCCTTCGCGTCACGGACGCGCTCATGCTCCTGATACACCACGGTGCGCAGCACAAAGAAGAGCTGATCATCGTAGCGCTCCACCTTGGGCCGCTGATGGGCGGTCACGGTGTCTTCCACGATCAGTTCATCCACCCCGTAGATCGCGGCGATGTGCTCCATCTGCTGCTCATCAGGCTCCGAGAGCTCCAAAAGCACGTAGCAGTCTTCGTGCTCAGTGGCGTAGTGCAGGGCACTCTCGTATGAGAACTCTTGGTTCAGCTCGCGTCCGTGGCACATCACGCGGCAGCGATCCACGGCCCGCTCCACGGGCACGCGCAGACGAGACCCCACAGGGTGCTCCTGAGCGTCAGTGTGCTTGCCACTCTTATGCGGCAAACGAAGTGGATCAACCATGCGAGAACCTCCTTGACGTACACGCCCAGCACTGTGGTGCGGACCGCAGGCAAGTGTACCGCCGCTTAGGGCGATATCAGCAATTCCGTGGCGCCATGGGCTATGGGGGCAGCTGCGCTAGAATCAGCGATGGTGTGGCCGCGCGTGTGCGCCGCATGCCTCGTGTTCCACGCCAGTCCCATTTGCCTAGCTAGATTGGCCTGCTTGCACCATGACCACGACGATGCCTCGGCAGCTCCACCCCAGCGCCCCTGCGACCGTGCGCACTGTATGCGCCCTCGGTGTGGTGGGCATGCTGAGCAGTGGATGCGTCGCCGAGCCCTACCGCGAGGTCAATGAGGTAGAAGTATCACCGGTGCAGGTGATGGTGGATTCCTCCGATCAAGAACAGGTGATCATGGGGGAGCTGTACTCGCGGGCGCTTGCCTCTCGTGGCCGCCAAACCTTCGTGGACTTTGAATATGACCTTGACACGGCCGCGCGGATTCAGGCCGTGGAAACCAACCATGCCGATGTCGTGGTGGTCTGCCTCGGCACGGCTCTCGAAGCACTCAATCCCGCCCGCGCCAAGGAACTATCGCAGGACTACACCGCGAAGATTGATGCCGGTGAGATCACACCGACCGATATTGATTTCTCTGAAACGGTGCTCGATAGCCTCTTGGGCTCACTGCCGCGCACCGTGCATAACTCGAACTTTTCGCCGACTCATGGCTGCGCAGAAAGCGAAGACCTGAAACTGCCGCAGAACTTTATCGTGCTCTATCAGCGGCCACTGCTCAACCGTAAGGAATGGGACAAGCTCAACGTGGTCAATGGCGCTATCTCCGAGGCCTCCTTGAAGGAGATCGCTGAGGAGCTCAATAGCGGCGAGGATCAAAATGAGGTCTACACCACCTTCTTGTCCTCCAACCGAGTGCTTTCCAACGGCGCGGACTAAACGCTACGCCGCAGCATCGACGACGCAGAGAACGCATCAGCCCCAGGACCGAGATCACTCGGTTCCTGGGGCTGATGCGTAGTAGCACTGTGCTGAGCCCGCTGGCTATGTGGGCTCAGCTTTCAGGCGTCTAGTCAACGAAGGCCTCGTCAATGAGCTGCTTCTGCTCGAACTGGTGCACCTTGGCCATACCGGTGGAGGTAGAAGCCTGGGCGCGGCGAGACACGCGGCGCAGCTTCGGCATATCCGGCAGCAGATCCGGCAGGTGCAGGGCCAGGAAGGGCCAGGGGCCCTGGTTGGCCGGCTCGTCCTGCACGAAGCGCACCTCTTCGGCGTTCGGGTAGCACTCGAAGGCATCGTTGAGGCGGTTGTGCGGGATCGGGTGCAGCATCTCCAGGCGGACGATAGCCACATCATCGCGGCCGTCGTCGGCGCGGCGCTTCTCCAAGTCGTAGTAGACCTTGCCGGAGCACAGCAGGATCGTCTTGACCTTCTCCGGATCGCCCAGCTGCTCGCCGTTGCGATCGAACTGGTTCGGGTCATTGATCACCGACTGGAACTTGCTCACCTCGGTGAAGTCCTCCACGGCAGACACGGCGGCCTTGTTGCGCAGCATGGACTTCGGGGTGAAGACCACGAGCGGGCGGTGCAGGTCGCTCAGGGCGTGGCGGCGGATGAGGTGGAAGTGGTTCGCCGGGGTGGTCGGCTGGGCCACGGTCATGGTTCCTTCGGCGCACAGCTGCAAGAAGCGCTCGATGCGGGCGGAGGAGTGGTCCGGGCCCTGGCCCTCGTAGCCGTGGGGCAGCAGCAGAATCAGCTTGGACAGCTGGCCCCACTTCGCCTCACCGGAGGAGAGGTACTGATCGATGATGGTCTGGGCGCCATTGGCGAAGTCACCGAACTGGGCTTCCCATGCCACCACAGCATCCAAGTTGCCCACGGAGTAGCCGTACTCGAAGCCCATGCCGGCGAACTCGGTCAGAGCCGAGTTGTACACCATGAACTTGCCTTCGCCGCCTTCGCGAGCGATGTGGTCGATCGGGTTGTACTCCATGGCGGTGTTCGGGTCGAACATCACGGCATGGCGCTGGGTGAAGGTACCGCGGCGGGAATCCTCGCCGGCGAGACGCACGGTGCGTTCCGCACCGATGGCCAAGGAACCGAAGGCGAGCAGCTCGCCCCAACCCCAGTCGATGCCGCCTTCCTTGACGGACTGGGCACGCTTCTTGGCCACCGGCTTGACGCGCTTGTGGATTTCGAAGCCCTCGGGGACGTTGACATAGGCCTGGCCCATCTCCACGAGTTCCTCGCGGGTGATGGAGGTGTCCAAACCATGCGGCAGCTCCTGGGAGGAGGTGATGCCCTCCTGGCCGGAGGCATCGCGCTTCTTGGCTTCCTTAACCTCGTTGAACACCGACTCCATCTGATCGTGGAAGTCGCGGGCGGCAGCCTCGGCGTCGTCCTTGTTCAGATCACCGCGGCCAATCAGGTCCTGGGTGTAGCGGGCGCGAACGGTCTCGCGGCCGTCAATCAGGTCGTACATCTTCGGCTGGGTCATCGAGGGATCATCGGCCTCGTTGTGACCGCGACGGCGGTAGCAGATGAGGTCGATGAAGACATCCTTGCCGTAGCGACGGCGGTACTCGGTAGCCAGCTGGCCGACCCAGTAAACCGCCTCCGGGTCGTCGCCATTGACGTGGAAGATCGGGCAGCCATAGGCCTTGGCTAGATCGGTGGCGTAGTGGCTGGAACGACCGGAATCCGGGGTGGTGGTGAAGCCGATCTGGTTATTCACCACGATGTGCACGGTGCCACCGACGGTGTAGCCGCGCAGCTGGGCCAGGTTCAGGGTCTCCTGCACCACGCCCAAGCCTGCGAAGGAGGCGTCGCCGTGCAGCAGCAGCGGCATGACGGAGAAGCCGGCCTCGCCCTTGTCCAGGATGTCCTGCTTGGCACGGGCGATGCCCTCCATGACCGGGTTGACGGCCTCGAGGTGCGAGGGGTTAGCGGTGAGCGTCACCTTGATCTCGCCATCGCCAAACATCTGGATGTGCTTGCCCTCGGCACCGAGGTGGTACTTCACGTCGCCGGAACCACCGGCAGCAGCCGGGTCAGCGTTGCCCTCGAACTCCTTGAAGAGCTGGCTCAGCGGCTTGCCCACGATATTGGCGAGCACATTCAAACGGCCGCGGTGAGGCATACCGATAACAACCTCGTCCAAGCCCTGGCCGGCGGCAGTATCGATGGCCGCATCCATCAGCGGGATGAGGGACTCGGCGCCCTCGAGGGAGAAGCGCTTTTGGCCCACGTACTTGGTTTGCAGGAAGTTCTCGAAAGCCTCGGCGGCGTTGAGCTTCTGCAGAATGTACTTTTGCTGGGCGACGGTGGGCTTGGGCATGCCCGCCTCGAGGCGATCCTGCAGCCAGGTGCGCTCGTCATTATCCAGAATGTGGTTGTACTCGGAGCCCACCTTCAGGGTGTAGGCGGCGCGCAGCTTGGTGACGACCTCGCGCAGGGTCATGGTTTCGCGCTGGTCGAAGCCACCCACGTGGAAGGTGCGGTCCAGATCCCACAGGGTCAATCCGTGGGTCTCCAGCTGCAGATCGGAGTGATCCGGAATCGGCATGCCGGGCTGATGCCAGTTGAGCGGATTCACATCGGCGATGAGGTGGCCGCGGGAGCGGTAGGCCTCGATCAGCTGCATCACGCGGGTGTTCTTGTCCATGCCGGTGTTGGGCTGATCCTGGCGCCAACGAATCGGTGCATAGGGCACGGACATGCAGGTGAAGATTTCATCCCAGAAGGTGTCATCCACCAGCAGCTGGGACATGGTGCGCAGGAACTCGCCGGACTCGGCGCCCTGGATCACGCGGTGATCGTAGGTGGAGGTAATGGTCACAAGCTTGCCGACGCCCAGCTCGGCGAGGCGATCCTCGGAGGCGCCAGCGAACTCGGCGGGGTAGTCCATGGAGCCCACGCCCACGATGAGGCCCTGGCCCTTGGTGAGGCGGGGCACAGAGTGGCGGGTACCGATACCACCCGGGTTGGTAAGCGAGCAGGTGATGCCTTGGAAGTCCGGCATCTTCAGCTTGCCGGTGCGGCCGCGCTCGACCACATCTTCGTAGGCCTCGACGAACTGCTTGAAGTCGAGGGTTTCACACTCGGCGATCTTGGCGACCACGAGGGAGCGCTCGCCGCCCTTGCCTTCCATATCGATGGCAAGACCGAGGTTAATGTGCTCCGGCACCACCAGGTTCGGCTTGCCGTCAATGACCTCGTAGGAGTTATTCATATCGGGGTGCGCCATGATTGCCTTCACCATGGCGTAGCCGATGATGTGGGTGAAGGAGATCTTGCCGCCCACAGTCCGCTTGAGGTGATTGTTAATGACCGAGCGGTTTTCGAACATCAACCGAGCCGGCATATCGCGCACCGAGGTGGCGGTGGGCAGCTCGAGAGAGATGTCCATGTTCTTTGCCACGGCCTTGGCGGCACCCTTCATGGGGAAATTGCCGGCCTCGGGGCTGTCCTGAATCTTAGTCAGAGGCGATTGGGCTGCCTTCCGCTTCTTCTCCTTATTGGCCTCGCGAGCCTGCGCAATCTTGGTATTGGGATCGGTGGCTGCTTTTCGGGCCTTCTCAGCGATGGGCTGTGGCTCGCTGTGTTGGGCCTTATTCTTCGGACCTGCGGTGTTCTTCGGCGCTGCAGGGGCCTTAGGGCCGGAGCCCTCGGTGTCCTTGGGGGCGGCCTTCTTGGAGCTCTTGAACGAGGATGCGGGGGTGTTCTCGGGGGTGGGCTCAGCGGGGCTGCCCTCCTTTTCGAACAGCTCGCGCCATTCCTTGTCTACGGAGGAGGGATCCTCCTTGAACTGCTGGAACATCTGGTCTACCAGCCACTGATTTTGGCCGAAAGTACTAGCGCTGCTCACGGCAGGTGCTCGCCTCATTTCCTTGGGTTATTGGGTGATTCATACACAGTTTAGTGGTATTGGACCAGACTAACGGTGGTCCACCCCTTTTGTCGCCTAAATCTGGGCAGAAATTACGCACCTCTCGTGCGAGATCTGACCACCACGGTGGCGGGTGTGAGCGGGTTAACCACTCCTGCCGCCGAGTACACCCTCCTAAGAGGAAGTCCACATGCGCCAATAGATTCCCTTTTGGTTGAGTAAGTTCTCGTGGGTGCCGTCCTCGATGATGCGGCCATGATCCATCACAATGATCCGATCCGCTCGCGCGGCGGTATTCAAGCGGTGGGCCACGACCACGCTGGTGCGGGCCTCCGTGACGCGGTCTGAGGCCTGCAGAATGGTGTTTTCCGTGGCGGGATCCACGGTGGCGGTGGCCTCGTCGAGAAGCAGCAGGGAAGGCTGGGTCAGCTCGGCGCGGGCGAGCGCAACGAGCTGACGTTGTCCCGAGGACAGGCCGCGGCCTTTTTCCCCGAGTTGGGCCCGGAATCCGCCGGGGATGCTGGCGATCGCGCTCAGCGCGCCGACGCGAGCGGCGGCGTCAGTGATCTCAGCGCGGGTGGCCTCGGGGCGGCCATAGGCGATGTTCTCGGCGATGGTGCCGCTAAAGAGGTGTGCTTCTTGTGGCACCATGCCGATCTGTCCCCGCCATGCGGCGAGCGGAAAGTCGCGGATGTCTATCCCGCGGGCGCGCACCGCGCCGGAGGCAGGATCGTAGAAGCGGGCAGCGAGTTTGATGATGGTGGACTTGCCCGCCCCAGTCTGGCCCACCACCGCCACCGTGCTTCCGGGGGAGAGTTCGAAGGATAGATGCTCGGTGACTGCAGGAGTATCCGGGCTATAGCTGAAGCTGACATCATCGAGGGCTAGGGCGCCGTTGGCAGCCCGGGCGGCGTCGTCCCGCGTGCCCGTGGACACCACGCTGGGCTGGGTGATGAGCAAATCGCGGATGCGGTTGAAGCCCACCGAGGCCTGTTGATAGCTGTCGAAGACTTGGGAGAGCTGCTGGATCGGGCCGAAGAGAGCGCTGAGATACATGACGAAGGCAACGAGCACGCCCGCAGAGATCTCCCCATCCAGCACCATCGTGGCGCCCCAACCCACCACGGCCGCTTGGGCGAGCTGCGAGATGGCATTAATGCCGGGGAAATAGAGGGAGACGGCAGTGTGTGAGGCGATGCGTAGCCGCTTATATTCCGCCGCTGCGGCCGTGAACTCTGCGAGGCTGCGATCCACGGCGCCGTGCATCTGGCTGGTGCGTAGTGCTCCCACTGATTCCTGGAACTCGGCGTTGACCGCCGAGACCTGTTCCCGGCTGCGGCGATAAAGCCGAGAGGAGATGCGGCGAAACACAACGGTGGCCACTGCGACGATCGGCAGTGCGCTAAAGGCCAGCAGCGAGAGCTGGACATTGGTGGCCAGAAGCATCCCAGAGATACCCACCAGGGTACTCAACGCCACCACGGTCTGTGCCAGCCCAGTTTGGAGAAAAGAGCTCAGCGCATCGATATCGGTGGTCATGCGGGTCATGATCTTTCCCGAGAGGGTGCGTTCGAAAAAGTCCATGGACAGCCGCAGGATGTGGCGGAAGGAACGCACACGCAACCCGTAGAGCAGACGCTCACCTGTGCGGGCGGTGATGATGGTTTGGGCCACCGCCGCCGCCCAGCTGAGCAGAATCATCGCCAGCCCGGCGAGCGCCATGAGCACCAGCATGCGCAGGTTATTCTCGCTTATGCCGCGGTCGATGGCATAGCGGATGAGGGTGGGCAGGGCGATATCGGCGAGCACGCCCATCACCAACAGCACAATGCTGGCTGCGATGAGACCGCGAACGGGACGAAATAGCCGCGTGAGGCTAAAGCCCTCCTCGGTATTCGACACAGCGAGATGAGGCTGCTCGGTGGCCTCGGGCAGTCGTGCGATATCGGCGGCGAGGCGATCATTCAGCGGCTGGGACATCAACGCGCCGCGCCCGCTGATCGCGGTGGCCTGAGACTTGGCAATCGTGCCGCGCTCGTGCGGCCGCCGCCCCACCGGCTCTGCAGGCCAGAGCTGCTCCTCGCTCGGCCGGAGCTCCGAGTCGAAGGGGACCGGCTCCTCCTCGCTGGGGCGCTGCTGGAAACTGAGATCCATCAGATGAGCGAAGTCCTGATTCGCCGAGATCTCCTCCAAGCTGCCGCAGGCGCTCACGCGGCCTTCATCCACCAGCGCCACCGTATCGGTGAGTTCCAGGGTGGAGGCCCGGTGGGCGATAGCGAGGATGGTCAGATCGGGGTAGTGGCGGCGAATGCCCTCGTAGATTGCTGCCTCCGTGATGGCATCGATCGCAGAGGTGGCGTCGTCAAGCACCACCACATCCGCGCCACGGGCGAGGGCCCGGGCGAGGGCGAGGCGCTGGCGCTGGCCGCCCGAGAGATCGAGGCCGCGCTCTCCTAAGACGGTGTCGAGGCCGTCGTCGAGCTCATCCACAAACTCGGCGGCGCAGGAGGCCTCGAGGGCGGTGCGGAGTGTCTCCTCCGAGATGTCTGCCCCGACAGTGATGTTGTTGCGGATGGAATCCGAGAACAAGAAGGGATCGTCGAAGACGATGGCCACCCGCTCACGCAGCTCGGCGCGGCGAATATCGCGCAGGTCATAACGGTGGGAGGTGGCGTCGATAAGCGCAATGCTGCCCTCGTCGGGATCGTAGAAACGGCCCACGAGCTGGGTGAGCATCGTTTTACCGGAGCCGGCAGGGCCCACCATGGCCATGCGGGTGCCAGGGGGAATGCGCAGCGACATGCCGTTGAGTACGGCGCGGCCATTCTCCGGCTGGCTGAAGTGCACATCGTGCACGTCGAGGCCGAGACGGCTGGCGGGCAGGGGCACAGGATCGGTGGAATCGGGCAGTGCGGGGCGCTGGTCGAGGACATCAAAAACGCGTTCCACCGAGGAAAAGCCCATGTAGATGCGCATGAGCATGCCGGAGGAGACGCGGGCGAGGCCGGTGAGGGAGACCAAGTAGGAGGAGAAGGTGACAAAGACGCCGAGGGTGATCGTGCCATTGAGCACTAAAAGACCGCCGAGGGCGACATTGGCCACGAGCGCGATTTGCGGGAGGCGTTCAATGAAGGGAATGCTGCGGGCGGCGAGACGGGCGACGCGCATACGCAGGGCGAAAAGCCGGCGGCTGGCAGCGGCGAGAGTCGTGCTTTCGCGATCTTCCTGGGTGAAGGCCTTGACCACGCGAATACCGCTGACGGTTTCCTCCACGTGGCTCGCTACCTCGGCGGCCTGTTGTTGCGCCGTCCACGTGGCGGCGTAGAGCGGGCGGCGCGACACAGCCGCGGCTACGACCACCACCGGCAGCGAGATCACCGCCACCAGCGCCAGCAGGGGAGAAAGCCAGAGCATGACTGCGAGCTCGGCAAGGATTTTGAGCAGCGAGCCGAGCGCCAAGGGGGTCATGGCCAGAATGCCTTGGATCTGGTTGAGATCCGAGATAGAGCGCGAGACCACCTCGCCGGTGCGGATGCGGTCATGGCCGGGGCCGTCGAGGCGGGACAGCGTGGAGAGAATGCGTATGCGCAGCAGATGCTGAACGGAGATGGATAACCTGCCCGCGGAGTAGCGGCGCCCCGCCTGGAAGACGAAACGTATCAGGGCGGCGAGGATGAGAGAGATCACCACGATCCGCAGCGCATCGGCGCTTCCCGACACACCGAAGGGGGCAAAGATTCCGGAGCGATGGACGAACTCGGTCCAGGAGGTGGCCTTGCGTGAGCCCGTGGCGATATCCACTGCGCTACCGGTCAGCAGGGGCACGCTGAGCTCGGCCACAACCTCGGCGAGGGTGCAGACGATGGCAAAGAGGCTGACCGACTTCAGCTCCCAGGCGGTGCTGAGCAGCCGCCGCAGGGCCGGAAAGCCGCGCTGGGACTTCGCGGCCGGACGCTGCGATGAGGAGGTGCGGGAGCTGCCGCGCTCGGTGATGCCTGCGCGCTCCGGCTCAGAGTGCGCGGACTGCGAAGCGGTCACGGTTCTGCTCCTCCTTAAAGCTCTGTGTGTCGATCTACTCTGTACCGCTCTTGGCAGCCGCGGCCTGTCGATGCAGGAAAAAAGCCCCGCCACCTGCGTCGACCGCATGAAGCGGTGGGCGACCACAGGTGGCGGGGCCGAGTGCTGCCCGCGGGCAGCGGTGCACCATTGGGTGCGTTTTAGCGCACGAGCTTAGGCCTCGCCGTCGGTGGCGTCCTTCTTCTTCGCTACGAAAGGAAGTTTACGCACTGCACCGGACACGCCTCCAGCAACCCCGTGGGCGGCATCAGCGACGCTGCTGCCGACGTTGCTGGCGGTGGAGCTGACAAACTCCCAGCTGCGGGCAGCCAGGCCCTCGTTCTGGTGGGCCTTGGTGACAGCCTCGGTGACTTCCTTGTCCATGGCGCTGACGTCCTCATCCTTGATCTCTTCGAGGGCAGGCAGCAGGGAGGGGAACTCCGCCGGTGCCGAGCCCAGGGAGTCATAGGTGTTGCCGATGAGCTTCTTGGCCAGCTTGCGGTTGGCTACGGTGCCGATCACAGCGCCAATACCCAGGGGCATCACCTTGCCGATCCAGGCGGCGCGCAGTCGCTTATTGGTCTGCTTCAACGCCTGCTTGAGTAGGCGGTTATTAATTTTGCTCATCGACGGCCCGGAGAAGCGAGAGAGGGTAGAGATCGTCGATGCGCCTCCCTCAACGCCAAGATCGCCCACGGCCGCATCGACGAGGGCGGTGCCGGAGGAACCCATGATCACCACGAGGATGAGTGCTTCGCGACGCTGGGGATCGGAGATATCCGCGCCGCGCAGATAGGCCGAGGCCATGGTGTAGAAGGCGGCGGCGTCGAGAAATACCAGCGACTCCGCGCCCACGGCGGCGGCGCCGGTGATAAAACCGATGCCCGGCACGGCAGCGGCCATGCCGGCGGAGGCCCCGGAGCCGGTGGCCAGATAGGTGATGTGCTGGTCCAGCATCTTCTGAATATCAGCTGGGCTGGCCTCTGGGTTGCGCTTGCGCAGCCAGTTCACGTAGCTGGTGATCGAAGACGACTGCATCTTCACCACATGGTTGAGGGCCTTAATCAGGATCTTGCCGGATGCTCCGGTGCGCTCGTGCAAGGTTTCGGGATCAGAACCCAATGCATCGGTGATGTCATACGTCGGTTCCTGTGAAGTGGATTGAGACATAATAAGTAGAGCTCCTTAGTAGAAATTCATAATGGGGAAAATAATCGGCGGTATGTGATTCTTTGAGTGCTAGGAATGCCCAGCCCCAGGCGGCCTCATTCTGGCGGAGGGCGCTGTGTATCAGGGCTGGTGGGCATTGTTGCCCAGTGTAGTGGTTGTACTGCACCGCCGGATATACACAACAGTAAACGACACCTGCCATAATTTATATTCCGCATGCGCCTGCCGGGCCCGCTGTGATTTCTTCTCCAGATGCGCCGGATGATGCGCCGCTACGCGCGGCGCGACCTGAAGAACTCTGCTGCGTAGTAGCCCACACCAACCACGCGGAACAACTACCGTGGAGGATATGGAAACGCTGGTCCGAACCACCGCTGGTTATGTCAAAGGAGTGGCGCGCTCCGGACTGCTGACGTGGCGAGGAGTGCCCTATGCGGGGCTTGTCGACGGCGAACGCCGCTGGCGCGTGCCCCATCCAGTCGAGCCGTGGTCCCGGGTGAAAGACTGCACCGAATATGGCGCCAAGGCATGGCAGCCGGCCAGTTTATGGGGAACCAAATTGGCGGGCGGGCCCGACTGTCTCAACCTCGATATTGTGCGCCCCGATACCGACGAGCAGCTGCCCGTGGTGGTGTATTTTCACGGCGGTTCCTACCTGGTGGGCTCCTCGCATGAAACCATGCTGCGCGGGCATAACTTTGTGCGCGCCCTGAATGTGGTCTATGTGTCTTTGAACTTCCGGCTGGGGGTATTCGGCTATCTCGACCTGTCGGAGATCAGTGGCCAATGCGTGCCCACCCCGGCGATGCACGATCAACTGGCGGCGTTGCGCTGGGTGAAAAAGAATATCGCTGCCTTCGGTGGCGATAGCAACAACATTGCCATCATGGGCGAATCCGCGGGCGCGGCGAGCGTGATTTCGCTGCTGGCCTCGCCGGCAGCGCGGGGGTTATTTCACAAGGCTATTGCCCAGTCCGCGCCGGCGGCCTCGTTTCACTCTCAGGAGCAGTCGCGGCGCTGGGCGCGGGCGCTGGTCGACAATCTTAAACTGCACGATCTCGCCGATATGTCCGTGCTCCGGGCGCTGCCACCCGCTGATCTGGTGCGCGCCGGCAGCCTATCCCAATTGCGTTTGCGGGACATGCTCAATCTCAACTCGCCCTATGGCCCAGTGGTGGACGGCCATGTGCTGCCGCAGCACCCGCTGGATGCCTTCGCGCAGGGGCGCCAGGCGCCGGTGCCGCTTTTGATCGGTACGAATAATGACGAAGCCTCGATGGCCAAGGCCCTCTATGTTCGCGAGTCCGCGCGCTCGCGTTCGGCGCATCGCATGCTCACCGCCTTCGATACCGAACGTGCCCATGAGGTGCTGCGCGAGTACTCGGCCGCGTTTAGTCGCGAGGATTTTGCGGACCTGCTCACCGATGCCGTGTTTTGGGTGCCCTCGGTGCGGCTCGCCGAGGCCCATGCGCGCATCGCCGATACCTGGATGTATCGATTCGACTTCGCCCCCGCTGTGTTGCGCCGCCTCGGCATTGGTGCGATGCATTCGCTCGAGCTCACCGCCGTCTTCGGCGATATGGAGGCCTCGCGAGTCTCTGGTCTCAATAGGCTCGGAGGCGCCGCCGAGTTCGCGGCGCTCACCACCGAGCTGCAGGCCTATTGGGGCAACTTCATTCATCACTCCCAGGTCGGTTCGGGGTGGCCGCGCTATCGCGCCGCAGTGGCGGATCGCATGCCGCGTAGGGCCACCAAAGTCTTCGATAGCGCATCGACGGTGGTGTATGATCCGCGCTCACAGCGTCGCCAAGCGTGGGATAATTATGATTTGCGGCAGTGGGGCAATGATGAGCCCGATTTCACCAGCCCCACTCGGGTGGCAAAGACGCTCGCGCTACTCGAGTCGATTCTGCCCCGCACTGCCCACCGCTCGGCGTCTCAGGAGGGATGAAAAAGATGAGTTTTAGTCCGGCATCGCACTGGTCGCTGCTGATCCACGAGCATCCCCGCTTCAGCCAAGCGCTGTCGCCATTAAATGAGGACTCGGAGCAGCTACTCTCCACGCAGCTTATCGACGCCGCCCTCCTCGACCGCCTGCGCGCGGCCATCGCCGCCACCCATGAGCTTTTCCCCATGGACGAGGACAAACACTGTGCACAGCTGTGGTTTCATAGTTTTGTCACCACCCTCGTTGAGCCGACAATGATGCTGGCCCTCGATCACGATCTCGTGGCGATCTGCGATGCGGAGCATCCCGCCACCATGTTTGTGCACACACCCACCGGCCATGGTGCGGGTTTTTGGTATGGCTATCACCCGAACCATGTGCTCGAACCCTCCGCGGATAGCTATCGGCAGCTCGGGGCGGGATGGGCGGAGCTTCTCGAGCCGATTGTGTGCGGTCTCGCGGAGATCACTGATGTCTCTGTGGCCGCGTTATGGGCGGTGGTCAGCGATGCGGTATCCATGGCGGCAGCCACGGCGGGCAATGAGGCTTTTGCTCCCTATGAGGGCATCGCCGCCTGTCTGGCGGTGCTCGAGGGGATGCGCGTAGAGCTGCAGGATCGTGCCCGCGTGGTGGAGCCGCGCTTCTTTGATTATGTCGATGGGGAGTTTCGTCCCAGCGATCTGCAGATGGCACTAGGCGAGGATGAGCCCGATGATGATGTGGTGCTGAGCACTAAAAGGCTGACGTGCTGCATGATTTTTCACTCTCCCGGCTGCGGCGTGTGCGTGTCCTGTCCGAAACAAAAACCCGATATCAAGCGCGAACGCATGGCACAGCAATGTGCGGCGCTGGCGAGCTTCTAAGAAGCATCTCGCGTGGCGTCCCGATGTCCATCAATCACCCTGCGGCGATTCTGCGGCGGGGCAACTAGGCTGTAGAGCGGCAGCCCCGCCGCTTGTGGCGGGGTGTCACGTAACCATCTATGTGGAAGGAAAGCCTGCCTCCATGAGTTTCTTAGAGGATATTGCAGCGGCACTAGACGATGCGGGCATCGAGTCGCGTGCGCACGACTGCACTCTCTTTGTACCGATCACCTCCGAGGTGGAGATCCACTTTGTGGACATCGACCCTGACTTTCCTGCCGCCAATGTCTACATTGCTGCCGCCGATGTGGATGAGGAAGATGAGGATTTCGAGGCCGTCTTGGTGGCGGTGGTGTTCTCGGTAGAGGATGCTGTTGCGACCGTGAGCGAGCACATCGCCACCGACCAGGTAGTCACCATCCTGCGGGATGTGCTCAGCGGCACCGATGATCGCATTGCGGATCTGGACTTCTTCCAAGACGAAGAGGACGCTCATACCGTGCGCGCTGAGGTGGCAGCCAACTCCGAGATCGTGCTCCGCGTGGACCTCGAGGAGGGCGTGCCCACGGCGACCGTGGAGTTCATCGCCCTGGGAGACGATGATGAGGCATGGGATAACGAGATCCTCAGCCTCGGCTCCTTCACCGACTATGACCGTCTTTTCGATGTCATTAGCCTCGCCGCGGATCAAGCCGAAGACTGGGAGGATCAGCTGGCGCCCATCGACGAGGACGATCACGATGCCGCCCAGCGGCGCGCCGCACTCGGCGGACTCTATGACACCGAGGACGAAGAGTATTTCGACCTCGACGAGGACGACAGCTAGGCAGTCATACCCGCGCCACCGCCGTGCGCTTTAAGCGGCGGTGGTGTGTTGTACAAAAAACGACACCGGTGAGGGCAGCGGTGCATAGGTGCTGTCGACCACCCAGCAGTAGGTGGGGGCGGTGGGTGTGAGGATCTCGTGCACCATAAACGACGCCTCCTCGGGAATGAAAGAGCGCATCCACGCCTCGCTGACGCTGGCAGGAACGCTATCGCCGCGTGGATTAGTAAAGCGCGCGATCACGGCATATGCCGGAGTGGGGGAGTGCGGCCCCTGGGCCAGCGCTGCCGCCATGGCTGGGTTCGCCCGATAGCGGGTGATATTCAGCTTCAACTCGGGAACACCGGCGATGTCCACCGCGGGAAGAGTGAGCGTCGGTGGCCGCCACGTGCTGGGGGTACGCGCTAAAGAGCGGGGATGGTGAATCGTCGATGCCACCCGCTCCACGATGTCGGGGTGGTCCCGCCTGATGAGGGCCAGCGCCGTGGCCGTGGATACTGGCCGCTGCCCAGTCCGGCTGGAGCTGCTATAACGCTGTGCGGGATTAAAGAAATGGGGCTTAGTGTTGCTGTTAATGTTTCGCATGGCCCGCAGTCTAAACAGCGGCTGAGACACTCCCACACCAAAAGCGAACACATGTTCGAAAGGGTGGGGTATCGAAGGAGGAATGAGGCGCGTGATGCGTCGACTAGCACATACGCAGGACAAGGAGAAGCGTCCTGTCCCGCCGCTGCCCAAGGAAATCTGGGCGCTTGTTGCGGCGGCGTTTATTATTGCCGTCGGTTTTGGCATCGTGGCGCCGATCATCCCGCAATTCGCCCGCAGCTTTGATGTCTCCCTCGCTGCGGCGAGTGCCGTCGTCTCTGTGTTTGCGGGTTCGCGGCTTCTCTTCGCCCCAGTGTCCGGGCGGGCAATTGATCGCCTGGGCTCCCGCAAGGTCTATCTCACCGGTTTGATCACCGTGGCGATCACCACGGGGCTCGTTGGCGCGGTGAGTGACTATTGGCAGATCGTGGTGCTGCGCGGTATCGGCGGTATTGGCTCGACCATGTTCACGGTCTCGGCCATGGGGTTGATCGTGCGCATGGCGCCACCCGAGGTGCGCGGCAAGGCCTCTTCTATCTATGCCACCGGTTTTCTTGTGGGCAATATCGTGGGTCCCGTGGTGGGCGCCGCCTTGTCCTTTATGGGCATGCGCGCCCCATTTTTCATCTATGGCGCCACCGTGCTGCTGGCCGCCGCAGTGGTGTATGTGATGCTCTCCGCCGAGGCAATAGGCTCCTATGAGAACACGAACACCTTAGCCCCGATGACCTTTTCCGAGGCCTGGCGGGATTCCGCCTATCGGGCAGCGCTGGTCTCCGCCTTCGCCAATGGCTGGTCTAACTTCGGCGTGCGCGTGGCCATCATTCCTCTTTTTTCCGCCGCGATGTTCCACCAAGCTGGTGCCGTTGCCGGTATCGCACTCGCCTTTTTCGCCGGCGGCAATGCGCTTGCCCTGCAATTTTCTGGGCGATTGTCCGATCAATGGGGGCGCAAGCCACTAGTGATTACAGGATTGGTGATTAATGCGGTGTTTACGGCCAGCATTGGTCTCACCCAAGAGCCGATCACGCTGCTGACCGTCTCCGTTTTCGCCGGCTTCGGGGCGGGCTGTCTCAACCCCGCGCAGCAGGCGGCGCTGGCCGATGTGGTGGGGCGGGAGCGTTCCGGTGGTCGTGTTCTCGCCAATTTCCAAATGGCCCAAGATTTCGGGACGATCACCGGCCCGATTGTGGTGGGTGCTCTGGCGGGCTGGGTCGGCTATGGCTGGGCCTTCGCCTCCTGCGGACTGATTGGATTCACTGCCGCAGTGGTGTGGTTGGGAGCGCGTGAGTCCCTAGAATCCCGTGATGACGGCGCTGCTGAAAGCCCTTGTCGGAAGGGATAAGCCCGAGACAATTGGCTATGCGTCGCCGCGCAGCGTAACGTGGTGGGGCAATGAGTAACACCGATAACGTCACCGGAGACGTGGACAGTCCGGATCATATCGTTTCGTCGGACTCTCAGGATACTTCGCAAGGTGCGGCAGCACAGTCTGCCGATCAGCACAGCACCAGGGATGCGAACACTTCTGAGGACACCGGCTCACCCACCGGCTTTGAAAGCTTGGACTTACCCTCAGATGTGTTGGAGGCAGTCACCAAGGTTGGCTTTGAAACGCCGTCCCCTATTCAAGAACAAACCATTCCCGTTCTCATGGGAGGCCACGATGTCGTAGGCCTCGCCCAGACGGGTACCGGCAAGACCGCCGCCTTTGCGCTGCCAATTTTGGCGCGCATCAACAAGGATGAGCGTTCTCCGCAGGCATTGGTATTGGCACCGACGCGCGAACTCGCGCTGCAGGTTGCTGACTCCTTCCAGTCCTTCGCCGATCACCTCGGCGGCATCAACGTGCTGCCGATTTATGGTGGACAGTCCTATGGCATTCAGTTGTCGGGTCTGCGCCGCGGTGCTCACATCGTCGTGGGCACCCCGGGTCGTGTGATCGACCACCTGCAGAAGGGCTCGCTGGATATTTCCGGCCTGCGCTATCTCGTCCTCGATGAGGCCGATGAGATGCTGCAAATGGGCTTCCAAGAGGATGTCGAGCGCATCCTCGCCGACACTCCTGCAGACAAGCAGGTGGCACTGTTTTCGGCCACGATGCCGAACGGCATTCGCAAGATTTCCCAGCAGTATCTCAATCAGCCGCAGGAAATCACCGTCCGTTCGACCAGCCGCACCAACACCAATATCAACCAGCGCTATCTGATGGTGGCGCACCGCAACAAGCTCGATGCTCTGACCCGTATCCTCGAGGTCACCGAGTTTGAAGCGATGATCATGTTCGTGCGCACCAAGTTCGAGACTGAGGAGCTCGCAGAAAAGCTGCGTGCTCGCGGCTTCTCCGCGCAGGCCATCAACGGTGATATTCCGCAGGCCCAGCGCGAGCGCACTGTGGACCAGCTCAAGGATGGTCGCCTCGATATTCTCGTGGCCACCGATGTGGCTGCCCGCGGTTTGGATGTGGAACGTATCAGCCATGTGCTGAACTACGACATCCCGCACGACACCGAGTCCTATGTGCACCGCATTGGCCGTACCGGCCGTGCCGGTCGCTCCGGCGAGGCTATTCTCTTCGTCACCCCGCGTGAGCGCCGCATGCTGCGTTCTATCGAGCGCGCCACTAACGCGCCGTTGAACGAGATGGATCTGCCGACCGTTGATGAGGTGAATGAATCCCGCAAGGAGAAGTTCGCCGATTCCATCACCGAGGCGCTGGAGGACTCTCAGGTCACCATCTTCCGTTCCTTGGTGCAGACATACTCTGATGAGCACGATATTCCGATGGTGGATATCGCGGCGGCATTGGCAACGCAGGCTCAGGCCAGCGACGAGTTCTTGATGAAGGAGCCGCCGCGCGATAAGCGTAAGGACCGCTCCGATCGTCGCGAGCGCGACTTCGATCGTGGTGGCCGTGACCGCGGCGACCGCGGTGGGCGTTTCGAGCGTTCTAATCAGAACATGAGCATCTATCGCCTCGCCGTGGGCAAACGGCAGCATGTGCGTCCCGGTTCCATCGTGGGCGCGCTGGCAAACGAAGGCGGGCTGAATTCCAAGGACTTCGGCCGGATTGTGATCAATGTGGATCACACCCTGGTCGAGCTGCCCAAGGATCTGCCCCGCGATGTGTTCGACCGGCTGGAAGATACCCGCATTTCGGGCCAGCTGATCAATATCGAGTCTGCCCCCGATGCTTCCCTGGAGCGCGGCTATGGTGACCGTGGTGGTCGCGGTGGCGGCCGTGGCTTCGGCGGCCGTGGCGGTCGCGATGGCGGTCGACGTTTCGATCGTGGTGACCGTGGCGATCGTGGTGGCCGTGATGGCGGCCGCGGTGGCCGTGGCTTCGACCGTCGCGATAGGGGAGACCGCGGTGATCGCCGTGGCAGCTTCCGTCGCCGGGACGACCGCTACTAAGCTCCCCGAGCTCTCAGCACAATAACCCCACACCACCTCGCTGGATTATCCGGCGAGGTGGTGTTTTCTCTTGTGGCGACTGCATGGGGCACTCGCACACGTCGCCCGCGACGCCGCTAAAACAGCGGGCAGCACGGGAACATAAAAAACCTCGCTACCACGGAGGCAGCGAGGTGAGATCGACACAGCGTGCCGCTACATCGTCATCATCAATGCGAAGATGATGATCCACAGCAGCGAGAAGATGCCGCCGAACATCGACAGCTGGGACTTTGCCTTGTCCCAATCCTGCACGGTGGCATTCTCCGGCATATCGTCGGCGTCGAGAATGCCCAATTCGGCAGCCATGGCCTTCTGGCGGGGCAGAATCAAGAAGTACAACACGGCCCACGCGATGACGGACAGCAGAATGGACGTGTGCAGCAGCCCTTCCTTGAGCCATGCATCGAGGTTGGAGAACATCACGCCGAAGCCCAGCAGCGGCACCAGCAGCGAGAGCAAGCCGTAGGTGTTGCTGATCCGGTAGAGCAGCGCGGCGGAACCCTTGGCCTTATCGTTGCCGTTATGTGCATGGGCTGCTTGCACATGGAAGGTCGATACAGCCACGGTGACCGGGCCCAAGAAGAGCACGGCGGAGAGCACGTGGAGTGCCAGCATCACAGTAGAAATGGTGAGTCCTCTTTCACTAAGGGGTGAACTATTACTGGGTGGTAGAAACATCACGCCGAGGCCTCCCGCGCTGGCCACGCTGTGGGTGCCCAACCGGATAACTCAGCGCAAACTGCGATTTTAGTGAAAGTCCTAGAACTTCGCTAACCCAGCAACTGCGCTTCATGCGCGTAATATCCGGCTGGGATAGCGCCAGCTGATACCGCGCCGCCACAGCGGCGAGACGTTGGGAATACCAGCAGCGATGCCGGTGGTAGGGAGGCATCCATGCCGCGGGCAGGGCGTCGCTTTTGTCTTGATTGGCGGCGGCGCTCACAGCCACCACGTTGAGTGGATCATTGGCAAAATCCTCCGCCTTGGCCCGCGGCCAGATGGCCGCCCCCATATCCCATGCGGCCGCGAGCGGAAATACATGATCGATCTGAAGCTCCTCGATGGCGGCGTCAATCCGCTCGCCGGTATAGAGATCCTGAATCACCCCGCGGGGCCCGTTGTGACACGGCGCCTGCACTCCCGCGGCACGCAGCGCGCGATCCCGCGTGGTACAGCCCGCGCCCAAGCCAGGGTGGGCCCGCCAGCCCGGCCCGAAGAATTCGCGCCGGTATCCAGGGTGGCGGGTACGCGCCTTGACGACGCTCACCGTGGGCAGCGTGCTGTGTAATCCCGGCAGCTGCGGCTCGGTGGGCGGATGCGCGGGCACCCGTGCTATCAGGCCGATAAGAAGCCAGAGAAGCGTCGATAAGCATAAAAGGATAAACCAGCCGCGGCGGGAAGAAAGATCCATACCTCTCAATGACGAAAGGGAACCTCAATGAGGTTCCCTTTGCGCGTAGTCGAGAGGATTTAGCCCTTGGTCTCGAGCTGCTCGGCGGCAGTCTCAATATCCATCTTGGGCTGTTCCTCGGCGATGCTGGCGAGCTTCGATGCGCTATCGAACTCATCCAGCACCTGCTGGCTGGGTCCCTTGGACATGACCGAGACCACGGCCATCACGACGGTGGCGAGGAAGAAGCCGGGCACCATCTCGTAGAGGGTGTCGCTCAGCGGCGACATGCCCCAGGCGAAGGAGACGACCGCGCCGGTAATCATGCCGGCAATCGCTCCGCCGGCGGTGAGTCGACGCCAGTAGAGGGAAGCGAGGATGATCGGGCCGAAGGCGGAACCGAAGCCCGCCCATGCGAAGCCCACCAGACCCAGAATCGAGTCGGAGGGGTTGATGGCCAGCACGGCGGCGATCACGGCCACGGCCACCACGGCGGTGCGCGAGAGGTTCACCAGGATATTGTCCGGCAGCTTTCGCTTGTAGACGATCTTGGTCAGATCCTCGATCAGTGCGGAGGAGGTGACCAGCAGCTGGGAGGACAGGGTGGACATGATGGCCGCCAGCACGGCGGTCAGCAGCAGACCGGCGAGCAGCGGGTGGAAGAGAATCCGGCCCATGTCGAGGAAGATCGTTTCGAAGGCCTCGCGGTCGGTGACCAGAATGGAGGGATCCTGGCCGAAGAAGGCGGTGCCCACCAAGGCGGCGAAGGTTGCGCCGATGATGCACAGCAGCATCCAGCCCACACCAATCCAGCGACCGGCCTTCGCCTCATAGGGCGCGCGCAGCGCCATGAAGCGGACGATCACGTGCGGCTGGCCGAAGTAGCCCAAGCCCCAGGCGAGGTTACCGATGATCGCGGTAATCGAGACGCCAGAGATCATATTGAAATAGGAGGAATTGCCGGCGTCATAGGGGCCATAGGGCTGTTCGACAGCCCAGGTGAAGATGCTGGACGGCTCGTCCAAGGACAGCAGTGCCATGATCGGCACCACAATCAGTGCGAGGAACATGATGGTGCCCTGCACGGCATCGGTATAGGACACAGCAAGGAAGCCACCAATGAAGGTATAGGCCACCGTCACTGCTGCCACGATGAGCATGCCGTCCAGGTAGCTGCCACCGAAGGTGGACTCGAAGTACTTGCCGCCGGCGACCATGCCGGAGGACACGTAGAAGGTGAAGAAGAGGATGATCACCACGGCGGAGACAATCCGGAGTACGCGGGACTTATCCTGTACGCGGTTTTCCAAGAAGCTCGGAACCGTAATCGAGTTATTCGCGATCTCCGAATAGGAGCGCAGGCGCGGCGCCACCCAGGTCCAGTTCGCCCAGCAGCCGATCAGCAGGCCGATGGCGATCCACAGCTCCGAGAAGCCCGTGAGGAATAGCGCGCCCGGCAAACCCATGAGCAGCCAGCCGGACATATCCGAGGCGCCCGCCGAGAGGGCGGCAACAAAAGGATTCAGGCCGCGACCAGCGAGCACATAATCGTCGTATTCGTCTGTTTGCTTATAACTCCAATAACCAATCGCGAGCATCGCCAACATGTAGATGATGATCGCGAGAATAAACCAAGTATTTTCGCTCAAGTCGTGCACTCCATTCTCATTTTTCTCCGATGCTACGCAGCTTGTCGTGCCTGTGCGCAGGCACCAGCACAGGGCCGGGGCGTCTCCCACGACGCTTCTCAAGGCGATACTCGCCTGCGCACAGCCCAAATCTCGGCGCGCCTCTCACACCCCATGGCGGAGACCGGCGCGCTCACTCAGACCGTTGTCTTCGAACATCGGGGTAGCTGCCACGTACACCACGTGGCCGTTGTGCGTTGGCCGATAGTACAGAGGTTGTGCTCTCATGTCTTATTCAGGTTGCTCGCTAGGCTCTTATGAGGGGGACGGACCCTGTCCAGCCTGAGCGGCTGCGGGTAGCGCCCAGCGGTGGCGGGCAACTTCGGGCAGTGTTATCTGGGCGCAGCCGCACGCGGCGCGGAGAAGGACTAGAATCGATCGCTTAGGGCTGAGAAGCTGACCCGGCAACGACACGATCCGCGGCCGCGGATCAACCACAGCCGCCGTCGTGGTGAACACAGGAAAAGACGAGGACTAAGGAAAGGAGGGTGGACGGACGTGACGCATCTCGTGCACGGTTTCTGGCATCGCGAAAGCGGATTGATTCTGTGGGTCGAGCAGGTGGAGGGGCATAAAATCCTCATCCCCGAACAGCTTCCCGCCGACGCGTTTAGCCCGGAGCTTCTCGCGCTCATTCGCCCTCTCAACTTCGGCCATCGTTTCACTGCGCACTTGAGCACGCCCAAAGGGCGGCGCGTGCGGCTGCCCATCCCCGTCGCCCGTTGCTATCCCGAGAAGGCCGTGGAGATCATTGAGGAATTGATCTCCCTGCTCGATGGGGAGCAGGGAGATAGCGTCGTCACGCAAGTAGCGCCCGATCTGCTGTGGATTATTCAGTTCTATCGGGGGCTGAAGCAGTTCGTGCGCGCCGGGCGGGTGGTGCTGCGGGTGCGCTGGGCAGATGATCATTGGTGGCCGCAATGGCAGCTCTTGCCCTCCGGGCGGGAGCGGGTGTGGATGGGGCGTATGCACTTAGCGATTCCGCAGGTGCTCACCGCCAATGGCAGCGCCGCCGTGGCCGATGACATGGCCGAGGAGCTGCCGCACTGGATTGCCTCCTATATTTTGCGGGACTTCATTGACGAGCCTCGCTCCCGCGAGCTGCATACCTTCTCGCGCACCTTGCTTAACTCGGAATCGCTGCGTCGCGGCGGACCGACGCTCGCGAGCAAACTCAATGAGTGGAAGGATTCCATCACTAGCTCGCGGGTGGAGCTCATGGTGATCGTGGAAGACGCCCCCACCCATTCCGATCTCCCAGACTCCGACGCCGAGGCCGACGCCGAGGCCGACGCCGAGGAGCTGCTCTTTCCGGTGCGGATTCAGGTGCGCTTCGGGGTGGATACACCTCTACCGGTGCAGGCCGAGCTTATCGACGCCGCCTTCGCGAATAGGCTGCGCGATGATCACAATCGACTCCTCGAGGTGGCGAGCACCCTCGGCAGCCCCGAGGTGGAGCAGCAAGAGCAGGATGATCCGTGGGGCGAGGAGCCCGGAACACGCGGGGATTGGGATCGCTTCCTCACCCTGGAGCAGCTGGGGGAGTTTCTGGATAAGGATGTGCCGAAGCTACGCAGCGCCGGCTATACGGTGATGCTGCCGCGCTCCTGGGGAGAGCATGAGCTCACGGCCAAGCTGCATACCTCCAAGGTGCAGAATTTCACTAGTGCCTCCACCTATGGCATGGATCAGCTGCTCAGCTATGACTGGACGCTCTCGCTCGGCGGGGTCGAGCTGGAGCCGGAGGAAGCGCAGCGTCTGATCGAATCCACCTCCGGGTTGATTGAGCTGCGTGGCTCGTGGGTGATGGCGGATAGCCGCAGCCTGGACGGGGTGCGCGCCTATGTGGAGATGGTGAAAAGCCATAGCGTGAGCGCAAAGGATTCCGCGGCACAGCAGGGCGATCCCCGCGCCGATGAGCTCGATCTGGCGGAGGAGAATTATCTTTCGGCCGCGGCGCTGCGCGAGATGGCGCTGAAGAGCGCTGGTCAGCGCTATATCGAGTTTCGTGGCAGCGACTGGTTTAGTTCGCTGATGAGCGCGGACGCAGATCCCGTTCCCACGCCGGTGCGCCTCGCAATTCCCGATAGCGTGCATGCCACCTTGCGGGAATATCAGCGCCGCGGCGTGGATTGGCTGTATTGGATGGCGCGCCACGAGCTGGGCGCGGTGCTTGCCGATGACATGGGTTTGGGTAAAACTCTGCAGCTTCTCACCCTGCTGGCGATAGAGAAGCACGAGGGACTCAGGGAGGCGCCCACCATGGTGGTGGCGCCGACCTCGGTGCTGTCGAATTGGCACCGGGAGGCCGAGAAATTCACCCCGGATCTCTCCGTCATGGTCTATCACGGCTCGGAGCGGCCGAAAGGCCAAGAATTTGTGGATCAGGCCACGCAGTGCGATCTGGTGATCACTAGCTATGGGGTGCTCTCGCGCGATGTCGAATTATTCTGTGAGCTGCACTGGCAGCATCTCGTGCTGGATGAAGCACAGCAGATCAAAAACTCCTCCACCCGCATGGCGCGTGCGGCAAAGGTGATTCCCAGCGCGCATCGCATCGCTTTGACGGGTACCCCGATCGAAAACCGCTTGGCGGAGATCCATTCGCTGATGGATTTTTGTAACTACGGGATGTTGGGCAGCGCCTCCTTCTTCCGCAATCACTTTGCCCGCGCTATCGAGGTCTACGATGATCCGGAGATGAAAGACGCGCTGCGCCGGCTCACCGCCCCCTTCATCCTGCGGCGACTAAAGACCGACCCGGCGGTGATCGACGATCTTCCCGATAAAACTGAGAACGTCTTGCACGTGCTGCTGAGCAAAGAGCAGGCGGCTTTGTATAAGTCCTATGTGGATCGCATTAAAAAGGAGGTGGAGGACACCGCGTCGATGAAGCGCCGCGGCATGATCCTCGCCGCCATGACCCGCATTAAACAGATCTGCAATCATCCCGCGCACTTCCTCGGCGATGGCTCCTCCATCACCTACCAGGGCATACACCGCTCCGGTAAGGTCGGCAGGCTCGTGGAGCTTATCGACGCCGCCCTCGACAATGGGGAAAAGATGCTGGTGTTCACCCAGTATCGTGCTTTTGGCGATATTCTCGTGCCCTACTTGAGCGAGCACGTTGGGCGCGAGGTGCCCTTCCTGCACGGCGGGGTGTCGCAGAAGGGGCGCGACCGGATGGTCACCGAGTTCCAATCGGAGGAGGGCCCGCCGATTATGGTGCTGAGCCTCAAAGCCGGCGGAACCGGGCTGAACCTGACTGCAGCCAATATTGTGGTGCACATGGACCGCTGGTGGAATCCGGCGGTAGAAAACCAGGCCACGGACCGCGCCTACCGGATCGGCCAGCGCAAGGATGTGACGGTGTACAAGATGGTGTGTGAGGGCACCATGGAAGAAGCCATCCAGGATGTTATCGAGGGCAAGATCCAACTGGCCAGCGATATTGTTGGTGAAGGCGAAGGCTGGATCAGCGAGCTGAGCCAAGAGGATCTGGAGACCCTATTGACCTACCGCGGAACCATCGAGGAGGACGAGGACTAATATGCCCCGCTATACCTCACGCGATAACGTCATTTATGCGAATTTTGGCGCGAAACGGCACAATCCCCAGCAGCGTGCTGCCGCCGCCGAGAAGCAACACGAGGACCGCGAGTGGCTGTCTACAGTTTCCCGATTCATCGTCGATTCTGTCGAGCGGGACACCGATCCAGGTCGCAAGCAGCGCGGCCGCGACTATGCCCGCGAGGATCGGGTGACGCTGCTCAGCTATAGCGAGAATCTGATCAGCGCACAGGTGCGTGGCTCCCGGCCGGAGCCCTTCGAGGTACAGCTGCGCTTCGCTCCCATTGCGCGCCACGACCAGCGCGAGCTGTGGGACTATCTTGTCTCCCTGCCGGATTATCTGCCGGCATTCTTAAGGGGCGAGCTGGATCGTCGCGCGCAGCGCCTGCTCGGCTTTTCCGATCCGCGCAGCATTACAAGCTCGTGCGAGTGCCCAGATCCCAACCCAGTGTGTAAGCACATCGTGGCCGTGGCGCATGCCGCCGCTGCGGAGATATCCCGCCGCAGCTCGCGCATCTTTGATCTGCGCGGCTGGGATCCACAGGAGATCGAGGCGGCGGTGAAGCGGCGGGTTAAGGAGAACGCCGCGGCGAACGCTCCGGCGGAGCGGGGGAAGGATACCGCTCGCAGCGGCACTCCCGACGAGCCTGCTGCCGCGGCGGAGTCCAGCCGCTCGTCCGCGCAGAAACGCCAGCAGCAGGTGGATGCCACGGCGTTCTGGCAGGGAGGCGAGCTTCCTTCCTTGCCGGATCCGCAGGTGGAGCCTGCCCTCGACGACTCCGATCTCAGCCTCTTGCATATTGCGATGCGCTCGGTGTCCTATACCTCGATTGATGAGCTACGGGCTATCACAGATATCGAGGATATGTACTATTTCCTCACCCACAACGAGGGTTCTTCGAGCCCAGATTCCCCTTAAAGCGGCGACAGTAGAACATCTGGGCGACAGTGCAGCGTGCAGTGTCCGGTAGTTTTGCTAACAATGAATGCATGACACGAACACGATTTATTCACACCTCGGACTGGCAGATCGGAATGAAGCGGGGTTTTCTTCCCGCTGAGGCGCATAGTCGCTTCGATGCCGATCGTCTCGCGGCTATTAAAAAGCTCGGTGATCTTGCCAGCGAGCAGGACTGCGAGTTCATCGTCGTCGCCGGCGATGTATTCGACGCCAATAGTCTCAATGCCACAACAACCGGCCGCACCATGGAAGTGCTGCGCAACTTAGCTGTGCCGGTGTATCTCTTGCCGGGCAATCATGATCCCTTAGTGGCCAATAATATTTTCCGGTTTACAGACGCCATCGACAATGTCCATGTGATCCGCGATAGCGCGCCCATAGAGATCCGCTCGGGCGTTGAGCTCGTCGGCGCCCCCTATCTCAGCAAGCGTGTCTCCACCGATATCGTGGCCGAGGCTCTGGAGGATCTCGAGCAGGCAGAAGAGGGGAGCGTGCGCATTGCCGTGGGGCACGGCCAGGTGGAGTCGCGCAGCAATGACGACGATAGCGTCCCGATCGACCTTGGCACCGTTGAGCGTGCCCTGGATCGCCGAGTGATTGATTATCTGGCCTTGGGCGATACCCACTCCACCGCCTCGCTTGGCTCCACGGGGCGCGTGTGGTTCTCAGGCAGCCCGGAAGTTACCGATTATCATGATTTCTCCACCGCCGGCGGCGGCGAGAAGGACTCCGGCAATGCTCTCGTTGTAGACATCGAGGCCACCGGTTCCACCTCGCAGGTCACGGTCGAGTCGCACCACATCGGCACCTGGACGTGGCATGCGCTCGAGTACGAGATCGCCAGCCACGAGGACGCGGAAGCCTTCATTAGCGCCCTGCGGGAGTATCCCGATAAGGCCACCACGGTGGTGAAATATGCGTTGGTAGGCACGGCCACCCTCGATACGATGCGCTACCTCGAAGAGCAGCTGGCAGAACTAGAGAGTATCTTTGCCGCGCTCTATCGACGCGAGCGCACCTATAACCTCCTGCTGGCCCCGTCCGAGGAGGAACTCGAGAATCTCGGGCTCGGTGGATATGTAGGGGCGGCGATGAGCGAACTCATCGAACAAGCAGACACAGACAACACGGCGAGCGACGCGGTGGGGCTGCTGCACCGGCTGATCGTTTCTGAGCGGAAGTAGGGCAGTACCATGCAGATTCATTCCATCACTATTGACAATATTCGCTCCATCGAGCACCTCGAACTGCGGGACATTCCGGCCAGCGGTGTGTGCATGATCAGTGGCCCCAATGAGGTGGGTAAGTCCACCATTGTGGAGGCTATTGACCTCGTGCTCTCCGAAAAGTCCACCGCGCAAAAGAAGTGGATGAAAAGCATGCGCCGGGTGGGCAGCACCGAGCCTATGCGGGTCAGCCTTGAAGCCACGATCGGTGATCAGCACTTCACCATCAGCAAGCAGTTCCTCAATAAGCCGAACGCTCGGCTTGTCATTCACTCGCCGAATCCGCGGACCTACACCGACGATCAGGCCAATGATGAGCTCATGCAGATCATCGACGAGCACCTCGATAGCAATCTGCATAAGTTGCTCTTCGTCAAACAGGGCGCATTGGACCACACTCTCGGGGAGGTGGGCTTTAACCAGCTGGAAAAGCCTCTGCAGCTCGCCGATGCCGGGGATGGTGCCGGTATCGCGCAGGGTTCACAGTCCGAATTGATGGCGAAGGTGCGCGATGAGGTCTCGCGCTACTACACCAAAACAGGCAAGCCCTCCAAGGAACTCAAGCAGGCCCAGCAGGAGGTAAAAGACGCCACGAAGCGTCACGCCGAAGCCCGCGCGGCGATCACCGACTTGAGCGCCCAGCTAGAAAACTATGAGGCCGCTGAGGCTGAGCTGGCTCGGCTGAAGCCGCAGATCCCAGAGCTGAAACAGCAGGTGGAGGCGTCGCAACGCGAGGTGGTGCGAGCGGAAAAGCGGGAATCCGAGCGGGAACGCCTGCAGACGAAAAAGGATGTCGAGGAGCAAAAGAAGCAGCGCATCGAGGAGCGAAAGAAGCAGCGGGCCCGCGCTGCCGAGGAGCTGGCTGCTAGCGCGCAGCGCGTGACAGAGTGCGAGCGGACGCAACAAGAGCTCGAACTACAGGCCAAGGAGCATGCGGAAAAGATCGAGAGGCTCCGCAGCGCACTCGATGCCGCGGTGGAAGCCGAGCAGAGCGCCCGCGCCGAATATCGGGTGTGGGAGCAGCACCAGCATGCCGTGCGCGAGCGAATCCGCCACCAGAAGGACACGGAGTTTCTGGCGCAGTACGACGAGTACACCGCCGAGATTTCCCAGCAGAAGAAGAAACTGCCGGAGGATGTGCCCAGCAGCAGCGACATCGCCCGGGCGGAAGAGATCGCGGAGAAGATTGTCTACGCCCAGGCCACGGTGGCGGCGGCGAGTTCGACATTGACGCTATCCTCCGCCGCGGGCGCCGAGATTGCGGTTAATGGTGAGACCCAGACACTCAGCGATACGGCCACGGTGGTGAAGGTCAGCGAACGCACGACACTACGCATCGGCGAGGTCGACGCGGTGATCGAACCGGCGGCCAATGTGGCTGCCGAAAAGGATGCTCTGGACCAGCTCATCCGCGAGCGCGATCAGCTGTGCACCGAGTTCGAGGTGGACTCTGTGCAGCAGCTCAAGCAGATCGCCACGACCGCCGAATCCATCACCGCGGATATTGCGCGCCTGAAGAAGGCGCGGACACGGCACGCAGGGAAGCGGGACGTGGATGATATCCGAGACGCCGTTGAGAAATTCCAGGCCGCGGAACTCCCAGAGGGCATGAGCGCCGACGAGGCAGGGGAGAAGGCGCTTGAGGAGCGCCTCAACGAGCTGCGCACGGCCGTGGAACAGGCCGATGCCGCCACCGCGAAGGCGCGGACGAACCTAGAGGAGGCGCGGACCTCGAGGATCGACCAAGACGTGGCTGTGGCTAGGGAGAAACTCAAGGACGCCATCGATGAGCAGAAGCGTCGCGCGCAGGCGCTAGAAGCCGCGGAGCAGGAGCACAGTGATGAGGCCGAGGAAGAGCAACTGCGCAGCCTCGATGCTCAGCTCGCCACGCTCACTGCGGCGCTGCAGGCCCTGGAGGAAGACGATAGTGTTCTCAGCCTCGAGCAGGCGCGCCGCGCCGCGGAACAGGATGAGACCCTGCTGAAGAACACCGAAGGGCACCTCGAGGAGGCCTATCGGCGCCAGTCGGAGATTAAGGGCAGTATCAACGCCTATGAGGGCGCTGCCGAGAAGGAGAAGATCGCCAAGGCCGAGCTCGAGCGCGTGGAGAGCATTCTCGCGCGTACCCAGCACCGGGCCGATGTGGCCAAACTGCTGCTGGATACCCTCGAGCGGCACTACCGCGATGTCACGCAGCGCTATGCCAAGCCGATCCGCGAGGAGCTTGAGCGTTTGGCCGCGCAGCTGCATGAGGGTGAGGTCTCCTATGAGTTCGACGAGACCGGTCTTGTCGGGCGCGTGATTCGCGAAGAGCAGCTGAGCGTGGATGAGCTCTCTGGTGGCGCCTCTGAGCAACTGGGGTTGATGCTGCGGCTCGCTATTGCGAACCTGGCGGCGAACAACGCGGAGTCGGACGGCGTCGATACCGTGATGCCGGTGATTATGGATGATGCCCTCGGCAATTCCGATGTGCTGCGGCTCAAGCGCTTGTCGGGGTTGATCGAGCGCGAGGCAGCCACTAAGCAGATCTTCATCATGACCTGCGATCCCCAGCGTTTCGCCGCCATCGGCAAGCGCAAAGAATACCGCGTCGAGGAGTTGAAGCGCGCTGCTCACTCAACGCCGCTGAGCAACCGCTGAGTGTGGTAGCAGGCGGCCCGTGGCAGCAGCGAGCACGCGAGCGAGGAGTAGCTCCTTCTCGCGTGCTCCGAGTCGCATCCCACGGCGCTGAGCCAGTTTGTTCCAGCTAAGCAAAGATGACGTGACTGCTGTGACACGCTAGTCTTAGAAGAACTCAGTGACATGAGCACCGCAGGAGTTCTACGCGTCACGAGCTATTCCCTCATCTCCCGCTACAGCGTGAGGCGCCGCTTATGCGGCTGCCGCCACTCACACTCTGCAGCGGGCCACTGCGGCCGCATCAAGGCTGGCTACAGCCGCGGCCGACCGCACCAGACCGGTAGCGCACAGATCTCGCGCGCGGAAAAGTTAAGGAAGATAAGGGATAGTGATTCAGCACGAGCCACGCTGGCTAAATGACAATCAGCAAGCACTCTGGCGCCTCATGCTCGATGCGATACGCAAACTCGAGCGCGATATAGAGGACACTCTGCAAGCTGAAGCCGAGCTGACCTCGCCCGAATTCGCCGTGCTGGTCGTGCTGTCCGAGTCAGAGGACGAGCAAGCTCGGATCCGCGAAATCTGCGCCCACCTGAATTGGGATCGCAGCCGCGCCTCACACCAGCTCTCCCGCATGCAACGCCGCGGGCTGATCGAAAAAACCAAATGCGTCGGCGATGGCCGCGGTGTTGTCGTGATCATGACCGAGGAGGGCAAGCGGCGCCTCAAGCAGGCAGTGCCCATGCACGTGGAGTCCGTCAACCGGCTGATTTTCGACCACATGAGCAATGATCAAGCCCACCACCTCGACGTGTTCTTCAGGAACGTCCTCCAAGCCCGGCCCACTCCCTAAACCAGCCATGAGCATCGCCCACGGGCGAGCGGCTCGGCGCAGCTCCTGTGCGAAGGCCGCCGGTGGGAGCGGCCGCAGGGCAAAAGGGAGGGGCCGCAGCATATGCTGCGGCCCCTCCCTTCTTCTGTGCCCCCGACACGATTCGAACGTGCGACCTTTGGTACCGGAAACCAATGCTCTATCCCCTGAGCTACGGGGGCAAAAATATGCGTAGTAGCAGTTACCCGCTGCTATGCACCGTACGTATGTTAGCACTATCCCTGCCGTGCGATAAAACCTGGGTCGGAGGTGCTACTACGCAGCAGAGTGGGGCCCAGCGGGTGGCGCGTGGAGGCGGCTGCCGGGCCCCAGGGCGGTGCGTCTAGTCCACCAGCACCACGATCAGGGTGCGGGGGCCGTGCACGCCTTCGACACGGCTGAGCTCGATGTCGGAGGTGGCCGAGGGCCCGGAGATCATCGTGATCGGGCGATGGCGGTCGAGGCGGCTGATCATGGCGGGAACGCCGTAGACCACGTTGTCCATGCGCACGATGCAGATGTGACAGTCCGGAACCAGGGTGAGGGCACGCCGGCCGTTGGTCTCATTGGATTCCAGGCAGATCGTGCCGGTCTGAGCGGAGGAGGTGTGGGAGTCGGTGACCACCACATCCACCGAGTCGAGCAGGCGGGGATCGCTTGTCACATCGTCCGGGGTGGCGCTGCCGGAGAAGCCCTCAAAGAGGCTGGCGTCCAGACCTGGCGCATAGCGCACGTCCTTGGCCTCGCGCTCCTCGAGCAGGCGCACGATGGTGGCGCCGAGCTCTGCTTCGGTGCTCTGCTCCACGATGGCCTTGTAGTCCAGCAGGCGATCGATGAGCACTTCTTTGATTTCCTCGCGCGGATAATCATGCTCGGTGATGTAGTTGCGCACCACATCGTAGCCGCCGGTCTGCACATTAGAGAGCTTCTGGGCGTTGCGGATGCGGTTGAGGATCTCCTTTTTGGCCTCGTCGTTACGCGTAGACATGGCTACTTCTCCTCTTCGTCGGTGCCGGCATGAGCGGCGGCGGGCAGCCCCTCGCGCTTGGCGTCCTTGAGCAACTGTTGGGCCTCCTCGGACTTGAACCAGTCGCGGAAGGAGGTCTTTGCGGGCACGGCGGTGTCGCGCACATCGGTCCAGCCGGCGAGGAAGCTCGGCATGTGGGTGATCTTCTTATTGAAGCCGCCCAGGACCCGCCCCAGAGAGGCCGACTTGGTGGCGAGGCCCCAAATCTTGGCGTTGCCGAACACCAGACCCATGGCGCCGAAGATGGCGCCTTCGATCTTTGGCTTATCGGTTTCGATCTTCTGGTGGCGCAGCTCCAGCAGCGCGGCCGGAATGTCGATCTTGACGGGGCATACCTCGAAGCAATAGCCGCACAGAGAGGAGGCGTAGGGCAGCGAGGCATTCGGGTCATTGTGGTCGATGATGCCGGTCAGCTGCGGGGAGAGGATCGCGCCGATGGGGCCCGGGTAGGTGGAGCCATAGGCGTGGCCGCCGGCGCGCTCATACACCGGGCAGACGTTGAGGCAGGCCGAACAGCGGATGCACTTCAGCGCCTCGCGGCCAATCTCGTTCGACAACGCGTGGGTACGGCCATTGTCCAGCAGCACGATGTGGTAGTTCTTCGGGCCGTCATTCTCGGTCACGCCCGTCCACAGCGAGGTGTAGGGGTTCATGCGCTCACCGGTGGAGGAGCGCGGCAGCAGCTGCAGGAATACCTCGAAGTCCTGGAAGGTGGGCAGCAGCTTTTCAATACCCATCACCGAGATGAGCGTCTCGGGCAGGGTAAGACACATGCGGCCATTGCCCTCAGATTCGACGATGCTCACGGTTCCGGTCTCGGCCACACCGAAGTTGGCGCCGGAGATGGCCACCTTGGCTTCCATGAACTGCTTGCGCAGGAACACGCGGGAGGCCTCGGCGAGCTCCGGCGGGTTAGCCGGCAAAGAGTCGTCGGTGTGGGGCATCTCGCGGACGAAGATATCGCGGATCTCGGCGCGGTTGCGGTGAATGGCGGGCACCAGAATGTGCGAGGGGAAGTCGTGTCCCAGCTGCACAATGAGCTCGGCGAGGTCGGTCTCGCGGGCGGTGATACCGGCATCGCGCAGCTGATCGTTGAGCCCGATTTCCTGGGTGGCCATGGACTTGATCTTGACCACGTGGGTTTCGCCGGTTTCCTTGATCAGATCGGTCACGATCTGGCCTGCTTCGACGCCATCGCGGGCCCAGTGCACGTGGCCGCCGTGGGCGGTGACGGCTGCCTCGAATTGCTCGAGCAGCTCCGGCATGCGGGAGGCAACATCGCGCTTGATACCGGAACCGGCCTCGCGCAGATCCTGCCAGTCGGGAAGTTCCTCCACGACCTGGGCGCGCTTATTGCGGATGGTGTGGGTGGCGTTATAGAGGTTACGGCGCTGAGTGGCGTTGTAGAGGCCATCGTGGGCGCCTTTTTGGAAGCTGCGCGAGCCGCGCAGATAGCCGACACCTTCGGGCGCTGTCGGAGGAACGGTGGGGTTTCCGAGGAAGGTGGTCACAGCATGAACTCCTTGGTATAAGCGGCGGAATCCGGGGTCCACGGGTGCTCCTTGGTGGAGGCGAGAATCTCGGCGATGTGCACGCTGCGGATACCGCTGTGCTGGCGCGAGAGGGTGCCGGAGATGTTCATCAGGCAGGAGTAGTCCGCGGAGGTGACGTATTCGGCGAGGGTGGACTTGATATTGCGGGTCTTGTCATTGACCATCGCGGCCGAGGTTTCGGCGTTTTTCACGCAGAAGGTGCCACCGAAGCCACAGCACTCCTCGGAGAAGGGCAGCTCCACCAAGTCGATGGCCTCCACGGCGCGCAGGAGCCGGTAGGGGCGATCGCCCAGCTGGAGCAGGCGACGGGAGTGGCAGGAGCTGTGATAGGTCACGCGGTGCGGGAAGAATGCGCCCACGTTTTCGAGCTGCTCCACATCGGTGAGGAACTCGCAGAGCTCATAGGTTTTCTTGGCGGTGCCTGCAGCCCCATCGCGCAGCGCCGCGGAGCCATAGCGATCTGCGATCCGCTCGTGTTCATGACGCACCGCAGCCGCGCAGGAACCGGAGGGGCTGACGATGCAGTCGATAGAGGGATCGGAGAAGGCGTCCACATAATTTTCAATCTGTGGCACGGCTTCGCGCTGGTAGCCAGTGTTAATGTGCATCTGGCCGCAGCAGGTTTGTTTATCGGGGACCACAACATCGTGGCCGAGGCGGGACAAAATCAGGGCGGTCGCCTTAGCGATGTCCGGCCCGAGAATGTCACCGATACAGGTGGTAAAGATCGCGACTCGCACGGACGCTCCTTTAACTAATGTTGGCTAACTATTGTTGGCGCACAATGGCGATTACATCGAGTGGCATGAGGTCGAGCTCGCGGCGGGGCTACCGCTCTGGACTGCTTGACGTGCCAAAGTCAAGAGGCCGACGCGGTGAGGGGGTAGTTGCACGTCGCGAACGAACGGCGGCGGCGTCAGCTTTCACCGACACATCCTACGTTCGGATATGTCTAATCTACCCGAAATCTGCTCAGAATGTGAACCGATCGCGCTTCTAAAAAAGCCGGTCCACCTGCATATATTTAAGAAACACTCGTGTTTCCTAATTGGAGCTGTGATGGCCGGCTGACCCCAAGGTGGGGGAGAGGGGGATGGAGAAAACCCCCGTTGCCGAGTACAGGGCAACGGGGGTAAGAAGCTGAGCGTTACCTAACTTCCATGCGGTGCTGCGGCTTATCGACGCCTTCTCCTGGCCCCGCCACCAGCACGGCGGGCACCGGTGCCGAGGAGGGTGGATGCGGCAGCGGGACGGCGTCGATAAGCGCCGCAGTGGTTTTAGGGAACCACGGGTGCCATGAAGGAGAGCACGTTGGTCTGCAGGTAGACGATGGTGCACACAGCGATGAGCATGCCGAAGGACCACAGAACCACGGACTTGAAAATGTCGGACTCGCGACCTTCCATCTTCACGGCGGTGGCGGCAATCGCCAGCGACTGCGGGGAGATCATCTTGCCCACCACGCCGCCGGAGGTATTGGCCGCGAGCATGAGATCCGGGTTGAGCCCAGCGTGCTGTGCGGCGGTGACCTGCATCTTGCCGAAGAGGGCGTTGGCGGAGGTATCGGAGCCGGTCACAGCGGTGCCCACCCAGCCCAAGGTGGGGGCGAGGAAGGCGTAGGCGCCGCCCAGCGAGGCAACGAACTCGCCGATGGCAATGGTCTGGCCGGAGTAGTTCATCACATAGGCCAGCCCCAGCACGAGCACGATGGTCAGGGCGGACCAGCGCATGCGATAGGCGGTGTCGGTGAATGCCTGCAGCACCTGGCCGGCCTTGAGTGGGTAGGTGCCATTCTCGTCGAAGATGGCGTAGATCACGGCCACGATCAGGCCGGAGATCAGCATCAGGCTGCCGGGGTTGGCGATGATCGCGAAGGTGTAGGTGGACTTGATCGGATCGCCCTGGGCATTAACCAAGCGATCGGCCAGTACCGGCCACTCCACGCTGATGGCGATGGACTTCAGTGCCTCGGGGATGGTGGAGCCCAAGTTAGCGATACCGAAGACGAAGGTGACCACGCCATAGGGCAGCAGTGCCATGCCGACGCGGCGGGCCGGCAGCTCCTCGGCCACTGCGGCCGGGGGAAGGTCCATGCGCTCGCGCAGCTCCTCGATGCCGCGCGGGGTCCAGAATTGCAGGAAGACGAAGGCCACGCCGAGGGAGACGATGCAGGCGACGACGTCGGTGAGCTGGTAGGCAAAGAAGTTCGAGGTGGCCCACTGGGCGATAGCGAAGGCGCCGCCGATAACGAAGGCGGGGATCCATGCTTCGCGCACACCACGCATGCCGTCGAGGATGAAGAGCAAGATGACGGGCACGAACACGGCGATCAGCGGGGCCTGGTGGCCGACGATGGCGGCGATATTGGCGGTTTGCTCGGCAGTGCGGCCGGCCACATCGCCGGCGGTGGTGATCGGAATAGCCACGGCGCCGAAGGCCACCGGCGCGGTATTGGCCAGCAGGACGGCGGTGGCGGCACGCAGCGGCTTCACGCCGAGGGCGAGGATCATGGTGGCGGTAATGGCCACGGGGGCACCGAAGCCGGCGAGGGCCTCGAGCAGGCCGCCGAAGCAGAAGGCGATGAGGATGGCTTGGATGCGCACATCGCCATCGCCGAGCTTGTCAAAGGTGCGGCGCAGGTCTTCAAAACGGCCCGAGGCCACCGTGATCTGGTAGAACCAGATGGCCATCACGATCACCCAGACGATGGGCAGAAGGCCGAAGATTCCGCCGCGGAGGGCGGACATCAGGGCGAGTTCGGTGGGCATGCTGAAGCCGAAGACGGCTACCAGGATCGCAGCCAGGGTGGCGGCCGCCGCGGAGACGTGTGCTCGGGCCTTGAAACCGAGAAGCAACACGAAAAAGGTGACCAGGGGGATGGTTGCTACTAAAGCAGAGAGGCCAAGACTGCCTCCCACGGCATCAGTGACCACGGTAAATGTATTGTTCACCGCAACTCCTTAAGTGTGGTGGACCTGTGTGTGTCTGCTGTATCGCTTCAGAACATGCCTCTCTGCTGCTGGCCCGTGCCGCCGAGGGGTGGTGCGGCGCGTGTTCGGATGTGGGCCAGTAGTGCACTCGCAGTGTGAAGTTCTGCACACCGATACTGGTTCTATGAGACATCCACAGGTGGGATGTGATGTTCACAACCATTCTTACGTAGGATGTCGTGAATCCAAAAATAAGCTGAGGTGCTCTGTGTCTCATTTCAGGATTTTTTAAGGTTACGCTGGAGGTTCGTGAAGAAATTGGTGGAGCAAATGGGGGTATGCGATACACTGATCCGCTATGACACCTGCCGATCTTGCTGCATTAATTCGACGCACCGCGGAATCCGTATTTGCCGAGCACGACCTCGATTCTTCTGTCCTTCCTGAGACAGTGACCGTCGAGCGTCCGCGCAATCCGGAGCACGGTGACTACGCCACGAACCTCGCCCTCCAGGTGGCCAAGCGTGCGGGGGCCAATCCTCGGGAGCTCGCTCAGTGGCTGGCCGAGGCTCTGGCACAGCACGAGGGCATTTCCGAGGCAGAGATCGCCGGGCCCGGCTTTCTTAATATCCGCCTCAACGCCGCCGCCCAGGGCGCGATTATCGCCGAGGTCCTCGCCGCAGGTGAGCGTTATGGCCACGCCGATACCCTCGCGGGGGAGCGCGTGAATCTCGAGTTCGTCTCGGCCAATCCCACCGGCCCCATCCACTTGGGTGGAACCCGCTGGGCCGCCGTGGGCGATTCTTTGGGGCGTGTGCTTGAGGCCAGCGGCGCCCAGGTGACCCGCGAGTACTACTTCAATGACCACGGTCGCCAGATCGATCGATTCACCAACTCCTTGATCGCCGCGGCTAAGAATGAGCCCGCCCCCGAGGACGGCTATGCCGGCGACTACATCACCGAGATCGCGACCGAGGTGCTGCGCCGCGTGCCGGATGCCCTCGAGCTGCCTGAGGCGGAGATGAAAGAAACTTTCCGCGCTCATGGTGTGGAGATGATGTTCGCCCACATCAAGTCCTCGCTGGCGGAGTTCGGCACCACCTTCGATGTCTACTTCCACGAGAACTCCCTCTTCGAATCCGGGGCAGTCGATGCCGCGGTGCAGACGCTGAAGGATAATGGCAGCCTGTACCAAGCCGATGGCGCGTGGTGGCTGAAGTCCACCGACTACGGCGACGATAAGGACCGGGTGGTCATCAAATCCGATGGCGATGCCGCCTATATCGCCGGTGATATTGCCTATGTGGCCGACAAGATTGATCGCGGCCACGACCTGTGCATCTACATGCTCGGTGCTGATCACCACGGGTATATTTCCCGGCTCCGGGCCGCCGCTGCCGCTTTGGGCTATCGCCCCGAGCAGGTGGAAGTGCTCATCGGCCAGCTGGTGAACTTGGTGCGCGATGGCAAGCCCGTGCGCATGTCCAAGCGCGCCGGCACCGTGATCACCCTCGATGATCTGGTGGAGGCCGTGGGCGTGGATGCGGCCCGCTATGCGATGATTCGCTCCTCGGTGGATCAGAGCCTCGACATCGATCTCGCGTTGTGGGCCTCCCGCTCCTCGGATAACCCGGTGTTCTATGTGCAATATGGCCACGCGCGCCTGTGCTCGATTGCGCGCAAGGCCGCCGAGCTGGGGGTGAGCCTGCAGGGCGCGGATATCGATTACTCGGTGCTCGATAGCGAGCGCGAGGGTGATCTCATCCGCACCTTGGGCGAGTTCCCCGCTGCGATTGCCTCGGCCGCTGACCTGCGCGAACCGCACCGTATTGCCCGTTATGCCGAGCAGCTGGCCGGCACCTTCCACCGTTTCTATGACACCTGCCAGATCCTGCCCAAGGCCGGCGAGGAGACCACCGAGCTGCACATCGCGCGCCTAGCCTTGGCCGCCGCCAGCCGCCAGGTGTTGAGCAATGCGCTCGGTTTGTGCGGGGTCACCGCGCCGGAGCGCATGTAGCGTAGGGTAATCTCGTTCACCACGAACTCCCGACCGCAGGTGGCCGCGATCGCTTATCGACGCCACCTCGCTGCCTCCCACCGTGCGGTGGGATGTCGGCGTGGTGGTGGGGTGGGCGTGTATGCCGCTGATCAAACTACTTAAGTAAAAGAGCCCCCTTGATGAACGACTTCAACAGCATTCCCTCCCACGTGTGGCCGCGTAACGCCATGCGCCAAGACGACGGCGTGGTCACCATTGCTGGTGTGCCGCTTCCCGAGATCGCGGAAACCTATGGCACCCCGTGTTATGTCATCGATGAGGACGATTTCCGGAGCCGCTGCCGCGATATGGCCGAGGCTTTCGGCGGCGGCCATAATGTGCACTACGCATCGAAGGCGCTACTTACCGCCACCGTGGCGCGCTGGGTAGATGAGGAGGGGCTATGCATGGACGTGGCCTCCCTCGGAGAGCTGCAGATCGCGCTCGCAGCCGGATTCCCCGCGGCGCGGATCACCGCCCACGGCAATAACAAGTCCGTGGCCTTCCTGCGCGCCATTATTCGCGAGAAGGTGGGCTCCGTGGTGCTGGATAACGCCGATGAGCTGGAACTACTCGATGAGCTCAGCGCCGCCTCCGGCCACATCCAGGATGTATTGGTGCGGGTGAAGCCCGGCGTGGAGGCCCACACGCACGAGTTCATCGCCACCGCGCACGAAGATCAGAAATTCGGTTTCTCCCTCGCCTCTGGCTCCGCCATGGAGGCGGCCCGTGCGGCCGTGCGCGCCGAAAACCTGCGCCTTATCGGCCTGCACTGCCATGTCGGCTCCCAGGTATTCGACGCCGATGGCTTCTCCGTGGCGGCCGAGCGTGTGCTGGGACTGTTCAAGCAACTACATGATGAGCTGTCCGCTGCGGACACCGCAGAGCTGCGCGTGCTGGATCTCGGCGGCGGCTATGGCATCGCCTATACCGAAGAGGAAGAGCCGCTCAATGTGCGCGAGGTGGCCGCCGACCTGATCGGTCGGGTGGCCGAGTGCGCCGACGAGCTGGGAATCCCTGCGCCCTCGGTGAAGGTGGAGCCGGGTCGCGCTATCGCGGGACCGTCGACCGTCACCCTCTATGAGGTGGGCTCGGTCAAGGACGTGCACGTGGACGCGGACACCACCCGCCGCTACGTGGCCGTCGATGGCGGGATGAGCGATAATATCCGCCCCGCCCTCTATGGCGCCGCCTATGATGGCCGCCTAGTCGATCGCTTCGCCGAGGGGGAGAACACCAGCACCCGCATTGTGGGCGCGCACTGCGAGTCGGGCGACATCCTGATCAATGAAGCCTCCTACCCGAATGACCTGCGTCGTGGCGATCTTTTCGCCATCGCCGCCACCGGCGCGTACTGCTATGTGATGTCCAGCCGCTATAACGCCTTTTTGCGCCCGCCGATCGTGAGCGTGCGCGGCGGCGAAGCCAAGCTCATGGTGCGCCGTGAGACCGTGGAGGACATCCTGGCGCTGGAAAATACCACCGGCGCCTAGCCCGCAGCGTCCCACCCAGCGGCCTTGAGGCCTGGGACACACCCACGGCGATCGCGGCGGCGGAGGTTTATACTTGCCTCACGCTGCGCCCGCCTAGCGCGGATGCTGTAGCTACCCGCCCAACACCGACCACAGACAGAAATAATTCTTAAGGGGAATATCGATCCATGTCTGAGAACGCACCCGTAACCTTCAAGCCTGGGAAGGGCGCTGGCTCACCGGTTGGCGTCGCGATTCTGGGGCACGGCACCGTCGGAAGCGAAGTACTGCGCATTATGCAGCAGGACGCCGATGCTCTCGAGCACCGCATCGGCGGCCCGCTGGAGCTGAAGGGCGTGGCCGTCTCTGATATTGAGAAGCACGCCGACGCCGTCTCCCGGGATCTGCTCACCACCGACGCTATGTCTCTGATCAACCGAGACGATGTGGACATTGTGGTGGAGGTTATCGGTGGCATCGACTACCCCCGCAAGCTGGTTCTGGCCGCGCTGCGTGCCGGCAAGTCCGTGGTGACCGCCAATAAGGCGCTCGTCGCCGCCCACTCGGCCGAGCTCGCCGAGGCCGCCGATGCCGCTGGCGTGGACCTGTACTTCGAGGCCGCTGTGGCCGCCGCTATCCCCGTGGTGGGCCCGCTGCGTCGCTCGCTTGCCGGCGACCAGGTGGAGCTGGTGATGGGCATCGTCAACGGCACCACCAACTTCATCCTCGACGGCATGGACTCCACGGGGGCGAACTACGACGACATGCTCGCCGAAGCCACCCGCTTGGGCTATGCCGAGGCCGATCCCACGGCTGATGTTGAGGGCCACGACGCCGCCTCCAAGGCCGCCATCCTGGCCTCCCTGGCTTTCCACACCCGCGTCACCGCGGATGACGTGTACTGCGAGGGCATTAGCGATATCTCCGCCGACGATATCGCGGCCGCCAAGGATGCCGGCTACATCATCAAGCTGCTGGCCGTGTGTGAGCGATTCACCAACGATAAGGGCGTGGAGGAGATCGCCGCCCGCGTGCACCCCACGTTGATCCCGCGTTCGCACCCGCTGGCCAGCGTGAACAAGTCTTTCAACGCCATTTTCGTCGAAGCAGAGGCCGCTGGTCGTCTCATGTTCTACGGCAATGGTGCCGGCGGTGCGCCCACCGCCTCCGCAGTGCTGGGTGATCTCGTGGGCGCCTCCCGAAACAAGGTGCACGGCGGTCGTGCCCCGGGCGAGTCCACCTACGCCAATCTGCCCATCGCCAGCTTCGGCGATGTGCGCACCCGCTATCACGTGGATATGGAAGTCCAGGATCGGGAGGGCGTGCTCGCCGAGATCGCTACCAAGTTCGCCGAGAGCAAGATCTCGATCCGCACCGTGCGCCAGGAGGAATTCGAGGACCATGCACGTCTGATCGTGGTCACCCACTCCGCCACCGAGGCGGATCTGGCCGCCACCGTGGATGCCATCAAGCAACTCGACGCTGTGCGTACCATCCGCAGCGTGATCCGTTTGGAAGGACGCTAAAGGCCATGGCGACGGACTTGGTTCCCGGCACTCGGGTCAGCGTCACCGTTCCCGCCTCCTCGGCCAATCTCGGCCCGGGCTTCGACACACTCGGCGTGGCGCTGGGGTTATACGACACCGTTGAGGTGGAGGTCACCTCCTCAGGGCTTGAGGTGGAGATCTTCGGCGAAGGCCAGGACGATCTGCCGCGCGGCGAAACCCACTTGGTGGTGAAGGCGCTGCGCAGCGGTCTCGCCGCCGCGGGGATGAGTGCGCCTGGGCTGAAGGTGAGTTGCCATAACAATATCCCGCAATCGCGTGGGCTCGGCTCCTCTGCGGCCGCCGCCGTGGCGGGAGTGTGTGCCGCTAATGGGCTTGCCGGCGAGCCGCTCAGCGCCGCCGAGATCGTGCAGCTGGCCTCCGCTTTCGAAGGCCACCCCGATAACGCCGCAGCCTCCGTGCTGGGCGCCGCGGTGGTGTCGTGGACCGATATTCCCGTGGACGGGCGCACCCAGCCGCAATATCATGCGGTGTCGCTGCCAGTGCACGAGTCCATCCAGGCCACCGCCTTGGTGCCGGATTTCCACGCCTCCACCGATGCTGTGCGCAAGGTATTGCCCTCGGATGTCACTCACATCGACGCCCGCTTTAATGTTTCGCGTACCGCGGTGATGGTGATGGCCCTGCAGCACCATCCCGAGCTGCTCTGGGAGGGCACCCGCGACCGGTTGCACCAGCCCTACCGGGCCGATGTGCTGCCCGTGACCGCCGAATGGGTCAACCGGCTGCGCAACCGCGGCTATGCCGCCTATCTCTCCGGTGCCGGCCCGACCGTGATGGTGCTCTCCACCGAGCCGGTCGAGGCCGCCATCCTCGATGACGCCCGCGCCTCTGGGCTGAAAGTGATGGAATTGCCGGTAGCCGGTCCGGTGCGCGTCGAGCGCTCCTAAAACCATATGGGCGCGGAAGCTGCTGGCTTCTCGACGCGCCATAAAGCCCCGTTGTGAACTGTGTCTGCGCGGCAGACGCGGCAACAACGGGGCTTGGTGTATCAGTAGGAGCTAACTCTGCTGTAGAGGAGCGCAGTCCAGCCGAATATCGCATTGGCCCGGGCGTACATAGGGAACCAAGGTCAAGGTGGTGTGGTGATCGGCGACGGTGCCCAGCGCGGCTTGGGCGAAGCCGTGGTGGATCGAGCAGACCAGCGGATCGGGTTGGGTGGATTCGGAGACAAAGGGGCAGCGGTTCAAAGAGATGATCCGCCTCTCGGGCGCGGCGGGATCCTCCTGCGGTTCATCGGGGTCGTAGCCGGTGCGACGCATCAGGGTCACCAGCGCTGCTACCTGTTCTGCGTAGTCCGTGCAGTGCTCGCCGCCGTAGCCGACCCGCTGCGCCCAGCGGTGTCCTAGTTGCACCGCATTGCGGTGGGCGGCAGCGCTATCTGTGGTGCAAGCCAAGAGCTGGGCGAGCTCATTGACCAGCTCGATCTGCTCGGTGCTGATCTCTGCGGAATCGGGGATGCGGGCGTGGATCACCAAGCTGGGCCGGCCCCGCCCGCCCGTGGCTGGGGTGGTGCTACTACGCACCGCGCCGCGGGCGAGCAGTTCATCGATGTGGCCGCGCACAGTATTGACGTGCATGCCGGTATCGGATGCCAAGGCAGAGATGCTGGCGCCATCGCTGTGGGCGCGCACCGCCTCGAGGACGAGGCGTTGTTTGGCGCTCAGCGGCAGGGAATCGTCGAAAAGCGCGCGGGTGGGCGCGGGACCTGGTGACGGGCTGCTCGCAGGGCGGGACGACTCGGCGTGCGGGGTGGGCATGGTGGAGTAGTTTACTCGGCTCGCCGGCGCTGAGAACGCTCGGTGCGGGGCATGGGGTGCACCGAGGTGGCCAGCGCTTTGAAGGTGCAGCAGACCGTGCTGCCCACCTTCAGCCCCAGCTCGGCGACGCTGCGCGCGGTGACCGCGGCCCGTAGCAGCTGGGTGCTCTCGGCTACGCGCACGTGCACACTGACCTGCTCGCCGCTGTGCTCCAAGGCCACGACGGTGCCGTGGAGGCAGTTGCGCGCCGAGGTGCGCGCGGTGGTGTCGCTGGGGGCGATACTCACGGCGGTGGGGGCGAGCAGCACGGCAACATCGCTATTCGGAGATAGCGGGCTGGTGTGGCTCTCGGGTGCGGGGGCTGTGTGGTCCTGGGTGGTGGCGTCGATCAGCTGCCCAGCACAGCGCACCGTCACCAGCCCCGCGCTATGCGAGACCACCGTGGCATACAGCCGGTTGAGGCCGGCGAGATACGCCATGAACTCGGTCGGTGGCTGGTGCATCATCTCTTCCACATCGCCGAAGGCGGTGACCTCGCCGGCCTCGAGGACTGCTGCGTAGTGTGCCAGAGTGGCGATATCGACCACGTTGTGGCTAATGAGGAGCACGGTGCGCTGCTGGGCACAGGCCTCCAGGACCGCCCGCCAGCGGCTGGCGCTCGCGGCGTCGAGGGCGGCCATGGGCTCGTCCAAGATGAGCGTGTGTGGGCGAGCCGCCAGGCCGCGCAGCAAAGCCACCTGGGCTTGTTGGCCGCCCGAGAGCTCGGCGATGGGCAGCTCGGCGAGCTCCGCAAGCCCCGCCGCGGCAAGCAGCTGGGTGGCGGTCTCGGCGCTGCCACAGACCACAGTGAGCGCCCGGTGCACCCGCATCCTAGGCGGCAGCGCGGGATCTTGGGTGAGAAGCACAATGCCACGCTGCTGCATCGGCACCACCGTGCCCGCGGTAGCTGCGGGGTCGAGGATCCGCTCGCCCAGCTGGATGCGGGTGCCATGGAGCTCGCCGACGATCATGCGCGCCAGGGTGGTTTTGCCCGCGCCGTTTTCGCCAACCAGTGCGGTGGTGCGGGCCTGGGGGAAGGTGGTGGCGTGTACGCCCTCGCCGATCGTCAGCGCTGCGGCTGTCTCGGTGGGGGCGGTGAGGCTGGAGAGGGCAGTGGCATCGATCGGGCCGAGCGTCGCCTGGTGGGCCTTCCCGGCGCTGCGCGGCCGCAGCCATAGAGCCGCCCCGCCCAGTGCCGCCCCGAGCACCGTCACCGCCAGCAGCATGAGCACCGCCGCCAACACGAGGGCGCGTTCGGGGTCGATTTCTCGCTCGAGATAAATACCGATCGGTAGGGTGCGGGTCACCCCAGGATAAGAACCGGCGAAGGTGAGGGTGGTGCCGAACTCGCCGAGGGAGCGGGCACAGGCCAAACCGGCCCCGCTAGCAAGCGCCGGCAGCACCGTGGGGATGAGGATGTGCCGGTTGATCGCCCCCGTGCTCATCCCCACCGAGCGGGCCGAGGACTGTACTCGGGGACTCAGCTGGGCCAGGGCTTGTTCGATCGTGATCACCACGAAGGGCATAGCGATAAACACATGCGAGGCCACCACGCCCGGAAAGGCGAACGCGAAGCGCAGCCCGAAGAGATTCAATAGCGGTGCGCCCACCCCGTAGACCCCGAGCAGCGTGGTCAGCGCCATGCCGCCCACCACCGGCGGCAACGCCAAGGGAAGCAGCACCAGCAATCGGGTGATCGTGCGCCCAGCCCGCAAGGTGTGCACCCACAGCGCCACCGCCAGGCCGAGGACAGTGGAGATCAGCGTGGCCCAAAGCGCCGAGGAGATCGTCACCCCGATCAATTCCCGAGTGGCGGGTTCGCGCACAATCTCCGGCACCCGGCTCCACGGCACCCGCCACAGCAGGGTGAGCACAGGGGCAATAATCACACAGAGCCCACACCACGCGGCCACGATGATGGGAAGGGTTTGGCGGGTGCGGGCAGGGGTGAGTGCGGCAGGCATCGCGATGACTTCTGCAAGAAAAACTAGGAGCTGGCGGGGCTAAAGCCGTGGCGGGACCACGCCTCATCGGCGGCGCTACTATGCAGCGCCCGGACAAAGGCGGCGGCCTCTGGCTTCTTCTCGCTTCGCGCAACCACAGCGGCCAGATAGCGGTTAGGGCTCGCCTCGGCACCGGGGATCTCGAAGGTGCGCACGGCATCGCCGGCGGCAATCGCATCAGAGGCGTAAACCAACGCGGCATCGGCCCCGCCCGAGGTGACCTTGCCCAGAGTATCGGTCACATTCGACTCCAGCGATGCAGGTTGAAGAGAGGGCAGGGTGGCGTCGATAAGCGTCTTTGATGCCGCCCCGCAGGGCACCTGCTCATCGCAGAGCACGACGGTGGCATCGAGCAGGGACTCATCGAAACCGGTGATCTCGCCGGGATTATCCGCGGGGACGACCAACACCAGATAGTTGCTGGCGATGACCTCGGGGCTATCGACTACGCCCTGCTCGACGGCGCGGTTCATGGTGCGCTCATCGGCGGTGATGAGCACATCCGCAGGCGCGCCATCGACCAGCTGCTGTACCAGCGCCGAGGAGCCCGCGTTGTGAATCACCAGCTCGGCAGGGCTATCCAGCTCGGAGCCGAGATCCGCGAAGTCATCATTGAGCACCCGCGTCGAGGCGGCAGCGAAGACATCGAGTTGGGTGGCGTCTCCGCCGGGAACATCTGTGGGGGAGGAGCAGGCGCTGAGCACGCCGGCTGCGACGAACACACTACTCAACGTCGTCAGGATTTTACGCATGCACATATGGTACACAGCGTCCCGCGGGCGACCGCGCTGCCCGCACACCTGAGGCATCACCTACAGTGGCACTACGCAGCAGCCTGAACGCCGCCTGCCACCGCCGCCATCGACACGCATGAGGAGCCACCCAATCGTGACTGAACACACTGCCCACCAGCACACCCACCACAGCCCCCAGCCCATTGCCGCCATGCCGGATATCCCCGGCGCGGTGATTACCGTCTCCGATCGCTGCGCCCGCGGGCAGCGGCAGGATCTCTCGGGCCCCATCGCCCGCGAGGGTTTGCGCTCGCATGGGGTGACAGTGGAGGAGATCACGGTCGTCGAAGACGGTGTGGACTCGGTGCAGGGCGCGATTATCGCGGCGATCGAGGCAGGCGCGCGGGTGGTGCTGACCACCGGCGGCACCGGGGTATCGCCGCGGGATCTAACCCCCGAGGCGACGGCACCCTTGCTCGATGTGGAACTGCGCCAAATCTCCACCCAGATTCTGTTGCGCGGGCTCGAGAAGACTCCGCTGGCGGCGTTGTCGCGGGGGCTGGTGGGAATCACCCGCCGCTCTGGGCAGCGTCCCGCAGTGATCGTCAACGCGCCGGGTTCGCGCGGCGGAGTAAAGGATGTGCTGGCCGTGGTGGGCCCGCTGCTGAGCCACATTGTGGATCAAATGGACGGCAGCAGCGAGCACGAAAACCAGGAGCACCACTAGCCGCTTGCGTCTATCGGCGCTGGGGCTGGGCTCGCCCCGCGCCGCCTCGCGCCGGCCGCGCGCTAGTCGTGCCGCTGGGCGGCCGCCGGCGGAAATTCCGCCAACGCGGCGAGCGTGTCATAGTCGCGTTCGGAGCCATCTCCCGGCACAGTAATGATGCGCTGATTCTTCATTAACGCCGATACAGCAGCCCCAGCGCATTCCTCTAGCGCCGCTACGGCCTGTTCTAGGGAGGCGGTGCGCCACAAAGCGCATAAAGGCTGGCGGTGGCCATCGCTACTACGCACCAGAGCGACATCGCCGCCCGCTGTGTCCGTGCTGTGGGTGGCGTCTGCCTGCTCCGCCACCTCCGCGCCAGCGGCTGCGGGTGCCACAAGCGCCGCGGCTAGCTGCGGATAGAGCTGGGCGGAGTGGGGCGCATCCACCGCGAGAACAAGCGTGGTGGGACTCGGCGTGCGATCCGCCCGTAGCCGCTGCACACCCGCGGCGATAGCGGCGACCGGCCCAGCGAAGGCGGGATGTTCGGTGGCACGCAGAATAGTCTCTGAAAGCTCCACTGGGCGAGTAGTGACCACGCACATGGCCGCGGGCTCTGCGATCGCCTCGATAGTGGCGAGGCAATGATCGATCAGCCGGCGGCCCGCCACCTCGACGGTGGCTTTATCGCGGCCACCCATGCGGCTACCGCGGCCCCCGGCCAGCAGAATCACATCGACTTGGGCGCTCATTGGGGAATCTCGCGGGACCAGTCGCCGGAGCGCCCACCTGACTTGGCGATGATCGCACTGCGCCGAATATAGGCAGAACGATCCACGCCCTTCACCATGTCGATCACGGCGAGAGCCGCCACCGATACCGCCGTGAGTGCCTCCATCTCCACCCCGGTGCGATCAGCGGTGCGCACCGTGGCGGTGATAGCCACGTGATCGTCCTGCAATTCCAGCTCCACCGAGCAGCCGTGCACGCCGATGGTGTGGGCCAGCGGGAGAAGCTCGGGCACTTTCTTTGCCGCCGAGATCCCGGCGATACGGGCCACGGCGAGCACATCGCCCTTCGGGACGCGGTTATCCCTCAGCGCACTCATCACCTCGGCCGAACACGCCACCTCGCCATAGGCGGTAGCTTCGCGCACGGTGGGGTTCTTGGCGGTCACATCCACCATGTAGGCGGTGCCAGCCTCGTTGAGGTGGGTGAAAGTCAGATCTTTGCTCATGAAACGTCCTTGGAAAATACGTAAGTCGTGGATAAAAGCACGGTGGCGCGCGCCCGAATCGTACTCGCCGGCACCCGCCGCCGGCACATAGCCCTCTAGAGCCGGGTGCTGAGCACCGATACAGCCGCGCCGTCGGTGATATCGCCTGCCCGGGGTGGGACGATCGCAAGCCCATCGGCGATCGCGAGCGAGCTAATGAGATGTGAGCCGAGGCCGCGATCATGGGCGGGCACCGCCCGCACCGTCGCATCGGTGATGGAGCCCTCGCGCTCCAGACACACGGGCACGAAACGGGCGCGCCGGGAATCGCTGGGGAAATGCCCACCAGCGGTGGCGTGAATGATGGGAAGATCCCAGTGATCCGGAGTGCTCGCTCTGCTGCGTAGTAGCCGAATGAGCGGAGCTACGTAGAGGTGGAAGGACGCGTAGACGCTCACCGGGTTACCGGGCAGGCAGGTGATGAGGGTGTCGTGGATCATGCCGAGGCCCTGCGGCTTGCCGGGCTGTTGGGCGATGGGGCCGAACCATACGCCGTGGCGGCTGAGTACCTCCTTGACCACGTCGAAGGAGCCCGCCGAGACTCCGCCGGAGGTGATGATCAGATCGGCGCGTTCACTCAGCGAGCGCAGGGTGTCTTCGAATTCTGCGGGGGAATCGGAGCTGCTGTGCACGCGGATGCATTCGGCGCCGAGGGCGGAAACTAGCGCCGCCAGCATCGGGCCATTGGAATCGGGGATGTGTCCCGGGCCGAGTTCTTCGCCGGGGCCGCGGAGCTCATCGCCGGTCGAGAGTACTGCCACGGTGGGCAGGCGGTAGACGCTGAGTTCGGCGTAGCCGATGGAGATCGCGGTGGCGATCGCGCCGGCATCGAGCACTGTGCCCGCGGTGAGTACGAGCTGTCCGACGCTGACATCTTCGCCGGCGGCGCGGATGTGTTGGCCAGGAGCAGCCGTGCCGTTCAGGCGCACCTCGGCGGGGCAGTCGCTGCGCCCGATGGGCATATCCGAGGCCTCCACCGGCACCACGGCCAGCGGGGACTCTGCCGGCGAGCCGCTGAGATCGATGGGGGCGCCAGTCATGATGCGTACTGCCTCGCCTGCCCGCGGGCTCTGCGGAGCGCTGCCGGCGGGCACATCCGCAACCACCGGCAGGGTGGTGCTGCCGTCGCTGAGATCAGCGTGATGCACCAGAAAGCCGTCCATCGCCGAGTTATGAAACACCGGGATGGGGTAGCGGGCGGAAAGGTCCGTGGCGAGTACCCGGCCGCGACAGTCTTCCGTCGCCCGCGTCTCGGTGGATGCAGCAGTGGCGTTGAGGTAGCGCTGGCCGAGTTCGACGACGGCGCGCAGGTGATCGTCGACATTGCGAATCTGTGGCATAGTAGGCAAGTCTAGCGAGTAGCGATGAGCAGCGGAGTCAGCCGCAGTGCAGAAAGGATGCCCCTTGGCCGTCACCAGTTCCGGAATGTGCACCGAGCCGATCGATATGGCCGAGCTTCATGCCTCGGTCGCGTGCCCCGAGGCGGGTGCGGTGGTCACCTTCGATGGGCGGGTGCGCAATCACGATCACGGCCATAGTGTGAGCGCGCTCGAATATTCCGCGCATCCGGCCGCCTCACGCATCATCGCCGAGGTGGCAGACGACATCGCCGAGCGCTTCGATCTGCACGCGCTGGCCGTTTATCACCGCACCGGCTCCTTGCGCATTGGAGACGTGGCACTCGCCGCGGCGGTATCCTCCTCGCACCGGCAGGACTCTTTTGCCGCCATCGCAGCGCTTGTCGACGCCGTCAAGCTGCGTCTGCCGGTGTGGAAGAAACAGTATTTCGCCGATGGCAGCTATGAGTGGTCGAACTGCGCTTAAGCCTTAACTCGGCAGCGGCAGTACTTTAGCCGCCGGCGAAAGGCGGCAGCAGATCCATGCTCTCTACGGTCGCCAGCTGGCGGGATTCATCCGCCTCGAGGTGGTCGTCGATGAACACCGCGCAGTTCGCCAGCACCGGCGCGGCGGTGGGGAATCGGCGGTGCAGCGCGGCAAGCGCATCGGCTACCGCCGACTCTGCCGGCAGGTGCAGGGTAATGTGCTCGCGGCCCACAGCATCTGCGGCGGCGGCGAAGAAACGAACCTGAACATTCACATCAGACATCACGGGCGGGTTCTCCTCTGAGACAATCACACGATTTGGGTCAGGGCGGCGGCGTATCTTTAGCCGCCGATTTCGGACATGAGGCGCTGGGGCTGGATGAAGCTGTGATCATCAATCCCGTGGCCGGCTTTCTTCTCCGCCATGCCCTCAGCCCAGGCGGCCATGATCTCTTCATCGCTCGCCCCCGAGCGCAGCAGCGTCCGCAAGTCCGTTTCGCTGCGGGAGAATAGGCAATTGCGCATGAAGCCATCGGCGGTCAGTCGCGAGCGATCGCAGTCGCCACAGAAGGGATGCGTCACCGCGGCAATCACCCCGATCTCCCCAGAGTGATGCGGGTGCTGGCGCTCTACAGCATGCCACAGCTGGGCTGGAGCGGAACCGCGGGGCGTGGAGGAGGCGGTCAGCTCGAAGTCTTCGGCGAGCGTGTCCAGGATGTCCTGGGCGGTGATCATGATGTTGCGATCCCATTTCTCGGGCGGGCCGAGGGGCATCTGTTCGATAAAGCGCAGCTGAGCGCCGGTGCGCACCGCGAAGTGGGCGAGGGGCAGAATATCGCCTTCGTTCGAGTTGGGCATCACCACGGTATTGATCTTGACCGGAGTGAGCCCGACCTTGAGTGCGGTGTCGATGGAGGCCAGCACATCATCGAGGCGGTCGCGCCGCGAGAGGGTGTGATAGCGGTGGCGATCGAGCGAATCCAAGGAGATATTCACCCGATTCAGGCCAGCGTCGACAAGCTCAGCGGCCCTTTTATCTAGCCCGAGCCCATTGCTGGTCAACGCGGTGAGCGGGGCGCGGCCTTCATCGGTGCGCAAGCTGGTGGCAAAAGCGATGATCTCGGGCAGGGAGCGGCGCAGCAGGGGCTCGCCGCCGGTGAAACGCAGCTGACGAATGCCGAGGCGTTCCACCGCAATGCGCAGGAGGCGACACAGCTCCTCATCGGTGAGCGTCTTTTCCTGAGCTAACCAATTCAGCCCCTCGGCGGGCATGCAATAGGTGCAACGCAAATTGCATTTATCGGTCAACGACACACGCAGATCGCGGGCCGTGCGGCCGAACCTATCCTGCAAAAGCAGGGTGGTTGGCTCGGATGCGGCCTCGCGCTGAGTGGAGAGAGGGGCAGCGTCATTGTTCATGGTGCAGACAAGAGTATAGATACACCGACTGTGATGCCAGCACGCCCCTTGGGTTTTATGCTGCGGCCACCGCTGCGGCCACCGCTGCGATCACCGCTGCGCTGCGGGATCCTGCCCCTCGTTGGTCCCGCTATCCTCCGTGTTCTCCGCGCGGTGGGTACTGTCCTGCGGGGTGGAGGCGCCGGGGCCGATCAACTTGATCACCGAATAATCTCCATCGCGCAGGTGCATGCGCAGATCCTTCTTGTCGAACTTATCCACGCTGGTTTTGTCGATGCGTTCGACAAAGGTCCAATACTCGGGCAGCATCCAGCGGGGCAGGCGCTCGCGCAGGCTATCGCGCAGCCGCTCCGCCGTCTCCCGAGTCGGATCGACGCCTGGGTGCAGCACCGTTACCGAGAGGGGGCGCTCGCCCCACTTATCGTCGGGATAGCCTATCACTGCGGCTTCGACCACATCGTCGTGCTCCATCACCATGTTTTCCAGCTGCACCGAGTAAATCCACTCGCCACCGGAGCGAATCACGTCTCGGGCGCGGTCCTCGATGGTGAGGAAGCCATCCTTGGTCACCGAGCCCACATCGCCCGTCTTTAACCAGCCATCCTCGGTGAACTGTTCTGCGGCATGATCCACCGGTTCGCCGCGAAAGACCGAGGCAGGGTTTTCGCCATGCTCGGTGGGGGAGTCATAGTAGCGCTCGGTCACATAATTGCCGCGCACCTGAATCTCGCCTTGGTTGCGGTCCGTAGAGGACTGGATAGCGCCATCGTTGACCACTCGGAATTCCACCGAGGGCGAAAAACGGCCCTGGGAGGTGCGATAGAGCCAGCGCCGCTCGCCGGAGGCGCCCACCGGTGGGCGCGAGACTGTGCCGACCGTGGAGGTTTCCGTCATGCCCCAGACGTGCACCACATCCACGCCATAGCGTTCCTCCCACAGCTGGATCAGCACCGGCGGCACAGGGGAGCCGCCGACGAACAGCTCAGTGAGGCTCATGCGCTGCGGCGGGTGGGAAAGATAATGCACCATGAGGGAAATCCACAGGGTGGGCACCCCATGCGCCATGCGCGGATGGCAGGTCTCGATAATCTCCGCCAGTCGCGGGGCCGAGACATCGGAGCCGGGCAGGATCAGCGGGGTGCCAGACATAAAGGCGGTGACGGGCACACCCCAGCTCAACACGTGATAGATCGGCACGCAGCATAAAAAGGGCACGCCGTGGGCAATCGCCATCGCATCGGAGGAGCGCAACTCCAGGGTCTGGATATATAGGGAGCGATGCGAATACGCCACGCCCTTCGGCGCACCCGTGGTGCCGGTGGAATAGCACATGGCCGCCGCCGTGGTCTCATCCAATTCCGGCCAGTCATAGTGCGCCGAGCGCCCATCGAGCAGCGCCTCATAGGAATACACGGGCAGATGCTCTGGAATGAGCGCGCGTAGCTGCTCGTGGTCCTCGAGCCCGATAAACACCACCGCACTCACGGTGGGGCAGCCGCGCAGGATAGAGCCCAGCGGCGCGGCGAGAGAAGGATCCGCCACGATCACCCGCGACTCGGCGTGATTAATAATGTGACGAATCTGATCGTGCATCAGCTGCTTATTCAGCGGTGCAAATACCGCCCCCATGCACGAGGTGGCGAAGAGCACTTCGAGATGCTCGGCGCAGTTAAACATGAAGGTGCTCACGCGCTGGTCGCCGTCAATTCCAAGCTCATCGCGCAGGGCATGGGCGAAAGCGGCGGCACGGGACCCGATGTCCGCGAAGGTCGTGGTCTCGGGGCCGGTATTCCTCCACGTGGTGACCGTGGTGTCGCCGAACACGGTGGAGCCGTAGGTGAGGATTCGCGCCAAGGACAGGGGGATATCGTGCATGGTGCTGCGCATAGGGTCTAGCTTAACTGTTCGGCGCGACACACTTGTGTCTGATCGCGGGCTCAACCCCACATGGCACAAACCAGGCGATGCCTCTTCGCAGGAGAGTTACAGCTCTGTTATGATCGGGAGTCAGTAGCACGCAACTTAAGAATGATTGAGGATCGTGCTCTACGCTCTTGGTGCGAACACAGGCGTCAACGAGGCTTTAGACGTCGCACACTCCCCGCACACTCTTTGCCACTTCGCGGTGGCTAACTGCAGACTGCGGTGCGTGTGGTGCGGCTCACATCACATTGTTTGATCGCCCTTGTAGGAGGCGGCTGACCGCCACTGCTTATCGACGTTGCGTCGACGGCCGTGAGCCCGCACTCCGTGACGCCTCGCGTTTACGCCACGCGTATAGACTATCTGCCGACATTTCACCGCTGGGTAATCATGATCCACAGGTAGTCCCCATATCAAACTCCACAGTAGCTTTTAACCTCGAATGCCCATGCGTGCCCTAGTGACTAGGGCAGGTGTTCGTATCCGCTGCATACGGCGTGTTTCCTGCATAGCCGCGGCGATCACGGGGGATGAAGAAAAGCGATGAAAGGAACTCTGTGACCGACAAGGACACTTCCGCTAAGGACCTGAACACCCTGCGGCTGCCGGAACTCCGCGCGATGGCCCGCGACTTGGGTCTGCGTGGTCTCTCCGGTAAGCGCAAGGTTGAGCTCGTTGACGCCATTAAGGCTGCCCAGAACGGCGCGGCCGGGGGCAATGGGGGACAGGGCTCTCAGCGCGCTGCGGCGAAGAAGGACGCTTCCGATTCCTCCGCTGAGGCCGAGGATCACTCGCCGCGTTCGCGACGTCGTCGCGCTACTGCCAAGGCCCACACCCCAGAGCAGCACGACGCTGCCGATGAGAACAAGGCCGAGAACAAGGCCGAGAAGAACTCCGATAAGGGCGACAAGAACGAGAAGCCGGAAAAGGCCGCCGAGTCCTCCTCCCAGTCCTCCGAGTCTGAGGATGAGCCGGTGTACTACGAGTCTCGCTCCGCAGCCCGCCGCGCCCGCCGCCACAAGCAGCGCCAGATTCAGCGCGAGCGTCGCGATAATGACCGCGGCGAGGACGATAATGAGCGCGGTGACTCCGAGGACAACTCCTCCAACGACAACCGTGATCGTCGCGACCGCGATAACCGCAATCGTGACCGCGATCGGGATAACCGCGACAACCGCGACCGCGACAACCGCGGCAGGAATAAGAACCGCGATAACCGCGATGGCGATGATTCCGGCCGGGATGATGACGATAACAACAATGATCAGGGCGGTAACCGCCGCAATCGCCGAGACCGCAATGACAAGGGCGGTCGCCGCAATCGTCGTGATCGCAACAACCGTCGTGGCCGGAATAATGACCGCAACAACGATCGCAATAACGATCGCAATAACGATAACCAGGACGATAATGACAACCGCAATGATGACCAGCTGCAGCCGGTAGGCGGCATCCTGGACATCGTGGATAACAACGTTGCCTTCGTGCGCACCACCGGCTACCAGGCCGGCACCCAGGACGTTTTTGTCAATCAGAACATGATTCGCAAAAACGGGCTGCGTCGCGGCGACGCCATTACCGGCCAAGCCAAGGTCGGCGGAAATAACCGCGGCAATAACCGCCGCCAGAAGTACAATCCGCTGGTCCGCGTGGATACCGTCAACGGCATGAGCGTGGACGAGGCTCGGCAGCGCCCGGACTTCTCCAAGCTCACCCCGCTGTATCCGAACCAGCGTCTGCGCCTGGAAACCGAGCAGCGGATCCTCACCACCCGTGTGATCGATCTGATCATGCCCATTGGTAAGGGCCAGCGCGCCCTGATCGTCTCCCCGCCGAAGGCCGGTAAGACGACGATTCTGCAGAACATTGCGAACGCCATCGCCACCAATAACCCGGAGTGCTACCTGATGGTGGTGCTGGTGGACGAGCGCCCCGAGGAAGTCACGGACATGCAGCGCAGCGTCAAGGGCGAGGTTATTGCCTCCACCTTCGACCGCCCGCCGAGCGAGCACACTGCGGTCGCCGAGCTTGCTATCGAGCGCGCCAAGCGCCTGGTGGAGCAGGGCGAGGACGTGGTGGTGTTGCTGGACTCCATCACTCGTTTGGGCCGCGCCTACAACAATTCCTCTCCAGCCTCGGGCCGTATCCTCTCCGGTGGTGTGGACTCCAATGCGCTCTACCCGCCGAAGCGTTTCTTGGGTGCTGCCCGCAATATCGAAAACGGCGGCAGCCTCACCATCATCGCCACCGCCATGGTGGAGACCGGCTCTGCCGGCGATACCGTGATCTTCGAGGAATTCAAGGGCACCGGCAACGCCGAGCTGAAGCTGGATCGCAAGATCTCCGAGCGCCGCGTCTTCCCGGCCGTGGATGTCAATCCCTCCGGTACCCGTAAGGATGAGCTGCTGCTCGCCCCGGAAGAGGCCCGCATCATGCACAAGCTCCGCCGTATCCTGTCTGCGCTGGACAATCAGCAGGCCATTGACCTGCTGATCAAGCAGCTGAAGAAGACCAAGAACAATGGCGAGTTCATGGTGCAGGTAGCATCCTCCGCGCCGATGGCGGCCGACCAGGAGGAGGAATACTCCTAAGATGAGCCAAGTTTCAGCAGTTGATGACATCCTGGCCGAATATCACGGCCTGGAGCAGCAGATGGCTGATCCTGAACTCCATAACGATCAAAAGGCCGCGCGCCGCGTCGCAAAGCGCTACTCGGAGCTTGGCCCGATCGTGAAGGTGTACAAGGAGCTGAAGTCCACCCGCGAGGACCACGAAGCCGCGAAGGAAATGGCCTATGAGGATCATGACTTCGCGGAGGAGGCCGAGCGGCTGGGGCAGCGCGCCATCGAACTCGAGGAGCAGCTCGCCGATCTACTGGCCCCGCGCGATCCGCACGATGGCGATGACATCGTGATGGAAGTGAAGTCCGGTGCCGGCGGCGAAGAAGCCGCGCTCTTCGCCGGTGAGCTGGTGCGCATGTACCAGAAGTTCGCCGATAAGAATGGCTTTTCCACCGAGGTGCTCGACCTCGCCGAGTCCGATCTGGGTGGCGTCAAAGACATCACCCTTTCGATCCGCTCGAAGCAGCCCTCCCGCGATGGCGCGTGGAGCGTGTTCAAGTTCGAGGGCGGGGTGCACCGCGTGCAGCGGGTGCCCGTCACCGAATCGCAGGGTCGTATCCAGACCTCCGCGGCCGGTGTGCTTGTCTACCCCGAGCCCGATGAGGTCGAGGATGTGGAGATCGACGAAAAGGACATCCGCGTGGATGTCTATCGTTCCTCCGGTAAGGGCGGCCAGGGCGTGAACACCACTGACTCGGCCGTGCGCATCACCCACCTGCCCACGGGAGTGGTGGTGACCTGCCAAAAGGAGCGCTCGCAGATCCAGAACCGCGCCCGCGCCATGCAGGTGCTGGCCGCTCGTCTGCAGCAGATGCGCGAGGAAGAAGCCGAGGCGGAGGCCGCCGAGGGCCGCGCTAATCAGGTGCGCACCATGGACCGCTCTGAGCGCGTCCGCACCTACAATTGGCCGGAAAACCGCATCTCTGATCACCGCATCAACTACAAGGCCAATAACCTTGATTCGGTGCTGGATGGTCAGCTCGATGATCTCTTCACCGCGCTCCAGGCGGCCGAACGCGCCGCGCGCTTGGAGGCGGAGAACTAACGTGACCGACCTCACGGTCCGTCAAGCTCTACAGAAAGCAACCGCTCGTCTCTCCGCGAGCGGTTGCTCTTCTGCGCTTAACGACGCCTCCTCGCTGCTCGCCCACCACCTCGGCATCGACCGCTCCCGCCTGTTTTTTCATCACGGTGACGTTCTGCCCCGACCGGAAGCCTTCGACCAGCTCCTTTCTCGCCGCGCTGCCAGGGAGCCGCTGCAGCATATTCTCGGCAGCGCCGCCTTCGGCCCCCTCGACCTCGCCGTGGGACCCGGGGTATTTATTCCGCGCCCAGAAACCGAGGTGCTCGCCGAGTGGGCCGTGCAGCGCCTGGAGGACATGATGCACGCGGGGATAGCCGCGCCCCGTGTGGTGGATCTCTGTACCGGTTCGGGCGCGCTGGCCTGCTGGATTGCCGCGGCTGTGCCGCAGGCGCGGGTGAGTGCGGTGGAGCTGAGTGCGCGGGCGCGGGAATATACTACGCAGAACGCCTCCACGTACCCGAACCTCGAGGTGCTCGCAGGCGACGCCACCGATCCGCAACTGCTTAGGGCGCTGGATGGCCAGGTGGATCTGATAGTGACCAACCCGCCGTATGTGCCGGAGGGCAGCGTCGTCGAGCCAGAGGTGGCCGCCGACCCTCATGCGGCGGTATTCGCTGGTGCGGACGGGATGAGTGTGATCGAGCCGATGATTCCTGTGCTGGCGCGGCTGCTTCGCCCCGGTGGGGCAGTGGGCATCGAACATGATGATGCCACTTCACAATTGGTGCGGGACGCCCTTGATCGTTATGGGGCCTTCAGCCCTGCCGAGGTGCTCGACGATCTTAATGGTATCCATCGATTCGCGATAGCTTTCCGAAACTAACAAGTTTCTTATTCGTCACCGAGTATTCATATGTGCGTAGCGTCACGGTACAGGCCGTGTCATGCTCACTTTTTAGAGTGATCCCTCGAGGCATCGACTATGCCCGAGCCACCTCAGCGCCGGCTGCGAATTCCTTGAGCAGCGACGGCGCGGTGGCTCCCGACGTGGATAGCTAAAAGGGATACAACAGCATCATGGCGATATCGACTCGAGTGCCCCGACTGTGCGCATCGGGCCTGCTCATCGCAGCACTCACCGGATTCGGACTAGCCCCGCTCGGCCATGCCGAGGACACTCCAACAAACACCGCGCCCAGCGACGGCGGCGATTGCATCGCCATTACCGACGACGGCACCGTCCGCGCCCCAGGCCCGGGCGACTGCGCCCGCTTCGGCACCGCAGGGCCGGGCCGCAGTACGGAGACCGCCCGCAACGTGATCCTCATCGTGGGCGATGGCATGGATCAACAAACCATCACCGCAGCGCGGAACTATCTCAAGGGGGCGGGCGGACGGTTCGCGGGCATCGATGAATTGCCCGCCACCGGCACCTACACCCACCATTCCATTGACCGCGATGGCAGCTTCAACCTCGTCACAGACTCGGCTGCCTCCGCCACCGCGTGGACGAGCGGCACTAAAACCTATAACGGCGCCATCGGCGTGGATCTTGAGGGCGAGCCGGTGCCGAATATCGTGGAACTGGCCAAAAAGGCGGGCATGCGCACCGGCAATGTCACCACCTCGGAAGTTCAGGATGCCACCCCAGCGTCGCTCGCGGCGCATGCGGTGGGGCGCAAGTGTTACGGGCCGGAAGAGGATAAGCACGAACGCTGCCAGGGAGGCGAGTACTCGGAGCAGTACCGCAACAACGGCGGCTTGGGATCCATTTCGGAGCAACTGGTGGAAACCCGCGCCGATATCACTCTCGGCGGCGGCATGGAATCCTTCCGCGAGATCGTGCAAGAGGGCGGCCCGGCGCGCACCCCCTATCTGGATAGCACGATGACCTGGCAAGAAGGCCGCAGCGTGCTCGATAACGCCACCGACGCCGGCTACACCGTTGTCACCACTGCCGAGGAGCTGGGCGCAGTAGAGCGGGCCTCGCAGGAGGAGCCGGTACTGGGGTTGTTCAACGACGGCAATCTCACCACCCGTTTCGCCCCCTCCACAGCCACCGTCGGTGGGGCGCAGAAGCCGCCCGAGACCTGTAGCGCCAATGACACCGGTAGCGAGCCCGAGTTGGCCGAAATGACCTCCACAGCCCTGCGGCTGCTAGACGATCCTGAGGCCGAGACCGGCTTTTTTCTGCAGGTAGAATCCGCCAGCATTGATAAGCGCAATCACGCCGCCGATGCCTGCGGGATGATTGGTGAGGTCGAGCGCATCGACGAGGCCATCCAGGAAGCCCTCGACTTTGCCCGCGCCGATGGCAACACCTTGGTGTTGCTGGCTGCCGATCACGCCCACTCGGCGCAGATCCTTCCCGATAGCGCGGAGTCGGTCAGCCCCGCGACCCGCTTGGCCACCAACGATGGAGTGGGCCAGGCCGTCGGCTATGGCACGCTGCCCGCAGAGGTGATTGAAGGGGAGGAGAAATTCTCCACCCAGCACAATGGTGCCGAGCTGCGCGTGGCCGCTTTCGGTCCGGGAGCGGACAATGTAATCGGCATGATCGATCAAACCGACATGTTTTATGTGATGGCCAATGCGCTGCGCCTCGGCGATTGGGAGGTGGCTGAGTCCTCTCCGTTCCAGAGCATCGACCTGAAGAAGGCTGCCGCGGCACGCGATGATGTACGCGAGACGTGCTATCTCGTCACCGCCGATGGCGGTGCGCCCCAGCCAGGAGACTGCGCACACTATGGCACGCAGGGGCACGGGCTGTCTACGGATAAGGCGAAGAATGTGGTGCTCATGATTTCTGATGGCACCGGAAATTCCGAGATCACCTCCGCCCGCAACTATCTCGTGGGCCCCTCGGGACGGCTGCCCGGCTATGACAACTTCGACTTCACCGGCAGTGCTACCACCTATGCGCTCTCCCGCAGCACCGGCCAACCGGATCTCGTTACCGACTCCGCGGCCTCGGGCTCGGCGTGGAACTCGGGGATCAAAACCTATAACGGCGCGGTGGGCGTGGATGTCACCGGCGTGCCGGTGCCCACCATGGCGGAGCTGGCCAAAGCCAAGGGCATGAAAATCGGCAATGTCACCACCGCCGAGGTGCAAGATGCCACCCCGGCCGCCTTCGCCACTCACGCCTTGAACCGCAAGTGCTATGGGCCGGAGAAGGACAAGAACAATGAGAAATGTCAAGGCCCAGACATGGACTCGCAGTATCGGGAGAATGGTGGGCTCGGGTCGATCTCGGAGCAGATCGTGGATCTGCGCGCCGATGTGACCCTCGGCGGTGGCCGCGAGGCCTTCGAGCAGATCGTGCAACGCGGTGGGATGTGGGCCGGCAACGACTGGACCGAAGGTAAGAGTGTCCTCGAGAACGCCGAGGCTCAGGGCTATCAGATCGTGAGCACGACCGAGGAGATGCAGCGGCTCAGCGACGCCCATACCGGCAGCCCCGTGTTGGGGCTATTCGCCCCCGGCAACCTGCCGCGACACTATGCCCAATCGATCCCCACCGAAGACGGCGCCATCGCCCCCGCCCAGCAGTGCAGCGCCAATAGCGAGCGCGGCCCGGAGATCCCATCGCTGGAGCAGATGACCACCACGGCTTTGGATTTATTGCGCAACGACGCCGGCTTCTTGCTACAGGTTGAAGCCGCCTCGGTGGACAAGGCCGGCCACGACGCCGATGCCTGCGGCCAGTTCGGTGAATTCAGCGACTACGACGCCACCCTCGCCGCAGTCCGCGAGTGGGTAGAGACCACCGGCGAGCCCACCTTGATCATCTCTACCACCGATCATGCGCACACCTCGCAGATCACCAACCCGGGGGCGATCACAGCTGGCCGCACCATCACCCTCGCAGGCACTACCCCAGGGGTGGAGATGACCATGAACTATGCCACCGCGCCCTCGAATGAGGATGATGTGGCGCTCGGTGGTCAGACCCACACCGGGGCGCAGATTCAGGTGGCTGCCTCCGGCCCAGGCGCGCAGAACGTGGTGGGGCAGTTGGATCAAACAGATATTTTCTACGTCGCCGCCAATGCCCTCGAGCTCGACACGGATCCAGGTGCCATCGATCTCAGCCCGCAATGGGATAAACAGGCGCAGTACGACGCCACCTCCTCGAATACGCACACCGTGTGGTGGATTCTGGCCGGTGTGTCCGTGATCGTCGTGGTGGGTGGAATCGCGCTGCTGAGCAGCCGCTCCCGCACCAGCTAGGTCTCGCGGCTAGGGCGGTCACACGCTCTAGCCACGCCGATACCTACACTGATTTTCAGATCACTCTGCTGCGTAGTAGCCCGTGGAAAGGACATCTACTCACCATGGCTCCGTGTGAGCATTCATCTCCGCCTCAGCAGGCCTGCTGCGCGGAGACGCGCGAGACCAGCCCCGCACATGGCCTATCTACCGTGCTGGCCTCCACTATCGTGGTGCTGCTGAGCATCGTGTTGCTGGTATTGGCGATCACTGGGCAGCTCAATAACTATGTGCAGCCCTTCTTTCGCCCGATCATGATTCTCACCGGGCTGGCGCTTTTCGGCTTGGGAGTATGGTCCCTGGCTCGGGTGCGGCTCGACGCGGCCACCGCAGCGGGGGAGCACCCAGTGCGCGCCACGTCCTGGGTGTTGCTTGTGCCCGTGCTGCTCGCGGTGGTGAGCGCGCCGGACCCGTTAGGGGCGTCGATGTTGGGCTCGGCGGCCGTGGGCGGGGCGTCGACAAGCATGGGGGATCCGCAGGCGCAGCGCGCCCAACAACTGGTACGGGTGGAACGCAACCCCGATGGCACCATCGCCTTTCCCGAGCTGGCGCGTGATGAGGTCAATGAGATCACGCTCGAGGATCTCGCCAACCGCTTCTACTTTGGCTCCAAAGAGGACCTCGATGGGGTGCAGGTCCGGGTGGTGGGCTTCGCCTCAGAAGGCGCGGAGGGAGGCTGGTTTCTCGGGCGGTTCAAGATCTATTGCTGCGCGGCCGATGCCATTCCCTATCAAGTACGCCTAGAAGGCCTCGCGGAACCAGTTTCAGATCAGTGGTACGAGCTCAGCGGCACAGTAGACACCGCAGCCGACGCGCAATGGCCGGTGCTGCGGGTGGAAGAAACCGAGCCGATCGATCAACCCAACCGCCCTTATCTCTAAGAAAGCAGGTGTGAGATGACCACGCACGCGCATCCCCCGCACACCGCGAGCGATCTCCGCCAGCGCAGGCACGGAATAGGGCCGCGCAGCTGGTGGCTTATTCCCGTCGCTGCGGTAGCTCTGCTCTCCCTTGCGTTGGTGGTGGTCCGCATTCGCGGGCCTATCCTGCCCATGAGCGGCGCAGTGGAATCCTGGGCCTCGATCACCGTCGCCATCACGTTGCAGGCCATGCCCTTTCTGGTGCTCGGCGTGATCGTGTCGGGGGCGATATCGGCGTTTGTGTCAGATACCGCACTACGCACAATTACTCCGCGCAATGAATTTCTCGCCGTGCCCACCGTGGCCAGCTCCGGTCTATTACTCCCGGGATGTGAATGCGGCTCGGTTCCGGTGAGTGGGTCACTGATTCGGCGCGGGATTCCGCCCGCTGCGGCGCTTGCGTTCATGCTCGCCGCGCCGGCGATCAATCCGGTGGTACTCGTCTCTACCGCCGTGGCCTTCAATGGCTTTCCCCTCATGGTGTGGGCGCGGTTTCTCGCCTCGCTCGCCGCCGCCATCCTCGTGGGATGGATGTGGATCAGCATCAGGGGAGAGGAGCACATGGAGATCGGCCGCGGCCACGACCATAGCCACGCGAAGAAGCTGGATGTATTTCGTGCCTCCGCGCTGAGCGATCTGATGAACGCCGGTGGCTTCCTCGCCCTCGGCGCGATGGCTGCGGCACTGATCAAGGTGACTGTGCCGCGCTCCTGGTTCGAGACGATCAATGAATACCCGCTCGTGGCCGTCGCCGTGATGGCGGCGCTGGCGATCGTGCTCAGCCTCTGCTCGGAGGCCGATGCCTTTATCGCAGCCTCCTTCACCCATGTCTCGCCCACAGCGCAGCTCGTCTTCCTCGTGGTGGGGCCGATGGTGGATATCAAGCTCATCGCTATGCAATACGGCATGTGGGGCAAGGCCTTTGTGCTGCGTTTTGTGCCCTTCGCGCTGGCCTTTTCTATCCTCAGTGCGGTGATCGTCGGCGGTATACTTTTCGGCGGACTATAGCGCCGCTGGCGTGTGCTGAGGCCACGTGGTGGGCATGTGCCGCCGCAGAGAGCCTCGCCACTCTGCAGCTACGAGCACCCGAATAGGCGGCCTACCGTGGACGGTGTTATCGCGCCGTGTGCTCTGGGGCGTACTATTTTTGCTACACCACCACAATTGCCGCTGACGTATAAGGAGAGAATTCGACGTGTCTCGGATCTTCGATTGCTCCCAAGATGACAAGCGCGAGCTCGGTGTCCGCACCGCCGCAGCCGAGGTTGCGGAAGGAAAGCTCGTTGTTCTTCCTACCGATACCCTCTATGGCTTGGGATGCGATGCCTTCAATAATCAGGCGGTGAATCAGCTCCTCGCCACGAAGCGTCGTGGCCCAGATATGCCGGTGCCGGTACTCATCGGAAGCTGGGACACAGTACGCGGCCTGGTCCATACTTATACGCCCAATGCCCAACGCCTAGTCGAGGCCTTTTGGCCCGGCGGGCTATCCATCGTGATCGAACAAGCACCGTCGCTGATGTGGAACCTCGGCGATACCCGCGGCACCGTGATGCTCCGCATGCCGCTGCACCCCGTGGCCATCGAACTGCTCCGCGCAACCGGCCCGATGGCCGTATCCAGCGCCAATATCTCCGGGCAGCCACCGGCCACCACCGTTGTCGACGCCAAGCAGCAGCTCGGCAACGCGGTGTCTACCTATCTCAACGGTGGGGAGTGCGCCATGGGACAGCCCTCCAGCATCGTCGATCTCTCCGGCAACAAGACGCGGCTGCTCCGCGAGGGCGCAATCTCCGCGGAGCGGATCGCAGAGGTGCTCGAGATCGACCCAGAGCAGCTCCGCGCCCGCTAAAGTACACGAGACATCACCGCTCACGGCCCATCGTTTGGCCCGTGGTGATGCGGCGCGTCGGCAGCACGCGTCGGCACGCGGCGGTGCGCGAAAAAGACGAATTGGCCTCTGCCACAGCCGTGGCCACCCCGCGAGTGCTGGCGGTGGCCTAGACTGCTGAGACGAAGAGTGCACAGGGCGTGGGGCCACACTAGGGGCCACTCTAGGGGCGACGCTGCTGCGTAGTAGCAGTAGTAGATATCGCCCGCGAGACTCAACCTGGGCGGCACGAGAAGGAAAGGACAACACGATGGGCGCTGGTGGAGCGGGTGTTCCGCTGCGTGAGCTTGCGCTCATTTTGCTGGCAGCCTGCGCGGTCACCTATCTCACCACGGGCATCATTCGGCATGCGGTGGTGCGCGCCGGGCTGCTGGCCGATATTCGGGATCGGGACGTGCACACAATCCCGAAGCCACAGCTCGGCGGGGTAGCGATGTTTACCGGGCTGGTGCTGGCGGTGGTGATGGCCTCCCAGCTGCCGGCGCTGACGCGTGGGTTTATGCCCATGACTCCCGAAATGCATGCGGTGTTTTGGGCGAGCATCGTGATTGTCGTGGTGGGCGTGATCGATGACATCTTCGAGCTCGACGCCGTCACGAAGCTCATCGGCCAGATTCTGGCCGCCATTGTGATGAGCGCCCTCGGACTGTCGTGGACATTGATCTATGTGCCTTTTGGGGAGGGCACCACCGTCATCCTCGATAGTGTCCAGTCCACGGTCTTTACCACTGTGTTTACGGTGGCGTTGATTAATGCCATTAACTTCGTCGACGGCATCGACGGACTCGCCGCAGGGCTGGGCATGATCGCCGGGGCGGCCATTCTCGTGTTCTCCCTGACGGTGCTGCACGATCAAGGCGGAGCTGTCTCGGCCTATCCACCGGCGATTATCGCCGCTGCCTTGGTGGGGGTCTGTGCCGGTTTCTTGCCCCATAATTTCGAGCCGTCCCGCATTTTCATGGGCGATACCGGAGCGATGCTCATCGGGTTGCTGCTCTCTGCCGCGGCCACCTCCGCCTCGGGCAAGATCAATATGAGCCTCTACGGCACCGAGGACATCGTCGCCCTGCTCAGCCCCTTCATCGTGGTGGCGGCAGCGATCTTCATCCCCGTGCTGGACCTGGTTCTGGCGGTGGTGCGGCGCGTCTCCGCGGGGCGCTCGCCCTTTGCCGCCGACCGCAAGCACCTGCATCACCGCCTGCTCGACATCGGCCACACCCACCGCCGCGTGGTGCTCATTTTGTACACCTGGGTGTCGGTGGTGGCCTTCGGTGCGGTGGGGTTCACGGTGTTTCCGGCGCGCATCGCCGGCCCGATCTTCGGGGTGAGCGCGCTGCTCGCCGTGGTGTTGACGGTGCTGCCTTCGCTGCGCCGCGCGGCCGGTACTCGGGGCAGTGGGGAAGGGCGCCATATGCGCCGCAGCTCGACCTCTGTGGCGCGGGGTTCCTAGTCGGGCGCTGCGCTAGTGCGTAGTGTGTACAATTTCCGCATTATGACTGAAAAAACCGCCTCGCAATACGATGATCCGCGGCGCCCCTTGGTGCGCGCGATGAAGATGGGTTCGCTGGCGCTGGTGGCCGTGACGATGCTGTCGGTGCTGCTGTGGTGGCTCATTCGCGATCTCCCCGGGGTGTGGGGCGTGCTTCTCGGCGCGGCTATCGGTGGCGGTTTCGTCTTGCTCACCGTGCTCAGCACCCTTCTTACCTCCAATACCTCCCCGGAGATGACGGGCGTGGTGGTGCTGGGTGGCTGGCTCGTGAAGATCGTCGTGCTCATCATCGTGCTGTGGGCCCTGCGCGACCTGACGTTCTATGATCCGATTGCGCTCGTTGTGACCACGATCGCGGCGCTGGTGATCGTTCTCGGTGCCGAGGTCTGGGCGATTATGACCACCAAGGTGACCACCATCAACTAACTGCGAGTGCGGGCGGACGCTTATCGACGCCTACTTGCTGCCCACACAAGACATGTTCTCCCGCCGTAATCCCCTCTACTGGGGGGATGCTGCTGGGGCTGGTGGTGCATCTATTCACTCTGCTCAATAGTTATCGCGAGAACCCGTGCCGGCGGAACCACCCCCATAACAGGGGCGTATAGCCCCTGTGAGACAGCTTACAAGAGGGGAAAAATGCCCGCTACGCGCGGGTTTTTCTTATGTCTAGGCGAGGGGTGGGCGTGGCCGTTTCATCTTTCGGGTGAACTTGAGACAAGCCTGATAATCTTATCGACGGGCAAACGCTCCTATGCGCTGCCCACAATTGGCCGTCACGAGATGTGCGACGGAGTCCGGTACGGCCAAAGAAAATCAGACGTCCATCGCACCGAAGCTGCTCTGTACAGGGCGTTTCGGCCCGAACACGGGAGAGAACGCTGAGCGTTACAACACTGTCCATGAAGGGTGAGTTCCATCCGCCCTCTCTGGAACACGAATTTTCCCCGGGTCCAATTTGGTTCGACGATACTTGGTTCGCAATCGACCGTCTGATGTTCGTCCGCCTGCTTATGGCGGTGCTGTTGGCGATCTTCTTCCTCGTGGCTATGCGCAACCCCAAGGTTGTTCCGCGTGGCCTCCAGAACGTAGCCGAGATGCTCCTTGACTTCGTTCGTATTCACATTTCGGAAGATATCTTGGGCAAGAAGGAGGGCCGCCGGTTCCTGCCGGTTATTGCCACTATCTTCTTCCTTGTTCTGGCTATGAATATCCCCTCGATCATTCCTGGCCTCAACATCTCTCCGAACGCCAGAATCGGCATGCCGCTGGTCTTGGCGATCTTCGGATACATCGCCTTCGTCTATGCGGGTGCTAAGCGCTACGGATTCTTCAAGTACGTCAAGTCCTCTGTGGTGATTCCTAATCTCCCATGGCCGCTGCACTTCTTGGTGATTCCGCTGGAGTTCTTCTCCACCTTCGTGCTGCGCCCCGCAACCCTCACTCTGCGTCTTATGGCCAACATGTTGGCCGGTCACATCATCCTGGTGCTGCTGTTTTCTGCCACCAACTTCTTCTTCTGGCAGATGAATGGCTGGACCGCGCTGTCCGCAGTGACCCTATTCGCAGCGATTGCATTCACTCTGTTCGAGATGCTGGTCATTTTCCTGCAGGCGTACATCTTCGCCCTGCTGTCGGCCGTGTATATCGAACTCTCTCTGCACGCAGACGAACACTGACCCGCTGATTTCAGCGGACCAAAAAACCACACAATTCCAGGCTCAGTTAAGGAAGCGCTGAGCCCCTAGAAAGGGAACGACACATCATGAACGAAGTCATCCTCGCACAGGCCGCTAACGGTCTTGACGGCTCCATCGCCACCGTCGGCTACGGTCTCGCCACCATCGGCCCGGGCCTCGGCATCGGCATCCTCGTTGGTAAGGCCCTCGAGGGCATGGCTCGCCAGCCTGAGATGGCCGGCCAGCTGCGTACCACCATGTTCCTGGGCATCGCCTTCGTTGAGGCCCTCGCCCTCATCGGCTTGGTCGCCGGCTTCATCCTCTAAGACGAACAGACACGAAAGCACTAAAGACTCATGACGAACGTCTATACCTACTTAGCAGCCGGTGGGGAGGAGCTTCCCGGGGAGGGACAATTCTCCGTGCTGTTGCCTGCTAACTACGACCTCGTCTGGTCCTTTGTTTCGCTCATCGTAATCCTGTTCCTCTTCTGGAAGTTCGTACTTCCGAAGTTCCAAGAGGTCCTGGCCGAGCGTGAGGACCGGATCAAGGGCGGCATTCAACGCGCCGAGGCCGCACAGGCTGAGGCAAAGGCCGCGCTGGAAAAGTACAACGCGCAGCTTTCTGAGGCCCGCGCCGAAGCACAGCAGATCCGCGAAGAAGCCCGCGACAAGGGCAAGAAGATCGTGGACGAGATGAAGGCCGAGGCCACCGAAGAGAGCAACCGCATTATTGAGTCCGGAGAGAAGCAGCTTCTTGCCCAGCGCGAGCAGGTTGTTTCTGAACTGCGTTCCGAGATGGGACAGAACTCGATCAACCTTGCTGAGCGTCTGCTCGGAGAGCAACTCTCCGACAACGTCAAGCGTTCGGGCACGATCGATAACTTCTTGTCCTCGCTCGATAGCGTGGCTCCGGCAGGAAAGTGAGCGATATGCACGCAGCGAGCCGCGAGGCGCTAAACCAAGCGTTCGGATTTGTTGACCGCGTGGCCAACAGCTCCGACAACGCAGTAGCAGTTACCGCTCAGACGGGCACCGAGTTGTTCGACATCGTCGATGCCCTGGATGTTGACCGCGGCCTGCGTGTGGCAGCAGCCGATACAGCCGCTCCGGCCGACGCTCGCGCCGGCCTGATGGAGACGGTGTTTGGGGGCAAAGTCTCGGAGACCGCCCTTGGCGTGCTGTGCGACATTGTGAAGCTCAACTGGTCCAACCCGCGCGAGATGCGCACCGGACTTGTTGAGGTTGGACGACGCTTCCTGTTCCGCTCCGCACAGGAGCAGGGTCAGCTGAAGCAGGTGGAAGGCGAGCTCTTCCGACTGAGCCGCATCCTGGAAGATGAGCCCGAATTGACTCATCTTCTCAGCGACCGGACCCAACCTGCATCTCGGAAGCGTGAGCTGTTTGCCAAGGTTCTCTACGGCAAGGTCACCGCGGTGACCGAGGCGCTTGCATTGCAAGCCATTGGTCGCCCAGAGAAGAACCCGATCGATGATCTGGCTTCTCTCGTTGACTCCGCTGCAGAGGTCTCTGGCCGCTCAGTTGCCCATGTCGTTGCTGCATCAGAGCTCAACTCCACGCAGGAGCAGGCACTAGCGGACAAACTGGGACGTATTTACGGTCGTGCGATGAACGTCCATACCGAGGTTGATACCAGCCTCCTCGGTGGAGTGATCATCCGCGTCGGTGATGAAGTGATCGACGGCTCTACCAAGGGCAAGATCGAAAGAATGCGCCGCGCATTCGCCTAAACCCGCATTGCGGGTCACAGGCACTACGCACTGACACGACTACATTTTTGGACAACATGCTGGACGAAACAACCGAGAGCAGGAAGAACATGGCGGAGCTGACGATCTCCTCCGATGAGATCCGTAGCGCGATTGCTAGCTACACCTCGAGCTACTCCCCGGAGGCCTCCCGCGAGGAGGTCGGCGTGGTCATTTCGGCAGCTGACGGTATTGCCCAGGTTTCGGGGCTACCGTCGGTGATGGCGAATGAGCTGCTCGAGTTCCCTGGCGGCGTGATTGGCGTCGCTCAGAACCTTGACACTGACCGCGTCGGCGTTGTGGTTTTGGGTAACTACGAGACTCTTAAAGAGGGCGACGAAGTAAAGCGGACCGGAGAGGTCCTTTCGATTCCGGTTGGGGATGACTTCCTCGGCCGCGTTATCAACCCCCTGGGCCAGCCCATCGACGGCCTGGGCGAAATTGCATCGCAAGAAGAGCGTGCCCTGGAGCTGCAGGCACCGTCCGTGCTGCAGCGCCAGCCGGTCGAAGAGCCGATGCAAACCGGCATCAAGGCAATCGACGCAATGACCCCGATTGGTCGCGGTCAGCGTCAGTTGATCATTGGTGACCGCAAGACCGGTAAGACCGCGGTCTGCATCGATACCATTCTGAACCAGAAGGCCAACTGGGACAGCGGCGACCCGCAAAAGCAGGTCCGTTGTATCTATGTGGCCATCGGCCAGAAGGGCTCGACCATCGCTGGAGTCCGCGAGACTCTGCGCGAGCACGGCGCACTGGATTACACCACCATCGTGGCGGCCCCGGCCTCCGATGCTGCAGGCTTCAAGTGGCTGGCTCCCTTCTCGGGCGCCGCTCTGGGCCAGCACTGGATGTACCAGGGCAAGCACGTGCTGGTGATCTACGATGACCTCACCAAGCAGGCCGAGGCGTATCGTGCGATCTCCCTGCTGCTGCGCCGTCCTCCGGGACGCGAGGCTTACCCCGGTGACGTCTTCTACCTGCACTCCCGTCTGCTGGAGCGCGCTGCGAAGCTCTCCGACGACATGGGTGCCGGTTCGCTCACCGCATTGCCGATCATCGAGACCAAGGCGAACGACGTGTCCGCCTTCATCCCGACCAACGTGATCTCCATCACCGACGGTCAGGTCTTCCTCGAGTCCGACCTGTTCAACCAGGGTGTCCGCCCCGCTATTAACGTGGGTATTTCGGTCTCCCGTGTGGGTGGTGCCGCTCAGACCAAGGGCATGAAGAAGGTCTCCGGTAACCTGCGTCTGGATCTGGCCGCATACCGCGACCTGGAGGCATTCGCTGCCTTCGCTTCGGATCTGGACTCCGCTTCCAAGCGCCAGCTCGAGCGCGGACAGCGCCTCGTGGAGCTGCTGAAGCAGGCAGAGAACAACCCGATGAGCGTGGAGGACCAAATGGTCTCCATCCACCTCGCGAACGAAGGCGTCTTCGACTCCGTTCCCGTTGAGGACGTCCGTCGTTTCGAGTCTGAGCTGCACGAGCACCTGCATGCCTTTGCCGGTGACGTGTTCGAGCAGATTAAGGGCGGCGTTCCCTTCTCTGATGAGTCCAAGGATCAGCTGCGCCAAGAAGCCGATAACTTCGCGGCCAGCTTCCAGGCCTCGGACGGAACCCCGATTATCAATGAGCCGGAAGTTGATGCACTCGACGAGACGGAAGTCAGCAAGAGCCAGATTTCCGTGTCCAAGAAAGCTGCTAAGAAGTAAGCAGTGATGCACACAATGACCGTCCAAGGAAAAGAAGGGAGGCGATGATTCATGGCTAATCTTCGCGAGCTTCGCGACCGCATCAGGTCAGTGAACTCCACTAAGAAGATCACTAAAGCTCAAGAAATGATCGCCACCTCGCGAATCACCAAGGCCCAAGCACGGGTTGAGGCCTCGCAGCCGTATGCGGTCGAGTTGCACCGTGTGATCAACAAGCTGGCATCCGCCAGCTCCCTGGATCATCCGATGCTGCACGAGCGTGAAAACGGCAAGCGTGCCGCCGTGTTGGTGGTTTCGAGTGACCGAGGAATGGCCGGTGGCTACAACCACAACGTGTTCAAGAAGGCAGCGGAGCTTACGCGCATGCTGGAGGATCGCGGTTACGAAACGGTGCGCTATGTCACCGGTAACAAGGGTGTTGGCTACTACAGTTTCCGAGGCGAAGAATTTGCGGGTGCGTGGACTGGGTTCTCGCAAGACCCGTCATGGAAAGAAACGCACGACGTGCGTCGTCACCTGATCGATGGCTTCCTGGCCAGCTCCGAGGGCTACACCAAGCCCCGTGAGGGCTTGAAGAGCGATGAGGGCGAGGGCGTTCAGGGCTTTGACCAGGTCCACGTTGTCTACACCAAGTTTGAGTCGATGCTGACCCAGACCGCTTCGGTGCAGCAGGTGCTGCCCATCGAGCCGGTCCTGGAAACTGAGGAGTTCGACTCCGAGGACTCCATCCTGACTCAACACCAGGGTGTGGCAGCGGACTACCTTTTCGAGCCCGACGCAGACACTCTTCTGGCAGAGCTTTTGCCGAAGTATGTCTCGCGCACCGTGTACGCCCTGTTCCTGGAGGCCGCTGCGGCAGAATCCGCTTCCCGCCGCACCGCCATGAAGTCCGCTACGGACAATGCAACCGAGCTGGTCAATGACCTCTCCCGCGTTGCCAACCAGGCTCGACAGGCTCAAATTACGCAGGAAATCACAGAGATCGTCGGTGGCGCGGGAGCGCTCGCCGAAAGCGGAGAAAGTGACTAAATTATGTCTACAGCTCTACAAGAGCACGATGCTCAGACCGCAATTGCCGGTCGAGTAGTTCGTGTCATTGGGCCGGTTGTCGACGTGGAATTCCCCCGCGGCGCTCTTCCGGCACTCTTCAACGCCATGACAGTCGAGGTCACCCTCGAAGCAGTGGCAAAGACCATCACCCTCGAGGTCGCTCAGCACCTGGGCGATAACCTCGTGCGCGCCATCTCCATGGCCCCCACCGACGGCCTCGTCCGCGGTGCGGAGGTCAAGGACAGCGGCAAGCCGATTTCGGTGCCCGTGGGCGACGTCGTCAAGGGCCACGTGTTCAACGCCCTCGGTGACTGCCTCGACGAGCCGGGTCTCGGCCGCGACGGCGAGCAGTGGGGCATCCACCGCGAGCCGCCGGCATTCGACCAGCTCGAGGGTAAGACCGAGATCCTCGAAACCGGCATCAAGGTGATTGACCTTCTCACCCCCTACGTGAAGGGTGGCAAGATCGGTCTCTTCGGTGGTGCAGGTGTGGGCAAGACCGTGCTCATCCAGGAGATGATCACCCGTATCGCCCGCGAGTTCTCCGGTACCTCGGTGTTCGCCGGCGTCGGTGAGCGTACCCGTGAGGGTACGGACCTCCACCTCGAGATGGAGGAGATGGGCGTGTTGCAAGACACCGCGCTTGTCTTCGGCCAGATGGATGAGCCGCCAGGAGTGCGTATGCGCGTGGCCCTGTCCGGTCTGACCATGGCGGAGTACTTCCGCGATGTCCAGCATCAGGACGTGCTGCTGTTCATCGACAACATCTTCCGCTTCACTCAGGCTGGCTCTGAGGTGTCCACCCTGCTGGGTCGTATGCCTTCGGCCGTGGGCTACCAGCCCACCCTGGCTGACGAGATGGGTGTCCTGCAGGAGCGCATTACCTCCACCAAGGGCAAGTCGATTACCTCGCTGCAGGCCGTGTACGTCCCTGCGGACGACTACACCGACCCCGCCCCGGCCACCACCTTCGCCCACCTCGACGCCACCACCGAGCTTGATCGTGGTATCGCATCGAAGGGTATTTACCCGGCCGTGAACCCGCTGACCTCTACCTCTCGTATCCTCGAGCCCGGTATTGTCGGCGAGCGTCACTACGCAGTGGCGCAGCGCGTGATCGGTATTCTGCAGAAGAACAAGGAACTGCAGGACATCATCGCCATCCTCGGTATGGATGAGCTCGGCGAGGAAGACAAGATCACGGTGCAGCGTGCCCGTCGTATCGAGCGCTTCTTGGGCCAGAACTTCTTCGTTGCTGAGAAGTTCACCGGTCTGCCCGGCTCCTACGTGCCGCTGGAGGACACCATCGACGCGTTCGAGCGCATCTGCAACGGCGAGTTCGACCACTACCCGGAGCAGGCCTTCAACGGTCTCGGCGGGCTGGACGACGTCGAGGCTGCCTACAAGAAGATCCAAGCGGAAGGTTAAGGGCTAAGCTATGGCTGACATCGCCGCAGAACTGGTCTCCGTGGAACGCGTGCTGTGGTCCGGTCGGGCCACCATCGTCACCGCGCAGACCATCGAAGGTGAAATCGGCGTGTTGCCAGGGCATGAGCCTATGCTCGCTCAGCTCGTCGACAATGGCGTGGTGACTCTGACCGCGACAGACGGCCAGAAGAAGGTCGCCGCCTGCCAGGGTGGTTTCCTCTCCGTCACTCCGGAGAAGGTCACCGTGCTGGCCGACTATGCAACGTGGGCCGACGAGGTGGATTCTTCCGCCGCTGAGTCCGCATTGGCCACGGGCGACGCTGTGGAGAAGGCTCGGGCAGAAGCCGAGCTGAAGGCAGTTCGTCGCCACGCGGGCTAAAGCCCCAAGGCTGACACGCTACTGAATAAAGGCGCTATCCCAGACAGGGGTGGCGCCTTTTCTTGTGCCATATCTGTTCCCGTGCTGTGTCTGTTCTCGTGCTGTCCCTGTTCTTGTCGCACGCGTATTGCCTTGCTTCGCCGCGCGTCTCACAGCAGACATCAGAGGAGATAGCGGCGAGTTGGCGTCGATAAGCGCAGCTAGAAGCAATAATGAAGAAGATGGTCTGCAATAGATGTAGACTGGGAATAATTTCCGAGTCTCTGAGTACCTGATGCGCGGCGGGAGAGTGGCAATGGAAGTGCGAGTGATCGCCAGTGTGATTATTGCGGCAGCCGGAGTGGCGGCCCTCCTCGTTCTGTGGCGATTTTTTACGCTGCGATCCCAGGGCACCCCGGTTATTATGCGGCGGCTGCCCGCCGAAGGAGTGCATGGCTGGCGTCACGGAATGCTCCGCTATCGCGGCATGGTGCTCTATTACTACAAGGTGCGCTCTCTTTTGCCTTCCCCGAATATGGTGTTCAGCCGGTCCGATACCCAGGTGGTATCTCGGCGCCGGATCACCGCGGGGGAGGCTTCTTTTATGGAGCCGTATCTGTCCATCCTGGAGCTGGATATCGCCGGCCAGCACTACGAAGTAGCCTTGGACGCACACAGCGAAATGGCGCTGACCGCGTGGATTGAAGCGGCGCCCTCACGGCAGCGCGTGCGCACCAATTTGCGGGCCGCACGCTCGTATTTTCGCGAAAGCCAGGGACATCAATAGCTCTCAGACCCCGCCGCTGACTCTGTTAATGTAGTCAGAATGCGTCTTGTGATTGCTCGTTGTTCCGTTGATTATGTGGGTCGGCTCGAGGCCCATCTCCCCACCGCCGATCGGCTGCTGATGATCAAAGCCGACGGCTCCGTGTCCATCCACGCCGATGATCGCGCCTATAAGCCGCTGAACTGGATGACGCCCCCCTGCACGCTCACCGAGCAGGCCATCGACGATGCCGACGAGGCCGAGGCCGGGGTGCGGCTATGGGTGGTAGAAAACTCCAAAGGTGAGCAACTACGCATCACAGTCGAGGCCATCCACTCCGAATTGGAATACGACCTCGGCGAGGACCCAGGCCTGGAAAAAGACGGGGTGGAGCAGCACCTGCAGGAGCTCCTGGCCGAACACATCACCACCCTCGGCCCCGGCTATACGCTCATTCGCCGCGAGTATTTCACCGCGATCGGGCCGGTGGATATTCTCTGCCGCGACGAAAAAGGCCAGACCGTTGCGGTCGAGATCAAGCGCCGCGGAGAAATCGATGGTGTGGAGCAGCTCACCCGCTACGTGGAACTACTCAACCGCGACGAGCTACTGAAACCGGTCCGCGGCATCTTCGCCGCCCAGAAGATCAAACCCCAGGCACGCACCCTTGCCGAAGATCGCGGGTTCTCCTGCGTAGTCCTCGACTATAACGAGCTGCGCGGGCTCGAATCCGACGAGCTGCGCCTGTTCTAAGCAGGGGAAAAGGCGGGTAGGCGGCGTCGATAAGCGGCGGTGCTACTACGCATCAGAGTGGCAGTGGAATAACCGCAGATACACGGGAGGTAAGTGTCGTGCCGCGGAGGAATCGCAGAAACACCACGGGACGCTATGCCCGGCGCCCGTTGCCGCGCGATGGCAGCGGCTATTGGGGTACCCGCGTGGAGGAGGGGCCGAGTTATAGCTTCGGCCGCGACTATTATGTGCGCGAGATGGGCGGGCCCTCGGCGGTGAAGGACTATGTGTGCCCGGGCTGTCAGGGGCCGATCTACGCGGGCACGGCGCATATTGTGGCGTGGCCGAAAGACACGATGCGCGGTGCCGCTGATCGTCGTCATTGGCACCGCGCATGTTGGGCGCGCCGCTAGGGGCGGCGCCCAAAAGGGAGTGGGGGAGTTACTTCACCGGCTCAGTGAGCTCGAGAAGCACGCCGCCGGCATCCTTCGGGTGAACGAAGTTGATGCGGGCGCCGCCGGTGCCCTGCTTCGGTGCATCATAGAGCAGGCGCACGCCCTGGTTGCGCAGGTGCTCGCAGAGGGCGTCCATGTCGTTGGTGCGCAGGCACATCTGCTGCAGGCCGGGGCCCTTCTTATCGATGAACTTCGCAATGGTGGACTGCTCGTTCAGCGGGGCGAGGAGCTGAATCATGCCGTCGGTGGCGGACATGTTCTTCGGGCCGATCATGGCCTCGTGCACGCCCTGTTCTTCATTGACTTCGTCGTGGTGGTTCACCCAGCCGAATGCGGAGCGGTAGAACTCCACGGCGGCGTCGAAGTCGGGAACAGCGATACCCACGTGGTCTAGGCAGACGACGTACTCGTGGGGAATCTCAATGCCAGAAATGTCATTACTCATGCTCCCCACTTTAAGCCACTTAGCAGCGGCTGTGGGGCAGAAGCCGGCCGCGAGAACTGAGAGAAACCACACTGTGACACAACACGAGCGCGTGTCGCTTATCGACGCCGCCCGCTGCCACCACACCCATCGCCGGTGGCAGCGCGGCCGCAAACACGCAGCTAGGATGTGTCCCATGTTGATTGCTTTTTCTGTTGCACCTACCGTCACTCCCACGACGGACGCCGAGATGTCTGGGGCTGTTGCTGAGGCGGTGCGCGTTGTGCGCGCCTCCGGCCTGCCGTGTGAAACCAATGCCATGTTCACCCTCGTCGAGGGCGACTGGGATGAGGTGATGGACGTGGTCAAGCGCGCCACGGAGGCGGTGATGGAGGTGAGTCCTCGGGTGTCGCTGGTGTTGAAGGCCGATATTCGGCCCGGCTACAGCGACCGGCTGAAGGGCAAAGTAGCATCGCTAGAAAAGCACCTGAGTGAGGCTGAGTGAGGATGCGGCCGAACTCACGGTAGACGACACTACGCAGAATTACACTACGCAGAACTAAGGAGCACCATGGCTGAGAACGCACCTGAACGATTTGTTGCTGGGGCTATTGATCTGGGGGAGGTGAAATCCCGCGCGGAGGCGAAGGGCCACACCCAGGGTCGCGATGCGGGGCACACCGTGGCACCGGTGGTGGATGTCACCGAGCAGAACATTAAGTCCGAGGTGCTGGAGCGTTCCATGCAGGTGCCGGTGGTGGTGCATATCGGTACCCAGCGCTCGCCCGAGTCCGCGGAGATGCACACCGTGTTGAGCCGTCTCGCCAACACGCAGGAGCAGATCAGCTGGATCTACGCCTATCTGGACGCCGATCGCACCCCGCAGCTCGCCCAGGCGCTGGGCGTGCAGGGCCTGCCGACCGTGCTGGCGCTCGCCCAAGGCCAACCGATTACCGACTTCCAGGGCGGTCAGCCCGAGGAGGCGCTGCAGCAGTGGACCGCCGCTGTGGTGGGGGCTGTCGCCGGCAAACTCGAGGGGCTGCCGGGCGAGGAGCCGGAAGAAGATCCCCGTATTGCTCAGGTGCGTAGTCTCCTTGACGCCGCGGAGCCTGATCTCGATCAGGCGCTGCCGATCCTCGAGGAGGCCCTGGCCGAGCATCCGGAGGATCCGGAGCTGGTGCAGCTGTCTAAGCGTGCCGAGGTGATCCAGCGTGCGCGTGCAAGCGAGGCTGCCGCGGACGATGAGGGGGATGCGGCGCAGGGTGGCGTCGATAAGCACTACGCAGCAGCGGATGCGCTGATCGCGCATGGGCGTGTGGAGGAGGCCTTCGACGGGCTCATCGCGGCGATCACCCAGGCCGAGGGCGAAGAAAAGGCGGCCCTCAAGGACCGCCTCATCGAGCTTTTTGGCATGTACGAGACCGCTGACCCGCGCGTGTTGGCGGCGCGGGGCAAGCTGGCCTCGGCGCTGTACTAGCTAGCTGTCTAGCCGGTACCACTGCGCGGAGAGCGCGGGGATGTGCAGCGTCGTGGAGTAGGGGTAGCCGTCCCAGGCGCTGTCGGTGGCGTCGAAGCCGCTGCCGATATCGTTGCCCGCGCCCTCATAGGCGCCGGCATCGGTGTTCAGCAGCAGCGACCACCGGCCGGCCTCCGGCACGCCGAGGGTATAGGCCTGCTGGGAGGAGCCACCGAAGTTGAAGACGCAGAGCAGCTTCTCGCCCTTATCGCCGGTGCGGTAGAAGGCGAGGATGTTGTTGTCCGCGTCATCGGACTTGGCCCACTGGAAACCGGCGGGGTCGCTATCGAGCGAATAGAGCGCCGGTAGCTCCTTGTAGTTGGAGTTGAGATCGCGCACCAGCTGGTGCACGCCGCGATGATATTCGCCTTCCCAGCCCTCCATGTTTCCCCAATCGATGGACCGGTTTTCATTCCACTCCTGCACCTGGGCAAACTCCTGGCCCTGGAAGAGCAGGTTCTTGCCTGGGTGCGCCCACATATAGGCGAGCAGGGTGCGCACGCCGGCGGCCTTGTTCCAGGGATCGCCCGGCATCCGAGTCCACAGGGTGCCCTTGCCGTGCACCACCTCGTCGTGGGAGATGGGCAGCACGTAGCGCTCCGAGTAGGCGTAGACCATCGAGAAGGTGATCTCGTTGTGGTGGTACTTGCGGTGGATGGGGTCCTGCGCGAAATACTCGAGGGTGTCGTTCATCCAGCCCATGTTCCACTTCAGGGAGAAGCCGAGGCCGTCGTTGTAGGTCGGGGCGGTGACACCCGGCCAGGAGGTGGACTCCTCCGCAATAGTGAGCACGCCGGGGAAGGTACTGGCCACGGTGGCGTTGACTTCCTGCAGCAGCTGCTTGGCCTCGAGGTTTTCCCGGCCGCCGAATTGGTTGGGCAGCCACTCGCCCTCATCGCGGGAGTAATCCAGATACAGCATGGAGGCCACCGCGTCCACGCGCAGGCCGTCGATGTGGAATTCCTTGCACCAATACAGCGCATTGGCGACGAGGAAGTTGCGCACCTCGGTGCGGCCGAAGTCGAAGACATAGGTGCCCCAGTCGCGCTGCTCGCCGCGGCGCCAGTCAGGGTGCTCGTAGAGAGCCTCGCCATCGAAGCGGGCGAGAGCGAACTCGTCCTTGGGGAAGTGCGCCGGCACCCAGTCCACGATCACACCGATACCGCGGGCGTGGAAGGCATCCACGAGGGCACGGAATTGATCGGGGGTGCCCCAGCGCGACGTTGGTGCGTAGTAGCCCGAGACCTGATAGCCCCAGGAGCCGCCGAAGGGGTGCTCCGCCACCGGCAGGAACTCCACGTGGGTGTAGCCCATGTGATCGACATAGTCCACCAGCTCCACGGCGAGATCCTCGTAGGTGCGCCCCTGCTTCCACGATCCGAGATGCACCTCGTAGACGCTCATCGGCTCGGTCTGAGCATTGGAACGCGCCCGCTTGGTGATCCAGGCATCGTCCTTCCACTCATAGGTGGATTCGTTAATGATCGATCCCGTCGCCGGAGGCACCTCCGCCTGGCGAGCCATGGGATCGGCCTTATCGCGGCGGTAGCCCTCCTTGGTCTGGATGGCGTACTTATACACCTCGCCCGCACCGACGTTGGGGATAAACACCTCCCACACACCCGAGGACCCGAGCGAACGCATCGGATACTGGGCCGGGTTCCACCCGGAGAAGCTTCCCACCACGGCGACACCGATCGCGTTCGGCGCCCACACCGCAAAGGAGGTGCCGACCACCGGGCCCATCTCCGTGTCGATGGTGCGTACATGTGAGCCCAGCACCTCCCAGAGCCGCTCATGGCGGCCCTCACCAATCAGGTACAGGTCCGTCTCGCCGAGCGTGGGCAGGAAGTGGTAGCCATCAGCGACGGTGATCGGGTCCATCCCCGGCCAGGTGACGCGCAGGCGATAGTCAATCGGCTCCGAGGACTCGAGCAGCATGGCGAAAATGCCATCCGTGGTGTGCACCGCCTCATGGGTGCCGCCATCAGCAGTGAGGATCTCCACCTTCTCCGCGCCGGGCTGGCGGGTGCGGATCACCGCGCCGCTCGGGGTGGCGTGCCAGCCGTAGAAAGCATGGGGGTCGTGGTGCTGGCAATACCGCAGACGCTGCAAGTCGTGGTCGGGGATGCCGAGGGTGGGATCGTGAGGATCGAAGGGCATGGGGTGAGCTTTCTGTCGGATGGTCGGGTGGTTGAGCTACTACGCAGAAGAGTACGCGGTGTAGCGGATCGGGCTGAGAGCTGTCGTGTCCTCTGCCGGATCGGCGGTGGGCACGCGCCCTGAGAGGGTGGCGCACGGCACTGTGGGCAGGGGCGGAGCGGATGCTACGAAGAGCGAGGGGCGCCGGTGCTCAGCGGCGCGAGACGCTTATCGACGCCGTCTCGCTGCCACTCGCACTCTGCTGCGTAGTGCTACCCGCCGCAGTCGATGCCGCGCCGGGCACCGCAGCCGCCAGCGCCCTGTGCCGACGGTGGGACTAGAGGCGATAGTCCTCGATGGTGCGCCACGCCAGTGCTTCGCGCCGGGCAGGGGGCACGTCGGGCAGCACGAAGATGTGCGCGACGTTCTCCCAGGGCTTGAGGTTGACGTAGTTGGCGGCGCTCCAGGTGTAGCGGTTACCAGTGATCTGGTCGGTGACCTCGAACTCGGCATCCCAGTCTTGGCCGATGGCCTCCATGTTGAGGCGCACGGTGGCTGCGTGCTCGTTCCACGGGTCGAGATTGACGATCACCAGCACGGTGTTGCCGGTGAGGGCGTCCACCTTGGAGTAGGCGATCATCTGCTCGGAGTCGATGTCGTGGAAGTGGATGGAGCGCAGCTGCTGCAGGGCGGGCTGCTCGTGGCGAATCCGGTTGAGGGTGGTGATATAGGGCTCGAGGGAGTCGCCATTGCGCAGTGCGGCCTCGAAGTCGCGGGGGCGCAGCTCGTATTTCTCGGAGTCCATATACTCCTCGCTGCCGGGGGCCACGGCCTCGCCTTCGTAGAGCTCGAAGCCGGAGTACATGCCCCACAGCGGGGAGAGGGTGGTGGCCAGGGTGGCGCGGATAGCGAAGGCGCCACGGCCGCCCTCCTGCAAGGAGGCGTGGAGAATGTCGGGAGTATTGACAAAGAGATTGGGCCGGGAGATATCGGCCATGCGGGCAATCTCTTGGCCGAACTCGGTGAGCTCTTGCTTGGAGGTCTGCCAGGTGAAGTAGGTGTAGCTCTGGGAGAAACCTGCCTTGGCCAGGCCGTAGAGGCGCGGGCGGCGGGTGAAGGCCTCGGCGAGGAAGATCACCTCGGGGTTGGTCTCATGCACGGTGGCGATGAGCCACTCCCAGAAGTTGGTGGGCTTGGTGTGCGGGTTGTCCACGCGGAAGGTGGTCACGCCTCGCTTGATCCAGAACTTCACCACGCGCAGGACTTCGTCGTAGATGCCCTGTTGATCATTGTCGAAGTTGAGCGGGTAGATGTCCTGGTACTTCTTGGGCGGGTTTTCCGCATAGGCGATGGTGCCGTCCGGAAGGACGGTAAACCACTCGGGATGATCCTTAGCCCAGGGGTGATCGGGGGCGCATTGCAGCGCCAAGTCGAGGGCGATCTCGAGGTCCAGTTCCTTGGCGCGGGCGATAAGGGCGTCGAAGTCCTCGAGGGTGCCGAGCTGGGGGTGGACGGCGTCGTGGCCGCCGTCGCTGGAGCCGATGGCCCAGGGCGAGCCCACATCGTTCGGCTCGGTCACCAGGGTGTTGTTGCGGCCCTTGCGGTTGATCTCGCCGATGGGGTGGATCGGCGGGAAGTAGACAGTATCAAAGCCCATGGCCTTAATCCGCGGCAGTTGCTCCGCGGTGCTGGCGAAGGTGCCGTGCACGGGGGCGCCGGAGTCATCCCAGCCGCCGGTGGAACGGGGGAAGAGCTCATACCACGAGCTAACCAGGGCCTTGCGGCGCATGACCTCGACCTTGTGGGTGCGGCCGCGGGTGAGCAGTTCGCGCAGCGGGTGCAGGTCCAAGATACCGAGGATGTCCTTCGAGAGCGCGGGCGCGACGCGGGCGCGGACCTCGGCGTCGGAACGCAGCGTGGCGGCGACGTCGAGAAGCTGCTGCTGATAGGTCTTCGGCGCTTTCTTGGCGGCACGCTCGAAGAGCTGGGCGCCGGTCTCCAGATCGTTGGCCAGCTCGGCTGCGGACTGGCCGGCGTGGATTTTGGCGGTGACCGCGTGGCGCCAGGTGGCCATGGGATCGGACCAGGCGTCCACGCGGAAGCTCCACTGACCCGGCACATCGGGCACGAAGATCGCGTGGTGCTCGTCCTGGTCGAAGGCATCCGCGCTCATCGGGATGCGCTTCATCTTCGGAGCCACGGAGGACTCTTTGGGTCCTTTAACGTTGAGGGTGGCGGAAATAGCATCATGCCCCTCGCGCCAGACGAGGGCGAAGACGGGAACGACCTCACCAACGACGGCCTTGGAGGGGCAACGATTCCCTGAGATGTACGGGCGGACGTCATCAATACCGAGTCTGCCAGTCACAATAGACACCACTTTCTCTCGCTCCGCGCCGGCCGAAAAGGGCTCGAGCGCGGGGCAGTTTTATATAGACGATTTTGTATAGACGATGCGACGTTGAACCCCAAGTCTACTGGCTCAGAAGGGGAATTACAGGGTGCTGCTTTTGGTATTTTGACCACAGTTATAGGTGATAGTGACCAGTGCTCGGCGCGCGCTCAATCGATCCCGCCGCGCGCCACCGCAGCCGCCACCGCAGCCGCCGGGGCACTGCCGGGGCGCCGCTAGGGCGCCGCAGGGGGAGGCCAGGGTGTGGCTCGCCCACAGCACTGCATTTTTCCGCCATGATGGAGGCTATGAGTTCCTCGCCTGTAGCCCCCACGGATCCGGACCTGCTGATCGATTTTCGCGATATTTCCTTCGTGCGCGATGGTCGCGCCCTCCTGGGCAATATCACTTGGCAGGTGGAGCTGGACGAGCGCTGGGTGGTGATCGGCCCGAATGGTGCGGGCAAGACCACCCTGTTCCGCTTAGCCGCCGCAGAGGCCTTCCCCACCAGTGGTGTGGCCTTTCTCATGGGCGAGCAAGTGGGCAAGACCGATATGCGCGATCTGCGCACCATGATCGGCATGACCTCCTCGGCGATCGGCACCCGCATCCCCGAGGATGAAAAGGTGGCGGATCTGGTGATCTCCGCCGGCTATGCCATTCTCGGCCGCTGGCGCGAGGCCTATGAGGAAATGGACTTCGAGCACGCCATCGACACCCTCGAGCAGGTGGGCGCCCTGCATCTGCGGGATCGCACCTGGGGAACGCTCAGCGAGGGCGAGAAGAAGCGGGTGCTCATCGCCCGCGCGTTGATGACCAATCCCGAGCTGTTGCTTCTCGACGAACCGGGCGCAGGCCTCGACCTCGGCGGCCGCGAAGACCTCGTGGGCTATCTCGGCGATCTCGCCATGGACCCCGATGCCCCGGCCACGGTGATGATCACCCACCATGTGGAGGAAATCCCCCGCGGTTTCACCCACGCGCTGCTTCTCGACGAGGGCGGCATCGTCGCCCAGGGCCTCATTGATGATGTCCTCACCAGTGAGAACCTCACCACCACTTTCCACCAGCAGATCACCTTGGATCGTATCGACGGCCGCTATTTCGCCCGTCGCTCCCGCACCGGTGGGGCGCACCGCGCCCCGCGTTCCTAGGGCTACTACGCAGCAGAGTGATGGAGCGTCCCACCGCCCGCGATCTCTCCCAGGCCGCCCTGCGGCTGCCGCCGGGCCACACCCCGCCCGCCCCGCGGCTGGCGGCCACGGTGGTATTAGTACGCGACGGGCAGGCCGGTCTTGAGGTCTATGCCCAGCACCGAGTGAACTCCATGCCCACCTTCCCCTCGGCCACGGTATTTCCCGGCGGTGGGGTGGACCGCGGCGACTATCTTTCTTCCGCCATGCACGCTGCGTTGTGGCAGGGGCCGTCGCCTGAGCAGTGGGCACACAGACTCGGAGTTGCGCCGAACCACGCTGCGGCGATTGTGACCGCCGCGGTCCGCGAGCTCTTCGAAGAAACCGGCACGCTCATTGCCTGCGAGGGCACGCAGCAGCTGCTGCGGCGGGCGGATAGGTTTCATCAGCAACGCCTCGCGCTCGAGTCCAAGCAGCTCGGCTTCGGCGATTTCCTGCACACCCAGCAGCTGCAGATAGCGTCCTCGCTGCTGCACCCCTTCGCCCGCTGGATCGGCCCTCCCGGCGCGGCACGCAGCTTCGATGCTTTTTCCTTTGTGGTGGTTGCACCGCGCGAACAGCGACCCGATGCGGTCTCTGGGGAAACAACGACGGCCGGCTGGTACCGCCCCCAGGAGCTGCTTGATGGCTGGGCTGAGGGAACAGTGCAGCTCGTGCTGCCGACCTGGTCGAAGCTGCGGGTGCTCAGCGCCGTGGATTCTGTCGCCGCGCTCTTAGCGACGCTGCCAGAGGTGGACATGGAGCCGATCGTCGATAAGCCGGAATGCAATAGCTATTTCGGACGTGTGATCTCTGATGCGTAGTAGCAGTGGGGGCGGCAACTACACTGTAGGGCTATGTCCTTGAGCCCGAGCGAGGTGCATTTTCTCGCATCCCACGGTCCCGCCATCGCGCACTGGGCGCGGGAGCATGCCTGCACGAAGGCGAGCATGATCGCCGATCACGCCGCCGCCCGCGCGGAGTTCGGCGACTATGGTCGCGCCGTCGTTGAGCTGGTGAGCGCTCGCCGCTCGGCAGCGCAGAAGTTCCGCAGCGGTGGCGAGGGGTTGCTGATGTGCCAGGAATCCGCCCAACAGGCCACCCCGTGGCAGGTGGCGGCTGCCCGCGCCGAGCGGTTACGGGCGCTGTGTGGAGAGCAGGCGTTGGTCAATGATGTCACCTGCTCGATTGGCAGCGAGGGCTTAGAGCTCACCCGCGCCGGGCTGCGCTATCTCGGTTCGGATCTCGATCCGGCGCGGGTGGCCATGGCGGCCCACAATCTGGCGCAGGGGTGGTGCGTGCGCGCCGATGCCCTCGCCCCAGTGGCGCCCAGTGCCGATGTGGTGGTGGCGGATCCGGCGCGCCGGGCTGGCGGGCGGCGCATCACCAAGGTGCAGGATCTGGTGCCGCCGCTGCCGGATCTTCTGGCGGCCTATCCGGATACCCCTGTGGTGGTGAAGTGCGCCCCAGGCATCGACTACGCAGAATGGCCCGGGTTGGTGACGGTGGCGAGCGTGGCGGGGGCGGTGAAAGAAACCTGCCTCTATTCCGAGCAGCTCGGCGCGAGCGGCCGCGAGGCCTGGGTGATCGACGAGGCGGGCACGGTGGATCGCTATACCAGCGCCGAGGAGCCGCCGGAGGCGCCCGTGGGCGAGGTGGGCCGCTATATCATCGACCCCGATGGGGCCGTGGTGCGGGCGGGGCTGGTGCGCGCCTATGCCCAGCGCCATGGGCTGTGGATGCTCAATGAGCACATTGCCTATCTCACTGGGGAGCAGATCCCGCCGGGCGCGAGCGGCTTCGAGGTGCTTGAGGCCGTGCCCTTGAAGCAGCTGCGGCAGGTGATGAAGCGGCGCGCGGCGGGAAGCCTGGAAATTCTGGTGCGCGGGGTGGATGTGGATCCCGATGTACTACGTAAAAAACTGAAACTGCGTGGATCGCAGGCCTATGCCTGCGTGATCGCCCGCCTCGATCGGGGCGCGATGGCCTTTGTCTGCCATCCGCGGAAGCATTACGATGGTGTCCGCTAAGCAAATAGACAACAAAAGTGTGTTGAAATACTGCCCGAAGGAGATTGAACGAGCTCATGCCAGCATTGGTTGCACTGGTCAAGCACGTACCCGATACGTGGTCCACGAAGTCGCTCGAGGAGGATTTCACCCTCGACCGCGAGGCGGCGGACGAGGTGATCGATGAGATCAACGAGTACTCGGTGGAACAGGCACTACGCATCAAAGAGGCGCACCCCGATGCCGGCTTCCGCGTGGTGGCGCTGAGCATGGGCCCCGAGGGCGCCGAGGAGTGCCTGCGCAAGGCCCTCGCCATGGGTGCCGATGACGCGGTATTGCTTGTCGACGATTCTCTGGCGGGCTCCGACACGATGGGCACAGCCTGGGCGCTGCACAACGCGATCAACACCATCGATGATGTGGCGCTCATTATTGCTGGTAATGCCTCCTCCGATGGGCAGATGGGCATGATCCCGGGCATTCTGGCGGAATATCGCCAGCTCCCGGCGCTGACCATGGTGGCAGATGTGGACGCCGATCCGGAGGCAGGAACTGTGCAGGCCACGCGCACCGATCACCAGGGCAGCTACGAGATGAGTGCGTCCTACCCAGCTGTTGTCTCCATCAGTGAGCGCGCCGCGAAGCCGCGCTTTCCTAACTTCAAGGGCATTATGGCTGCCAAGAAGGCCGAGATCACGCGGATCGATCTGGCCGCTATCGGGGTGGATCCCTCCCAGGTGGGCGTGGCCCACTCCGCCACCGTGGTGCAGTCCGCCACGCCGCGTCCGGAGCGCGGCTCCGGCCAGATCGTCCGCGATAACGGTGACGGCGCGAAGGCCATCGCCGATTACCTGTCCTCCGAGGGCCTGCTCTAAAGCGCAGTCAGAAAGGCGTAGTGAACAACAATGACATACGTACTTGTCAAGCATTCTAATGGTGAGCTCGACGCAGTCACGGCCGAGCTGATTAGCGCTGGCCGCCAGCTCGGCGAGGTCTCGGCGGTGGTGGTGGGCACCCCCGGTACCGCCGAGGGTTTTGCCGCCCAGCTGGGGCAGTGGGGCGCAGAAATGGTGATCGCCGCCGAGTCGGAGTCTGTTACCGAGCGGCTCATCATCCCCGAGGTGGATGCCCTGTCGATGCTCGCCGCGGGCCAGCCCGGCCCGATCGTGGTGGCAGCCGGGGTGGCTGGATCTGAGATCGCCGGGCGGCTTGCGGCGCGTGTCGCCTCGGGCGTGCTCAACGATGTGGTGGCGATCAACCCCGATGGCACCGCATCGCAGTCCATCTTCGGTGACCAATACTCGGTGACAGCCGCTGTGGGCGGCGAGAGCCCGATCTATGCGGTGCGTGGCGGCGCCATCACGCCCGATGCGGCACCGGCCGCCGGGGCGCTGGCCACTATCGACCTGCCCGACTCCTCGCCGCTGGATGCCCAGGTCCGCTCCTTCATTCCCGCCGAGCGGGGGGATCGTCCGCAGCTCACCCAGGCTCCTGTGGTGGTGGCCGGTGGGCGTGGCTTGTCCTCTGCCGATGGCTTCAAGACCCTAGCCGAGCCGCTGGCGGATCTCTTCGACGGTGCGGTGGGCGCGACCCGCGACGCAGTGGACGAGGGCTTCTACGACGGCAACTATCAGATCGGCCAAACCGGTGTGACCGTCTCGCCGGATCTGTACATCGGCCTCGGTCTCTCCGGTGCAATCCAGCACAAATCCGGTATGCAGACCGCCAAGCGCATCGTGGTGATCAATAGCGATGAAGACGCCCCGATCTTCGAGATCGCGGACTTCGGCGTGGTCGGCGATGTCGACGAGGTGGTGCCGCAGCTGATCGAGGAGATCACCAACCGTCGCGGCTAGATAACTCCCTGTGCCCGCGTCGTGTACGTAGGGGGTAGCGACAGGCGCGGGTGGGGGAGTACGGGATGGGGCTCTGCTGCGTAGTAGCACAACCGGATGTAGGAGAAGCCAAGGAAGCAATGAAGCGCATCTATCTGGACTACGCAGCAACAGCACCGCTGCGCGAGACCGCTCGCCAGGCGTGGATCGAGGCCTCGGGGGCGCTCAACCCCGGCGGGCAGTATGGCTCGGGGCGGGCGGCGAATGCGCTGCTTTCTGAGGCGCGCGAAACTATTGCCGAGTGCCTCGATTGCGAACCGATTGAGGTAATTTTCTGCGGTTCGGGAACTGAGGCCGACAATCTGGCCGTCGCCGGGTTCGCGCAGGCCCAGCCCGAGCTGCCCGTGGCGAGTAGCCCGATCGAGCACCCGGCTGTGCGGGAGGTCGTGGCCCGCCACGAGTGCGAATATTTCACCGTCAGCCCCGGCGGCGCGGTGGACGAAGACTCCATCCGCTCGGTGCTGTCCACCTCGCACTCGGTGGCCACGATGATGCTGGCCAATAACGAAACCGGGGTCGTGCAGCCGGTAGAAACTCTGGTGGATGCAGCTGCGGCGGTGGATACGCCCGTGCATGTCGACGCCGTCCAGGCGGTGGGGCATATCCACGTGAGTTTCCGTGCGCTCGGGGCGCACACCCTAGCGGCGAGCGCGCATAAATTCGGCGGTCCCCGCGGGGTGGGGCTGCTGCTCGCCCGGCGCTCGCCGGTGCCGCAGCCGATTCTGTGTGGCGGCGGGCAGCAGCGCGGTATCCGCCCCGGCACTGTGGACGTGGCGGGGGCAGTGGCCACGGCTGCGGCTTTGCGGGAGGCGTGCGCGGAGATGAGCGTCGAAAAGCAGCGCCTAGAAGATGTGCGTGAGCGACTACGCAGTGGACTTCGGGGCTCCATTGACAATGTGCTCATGCATGGTGAGGGGCAACAGCTCTTGCCGGGGCATCTGCACTTCAGCGTGCCCGGGGCGGAGGGCGATAGCTTGATCATGCTCGCCGATAGTGCCGGGATCGAGTGCGCCACGGGCTCGGCGTGCGCGGCCGGGGTGAATCGCGCGAGCGAGGTGTTGCTGGCGATGGGGGTCTCGGAGGCGGATGCGCGCTCGGCGGTGCGTATGACGCTGGGGCGCACCACATGCGAGGAGGATATTGCGCGCGTCGTGGAGGAATTTCCGCGGATTGTTGAGATGGCCCGCGTCGCTGGGATGTGCTGAAGCGGGCTGGTGGGGCGATCCGGCGCCCGTTTAATGGAATCAGTTTCCAATAGGGTATGGTGATGGGCCATGAGTTCACCTATCACACCTGCTGCCACGACCCCAGTCACCGTATTGTCGGGATTTTTAGGGGCGGGCAAAACCACGCTGCTCAATCACCTGCTGCACGATGCCCGCGAGCGAAAAATCGCGGTGATCGTCAACGACTTCTCCGAAATCAACATCGACGCCGATCTCATCGCCAAGGGCAGTCACCTCGAGCGCGGGGAGGAGCGCTTCGTGGAACTGTCCAATGGCTGCATCTGCTGCACACTGCGTGAGGATCTCGTGGACAGCGTCGGCGAGCTAGCCCGCTCGCGGCGCTTCGATCACATCGTCATCGAATCCACCGGTATCTCCGAGCCGATGCCCGTCGCGGCCACGTTCGAGTGGACCTTCGACGACGGCACCCGCCTGTGCGATGTCGCCCCCATCAACTCGATGGTCACGCTCGTGGATGCCTCCACCTTCATCACCCAGCTGCAGCGCGGCGCCAGCTTCGACGAAAACGACGAGCGCACCATCGCCGATCTGCTCGTGGAGCAAACAGAATTCGCCGATCTCATCCTCATCACCAAAACCGATATCGCCGGCGAAGCCGCAACGGGGGCGACCATCGACGCGGTGCGCGCGATGAACCCGCGGGCGCGTATCGTGCCCGTGACCCACGGCGAGATCGCCGCCGATGCCATCCTCGACTCCGCTCTCTACGACGCCCAGACCGCGGCAACCTACCAGGGCTATACCGAGGAGCTCGCGAATCCGCACACACCCGAAACCGAGGAGTACGGGATTTCCTCCGTGGTCTTTCGCGGGGATCGCCCCTTCGATCGCGAGCGCTTGGTACAGGCACTACGCAGCACAACTGGATTGGTGCGTTCCAAGGGTCATTGCTGGCTCGCCGATCGCCTCGAGATGGCCCACGTGTGGAGCCAAGCAGGGCCCAATCTCACCATTCAGCCAGCCGCGCCCTGGGCGAGCGCGGGGGTGGCTCCCTCCAATGAAGTCGTGCTCATTGGGGTGAATTTCGATCAGCGTGCGGCGCTGCAGGCCTTCGAGGAGGCCATGCTCACCGACGAGGAGGCGCGGGCGTTGGTGCAGGTATAACTGCCGCTGCGGCCGCTGCAACGGCGGCAACGGCGGCAACGGCGCTTTTGGGTGCGGCTAGTGGAAGTCGCATCGGGCGGGAACGATGCTGCTGCGTAGTGCATCGGGATCCGGCAGCGCCCGATCGGAGGCCACCAGCACCGCGTTGGCGGCGCGAGCAGAACCCGATTTCAACACAGCGGCGGGGGCGATGATCCCGGTGTGTGCGAAAAATTCGTCGAGCACCACACGTTCGGCCCGCGCCGCGCCGGAGGTATTGGCGACGTAGATCCCGTCCGCGCTCAGGCTGCGGTGCACATTGTGCACGAACTCCCGCTCGGTGAGGGCTGCGGGCACAGCGCCGTCGGAGAAGCAGTCGCGGATGATGACATCGCGCGATTCCGGCCGAAAGGATGCGGTGGTGGCGGCGGCCTCGCCGACGCGAATCTTTATCTGTGGGGCGCGCGGGATGTCGAACCATTCCCGCACCTTTTCGGCGAGCACCGCGTCGTATTCCACCACCGAGTTGCGCGAGCGCGGATACACGTCCGCGAAGTAGCGCGGCAACGAGCAGCCGCCCCCGCCCAAGTGGGTGATGCGCAGCCGCTGCGGATCAAGCTGCGCCCGCACATGCTTATCGACGCAGGCCGCGATCCATTGCATGTAATCGAAAGCGAGATAGCGCGGTTCTCCGATTTTGAGGTGCGAAGAGGGGTGGCCATCAATATAGAGCCACCAGCCGTTATCGAATTTCAACGTCGCCTCGCCGTGGCTGAGCTCATAGTTTCCAGCAAGTGCCCGTGTGCTGGTGCTCGGATGCTTCTCGGTGCGGGAGCGGTTGCGGCGTGCCATATCGGTCCTTAGGTGGTGGGTGGGGTAGTCGAGCAGGTGGCTGCGTGGTCCTCGGGCGGTTGTTCGAGAGTGTCGATTCCCATGAGTTCGCGGAATAGGTGCGACTTCACCATGATCTCCTCCCATTCCGCAGCCGGGGTGGACAGGGCTGTGATCGCTCCGCCTACTCCGAAGCTCACCGTGGTGCCCTTGATGATGAAGGAGCGGATCACCATGCCGAGGTCGATGGCGCCGCTGCTACTGAGATAGCCGAGCGCCCCAGAATAGATGCCACGCGGGGCGCCTTCGAGCTGGTGAAGGATTTTCATCGTCGATATCTTGGGCGCGCCCGTCATGGAGCCACCAGGGAAGCAATCGCGCACGAGAGGGAGGGCATCGTCTCTACTGCGTAGTAGCCCAGAGACAGTAGAGACCAACTGGTGCACGCTCGGGTAGCTTTCAACGTCGAAGAGTTTCTCTACCGTGATCGAGCCTGGCTGGCAGTGGCGGGTGAGATCGTTGCGCACCAAATCGACGATCATCAAATTTTCGGCCTGCTCTTTTTCTGTGTGTAGCTCGGCTGCTAAAGCGCGATCGGTGGCGGGGTCGCTGTCGCGGCGTCGGGTTCCTTTGATCGGTTTCGATACCGCCCGGCCTGCAGCGTCGATGCTGAGCATCTTTTCTGGCGAGCAGGACAGGATCTGCACGTCGGGAAATTCGAGCAAGGCCGAATAGGGGGCGGGGTGGCGGCGTCGTAAATAGTCGAAGGCCGCGCACACATCCAGCTCTGCCTTCACCTCCAGCTGCGTAGTCAGACACACCTCATAGGTGTCGCCGTCGAGGATGTGGCGTTGCGCCTGAATGATTTTGTCCATGTAGCTGGCGCGATCGTCGCGGATACGCGGCGGCGAGAGCATCGTCACCGGCGGCCGCGCCGGCGGATGGCTGGGCTGGGCCATAGGGTGCTGCTCGGCGGGGAGGGGAGCAAGCGCGGAGATGGCGTCGATAAGCGACTGCTCGAGGCCGCCGCGGGCGAGCAGATGCATCTGCCCCTGTTCGCGATCGATCACGACGCAGCAGTCCACCCACATCCACTGGCTGGCCGGATCGGCGGAACGGGCGGTGGTGGCGGCGTCGGGGTCGTGCGTGGGCGTCTCATAGTCGAAGTAGCCCACCCAGCCGAGCGTGAATGCCCCTAGCTCCGGGGCGTCGCGGTCGATGTGCACGGTCGGCATGCTGGGCGCATCGTCGAAACCGAAGGACTCCACCTGGGAGCCGATGCCAAGATAGCTGAAGCGGTCGGCGGCGGCGCTGAGCCACATGGAGGCTGATGCGTAGTAGCGCGCCCACTGGCGGACTACGCAGTAGAGCTCCGACTCCTCGACGAGATGCGCGAAGCTATGAATCTGCACCTGGCAGCCGGCATGTTCGGCAGCTAAGTGCAGGAAGTTATCGAGAATCTGCAGCCCCGCGCCGGTGCGAATCGACTCGGGGTGAAACTGCACACCCCACTGCGGCAGACTGCGATGCGCGATCGCCTGAATCACCCCATCACTGGAACGAGCCAGCACCTCCATGCACTCGGGCAGGCGGGTAATCGCCAGCGAATGATAGCGCGTGGCTGCGCAGTCCTGCTCCACGCCGCGAAACAGCGGATGCTCGGTGTGGCTGATCGAGTCGACCCGCCCGTGCATCGGCTCCGGGGCGTGGCGCACCTCGCCGCCATTGACCACCGCCATCGCCTGCGCGCCCAGACAGATCCCCAACACCGGAATCCCGCGAGCCGTAGCCGCCTCCAATGCCGCGCTGGAACAGCCCAGCGCCGCCGGATCGTGCGGACTGCCCGGGCCCGGCGATAAGACGATCGCATCCACAGCGTCGAGCGGGGGCAGCGGAGCGCTATTGCGTAGTACGGTCACGCTCGCGCCGAGACGGTGAAAGTAGTCAACGAGGTTATAGGTAAACGAATCGACATTATCGATCAGCAGAACCTTCATGGGCCTTAATCCTAGAAGCCGCCGCCCGCCCCGACCGATCTGCCCCGCGCATCCGCCGCCAACTACGATGAAGCCTCACATGACCACCGCCGACAAGGAGGAGCATGAATCAGCGACCGCAGGGGCATTTCACCACCTTCCTCAACACCCGCCCCGTCCGCGGCTGGCAGCATCACCTGCGCCGCCTCCGCCACGATGCCCGCGCCTTCGGCAGCTGCCTCGACATGCCCCTTACGCTTCTCGACGCCACCCTCCAGCCCCATCTCGCCGCCCTGCCCAGCGATCCCTGCGTGGTGCGGATTACCGCCTATAGGGACTCCTTCGAGGTGAGCACCCGGCAGCTGCCGCCCCGCTGCGGGGCACCGATCACTCAGGTAGAAGAAGTGCCGTATCGGCGCTACTACGCATCAGAGAAACACACCGATATTCAGCCCGTCCGAGAACTTATCGCTGCTGCCCAATCACGCGGATACGACGACATCCTTTTCCGCTGCCCGGAGACAGGTGAACTCACCGAGGGGTCGTTTTGGTCCCTGGCAGTGCTGCGCGGCGGCCAGGTTCGCATCCCCGTCAGCCCAGATATTCTTCCCAGCACGACCCTCGCGTTCTTGCGGGAGCAGACACCGCAGCTGGGATGGCAGCCTGAGCATGTCTTCCGGCTCTCGGACTATGACGGTGCAATCGCCCTCAATGCCGTGCACGGGGTCCGTCAGATCAGTGCGGCACGTGGGTCTGCGCAGCAGGTGATCGACACGCTGACACAGCAGTGGCTGCACCCATCCAGCTAGCGCTTTGGGCGTGTCCGGAAGGGTGTCCGGCGGCGTGTCCGGCAGTCGCCGCTGCTGGAGGGGAATTACGTACAGCCACTCTGATGCGTAGTAGCAAACCGCGCCTGTTAGGATGAGGCCTCGTTTAACACTGGCGCCACGCACCGGCGCCGCACAGGAGTGAACTATCGGCACGAGCGCCAGCGACCCAGTGGCGCCGCCGGCCCTAACTACAGCCTTCGCGTCCACGGGCGTGGGGGAGCGCACAAGGAGGAGATCGAGCAGTGCGGGTTCTCGCAGCGATGAGTGGTGGGGTGGATTCTGCAGTGGCTGCTGCCCGGGCGGTCCGAGCGGGCCATGAGGTTATTGGTGTGCATTTGGCGTTGTCCCGCGATCCGCAGTCGGTTCGCGAGTCCTCGCGCGGGTGCTGCTCTTTGGAGGATTCGGCGGATGCGCGCCGGGTGTGCGATAAGTTGGGCATTCCTTTTTATGTGTGGGATTTCTCCGATCGCTTCAAAGAGGATGTGATCGATGATTTCGTGGACTCCTATGCGGCTGGCGAGACCCCGAACCCGTGTCTGCGCTGCAATGAAAAGATCAAGTTTCGAGCCTTGCTCGAGCGGGGTGTGGCGCTGGGCTTCGATGCGGTTGTCACGGGGCACTACGCACAGCTGACCCAGCCGAGCGACGGCGGGGACGGCTATCTGCGTCGTTCTGTGGATCCAGATAAAGACCAGTCTTATGTGCTGGGCGTGCTGGGTATCGAGGAGATCAAGCGCTGCATGTTCCCGGTCGGCGATACTCCCAAGCCGCAGATCCGCGAGGAGGCGAAGGAGATGGGATTCGCTGTCGCCTCGAAGCCGGACTCCTATGACATTTGCTTCATTCCCGACGGCAACACCCAGGCGTTTTTGGGCAAGCACATCGGGGTGCGCCCGGGCGCGATCGTCGATCAGGAAGGCGCGGTGCTGCGCCAGCACTCTGGGGTGCACGAGTACACCATCGGCCAGCGCAAGGGCCTAGATATTAAGGCCCCGGCCGCGAATGGGCGACCGCGCTATGTCACCGATATTGACGCCTCCACGGGCACCGTGGTGGTTGGTCCGCGCGAGGCGCTGACCGTCACCCGCATCGAGGCCGATCGGGTGAAGGTGCTCCACCCGGACATGGAGGGCGTGTTCGACTGCGAGGTCCAGGTGCGGGCGCATGGCGGCGTCGTGGCGGCGCGGGCGCAGGTGGATCGCGACGCCGATCGGCTCGTGCTGGATCTGCAGGAGCCGTTGCGTGGCGTCGCCCGCGGCCAAGCCGCCGTGCTCTATCGCCCCGATCCCGGCGGCGATATTGTGCTCGGCTCCGGCACTATTTGCGGGACGGGTCGATAATGGTTGCCTACTCTGTCGGCCCCATGCCTGGGCTTTCGCTTATCGACGCCGCCTCCGTGATCGCAGGCGAAACCGGCGATTATCGAGCCATCCCGCACTTGCCCCAGCGCGGTCTAGGCTCCGATGCTATCGGCCGCACTGCCAGCCTGCTGGAGGGGCTGCAGGTCTCCCGCGGCCCGCGCTCTTGGCGCATGGATGCGCGCCCCCAGCTCGCCAGCCGCCGCATACTCGACCGCACCGAACGAGACCTCGACGAGCTCGAATCCTGCTGGGGCACCGGCGTCGGCGGCGTCATCAAAGAGCAGATCGTGGGCCCGTGGAGTTTGGCGGCCTCCATCGAGCTCAGCACTGGCCAGCTGCTCCTCCGCGACCCTGGGGCCATGCGCGATCTCAGCGCCAGTCTGTACGAAGGCATCACCCGCCACATCGCCGAGATTCGGCGACGCTACTACGCATCAGTGTGGCTGCAAATCGATGAGCCGCTTCTCGCGCCCATTCTGCGCGGCACCCTCACCCCAGCCACCACCTTGGATCCCATCCCAGCGATCCACCGCGATGAGCTCACCCCGGCGCTGGCTCCACTCGGCTCCAGCGCCGACCGTCGTATCCTGCATGTTCCCAGCCTCACCCCGGATCAGATCAGGGTGGGCATGCATTTCGACGCGATCCTCAGCACCGCCACTGGGTGGGATAGCTCCACCAAAGATGCGCTCGCCGAGTCGATCGAGCAGGGCACTAGCCTCGGACTGAGGCTGGTGCGTAGTACAGATCATGTCGATGAACTCGGGGAGTGCCCCCGCGCCCGCGCCCAAGAGGCCGCCGGACTCATCGATGAACTGGCGCTGCCACGAGACGTCCTCGTCGATTCGGTGGATATTGCCCCGGAAGAAGATCTCAGCCGCGGCGATCTGCTCAGCGCGGCGCGCGCACTGAAGACGGCCCGCGTGGTGGGCGAGATGCTCAGCCGAGACGCCGGGGATCTCTAGGCGGCAACAGCGCACAGCCCGGCGCGGGGATGTGTGGTGGCGAGATGGCGTCGATAAGCGTTGCGCAGGCGGGGGAGAACTCGGATGCGGTTCGGTGAGCTAGGATTAGCAGCGCATCGATCACCTGCCGATCCAAGGAGAAACGTCGTGCGCCGAGAAGAAGGCGAGGAGCTGGATCCGGATTCGCTCCCTAAAAACAAATACGGCTTGCCGGACTTTACTGGAGACGATCGCTCCAGCACCATCATCGGCATCATCGTATCTGTGATTTTCCTAGCCGTGATCGCGGCGGCGATTATTCTCTAAGCCCGCCGCCGCGCCCACGGATCATGTAGCTAGCCGCGCATGGGCCACACGGTTGAGACCGTGGAGGAGTCCTTGCCGCGGCTTTCGAAGTATTTCTTCAGGCTCGACTGCGACTCGTAGTACCACACGGCCTGCTGTTCCATGAGCTCATCGGCGTCCATTTGCGCCAGCTCGGGCCACATGCGCAGCTGCTTCCACGCGATGCGCGCCGCGGCGAGGGCATCGGCGGTGGCTTCGTGGGCGTTGTCGAGGCGCACCCCATAAAACTCGCACAGGCTGCCCAGGGTGCGTCGGCCCTTGCGATAGGGATCCTTGGCTTTGTCGATCACATACGGGTCATAGACTAGGCCTTTAATGACGAAGTCCTGGGAGCGTTGGCGCAGAATCGTCAGGTCAAAGGTGCCATTGAAGACCACCAGGCTTTGGCCATCGGACCAGCCTTGATAGATCCGGTCGATGGTCTCACGCAGCACCTCATCGTGCGGGCGGCCATGCTCGCGGGCATAGTCGGTGCTGATTCCGTGCACCTTCGTCGCGGCTTCCGAAATCGGCACGCCCGGATCGGCGAGCAGCTCCAGCGGCTCCACCGAGCGCCCCTTGATGGAGACGATCGCGGAGGTGACAATGTGCGCCTCCATGGGGTCGTTGGTGGTGGTCTCAAGGTCGAAGGTGAGCATGTTCTGCGGATCGAAGTGGTTCATGGTTACTTAGCTTAAACTGCGCACCGGACACTCGGTCGCCACGTGCGGTTGGGGCAGGGCGCGTGACGACGCCATCTCGCGCAACTCTGATGCGTAGTAGCACCACAATCCTGTGGGTGGGCACGCGCTAGACTGTCGGATTGTGACTACAGACGATCTGCGCAAAAAGTGGGACGAGATGGCGACGACTGTGCGCCATCACCGCGAGAAGTACTACAACCAGCAGCCAGAGATCTCGGATGCAGAGTTTGATCAGCTTTTTCGTGCGCTAGAGACCCTGGAGGCCGAGCACCCCGAGCTGCGGGTGCCGGACTCGCCGACCCTGCAGGTGGGCGCGCCGGTGTCGGAATCGTCGAGCTTTGCCAATGTCACGCACCTCGAGCGACTGTATAGCTTGGACAATGTGTTCGCGCTCGATGAGCTGCAGGCCTGGTTGGAGCGCACTCCGGCGCCGGAGTACCTCACAGAGCTGAAAATCGATGGCCTGTCGATCGACTTGGTGTATCGCCAGGGCCAGCTGGAGCGGGCTGCCACGCGCGGCGATGGCCGGGTGGGGGAAGATATCACCGCCAATGCCAAGGTGATCGAGGACATTCCGCATCAGCTGCAGCACAGCGCGGAGTATCCGGTGCCCGAGCTGGTCGAGATCCGCGGCGAGGTGTTTATCGCCATTGAGGACTTCGCCGATGTCAATGCCGCGCGGATCGCAGAAGGCGGCAAGCCCTTCGCTAATCCGCGCAACGCCGCCGCCGGGAGCCTGCGGCAAAAAGACACCGCGGCGGTGCGGCGTAGGAAACTACGCATGGTCTGCCACGGTATCGGCGCCCGCGAGGGCTTTAGCCCCGCCTCCCAGCTCGAGGCCTATGAGGCGATGACGGCCTGGGGGCTGCCGACCTCGCCTTATACCACCACGGCGAGCAGCACGAAGGAGATCATCGCCCAGGTCAATTACTGGGAAAAGCACCGGCACGACGCCGTGTTCGAGCTCGATGGTTTGGTGGTGAAGGTCAATGATCTGCAGCAGCAGCGCGACTATGGCGCGACATCCCGGGCGCCGCGCTGGGCGATCGCCTATAAGTACCCGCCGGAGGAAGTAACCACGACGCTCATCGATATTCGGGCGAGCGTGGGCCGCACCGGGCGAGTCACCCCGTATGCGGTGATGGATCCGGTATTCGTGGCCGGTTCGACGGTGAGCATGGCCACCCTGCACAACCCCGAGGAGGTGGCCCGCAAGGGCGTTCTCATCGGCGATACCGTGGTGATTCGCAAGGCCGGCGAGATCATCCCGGAGGTATTGGGCCCGGTGGCCGATACCCGCGATGGCAGCGAGCGGGAGTATATCTTCCCCACGCTTTGCCCCGAGTGCGGCACGCGACTGCGCCCGGCGAAGGCCGATGACGCTGATTGGCGCTGCCCCAATACCCGTTCGTGCCGCGGGCAGCTCACCGGCCGGCTGTCCTATCTGGCCTCGCGGAGCGCCTTCGATATTGAGGCCCTCGGCGAGAAAGGCGCCCAGGATCTGATCGACCGCGGGATTCTCCGCGACGAAGCTCGGCTCTTCGATCTCAGCGAGGAGGACCTGCGCGCCTCCGCGGTGTATACCACCTCCACCGGCGCGCTCAACGCGAGCGCCAAAAAACTGCTGGATAATCTCGCTGCCTCGACAGGGGTGGAGCTCTGGCGGGTGCTCGTGGCGCTATCTATTCGCCACGTCGGCCCCACCGCCGCTCGTGCGCTCGCCCAGCATTTCGGCTCGATCCCAGCGCTTTTCGACGCTCCCCTGACCGAGATCGCTGAGGTCGAGGGCGTGGGCCAAACGATTGCTGAATCGATCGCCGACTGGTGGCAGGTGGACTGGCACCGGGCCATCGTGGACACCTGGGCTGCGAGCGGGGTGACCATGGAGGAAGATATCTCCGAGCAGGCGGAGCTGCCGCAGCTGCTGGAGGGCATGAGCATCGTGGTCACCGGCACCCTGGAGAATTTCACCCGCGAAGAAGCAAAGGACGCCATTGTCGCGCGCGGCGGCAAAGCGGCGTCCTCGGTATCGAAAAAGACCACCTATGTGGTGGCTGGGGAGAATGCCGGCTCGAAGGAAACCAAGGCCCGCGATCTCGGCCTGGAGATCCTCGACGAGGCGGGCTTTATGCAGCTTTTAGGATTGAGCCAATAACGTGGCCCACGTTGCCGAGGTGCTCGACCTCGCTGGAGAGGAAATCGGGGCCGCCGGGGCGGCCCACCACCAGCAGTAAGTCGCTCTCGCCCAGCGGCACCACCGCTAGCGAGGCATCCAAGAGCGCCCAGCGTTCCGGGACCCATGTTTCTTTCTCGGGGTCGAGCAGGCGGGCGGAATGGACGTTGATCTCCGGGAGATTACCGTCGTCTTCCGGGGCGGCAGTGGAGGCCGCCACACGCCCAGCGGGCCCGAGCACAATGGCCCACCCAGAGGTCATGGTGCGGGGGATGACGTCGACAAGCTCTTTCATGGCTACGTCGATACGCCTAGAGTTTTCGGCGACAGCAGCCAGCATCTTGATCTGGCCGCGGCGATCGACCACGCCCGAGAAGGGGCGCAGCGAATCGATGATCACACCGGGGATTTCCTGCGCGGCGGAGACGATGCTGTCTGGGAGAGTGCCAGAAGGCAAATCCACCACGATGTCATCCATAACGGTGCCGCTGTCGAATTGGTGCACAACATCCACTGATTGGATATTGCCGCCAATGACACCGATCGCCTCAGCAAGCATGCCGAGACTGCCGGGTTCGTCGGGCAGGAGGACTCGTATTAGGTAGGACACACCGTTCATAGTAGCGACTTTTGTGATCTAGGCGGCAGGAGGCGGGGGTCGTGGGGCCGCATGGGGCGGGGCACTCTGCTGCGTAGTAGCCGTAGGTTAAGCTAGGGAAGTTACAGCGAAACCCTAAGAGGAGGACGAATTCACCGTGGCTGATATTTCTCGCAGCGAGGTGGCCCACTTGGCCGACCTTGCCCGGCTAGCCCTAAGCGACGAGGAGCTCGATCACCTCGGCACGCAGATCATCAATATTGTTGATCACGTCGAGGCCGTGCAGGAAGTCGATACCGAAGGCGTCGAGCCGATGAGCCACCCGCACTCGGTATCCACGGGGATGCGTGAGGACGTGGTGAAGCCCTCGCTGACCCCGGAGCAGGCACTTGATCAGGCCCCCGACTCGGCCGAGCAGCGTTTTGCCGTGCCGCGGATTTTGGGCGAATAGAGAAGGGATAGCAACCACATGAGCTCTTATGTTGAATCGAGCGTAGAACTTCTCTCGCTCAGCGCCGCCGACCTGGCCGCCAAGATCCACTCCGGCGAGGTATCGTCCCGCGAGGTCACCCAGGCCTTCCTTGATCGCATTGCGGAGGTCGACGGAGATATCGGCGCCTATCTGCATGTCGGCGCCGAGCAGGCCTTGGCGGCCGCCGATGCCGTGGATGAGTCTCTCGCCCGCGGCGAGCAGCCCGCCTCGGCCCTGGCCGGTGTTCCCTTGGCGCTGAAGGATGTCTTCGTTACCACCGACGCCCCCACCACGGCGGGCTCGAAAATGCTTGAGGGCTATATGAGCCCCTACGACGCCACGGTGACCCGCAAGCTGCGCGAGGCGGGTATTCCGATTCTCGGAAAAACCAACATGGACGAGTTCGCTATGGGCTCCTCCACCGAGAACTCGGCCTATAAACTCACCCGCAACCCCTATGACACCGAGCGCACCCCAGGTGGCTCCGGCGGCGGTTCGGCGGCGGCACTGGCATCGTTGCAGGCCCCGCTGGCGATCGGCACCGACACCGGCGGCTCGATCCGGCAGCCCGCCGCGCTGACCAACACCGTGGGCGTGAAGCCCACCTATGGCACGGTCTCGCGCTATGGCCTGATCGCCTGCGCCTCCTCCCTGGACCAGGGCGGCCCCGCCGCCCGCACCGTGCTCGACACCGCGCTGCTGCACGAAGTCATCGCCGGCGAGGACCCCTTCGACGCCACCTCCGTGAACAAGCCCGTCGCCCCCGTGGTCGACGCCGCCACCAAGGGCGCCCACGGCGACCTCAGCGGCGTGACCGTGGGCTGCCCCAAGCAGTTCATCCGTGATGGCTACCAAACCGGTGTTCTCGAGACCATCGACGCCTCCCTCGAGCAGCTCAAGCAGCAGGGAGCAACGATCGTCGAGGTGGATTGCCCCAGCTTCGACCACGCGCTCAACGCCTACTACCTGATCCAAACCTCGGAGATCTCCTCCAACCTGGCGCGCTTCGACGGCATGCGCTACGGACTACGCACCGGCGACGATGGCACCCACTCCGCCAACGACGTCATGGCCATGTCCCGCGCCGCCGGCTTCGGCGACGAGGTCAAACGCCGCATCATTCTCGGCACCTACACCCTCTCGGTGGGCTACTACGACGCCTACTACCTGCAGGCCCAGCGCGTGCGCACCATGATCGCCCGCGACTTCGCTCGCGCCTTCGAAACCGTCGACGTCATCGCCGGCCCCGTCACCCCGACCACCGCCTTCAAACTGGGCGACAAGATCGACGACCCGCTGGCCATGTACAACTTCGACCTCTTCACCCTGCCCTTGAACCTGGCAGGCCTGGCCGGTATGTCGGTTCCCGCCGGCATGGCTTCTGACAGCGGCCTTCCCGTCGGCCTCCAGCTGATGGCACCCGCCTTCTGCGACGACCGCCTTTACACAGTCGGCGCCGCCTTCGAGGCTGGGCGTTCTTAAGTAGTTCTTGCGCCGGCCGATGTTCCGGTTGGCGCTACTGATACGGCGCGGCACACCTGCGACACCAGGTGCGCCGCGCCTTCTGCTACTACGCAGTAGAGCACTGCGTGCCTACATGAGGCTGCCCCATGGCGCTCTCGATCGGGCTTGCGCACCGATATTCGGCGGCTGGTGGCGTCGAAAAGCGCTGGTGAAAACGCTACGCTGAGGGGTATGAGTGTGCGACTATTCAGCGCGGTGTATCCCAGTGCGCCCGCCCGCGATCATCTGGCCGCTGCGCTGCGTAGTCTCTCCGCGGCGGGGCAGCTGCGGTGGAGCGAGCCGTGCAGTTGGCATATCACGTGCCAGTTCTATGGCGAGATGCCCAGCGGGAGTATCGACACGGTGCAGCAGCACCTGGCGGAGTCGCTTCGGGACACACCGGCGTTTCGGTTGTCGCTGCGCGGGGCGGGGGAGTTCCACGGCCGCTATCTGTGGATCGGGGTGGGAGACGGCAGACGCGAGATGACCGAGTGCATGCGGCGGTGCGTGCTGCCTGGAATCGAACCGGACCATATCACCCCGCGCCCGCATCTCACGGTGGCTCGCATGCGGCGGGGGCGAACACAGGCTCATCGAGGCGGGCCAGAGAAGACGCCCGCTGTATCGCTTACTGCAGAAATCGCCCAGGATTGTGCGCTCTATGCGGGTCCCAGCTTCCTCGTGGATCGGGTAGACGTGCTGGTCTCCGAGCTGGGGGCGGGCCCACGTGGCGGCGCGCTGCATCGCCGTGTGGGAAGCATTCCGCTCGCCCAGTGATGAAGGAGACAGATAGTCGGCGTGACCGTAAGCGCGCGGCGAGGTGACTGCGGGTAGTGGGGCGCTGGCGGCGGGGCGAGGGGCGCCCACAGAAAAAAAACCACGCGCCGCAGCTGGACATGCCTGACTTGAGGCATGGGCCGTGGCGCGTGGGATGTGCGGTGAAAAGCGGTGTTAGGCGTTATCGTTGAGCGCCCAAGCAGCGCCAGCGGTGGCGGCGGTGACAGACAGCACGGCAGGCCATGCGCCGATCTTCTTCGCCAACGGGTGGGAGAGGCCGAAACCAGCAACGTAGAGTCCGGTCAGCCCGGTAGCGACCACACCGCCGCTCTTCTTGTACCAGCTTCGGGCCGCATAGCCGCCGGCGGCAGCAAGGACAGCCCCGCCAAGGGGGCGGATCAAGGTTTCCCGGGCGGTGAGCCAGCCACCGATCAGGCCGACGGTGACCATGGCGGCAGTATTGACGTTCTCAGCTTTTTTCAGGTTCATACCGGCTATCGTAGCCCGCGACAGCAGCCGGTGGGGTGAACCGAGGCGGCGATCGGGGGTGAGCCACTCTGTTGCGTAGTAGCACCGTGAGACTAACGAGTCTGGGCTGGCGCGATGGGGCCGGCGGGGGAGCAGGGGCATCGGAGTAGACTGGCGTGCCATGTCTACTCCTCGTTTTCCCGCACGGGATACCTGCGCGGCTCGGGCGCGGTCTGCTGCGGCTGCTGGCCCCGAGATGGCGTCGACAAGCGCTGATGCCGCGCGGCCTGGTCAGAGGCCCACGGCGCCGATGGAGCAGGAGAGTCTCCGGCCGCAGTGGAAAGCGCTGGCGGCGCTGTGCATCGGTTTCTTTATGATTCTGCTGGATCAGACCATCGTGGCGGTGGCGACCCCGCAGCTATATGCGCAGCTCGATGCGACGCTTACCGAAGTGGTGTGGGTGACCAGTAGCTATCTGCTGTGTTTTGCGGTGCCGCTTTTGGTGACCGGGCGCCTAGGAGATCGGTATGGGCAGCGCGAGGTCTACATGGTGGGCATGGCGGTGTTTACGCTGTCCTCGCTGGCGTGCGGGTTGTCGCAGTCGGTGCATGCGCTGATCATCGCCCGGGCGGTGCAGGGCATTGGTGCGGCGCTATTGACCCCGCAAACGATGAGTGTGATTAACCGGATCTTTCCGCGTCATCGCCGCGGCGCCGCCATGGGCGTGTGGGGTGCGGTGGCGGGTTTGGCGAACCTCGCCGGCCCGCTGCTCGGCGGGCTGCTGGTGTCCCGTTTCGGATGGCAGTGGATTTTCTTCGTCAATGTGCCCATCGGTGTGGTCTCGATTGTGTTGGTGTGGGCCTGGGTGCCCGCACTGGAGCGGGTGGCGCGGCGGATTGATCTCGCGAGCGTGGCGATCAGCATGATCGGTATGTTCGCGTTGGTCTTCGCGGTGCAGCAGGGGCCTGCCCTCCACTACGCACCAGTGGTGTGGGTGTTGTTCGCCCTGGCGCTCTTATGCGTAGTAGCATTCATCGCGCTGCAACGCCGCGCCGCCCGCGCCCAGCGCGACCCCCTGGTTCCGCTGCAGATTTTCGGCTACCGCAACTTCTCGATCGGGGCGTTCTCGATCGCCATGATGGGCTTTTGTGTGAACTCGATGATGCTGCCGGTGATGCTGTTTCTGCAGTCCACCCACGGGATGAGCGCCCAGCAGGCCAGTTTCCTGCTGATCCCGATGGCGCTTGTGGCCTTCGTGCTCGCCCCGGTGACAGGGCGCATGTCCGACCGGGTGCATCCGCGCACGATGTCGCTGGTGGGTTTCGGCGGCTGCGTGCTTGTGCTTGGGGCGATGACGGGGCTGATGCTTATCGACGCCGCCCCGCTGCTGCTGATGATCCCGCTCACTCTTTTCGGTGTGGCGAGCGCGTTCGTGTGGGCCCCCAACTCGGTGGCGACCATGCGGGAGCTGACCCCGGAGCTCTCCGGTGCGGGCTCGGGGGTGTATAACACTACGCGTCAGCTTGGTTCGGTGATCGGCGCCGCCGCTGTGGGGGCGGTGCTATCGACGAGCGTGGCGCTCGCGATGTCCTTGCCGATGCTGGCGATGATCTGTGGATTAGTGACTGTAAGCAAATACACGTTTCCGAAACCGGAAAATACGCTGTCCGATCGGGCATAACACAAAGATAAGGACTAGACTGAAACGCATGCGTATTGCGACTCTGACTTCTGGTGGCGACTGCCCCGGCCTGAATGCTGTTATCCGCGGTATCGTTCGTACTGCGACCGCCGAGTATGGTTCCACGGTGGTGGGATACCAAGACGGCTGGGTGGGCCTGCTTGAGGATCGCCGCACCCAGCTCTATGACGACGAGAGTATTGACCGCATCCTGCTGCGCGGCGGCACCATTTTGGGTACCGGCCGTTTGCACCCGAACCAGTTCCGCGAGGGGATCGATCAAGTCAAGGCGAACCTGGAGGATGCGGGCATTGACGCCCTGATTCCGATCGGCGGCGAGGGAACTCTCAAGGGCGCGAAGTGGCTCTCCGATAACGGCATCCCCGTGGTGGGTGTGCCGAAAACCATTGACAATGACGTCAATGGCACGGACTACACCTTCGGTTTCGACACCGCAGTGTCTGTGGCCACCGATGCCATCGACCGTCTCCACACCACCGCTGAATCCCATAACCGCGTGATGATCGTGGAGGTCATGGGCCGCCACGTGGGCTGGATTGCCTTGCACGCCGGCATGGCCGGCGGCGCCCACTACATCGTGGTTCCGGAGCATCCCTTCGACATCAATGACATTTGTAAGCGCATGGAACGCCGCTTCCAGATGGGCGAGAAATACGGCATTATCGTCGTCGCCGAGGGAGCGCTGCCCAAGGAGGGCACCATGGACTTCGATGAGGGCGAGGAAGACCAGTTCGGCCACAAGACCTTCAATGGTATCGGCCAGGTCATCGGCGAGGAGATCAAAAAGCGCCTCGGCCAGGATGTGCGCACCACCGTGCTGGGGCATATCCAGCGCGGCGGCACCCCGACTGCTTTCGACCGTGTGCTCGCCACCCGCTATGGCGTGCACGCCGCCCGCGCCTGCCACACTGGCGACTTCGGCAAGTCGGTGGCGTTGCGCGGTGAGCACATCGAGCTGGTGGATCTCGATGTTGCTGTGGGCAAGCTGAAGAGCGTGCCCGAGGGACGCTACCGCACTGCTCAGGCGCTGTTTGGCTAAAGAGTAGAAGGATCATGGCCCGCATGGATATCTCCGTGCGGGCCATGAACTATTATGGGGTGCTATGACGCAAGCGGATTTTGACCTGATGGACTTCGAGGATGTCCTCGCCACCTACGATCCCGTGATGGGGCTTGAGGTGCATGTGGAGCTGTCGACAGAGACCAAAATGTTCTCGGCGAGCTCCGCGCATTTCGGAGACACCCCGAACTCGAATGTGGATCCGGTGAGCTTGGGCCTGCCCGGGGCGCTGCCGGTAGTTAATGCCAAGGGCGTGGAATGGGCGATCAAGATTGGCTTGGCGTTGAATTGTTCGATCGCGGAGTCCTCGCGCTTCGCCCGCAAGAACTACTTCTATCCGGACCAGCCGAAGAATTACCAGATCTCGCAGTACGATGAGCCGATCGCCTATGACGGCTACCTCGATGTGGTGCTCGATGATGGCGAGGTGTTCCGCGTCGAGATCGAGCGCGCTCATATGGAGGAAGATACCGCCAAGCTGACCCACATCGGCGGCGCCGACGGACGCCTCCAGGGCGCTACCTCCTCGCTGGTTGATTGCAACCGAGCCGGTGTGCCGCTTATTGAGATCGTGACCAAGCCGATTGAAGGCGCCGGTGCCCGCACCCCTGAGGTGGCCCGCGCCTATGTGTCTGCGCTGCGTGATCTCGTCAAGGCCCTTGGGGTCTCCGATGCTCGCATGGACCAGGGCTCTATGCGTTGTGACGCCAACCTGTCCCTGCGCCCCATCGGGCAAAGCGAGTTCGGCACCCGCACCGAGACCAAAAACATCAACTCGGTGCGGTCCGTGGAACAGGCCGTGCGCTTCGAGATGCAGCGCCAGGCTGCGGTGCTGCAGGATGGGGGCTCGATCCGCCAGGAGACTCGCCACTATCAGGAAACTGATGGCACGACCACGCAGGGTCGCCGCAAGGAAACCGCCGATGACTACCGCTACTTCAATGACCCTGACCTGCCGCCGGTGGTTGCACCGCGCGAGTGGGTAGAGGAGATCCGCGCGACGTTGCCGGAGCTGCCGTGGGTGCGTCGGGCGCGCTTGCAGGAGGAATGGGAGCTATCGGATGCCGCCATGCGTGATCTGGTGAACGCAGGCGCCCTCGATCTCATCGTCGCCACCATGGATGCGGGCACCACCTCTGCTGAAGCCCGTTCGTGGTGGGTGTCCTATCTGTCCCAAAAGGCCAATGAGCTCGAGGTCGATCTTGAGCAGCTGGCCATCACCCCCGAGCAGGTCGCCGAAGTTGTGGGTATGATCAACGAGGGCAAGCTCACCAACAAGCTCGCCCGCCAGGCCGTTGATGGCGTGCTCGCCGGCGAGGGCAGCGTCTCCGAGGTTGTGTCCCAGCGCGGCCTGGAAGTCATGCGCGACGACGGCACCATCGAGAAGGCCGTCGACGAGGCCCTGGCTGCCAACCCTGACATCGTGGAAAAGTACAAGGCCGGCAACAAAAAGGTCACCGGTGCCATCGTCGGCGCCGTGATGAAGGCTACCCGCGGCAAGGCCGACCCGGCGGTAGTCAACCAGCTCATCGCTTCGAAGCTACAGTAACTACGCAGCAGAGCTGCCGGCAGCGACCTCGCGAGAGGTGCTGCCGGCTTTTTTCGTGCGCGCAGCGTGGGTGGATTGGTGTGTGGGTAAAAGGGACTACGCATCAGCGGTGGCGGCGTGTTTTCCCTGTGTGCGCTCTGATGCGTAGTGCCTACCCGAAAGCGTCGATGACCGCACAACCATCGTCCTAGGCTGTGCATAAATTTCGCGCAATCCACAAGTCAGTCGCGTGGCGGGGCGAAAGCGTGGCGGAGGGGGCGCGGATTTGTCACAGTGCTGTCAACACACACAACGACGAGCATTGTTGCCATGGGGGACACACGATGACCGCACTTATCGATGAAATTAGCCAGTACGAGGCCTTTTTGCTTCGTCTCACCGAAGAATTGGAATCAGGGGTGGAGGAGTTCGACCACGTTATAGCCACCTATCAGAGATTGGAGCAGCTTCAAGACCTGAAAGCCCACACTGATGTTTTGCTCGCGCACCGCGTCCGAAGCGAGAAGGCTGTTGCTGTGGCTGGTACGAAAAAGCCCGTGCGGTTTTTACAAGACACCCTGGGGTGGTCGAAAACGCGGGCCTCGAATGTGTCTACCCAGGCGGCACGGTTGTATGGGCCGATAAAGGACGCACCGCCGGAGGATGAGCCGGCTCACGAGACGGCGCAGCGCGTTGAAGAGGCTCGCCAGTTGCGGGCTTTGAGCGTCGATAAGCTGCGGCGACACCGGTTGAGCGCCGATATGCGCCGGCTTATTGAAACGAGTTTGGCTGGATTACGCACGAAAGATGCGCGCATTCGCGAATCGATTCGCCTCGAGGCAATCAGCTATGGCGCCGAGCATTCCTATGATGACACCCGTGAACTGCTGATTCTGCGCGTGCGCCGGGTCAATAGTTCGCTACCTGAGGCTGACCGTGATAGCGCCGCTTCTCGACGCTTAACTATCACCAAACCCGGAACCGATGGCAATGTGGGGATATTCGGGCGTATTGCGCCCGATGCGGCGGCAGTCCTCACAGATCAGGTCGATCGAGAAATGAGAAAGCCTCGCCCCAAGGGGGATCAGCGTTCTTATCACCAACGCTACGAAGAGGCGTTTAGCGCCGTCATTAAACGCGGCACAGGGAATGCAGACAGCACACTGGTGGTGTGCATTTCGCCGAAAGATTTCACCCACTGCGATTACGCCAATGCCGGTATCGAGCACCCCACCAACACAGGTATTCCGTTGACCACTGAGCAAGTCATGGCGCTCGGCATGAAAAAATACGGATTCCTTGCAGTCCATGATCCGCATACTGGCGATGTTCTTCGGTTGGGAAGATTCGAGCGCTGCGCCAATATTTTTCAGCGCATTGCCTTGGCTGCGGCGCAGAATGTGTGCTCACATCCTGGGTGCTCGACGCCCATTTCCAAATGCGAAATTCACCATATCGAGCCCTATGCGCAGGGTGGGGCGACGGATATTGAGAATCTCACCTGTCTTTGTCGCATCCACCACAGCGACAACGATGACACCCGCGCCCACCACAGCAAACATCATGCAGCGCGGGACCCCAAGACGGGGCGAGTAGGTGCGACCCGCGGGGCACACGCCGCAGAATCCAGCCCAGAAGTCCACGTCAACGACTCCGTGGCAGCGCAGCAAGCACCTGGTGCAAAAGTGCGGGCCCAGCCTTGGCCCGAGCCGTGTGCCTATCACAGCTAGGACACCGCCACCGACGCTCAGAGTTAGCGTTGCACCACGCCACGCGAGAACTCCACCCAGGGAGCCCCTAGGAGGTGGGGCGGGCGAGGAGAGGAGACGGCTTTGCGAGGTGGGTGTACACCGTGCGGGCGGCGTCGTTAAGGCGCGCGGGGCTTAGTCGCTTGCGAAGCGTTCAGTTACTCCCAGGTATGCCCGGAGAGTCAGTTCCAGGTCTTCGAGATGCAGGTGCTCGTCGTGGGCGTGCAGCTGGGCCTGGACTTCGCCGAGCGTGCGCCCCGTAGCATGTGCTGCAAAGCCATAGCCGACGCCGCCCATTTTACGGGCGAAGCGTAAGTCTGAACCCCCTGAAGCAATGATGGGCAGAACCTGTTCCTCGGGGAAGAGCTCGGCCAAAGTTGCGCTGATCGCGTCGTAGAGCGGTGAATCGGTGGGGGATACTGTGGCATCTTCGCAGATCAGCCGTTCGATGCGGCAGTGACTACGCAGCTCGCCAATGGCTTCGAGAAGATAGGCATCCACATCGTCTTGGGTCATGCCTGGTGTGGGGCGGATATCCAGATCCACATACCCAGATGAGGGAAGAACATTGATGGGGCCGCCGGCACGAACAACTGTGGGAGCGACAGTGGTGTGGGAGATTGCATGGGCGAAGCGGGACATCTCGCCGAACGGGCTGTAATCGTCCGTCTCGTGGGCAAGAAATGCCCGCTCAGTCTCGGGATCGAAACCAAAGGCACGGACGAACGGCTCCCAGAGGGGTTGATCAGAAGGGATAGACAATGCGGCTAGCCGGGTGGTGACTTCGCCCAGGATGCCCGTGGTCATTGTTGTTCCCCACGGAGTCGATGCGTGCCCAGGATCTCCGGTGAAGTGAATACGTCGCTGGGCAGCTCCTTTCTCGCCGGCGTTGACTACTACGCAGCGCGACGTGCCATTGAGCACGATGTGCCCACCGCCGGTCTCACCGAGGCAATGATCAAAAGAAAGGGCATCGGGTTGGTTCTCGGCGATCCAACCCGCACCGAGTCCACCGCGTGCCTCTTCATCGGCGAGAGCAGCAAATTGGATTGGGCGGCGAAGATGATTCTGTGCGGCAGCCCATTTAGTCACAACAGCTTGCACTGCAGTGATGAACAACATGTCTACTGCGCCCCGGCCGTAGATCTTGCCGTCTTCGATCACCGCGTCGAAGCAGGGTTTGGTCCAGTGCTGTTCGTCGACGACAACGACGTCGGTGTGGCCGAAGAAGGTAAGAGGGGCGAGCCCCTCATCTTTGGCTGGGGCGGCAGTAACGATGAGAGTGGTGCGACCTGGGCTGGGCTCAATGCTTTCAATTGAGAGGCGCTCACGAACCTCGGCCGGAGCATCGGAGAAGAACTCACGGAGGGTCTCGGCGGTACGCTTCTCGTTGCCCGAGCCGGGAGTGAAATCGTTGACGCACGCGTTGCGGATCAGTGCGCGAAGTAGGTCAAGAGTGGAGTCGTAGAGCTGATGCGTAGTCATCTTCCCCATATTATGGGCTAGCAGCGGCAATGGGGGAGAGGCTCTGTTTCGTAGTAGCACGATCGCCACTGTCGCAGGCACACTGGGAGCATGTCATTCACAGTAGAAGCACCCCAGTCCTATCAACCCGCGCCGGACCGTTACGAGTCCATGAACTATCGCCGGGTGGGTAATTCAGGCCTAAAATTGCCGCCCCTCTCGCTCGGGTTGTGGCATAACTTCGGCGATGACCGTCGTCTCGATGTGCAGCGAGATATTGTGCGTAGTGCCTTTGATCTTGGCGTCACACACTTCGACCTCGCCAACAACTACGGGCCGCCCGCAGGCTCCGCGGAGCGCAACTTCGGCGAGATTCTGCGTAGCGACTTCGCAGGGCATCGTGATGAGATGATCATCAGCTCGAAGGCAGGGTGGAACATGTGGCCCGGCCCCTACGGGTTTGGTGGCTCGCGCAAGTACTTGATGTCCTCGCTGGATCAATCGCTAGACCGGTTGGGAGTGGATTACGTGGACATCTTTTACCACCATCGCCCCGATCCGGATACACCGTTGGAGGAGACGATGTATGCCCTGCGCGATATTGTCGCCTCCGGAAAAGCGCTCTATGTGGGTATTTCTTCCTATGGGCCAGAGCTGACGGCAGAAGCAGCCTCGATCATGCAGGAGGAAGGCTGCCCGCTGCTGATCCATCAGCCGAGCTATTCGATTGTGAACCGCTGGGTCGAAGAACCCGGCGAGGACGGCGAGTCCCTGCTTGAATCCGCTGCCGACAACGGGCTCGGGGTGATTGCTTTCTCGCCGCTGGCTCAGGGACTACTGACCGACCGCTATCTCGACGGCGTGCCCGCCGATTCCCGCGCGGCCGAGAAGGGCTCTTTTGGCGAAAGCATGCTCTCCGAGAGCAATCTATCCATGGTGCGGGCCCTGGACGACATTGCGCGCGAGCGCGGGCAAAGCCTCGCCCAAATGGCCATCGCCTGGGTATTGCGCGAGCAAGGTGATTTCGGTGAGCTGACTGTGGCCTCGGCCCTGGTGGGTGCATCGTCTGCGCAACAGCTGCGCCACAACGTGGCGGCTCTGGATAATCTGGACTTCACAGACGCCGAGCTGGCCGCCATCGACGAGGCCTCCGATGATGCCGGAATCAATATTTGGGCCGGGGCGACCGCGTCGAAGAAAAAGTAACTACGCAGAAGAGCGAGCAACCACGCGGCCACGAGCCATCGGGTTGAAAAACGCGAGGTGGCGTCGATAATGCTTGTCGACGCCACCTCGCATGCGCTTCACACGCTAGTGCAAGGCCAATCGCACCGTGATGATCACCATGACAATGCCGATGGCGAAGTTGAGTCGGCGCCAATTCTGTGGCTTCGACAGCGGCCGGGCTAGCGCACGCGCACCGAAACCGATGGTGGGAAACCACAACACGCTTGCTGCCAGGGCACCGGCGGAAAATTCCCAACGGCCGACGGGGCCGAATTGGTTGGCGAGCCCGCCCAGCATGACCAGCGTGTCGATATAGGCGGCCGGGTTGAACCAGGTGAACACCAGCGCGGCGATAACCGGCCTGAGCCACGGTTTTTCGGAGGTAGTGATGCGACTGCGGCGCTTGGTGGCAACACTGCCGCCGGAGACGTAGCCACTGCCGTGATCGCTGTGCTCTTCGCCGATGTCGGTGCGGCGGAAAGAGGTGTCCTGGAGTGCGCCTGCCTCGGCGATGATCTCGGGGGTGTTGTGCGTAGTAGCATCCTCGCCACGCAGATCCATCTCTTCGGGATCGCGTACATCCGTGGTGCGTAGTGCGCCTGCCTTCGGAGCGAGCGAATCTCGGAAACAGGTGTAGGCAAAGTAGCTGAGATACACCACCCCAGCCCACTTCAGGGCGACGAGCGCGGTGGGGGCCTTCTCGACGAGCACGCCCATTCCAGCGGTGCCGCCCAGAATGAGCAGAATGTCGGAGAGGAGGCAGACGGCGACGACCGCGCCCACGGCGACTCCTTTAACACCTTGTTTGAGCAGGAGCGCGTTCTGCGGTCCGATCGCGATGATCAGGGACAATCCAACGAAAAAGCCATTCAGTGCAATCACGTACTCAATATTCTTGCACTCCACGCGTGAAGGAAAATTAAGTATTCTTCACCTGCGTTAAAATTGCTTCATGGACAACGTCAAGCTGAACACGCTCCTCGCCGTCGTCGATGAAGGCAGCTTCGAAGCAGCCGCCTCACGGCTCGGCATCAGCCCCTCGGCGGTCAGCCAGCGAATCAAAGCGCTGGAAAACACGATCGGGCGGGTACTGCTCAAACGCGCCAACCCCGTCCGCGCCACCGAGGCAGGAGAAATCCTCGTCCAGGCGGGCCGCCGCATGGCACTGCTGCAGGCCGAAACCAACGCCCAACTACGCGGGCGACTCGGCCGCGTGCCCCTAGCCATCGCCATTAACGCCGACTCACTCTCCACCTGGTTTCGGCCGGTGCTTGCCGACGTCGCCTCCTGGAATAGCGCGTCATTGCGACTACGCATCGAAGACGAATCCCATTCCCGCAACCTCTTGCGCCGCGGTGACGTCCTCGGCGCCGTCACCCGCGAAGCCGAGGCCGTCTCCGGCTGTGAATCCCACTATCTCGGCGTCATGCGCTATCGCGCGGCCGCGCATCCCCGGCTCCTCGACACCTACACCCGCCCCGACGGCAGCCTCGACTGGGCCTCGATGCCCGCGCTGCGCTACGGCCCCAATGACGAGCTCCAAGAACACGACCTGCTTGGGCGACTACGCAGTGGCGAAGACGGCCGCCACCGCAGCATCTCCTGGATCCCCTCATCGGAAGATTTCGTCTACGCAGCCCGCGTCGGCCTCGGCTGGGGCCTTCTTCCCGAGACGCAACTACGCCCCCTCCTCGACAGCGGCGACGTGGTCCTGCTTGATGACAGCGTCGAAGAAGTCCACCTCTATTGGCAGCACTGGCGCCTCGAATCACCCATCCTGGGTGCGCTCAGCGACGCTGTCCTGGACGCCGCCACCGCCCTCGAGCAATAACAATCCTGTAAAGGTTCCCTCACACTCACGGCACGCCGGTGAGGAAATCCTTCGTTTCACCAGCTCGGCGCTATACGCTGAGCTGCATGACCAAGCCTGAGAACCCCCGCCCCGACAAGGCCCGTGCCGACGACTTCGGCGAGGACACCGAAATCCCCACTTACAACCCCAAGGATTCCGCGGGCTCGGCCGATGCGCGCCGGGATTCCAAGGACTCCAAGGCCGATGCGCGCCGGGATTCCAAGGACGCCAAGGCTTCGGAGTCGCGTCGTACATCCGATAAGCCTGCGGCTAGCGAGCCCGCAGCGAGTGCGCGCGACGAGGCTCACTCGAAGAAGCAGTCCTCTGCTACTACGCAGCAGAGTTCCACGCCCGAGCCGAAGAAGTCTGGCAAGCGCCCCACGGCGGGCAGTATTTACGAACGCACTGGCCGTGCAGCACCGCAGGCTATTCCACCCCGCGGCCAGGCCGGCCAGCCTGAGCAAGCGCGCGCTGCAGAACCTGCAGAGCCTGCAACACAGCCCGCGAACGACGCACCCGAGCGCGGTGCTGCTCCGGTGCGTAGTAGCACCCCTAGTCGCGAAGAGGACAGCAACGAAACTGTCGTGATGCCCCGCGCCGGCGCAGCCGCCGCGGCCGCTGCCTCTGCTCAGGCCGCCTCGGACAAGCATCCCGAGCGTTCTCGTCCGCTCGCATCGGATGCGCCGACTAGCGCTCGCGACACTCGCGCCACGGAGCCTGAAAGCACGCCGGCACCCGCGGCCCAGCCTGGCTCGGAACGACGCCAACCCCCGCGCCCCGAGCCGACCCGCCCGGCCGCAGAGGAGACTGTGGCTCTTCAGCGCCCTCAGCCGGCAGGCGAGGCGGATTATGACGCGGACTACGCACAAGCGCCGGGCGTGGCCGCAGCATCCGGCGTGGCTGCAGCACCGGCCGCCGGCCCCCAGTGGGTCGAGGGCGACATGGCGGAGCCGGCCGATGATGCCGAACAGCCCTATGACCCGGCGCTGGACCACCGCCGTGGCACCCTGGACTTCGGTATCTTCCTGCTCCGCGTAGGCGTGGGCGCATTGCTGATCCTCGCCGGGGTGAAGACTTTCTTCCAGCTCGGCGACTCCGAGGGTCTGTCTGGGTTGGAAAACGAGTTCAGCGGCTACGCGATGCCGTGGCTGCTATCGGTTGTTCAGCCCAGTCTGCAGCTGCTCGCCGGTGTGTTCTTGCTGCTTGGTCTCTTGACCCCGGTCGCTGCGGCCGTGGGTATTGTCGCCACGTTGTTGTCTGCGCTGCACCAGATCGATGTACTCAATGCGGGTGTGAATCCGTTGAATTGGTCGGGCGAGGTGCTCTTCTGCGTAGTCATGATTCTCGCAGTACTTGCCCTCCAGTTCACCGGCCCGGGCAAGCTATCGCTCGACTTCAACCGCTCGTGGGCGCACCGCCCCTTGCTGAGCTCGTGGCTGTGGGTGCTTGTTGGTGGCGCGGCCGCCGTTGCACTGTGGTGGTTTGGCGCCGGAGTTAATCCGCTGAATTAGCGCCGCAACACATAACCGAAAGGGGCTGGTCGTCACAGACCAGCCCCTTTCTTATTTTGCGCACTACGCACAGCGCTTATCGACGCCTTCTACTCCGCAACCGACACGGCCGCGATATAGCGCCCGCTAGCCCTAGTCGACGATGCGCACAGCTCCCTTATCTGCCGAGGACGCCATGGCGGCATAGGCTTTGAGCGCCTTGCTCACTGCGCGGGGGCGGTCCTGGTGTGGAGTGAAGGGGTTCTCGCGGGAGTTTTCCTCTTCGCGGCGCGCGGCGAGTTCATCCTCGGAGATATCGGCGTGCAGCGTCCGCGAGGCGACGTCGATAAGTATGGGGTCTCCGGTGCGCACGAGGCCGATGGTGCCGCCGGCGGCGGCTTCGGGCGAGACGTGGCCGATGGACAGCCCGGAGGAGCCGCCGGAGAAGCGACCATCGGTGACGAGCGCGCACTTTTTGCCCAAGCCGGCGCCCTTGATGAACGCCGTGGGGTGCAGCATTTCCTGCATGCCGGGGCCGCCGGCGGGGCCTTCGTAGGTGACGAAGAGGACTTCGCCGGGCTGCAGCACCTTGTTCAGGATCACAGACACCGCCTCTTCCTGGGACTCCACGACGCGGGCGGTGCCTTCAAAGTGGAATTGCTCCTCGGAAATACCGGCGGTTTTCAAAATGGCGCCGTCCTCGGCGATGTTGCCCCGCAGCACGCACAGGCCACCTTCGGCGGTATAGGCGTGCTCGACGTCGCGGATGCATCCGCCGGCGGCGTCGGTGTCGAGGCTTTCCCAGCGGTTCGAGGTGGAGAACGGCTGCGTAGTACGTACCTCGCCGGGAGCAGCGTGGAAGAGATCCATTGCTTCTTCGCTCGGATTCTCGGCGCGAATATCCCAGTGGGCGATGTAGTCGGCCAGGGAATCGGAGTGCACCGAGTGGACGGTCTCCTTAAGCAGGCCACCGCGGTAGAGCTCGCCCAAGATGGCGGGGATGCCGCCGGCCCGGTGCACGTCTTCCATGAAGTAGTCGGAATTGGGGGCCACCTTGGACAGGCACGGGGTGCGCCGCGAGATCGCGTCGATATCGTCGAGGGTGAAGTCGATCTCGCCCTCGATGGCGGCGGCCAGAATGTGCAGCACCGTGTTGGTGGAACCGCCCATGGCCACGTCCAGTGTCATGGCGTTGGTGAAGGCATCGCGGTTGGCGATGGCGCGCGGCAACACGGAGTCGTCCTCTTCTGCGTAGTAGCGGTGGGCGATCTCCACGATGCGCTGCCCGGCCCGCTCGAAGAGGCGGCGCCGGTAGGCGTGGGTGGCCAAGGTGGAGCCATTGCCCGGCAGGCTCAGCCCGAGGGCTTCGGTGAGGCAGTTCATCGAGTTGGCGGTGAACATACCGGAGCAGGACCCGCAGGTGGGGCAGGCAGAATTGCTGATTTGCTCGAGGTGGTGATCATCGACGGTGTCATTGGCGGAGGCGGAGATCGCGTCCACCAGATCGGATCCGCGCTTGGCGACGCCATCAACCACAATCGCCTCGCCCGATTCCATGGGGCCACCGGAGACAAAAATGGTGGGGATGTTCAATCGCAGCGCCGCGTTGAGCATGCCTGGGGTGATCTTGTCGCAGTTAGAGATACAGACCAGGGCGTCGGCGGTGTGGGCGTTGACCATGTACTCCACCGAGTCGGCGATGATTTCGCGCGAGGGCAGCGAGTAGAGCATGCCATTGTGGCCCATGGCGATGCCGTCGTCGACGGCGATGGTGTTGAACTCCTTCGGCACACCCCCAGCGGCGCGCACTGCATCGGCCACGATATCGCCGACATTCTTCAGGTGCACATGCCCTGGAACGAACTGAGTATAGGAGTTGGCGATGGCCACGATGGGCTTGCCGAAATCCTCCGGTTTGGTGCCAGTTGCTTGCCAGAGGGCGCGCGCCCCGGCGGCATTGCGGCCGACAGTTGTCACACGTGAGCGAAGGGGAATCATAAGGTGAACACTTCCGAAAATGACGATTGATGGGTGACTACGCTACAGAGTAGAGGGTCAGGCCTGAAAAATTAGTGACGGGGGCAGCTTTAGCGCCCCAGGTTGCGCGAGAGTGCTCGGCTGTTTTATCGGATTTATGCAGCTTATCGACGCTGCGACGCTGCTTTTCTCAACCGCAGAACGAGGGCCAGCGGCGTGTTTTTCCACCACGAATACCGCAGCCGGCGGCAGGGTGTGTGCGGGGGAGTCAGGCTGATGCGTAGTAGCATCCACAGCACGTGTGCGCCCTGGGAAGTTATGCCGCCGGTGGGGGCCGCTCGTAGTATGCGGACAATCGGCGGGGGAGGATGAGACGGATATACGCGCGAGCGACGGTGTGCTCGCCCCATCGATCACCGCCGCCACAGCGCCGCACCAGCTCACCGCACCGCGCCATCGCACCACAGCAGCTACACCAGCTCACCGCCCCACAGCAGCCGCACCTCAGTCTAGTCTTGAGGCTTGTCCTTCTGTTCTGTGGAGGCGTCCCGCTCGGGCTTTTTCTCGCGAAGTTCGCTGCGCCCATCTCTATGGACCACTTCGACCTTCTCTGCGGCGGCGTCGCGCCCTTGGGTGATGGGGTCGGGGATACGGCCTTGGGAGGCGGCTTCCAGTTTGGGCAGGGAATTGAAGGTCACGCCCGGCATGCGGTGCTTCTGGGAGTCGGAGGTGCGCAGCAGGGCTTTGGCCCCGGAAAACTCCACGCCGTCGATGTTGTCCCAGGGCACGGTTGTGGAGGAGCCAAAGGCGGGGGAGATGGTGATGCCCGCCGGCCCCACCAGCGTGGCGGACTTTAGGACGTAATAGATGAAGATCAGCGGCAGTAGCAGGATCCAGCCGAGAAGCAACGGCTGGTAGGCCACGCCTACCAGGGCGATGAGGATCATGATGACGGCCGCGAGGATGTGGCTGCGGTCGGGGCGGAAGGTGGTGACGATCTCGTCGCTTCGTTTGGCAGCACCATCCCGGGTACTCGAGCGGGCAGTATCGGCTCGGCCTGCGGCGTCTGTGCTGCGGGCGCGGGAGGATCGTGCGGGCTTATCTGAGTGTCCGGGGCGTGAGTTCATAGCTGCCTATTCTACGTCCGTCGTCTCGCTGGGATTATTAGCCTCCGAGTTCTCCGGTTCGGACTGCTCTGGCTCTCGGGGCGAGGTGCTTGGAGCAGGCGAGCTGCTAGGGGCGGGCGAGTTTCTGGTGGGGGCCGGGTTGGTGGCGCTGGGCTCGGGTGTCCGATTTGGCTCGCTCGTCGCGGGCGATGGCGTGGTTGAGGCTGGGGTGGAGGGCTGGCTGCTGGAGGTGGTCGGGTCGACGAAGCGGGTCGTGGCCCGCCAGTCCTCGGCTGGCTGCACCGTCAATAGCTTGGTGATCAGCAAGATCAGTGCCGCGATCATCATCAGCGTGGTGGACACGCGCGTCCGTCCGCCGAGCGAGAGTGCCTGCTTCCAGCGCTGCTCGTAGACGTCCGTGCGGAAGATGTGCGTGGGGCCCTGGTCTTCTTCGGCATCGCGCTTATCGACGCCAGGCTCCTCTATCACCGGCGCATCGGTGGCAGGGAAGCTGCGGGTGCGTTCATCGGCCAGGGCGGCAGCCTGCTGAGTCGGTTCCTCGTCGGGCGTCGCTGCGTCCGCAGCGCCAGCAGCAGCCACGCCCGCACCAGCGCCCGCCGCACCAGCAGCAGCCACGCCCGCAGCGCCACCAGCACCAGCAGCAGCGCCAGCCCCGCCAGCGGCGCGTGCCGCATCCTCGGCAGGTTTATTATCGGCGCGGGCGGCGTCGTCAAGCGAAGAACGGGCTGCGAGGGAGTGTGGTGTTTCGAGGGGACGTGTGGTGGCGTCGCGCAGCTCCGCGACGCGCATGCCATCGACGGTGGTGGCGGAGCCGTATTCGTCCCAGAATTCCTTGAGTACTTCGGTGCGGATGGCGCGTTCGACGGCCCATTGGCGGGCGGGATTGACCTGGACGATAAAGCGCATGGTCATCATCCACGGCATGCCGACGATGGTGGGCGGAACGACATCGACGGCGGGATGGACTTCGAGTTCGCCGATGATATCGCGCTTGACTACTGGGTCATTGAGGGCGCGCTCGGCGGCGCTGGTGGAGCGGCTGATGGCAGATTCCACAGAGTCGGATCCCAGTAGCGGCACCGGAAGGACGGCGACAGCCCGGGCCCAGTAGTTGGAATAGTTGATGCACACGCGGGCTGTACCGTTCGGGACGGTGACGTTTTCGCCGTTGAGGGTGCGGATCTTGGTGGCGCGCATGGTGATCTGCATGACGTCGCCTTCGACGCTGATGCCATTGCCTTCGAATTGCACCCAGTCGCCGACACCATATTGCTTCTCGGTGATGATGAAAAAGCCCGCGAGGAAGTCGCCAATGAGGGCTTGGGCGCCAAAACCGAGGGCAGCAGAAATGACGGTCGCCGGCACAGCGGCACCCACGAGCGAGAGACCTAGGGTCTTGAAGAAGACGAGGATGAGGAGGAAGTAGGCGATACCTTGGCCGATATAGACGGCCGCGCCGACGAGCGCGAGACTGGCCTTGCGGTCTTCCTCGGAGTCCTCCCATTTGGATTGCACGTAGCGGTTGATGAGCCTGCCGACTCGGGGCACGAGTAGTCCCAAAAGAATGAGGAGGATAAGGGTGAGACCTTGGCTGACGATCCAGTCGAGCGTTTGATAGAAGATGTACTGAGCTTGAGTGAGCATGGTGGTTTCTAAAATAGTCGTTTCCCGCGGTGTGGCCAACGAGTTATTAGCGCTTATCGACGCCCACCCGCAGCCACCCTGACCTGCTCTCATCTAACTCTCAGCCGCATTTTTTAGTTCCGCCGCCACCGTGGTGCTGGCGCTGTCCGCGGTTGCCGGCAGAGCGCCCGCTATCGCCGCAGCATGCGGCCGCGCTGGGGGAGTGGCGCGTCGGCCGTGGCCGGACCGCTTCGGCCGCGCTGCCGTCTGATGGGGGTAGTTTCTGTGAATTGTGTGTGAGTTCCGAGGGCTGCTGTGTATTATTGCCGCATGACCAACATTCGACTTGTACTCGTAATTACCGAGCGGCGCGCGCCGTAGCGGTCGGTACTAGTCGTCCCATATAGCACGCGCCCTCGACGGACTCGAACACCAGACGAGTTCCCGCCGAGGGTTTTGGTTTATCAGCGGTCTGTGTCCCTCCATCACCCCCCGAGGCGCCGCTGAGTGCTACGACATAATTACACAGCTGATGTTTCACTCCCCGCCGGCAGGATATGCCCACCCGCGCCTCTATCTTTCGGTGTGCTGGTGGGACAACTCTGCTGCGTAGTACATAGCAAGTGACAGCAACGAACAAGGAGCCAATCCACCGTGGCCGAGAAGCAACAGCCCTCATCGCAGGCTGCAGCGCACCACAGCCAGACCTCACAGGCGGATGCCGTGAATGGTCAGCGCATGACTGGTGCGCAGGCAATCGTAACGACCTTGGAACTCATCGGGATCGATACCATTTTCGGTATTCCCGGCGGCGCCGTCCTGCCGCTGTATGATCCCCTCTATTCCTCCACCAAGGTGCGCCACGTACTCGTACGCCACGAGCAGGGCGCGGGCCATGCTGCCACCGGCTATGCCCAGGCCACCGGCCGTATCGGGGTGTGCGTCGCCACCTCTGGTCCGGGCGCGACTAACTTGGTCACCCCGATCGCCGATGCCATGCTGGATTCCGTTCCGATGCTGGCCATTACCGGCCAGGTGGGGCATTCCCTGCTGGGCACGGATGCCTTCCAAGAGGCGGATATCCGCGGTATCACCATGCCGGTGACCAAGCACAACTACATGATCACCGACCCCAATGACATCCCGCGGGCCTTCGCCGAGGCCTATCACATCGCCACCACGGGACGCCCCGGGCCGGTGCTGCTGGACATTCCCAAGGATGTGCAAAACGCGGAGATGACCTTCGAGTGGCCGCCGAAGATCAAGATCCCCGGCTATCGCCCGACGGTCACGCCGCACAGCCGGCAGATCGATGAGGCCGTCAAGCTCATCTCCCAAGCCTCCAAACCGGTGATCTACGCTGGCGGCGGCATCATCAAGGCCAATGCCTCTGCGGAGTTGCAGGAATTCATCGATAAAACCGGTATTCCGGTGGCCACTACGCTCATGGCCTTGGGCACTGTGCCCTCTCATCATGAACTGAATATGGGCATGCCGGGCATGCACGGCACCGTCTCGGCGGTGGGTGCGATCCAACGCGCGGATCTGCTCATCACCATTGGCGCGCGCTTCGATGACCGCGTCACCGGCGATGTTGATTCTTTCGCCCCCGAGGCCAAGGTGATTCACGCTGATATCGACCCAGCCGAGATCGGCAAGATCCGGGTGGCTGATGTGCCGATCGTCGGCGACGCCCGCGAGGTGCTGAGCGCCTTCAACCGCGCCTTCGACTCCGAGTCCGTTGACACCCAGGACCTCAGCGCGTGGCACAGCTATCTCAACTCGCTCAAGGAGCGCTTCCCGCGCGGCTGGGACGATGTGGATGATGGCCTGCTCACCCCGCAGCACGTGATCCGCGAGCTCTCTAAAACAGTCGGCCCGGACGCTATCTACTGTGCCGGCGTGGGCCAGCACCAGATGTGGTCGGCGCAATTCATTGACTTCGAGCATCCGCGCACGTGGTTGAACTCCGGCGGATTGGGCACCATGGGCTATTCCGTGCCGGCCGCCCTCGGCGCCAAGGCGGGCTGCCCCGATAAGGAAGTATGGGCCATCGATGGCGATGGGTGCTTCCAGATGACCAACCAAGAGCTCACCACCTCCGCGATTGAGAACATGCCCATCAAGGTGGCGGTGATCAATAACGGCAATCTCGGCATGGTGCGTCAGTGGCAGACACTGTTCTATGAGAGTCGCTACTCCAACACCAAGCTGCGTGAGCAGGGCGAGTATGTGCCGGACTTCGTCGCCCTCGCCGAGGGGCTCGGCTGTGTCGCCTTCCGCGTGACCAAGGAAGAGGACATCGTGCCCACCATTAACAAGGCGCGCGAGATCAACGACCGGCCCGTGCTCATCGACTTCATCGTGGGCCAGGACGCCCAGGTGTGGCCGATGGTCTCGGCCGGCGCCTCGAACACGGATATCCAATACGCCCGTGATCTGCGTCCGCTTTTCGACGAAGAGTCCTCGGCCGCGTCCGCCTCGGACTATTCCGATGGCAATGCCTCCGGCTACGCGGCGCACGCCTCGCGGGCGGAGAGCGACTACGCAGAGAACACCGCAGCGGCTGCTGCCGACACCGACTCCGCATCGCGCGGCTAAGAGAGAAGGATAAGAATCAATGTCTGAAGAAATCCATCGTCACACTCTCAGCGTGCTCGTTCAGGATGTCGACGGCATCATCTCCCGCGTTGCTGGGCTATTCAGCCGCCGGGCGTACACCATGAGCGCGATCACCTCGGCGCGCACCGAAACACGCGGCGTCAATCGCATCACCATCGTGGTCCACACCGACGATGACTCGATCGAGCAGATCACCAAGCAGCTGAACAAGCTGATCCACGTCCTCAAGGTGGTGCGCCTCGAGCCGGAGAAGACCATCGCGCGGGCGTTGCTCATGGTGAAGGTGAACGCCGATGCCGCCAACCGCCCGCTCGTGGTGGATGCGGCGAATCTCTTCCGCGCCCGCGTCGTGGACGTCTCTCCCGATTCCATGGTGATCGAGGCCACCGGCGCGCCCGATAAATTGGACGCGCTGCTCGAGGTGCTCGAGCCCTTCGGTATTCGGGAGATGGCCAAGTCCGGCCAGATCGCGATGCACCGTGGTCCTCGTATTCTCACACCCAACCACAAGAAGGCGTCTCAAATAGTGGACTTCGAGTCCCAGTAAGTGATACGCTACCCCTAGCATTTCCATCAATGAAAGGTTGATCTCTCCAACATGGCTATTGAAGTGTTCTACGACGCCGATGCCGACCTGTCCATCATCCAGGGCCGCAAGGTTGCGGTTGTGGGCTATGGCTCCCAGGGCCACGCTCACGCTCAGTGTCTGCGCGACTCTGGTGTCGAGGTCAAGATCGGTCTGCGCGAGGGCTCCAAGTCCGCCGCCAAGGCCGAAGAGGCTGGCTTCGAGGTGGGATCCGTCGCCGAGGTGTCCGAGTGGGCAGATGTCATCATGATCCTGGCCCCGGATACCTCCCAGGCAACGATCTTCACCGAGCAGATCGAGCCGCACCTGAAGTCCGGCGATGTGCTGCTCTTCGGTCACGGCCTGAACATCCACTTCGACCTGATCACCCCCGCCGAGGACATCGCCGTGGGCATGGTGGCCCCCAAGGGGCCCGGTCACTTGGTTCGTCGCCAGTTCGTCGACGGCAAGGGCGTGCCCTGCCTGATCGCCGTCGACCAGGATCCCTCCGGCAACACCCAGGACCTCACGCTGTCCTATGCTGCCGCTATCGGTGGCGCCCGCGCCGGCGTGATCGTCACCTCCTTCCGTGAGGAGACCGAGACCGACCTCTTCGGCGAGCAGGCCGTGCTCTGCGGTGGCCTCGAGTCGCTGATGATGACCGGCTTCGAGGTGCTCACCGAGGCCGGCTACGCCCCCGAGATGGCCTACTTCGAGGTGCTGCACGAGATGAAGCTCATCGTGGACCTCATCTGGGAGGGCGGCCTGGAGAACATGAACTACTCCATCTCCGAGACCGCTGAGCTCGGCGGCTACGTTGCCGGCCCGCGCATCATCGACGCCGAGGCCAAGAAGCGCATGGAAGAGGTGCTCGCTGATATTCAGTCGGGCAAGTTCGTGCGCGACATGGTTGCCGACGTTGAGGCCGGCCAGCCGAAGATGAAGGACTACCGCGAGCAGATCGCCAACCACCCGATCGAGAAGACCGGTGCGAAGTTGCGCGACATGATGTCCTGGGTGAAGAACCCGCTGGACGCCACTGCGTAGTAGCCCCAAATGGCCATTAGCCCCACCATCTGGTGGGGCTTTTGCACGTATAGGCTAACCATAATATTTTCAATACTGGCAATTAATGAAAATAGGGGATAGGCTATCAGGTATGACTACCTCCTCCCCTCATTCCCACGACTCCCACGAGGAGCATGCCCACGACTCCGCGCATGACTCCGGCCACGGTCACGACCACGATCATGGTCACGACCATGCCCATGGTCACGACCATGCGCATGCGCATGTGCCCACCGACTCGCTGCGGGCGCTGCTTGTCGTTATCGGCCTGACAGCTACGGTCTTCTTCGCCGAGCTCATCGTCGGCCTCATTTCTGGATCCTTGGCCTTGCTCTCCGATGCGGCGCATATGCTCTCGGATTCGGCGGGACTGTTTATCGCCCTGATCGCGATGGTGGTGGGGCGCTCCGCGCACTCCGCCAGCGCGACCTTTGGCTATAAGCGCATGGAGGTCTTCGCCGCGCTTTTCAATGCCCTCACCGTCACTGTGATTGCGATCTATATCTTCATTGAGGCGATCGGGCGTTTCGGCCACCACCACACCGTGGACACCGGCATGATGCTCATCGTCGCCGTGATCGGCCTGGCCGTGAATACCATCGCGGCGGTGGTCTTGGTGCGGCGACAGCACGACAGCATGAACCTGCGCGGGGCCTATCTGCACGTGCTCACCGACCTATTGGGCTCGGTGGCGGTGATTATCGCCGGGTTGATTATTCGCTACACCGGCTTCGTGGCCGCCGACACCATTGCGAGCGTTATTATCGCCGCGATGATTCTGCCGCGCTCCCTGCGGCTGGTGCTGGATGCCTGCCAGGTGCTTCTCGAGCACGCCCCAGCCGGGGTGACCGTCGATCGGGTGCAGCAGCGGCTCATCGAGATCGATGCGGTCAACCAGGTACACGACATTCACATCTGGAGCCTCGATGGCACTACGCATCTGTGCTCCTGCCACCTTGTGGTCGACAATACGTTGGACGCCTCGGACCACTGCGTAGTACTCGATACCGCCACGGCCGCGTTGAAGGAGATGGGCCTGGGGCACGCCACCATTCAGATTGAATCCGAGAAGCACGCAGGGCATGAGGAAGTACAATGCCAAGGCGAGTAAGTGGCGCGGGGCGGCGTCGATAAGCGCTATCGCGACGCGGCTGGAATGAAGCGCTAGGTTTAAGGGTATGGGTTTTAGTACGCCAAGCTATGTTTTGACTGACCTGTTTGCCCGCATCAATCGGGGTGATCTGCAGCTACCGGATTTTCAGCGCACCTTCCGCTGGGATGTGGATCGAGTACGCGCCCTCATCCTGACGGTGCTCCGCGGCTATCCGATCGGCACGCTGATGACTCTGGATGTGCGCGGCGAGCCGGTGCGCTTCAAACCGCGGCCGCTGCAGGGGGCGCCGAATGAAGGCTCCGATCCGGGTTGGTTGCTTCTCGACGGCCAGCAGCGGCTCACCACGCTGTTTCATACCTTGAGCGGCGATGGCTATATCGACACCGTGGACTTTCGCCGCAAGCGGGTGCGTCGCAAGTTCTATCTGGACATTAACAAGGCGCTCGAAGGCGATATCCTGCCCGATGAAGCTGTGTTTTCCGTGGATGAACACGGCATCGTGCACACGCATTTCGGGCCCTTTATCGACGGCGGGGTCAGCGATCATGAGGCGGAGCTGAGCAATGAGGTCATTCCCATTGCTGACCTATTGAATGACAAGGGCGCCAACATGCTCTTCGATCTCGCCGCCCGAGGCGACGCCGATACGCGCGAACGCATGAAAACCATCATGAACCGCGTCGTGCGCCCGCTGTCTCGCTATAGCGTGCCGATGATCCGGCTGGATCGCGATACCCACACCGGCGGCATCGGCTCCATTTTCGCCCACGCCAACTCCGGCGGACTACGCATGGGCGTCTTCGACCTACTCACCTCGGTCTTTGCCACCGAGGACAGCGAGTACAAGCTGGGAGACGATTGGAAAAAGACCAAGGATGTGCTCTCCAATTTCGAGGTGCTCGGCGATGTCGGCACCACCGACTTCCTCAAGGCCGTGACACTGCTGGTGACCTACCGGCGTGGCCGCGCCTCGGGGCAGCGCGAGGATATTCTGCAGCTCACCCTCGAGGAGTACAAGCCCGCCGCCGAGGCAATGCGAGTGGCCTTCGCGCACACCGCGAAATTCCTCCGCGACCGCCGCATCTTCACCCGCGAGCAAGTGCCCTATACCTCCCAGCTGGTGGCGCTGGCCGTCATCCTTGCGATCCTGGAGGAGGAGCCGGAAGTATGGCAGTCCCGCGCAGCGTGGGACCGGCTCTACAGGTGGTTCTGGTGCGTGATTATGGGCGAGCTCTACGGCACCGCCGCAGTGGCCAACCGAGCCGCCCGAGACGTCAACGAAGTGCCGCGCTGGGTGCTCGCCGCCGCCCGCGCCGAGCGGTCCGGTGCAGCAGGGGAGTCTGGTACAGCAGGGGAGTCTGGTACAGCGGGGGAGTCTGGCGCTGCCGCGGATGTGGAGCTGCCCGCGAGCGTGGCGAAGGCGCGCTTCGCCGAGTCGCGTCTGCTCAGCATCGACGCCGATTCCACTGCCTATAAGGGAATCTTCGCGCTCATGATGGGTCGCGGGGCCAAGGACTGGCGAACCGGGCTGGAATTTACCGGCGAAAATATCGAGGATCTCGACGCCGGATTCCACTACATCTTCCCGCCGCGATGGTGCGCCGAGCAGGGTGTGGACCCAGTGCTGTATAACTCGGTGCTCAACCGTGCCCCGATGGGTCGGCGCACCCAGGTGGTGATTTCGGGAACCCCGCCCTCGCGCTACCTGCCGCGCGTGCAGTCGAAGTCCATCATGGAAGATGCCGAGTTCGACGCGGTACTCGCCACCTCCATGCTCCGCCCCGAGTACTTGCACGCGGCCAAGGCAGAGGAATTCTTCTCCGATCGCCGCCGTCAAGTGGTGCAGGCCATCGAAGAGGCGATGGGCAATGAGGCGATTCACGACGTGGATGAAAACGATCTGCGTGGCGGCCACGAGGGTCCCGATGCCTTCCAGTGTCCCGAAGAAAGCACGGGAGAATAATAAGATGCGCTAGGCTAAGCTGTCGATACTGCCCTGTAGGTGCGCGTTTCGTGGTGCGCGCACGTGACCTCGGCACGGTGGCGCGCCGGGTATCGCTGGGCTGCTGCGTAGTGTCCGCTAGCACGCAGCCGAGACCGCGTCCTCTGGGTAGGTAGATATGTTTAAAGACCTAGGCAAACCAGCAATCGAACCCGTCAGGGCGAGAGGATTATTTAGTGAAGAAGAACAAGGCTATCGCGATCGCCGCGAGTGTGCTCATGCTCTCCAGCGTGGGAGTGGCGTGCTCTAATAACAATGGCGGCGCCGATAATAAACCGGCGGCGTCGAATGCAGCGGCAGCCCGCGACGTGGACCCCCGTTTCGGCGAGGCCCCTTTCGTGGTAGGCGATAACGATTTCTCCGGCATTGACGCCTCCAAGCTCTTCTATGACCACTCCGAGACAGCGGTGGTCACTGGGATGGCTAAGGCCTCGCAGCTGCGCGGCGCATCGATCGCGGCTGTGGCCCACGCCCCGATGCTGATGAATACTCCCGATAACCGCGCCGCGATCCTCGAGGAGCTCAAGCGTCTCAAGGCCACCAAGGTGCTGCTGGTCGGCGATACGGACTTCGCCGCGGCTGAGGCAACTGACGATGCCGATATCACCTTCATCAAGGATGAAGGCACCATCGCATCCTTGGAGGCCGCCACCTCGCAGAGCTTCACTGAGAAGACCACCGAAAGTACCGGACAGGCCATCACGGACATTGTGAATCTGGATCCCAAGAAGCCCACCCTGCTGGTTCCGGAGGGCTATTCCACCCCGGCCGAGGGCAAGGCCAAGGAGCAGGAGAATTTCCCAGCCCAGTCCGCGCTTGACGACGGCAACTCTCCGGTGGTGCTGACCTCCCCGATGAGCGGTATCCCGGCAACTGCCACCGCCAAGGCGTGGGGTGCTGACCTCATTGCTCTGCCGTGGCCGGATCCACGCGCCTCGGAAGAGGGCATCAAGGCTGTGGCCGGAATGGAAGACAAGCCGGTGATCGCCTTGGGTCGTCTCTTTGGTTCCAAGGAGAACCTGAAGAAGCGCATTGTGCTCAGCCAAGAGGTCACCGAGGAGCAGCCCGGTGGCGGCCAGCTCGTCTTCCCAGGCCGCCACGTGGTTGCCCTCTACGGCCACCACACTGGTCCTGCCTTGGGGGCGATGGGTGAGCAGGATTCTGCCTCCGCTGCGGAGCGTGTGGTAAACATCGCCGAGCAGTACCAGCAGTATGTGGACGATCCGGTCATCCCCGCCTTCGAGATGATGGCCACCGTGGCCTCCTCGGATCCGGGTGATGATAATGACTATTCCAACGAGGCCACCACCGAGGAGTTGCTTGACTATCTCGATGCCATCACCGAGGTCGGCGGCTATGCGGTGCTCGATCTACAGCCCGGCCGGGCGCGTCTGCTCGACCAAGCCAAGCTCTACGAAGAGCTGCTCAGGCGCCCCAATGTGGGCTTGGCGCTCGATCCGGAGTGGAAGCTCGGGCCGAATGATCTGCCCCTGCAGAATGTGGGCCATGTGGACGCTGCCGAGGTGAACGAGGTCTCCGATTGGCTCGCCAAGCTGGTCGAGGAGAATAACCTGCCGCAGAAGCCCTTGGTGCTGCACCAGTTCCAGCTGCAGATGATCCGCAACCGCGAGCAGCTGAATGTGGACTACCCCGAGCTGGCCATCGTGCTGCACGCCGATGGTCACGGCACCCCGGATCTGAAGTTCCAAACCTGGGAGGTGCTCAAGGAAGGTCTCGACCCGCGCATCTTCTTGGCGTGGAAGAACTTCTACGACGAGGATTCTCCCACCTTCACTCCGGAGCAGACGATGGACATCGAGCCGCGTCCGTGGTTTGTGTCCTATCAATAGAATCCCCCCAATTGAGGCCGATTCAGCAAGGATCGGTCTCCTAGCCATTAAGATTTAAAAGGCCCCACCCACGCTGTACTACGCAGCAGAGGGTGGGCCTGTTTCTGGCCTCACCGCAAGTCTGGAATATCAGACTTTCTATGAAGGCGTGGCGGCGTCGTCACGCATCAGCCGGAAGCCGCCCAACACCCCATATCCCCAGGAGATTCCTCGTGACCGAGACAACCCGTCCAGTCGTTCTCATCGCAGATAAGCTCGCCCAGTCCACCGTCGATGCGCTCGGAGATGCCGTGGAAGTGCGGTGGGTTGACGGTCCCAACCGCCCCGAACTGCTCGCTGCGGTCGCGGACGCCGATGCGCTGCTGGTGCGCTCTGCCACCACCGTGGACAAGGAGGTGCTCGATGCGGCGCCGAAGCTGAAGATCGTCGGCCGTGCCGGCGTGGGCCTGGACAACGTGGACATCGATGCCGCGACCGAGCAGGGAGTGATGGTGGCCAACGCCCCCACCTCCAATATCCACTCCGCCTGCGAGCACGCCATCTCGCTGCTGCTCTCGACCGCGCGCCAGATCCCCGCCGCCGACGCCACCCTGCGCGAGGGCGAGTGGAAGCGCTCCTCCTTTAAGGGCGTGGAAATCTACGGGAAAACGGTGGGTATCGTCGGTTTCGGCCATATCGGTCAGCTCTTCGCTCAACGCCTGCGCGCCTTCGAAACCGACATCATCGCCTACGATCCCTACGCCAATCCGGCCCGCGCTGGCCAGCTGGGTGTGGAGCTTGTGGAACTCGAGGAGCTCATGCAGCGCTCCGACTTTGTCACGATTCACCTGCCCAAAACCCCGGAAACCGCCGGCATGTTTGATGCCGAGCTGCTGGCCAAGGCCAAGAAGGGGCAGATCATCATCAATGCCGCGCGCGGTGGTCTCGTCGATGAGCAGGCGCTTGTCGACGCCATCCAGGCCGGCACCATCCGCGGCGCCGGTTTCGACGTCTACGCCACCGAGCCCTGCACGGACTCCCCACTTTTCGCCTGCCCCGAGGTAGTCGTCACCCCGCACTTGGGCGCCTCCACTGTTGAGGCCCAGGACCGTGCCGGTACCGATGTGGCCGACTCCGTACTCAAGGCCTTGGCCGGCGAGTTCGTTCCCGATGCGGTCAACGTCTCCGGCGGCGCCGTGGGCGAGGAAGTGGCCCTATGGCTGGAGCTGGCCCGCAAGCTGGGACTCGTGGCGGTGCATCTGCTCGACGGCGCTGCCGTGCGCGTCGAGGTACAAGGCCGCGGCGAGCTGTCCTCCGAGAACATCGAGGCGCTGGGCCTGTCGGCGCTGCGCGGCGTATTCGCCACGACCGTCGATCAGCCCGTTACCTTCGTCAACGCCCCGCAGATCGCCGAGTCCCGTGGCGTGGAGCTGGATGTCTCTACCGCCACCGAGGCCCAGACCCACCGCTCCGTTCTCGGAGTGAAGGTGATCGCCAGCGACGGCAGCGCTGTCGAGGTCTTCGGCGCCCTCACCGGCCTGAATAGCGTGGAGAAGGTGGTGCGCATCAACGGTCGCGGCCTCGATCTGCGCGCCGAAGGACACAACCTCTTCCTGCAGTACACCGACGCCCCGGGCGCGGTGGGCATCGTCGGCTCCGTGCTCGGCGAGTGCGGGGTCAATATCAACGCCGCCGCGCTGTCTCAGGACGCCACCGGCTCCGGCGCCACCCTGATCCTGCGCATCGATCAGGAAATTCCCGAAGAGGTCGTGGAGACCATCGGCGAGAAGCTCGACGCCTCCCTCGTCTTCCAGCTCTGCCTGGACTAATCACGTCGCACCCCTCGCCGCCGCGTGCTCGCTGCGGTGGGGCGGCGGGGTAGCTGCTGCCCGCGTGGCTTCCGAGTAGCGATACTCGGGTAGTCACGCGGGTTATTTTTTGGTGCTACTACGCTACAGAGTTATGCACTCTGAGACTTTGCCTATGAGCTTCACCGTCGACGACTATCCCCGCGCTCTTCTTGCAGTTGCGGCCTATAATTCCGCCAATCCCGGCGCCCAACTTGTCGCTGATGCAGAAAGCGGCACGGTTCTACTGCGTAGTAGCATCTCGGATTCGGCGTATCGGGAGCGGGCTGTGGCGGCCTGCGGGATGATCTCCGCCGCGGACTCTGCTGAGCCCGCCCCGAACCTTGCGGCGGAAGATCCCGATGATGCCGCCCGTGCAGCGGTGATGCAGTCCTTGGCTGCGTGGTTTAAGGCCCATGGGGTCAGTGAGGTGCAGCCCTCTGCTGAGACTGGACGCATTGAGTTTGCTATCGATGGCCTACCGGTGGATTTTGGGGCGACTCGTGGCGGGCACCTCCAGGTGGTCGCGATCTCGCAGGTCGACAGCGAACCGGGCGAGTTGGCGCACGTGTGCAATTTCGCGACCAGCAAGGTGGATAATGCGGCGGCATTCCCGGTGAAAGGGGAGCAGGGGTGGTGGTGTGCCGTGCACACCGCGGTGGAGGTCGCCGGCTGCGATGAGGCTGGTTTCGACTCGGCGTTGCGGAGCGCGGTGGCGGCGGTGCTGCAGTTGCAGCGCACAGTTAATGTGCTCGCGGGGCAGGGCTAACGTGCTACACTAGCGCTGTTCACTATATGGGAAAGGTGTATCACTCTATGAAATCTGGGTTGAAATTTGCAGTCATCGGCGGCGACGGTATTGGGCCGGAGGTCACGGCCGAAGCGCTGAAGGTGCTCCATGCAGTGCGTGACGACGTTGCCACGACCGATTTTGATCTCGGGGCGCGCCGCTATCTCCGCAATGGCGAGCTACTCACCGAGGACGATCTGGCAGAGCTGAAGCGCCACGACGCCATTGTGCTCGGCGCTATCGGTGCACCAGGGGAAGTTCCTCCGGGCGTGTTGGAGCGAGGCCTGTTGCTGAAGATGCGTTTCGCCCTTGATCACCATGTGAATCTGCGTCCTTCCAAGATCTATCCGGGAACCACCTCGCCGCTGCGCGATCCTGGTGATGTGGACTTCGTGGTCGTGCGCGAGGGCACCGAGGGACTTTATGCCGGTAATGGCGGCACCCTGCGGGAGAACACTCCGCACGAGGTGGCCAGCGAGGTGAGCCAGAATACTCGTTTCGGTGTCGAACGCGTGGTGCGTTATGCCTTCGACCTAGCGCAATCGCGGCGCAAGAAGCTGACGCTGGTCCACAAGACCAATGTGCTCGTTCACGCTGGTTCCTTGTGGCAGCGCACCGTCGATGAGGTGGCCAAGGACTATCCCGAGGTCTCCGTGGACTACTGCCATATCGACGCCGCCACGATTTACCTAGTCACTGATCCTTCCCGTTTCGATGTGATTGTCACCGATAACCTCTTCGGCGATATCCTCACCGATGAGGCCGGCGCCATCACCGGCGGCATTGGCCTGGCTGCCTCCGGAAATATCGACGCCAGCGGCACGAATCCCTCGATGTTTGAGCCCGTCCATGGCTCCGCCCCCGATATCGCCGGCACCGGTGTGGCCGATCCGGTGGCCGCCATTCTCTCGATGGCGCTCTTGCTGCGTCACCTGGATGACGAGGCCAATGCCCAGCGCATCGAGGAGGCTGTGCAGAATCATCTATCGGCACGCGATGTCGATGCCGCCATCTCCACCACGGCGGTCGGAGACGATATCGTCTCTCGCTTGAGCTAGCCGTGCGCTCCCCGGACCGCCTTCGTCTCGCGCGGCTCTGGGGTGCCTGGGGCGTTGCTGTCGGTGCTCTGCTGCGTAGTAGCAGGAGGGCGACGTCGATAAGCACTGTTGCCCCAGTGGGGATCTAGGTCACAATCGCGGATCATTTTGGTCTAAAACACGTCGTCTCAAAAGTGAAGTGAATTACACTACGGGACATGAACGTAGAACTGGAAGAGATCCGCGATTTTTTAGCGGCGCATGAGCCTTTTAGTCACCTTTCGGCCGACGCGCTGCGTGAGCTGCCGCAGCATGTGGTGGTGGAGTATATCCGCGCCGGCGAGGTCATTTTTAGTGCGGGACAGCCCAATAGCTTTCTCAATATCATTCGTTCGGGCGCGGTAGACGTGCTCGGCGAGGATGGGCTGCTGCTCGATCGCCGCGACGCCGGGCGCTCCTTCGGCTATTCGACGCTCGAGGATGATTCTCCGTCGATGTACACAATGGTCGCGGTGGAGGATAGCCTCCTGTTGCGGCTGCCGCGCGAGGCATTTCTTCAGCTCTGCGAGAACCAGCCACAGGTGCATCGCTTTTTCTCCTCGCAGTCGCAGCGGATTCGGGCGACGGCCTCCCAGATGCGGGAGGAGTCGGCCTCCGATGCGCTGCGCAGCTCGGTGGGCGAGTGCATGGTGCGCCGGCCCGCCTGCTGCAGGCCCGATACCTCCATTAGGGAGGCGGCGGCGCGGATGGCCTCCCAGCGTGTGTCCAGCCTGCTGGTGGTCGAGGGCGAGGAGAGTGCGTTGGAGGAGGGGGTGCTCGTCGATGCGGCACAGGATACGGTGCGGCTGCTCGGCATCGTCACCGATAGGGACATGACCAAGAAAGTGGTGGCGGAGGCGATCGATTCCTCGCTGCCGATTTCTGCGGTGATGACCCCAGATCCGGTGACGGTGAGCAGTTCGATGCGCGGTTTCGAGGCAATGCTGCTGCTGGCGCAATATCGCATCCACCACCTGCCGGTGATCGATGATCACAACCTCGTCGGCATCGTCGCCTCGGGCGATATTATGCGCCTGCTGCGCAATGATCCGATCTTCGTGCACGCCGATATGGAGCGGGCCGAAACCGATGCGGAGCTCGCAGAGGTCTATAGCTCCGCGAAGGAAGTGGCCGCCCGCTTCATCGAGCGCGGCGCCGACCCAGCGGAGGTCTCTGGCCTGCTCACCCTCGCCGCCGATGCCCTGGCGCAGCGACTGATCGCGCTCACGGAAGAGGAGATGGGCCCGCCCCCTGTGGACTATTGCTTCGTGGTGCTCGGCTCGCACGGGCGCCGCGAAATGGGTTTCGCCTCCGATCAGGACAATGCGCTTATCCTCGCCGATGACTTCGACCCCGGCGCGCATGGCGACTATTTCGCCACGTTCTATGAGCGCGTATGCACCCGGCTTGCCGCCGCCGGCCAAGTGCTTTGCCCCGGCGAGATGATGGCCTCCAACCCCGAGTGGCGCATGACGGTGAGCCAGTGGAAGCACACCTTTCACACGTGGGTATCCGCTCCGGAGCCGGAGGCGGTACTGCACACGCAGGTGTTCTTCGACATGCGCGGTATCGCCGGCACCCTGGCGCTTGCCGAGGAGGTCATCGAATCCGCGAATGATCAGGCTCACGGCGCGCGCAGGATGCACGCTCACTTGGCTGCGCTTGCGGCGCGGCGCGATGCCCCGTTGGGGTTCTTCCGCGGGCTCGTGGTGGAACGCAGCGGCGACTATGCCAATACCCTCAACGTGAAAAAGGGCGGCACGGCCACGATCGTGCAAATGGCCCGCCTCTTTGCCTTATCCGCGCCCACCGACACCAGCATGCGGCCTCTCGGCACCTCCGAGCGCCTGGAGTATGCCATGGCCAGCAAGTGGGTCTCCGCCAAGGGCGGGGCTGATCTGCTCGATAGCTTCCATTTTCTTAACACCGTGGTGCAGCGCCACCAGGCGGCGCAGCTGCGTAGTGGCGCCGCACCAGAAGCCGTGGACTACCACATCGACCCCAAACAGCTCAGCACCATCGAACGCGAAGGCCTCCGCGATGCCTTTTCCATCATCCGCTCGATGCAATCAGCGCTGAGCACCAAATACCCCGTGCGGAGTATCTGATGTTCGGCTGGGGAAAAAAGAAGGCCACCGGCGCGCTCGCCGAGTTCGAGGCCGTCGCCGCTCAGGACCCGCGCACGCCCCTCGACGAGGCGGAGCTGCTCGCCGTCGATATCGAGACCACCGGCCTGAATCCGAAAAAGGACGCCATGCTCTCGATCGGGTGGGTGCCGGTGCGTGGCCGCAGAATTCATCTCGGCGAGGCCGGCTATATGCTCATCAAACAGGACCGCTCGGTGGGCACCTCCGCGACGCTGCACCATCTCACCGATACCCAACTCGCCACCGGCTTAAGCCCCCGCGAGGCCTTGGAGGCGTTTCTTCCCCGGCTCGCGGGCACCACCATGCTGGTGCATTTCGCCCCGATCGAGCAGCGCTTCCTCTCCGCGCTCTGCGAACAGGAATTCGGCGCGCCCCTGAAAGTGCCCACCGCCGACACCTTCCAACTCGAACGCACCCACATGGAAAAGATGTCGACCTATCCGCGCGGCGAGGACCTTCGCCTGCCACGGGTGCGCGCCCGCTATAGCTTGCCGCGCTATCCCAATCACAATGCGCTTATCGACGCCATCGCCTGCGCCGAGCTCTACCTAGCCATGAGGGCACACCTCGGGTACTCCACCCTGCGTGATATTCAGTTGTGACTACGCATCAGAGTGGCGCCGCTTAGGTGGCCCTGATTTTCCCTGCTCGCGAGCGCGATGGGGGATCAGCCGCTCTGATGCGTAGTAGCAGCGCGGAAACTAACCCCATCTGGTGGGAGAGCCGCCGTGCTGTAGCAGGTTTTATGCCCGATTAGCGGCGCGTGGAAGCGCGGGCTGGTTAAGATGGTCGGCATGCGTTTTGGACGAATTGCCCACCCAGAAGGAATGTGTTTCGCCGTCATCGAGGGGGAAGGTGAGGATCAGGTAGCGAAGGAGATCAAAGAGACTCCTTTCACTAAGCCTGAATTCACGGGCCGTAGCTGGCCGATCGCCGAGGTGAAGTTGCTCGCACCGATGCTGCCGTCGAAGATTTGCGCGATCGGCCGCAACTACGCGGACCACGTGGCGGAGGTGTTTAAGAAGTCTGCGGATGCGTTGCCCCCAACGCTGTTTTTGAAGCCGCCGACAGCTGTGGTGGGCCCAGGCGCTGCCATCAAGATCCCCGACTTCGCCACCCGAGTGGAGTTCGAGGGCGAGCTGGCGCTCATCGTCGGTCGCCCGTGCAAGAACGTCAAGGCCGAGAATTGGAAAGACGTGATCCTCGGCTACACCGTCATCAACGATGTCTCTTCCCGCGATCTGCAGTTCTCCGATGGCCAGTGGTCGCGCGCGAAGGGTATTGACACCTTCTGCCCGCTGGGCCCGTGGATCGAAACCGACCTTGATTCCCTCGATCTTGAGGACCTGCCCATCAAGGCACACCTGACGCACAACGGTGTCACCGAGACCAAGCAGGATTCTAACTCCTCGCAGATGATCATGTCCGTGGGAGAGATCGTGGAGTTCATCACCGCGTCCATGACGCTGCTGCCGGGTGATGTTATCTCCACCGGCTCCCCGGCAGGAACAGAGGAGATGTTCCCCGGCGATCACATCGAGATCGAGATCCCCGGCTTGGGCCGTCTGGCCAACCCCGTCGAGCGCGCCTAAACCGGCCGCGCCCCTGCGCCCGCCGCGCGTCGCGGCCTCACACTTATGCCCACCCGCTGCTGAGATCCCACTCGGCGGCGGGTGGTTGTCGTATGTCGCGCGCGCCCTTATAACCCCAGCGCGGACATAATGGTCCGCAGCTTGGCGGTGGTTTCATCGAGTTCGGCCTGCGGATCGGAATCGGCGACGATCCCGCCGCCGGCCCAGGTGCGGGCGTGGGTGCCATAGGCATCGACTTCGGCGCAGCGGATCGCCACCATGTACTCGCCGTCCCCGCGCCGATTGGACCAGCCCACAGCGCCAGCATAGAACCCGCGCGGTGTCTCGGTGGCGGTGATGATTGCCTCTGCGGCATCGGTGGGGGTGCCGCAAATCGCCGGGGTGGGGTGTGTCTGCAGGGCCAGCTCGAGCGCAGTCATCTCTGCTTCCTTGACCGTGCCCGTAATGGGGGTGGCGAGGTGCCACATCTCGGCGGTTTTGGTCAGCTCGGGGCGCTCGGGAATGCTCAGCGTCTCGCACAGCGGCCGCAAGGTGCGCTCCAAATGCTGCACCACATGGGCATGCTCGGCGAGGTCCTTGGCGCTGTTGTAGAGCCGCTGCCCATTTTCCTCATCACTGCGCTTATCGACGCCGCGAGGCGCCGAACCAGCCAGTGGATAGGCGCTGATCGTGGTGCCATGTTTGCGCACCAAGACCTCGGGGGAGGAGCCCACCAACATGGTGTGGGCGTGGTCGCCGCCAGCGGGGGAGAGGTCGGCGATGAAGCCATCGCAGTGGGGAGAGCGATCAATGAGCTTGGCTGCCACCAACAGCGGATCGGCCGGTGGGTCGAAGCGCACGTCCACCGCGCGGGCAAGCACCACCTTTTCCAGACGGGTGCGTGCGATGGTGGCGACGGCCGCCTCTACCCGCGCCCGATGCTCATCCTCCTCGGGGTCGACGCCAACAAGCTCGGAGTGCAGCTGCGAACCGGGGCCGATGCGATAGTGCGCGTGCGGCTCCAGGGGGCCTTGTTCGCTAATGATCCGCTCGGGCACGGTCAGTGCTGCGGGATCATCGCGCAAGAAAGGAAGAGCGCCGACCACCATCGTCACCCGCCCCTCACGCAGCGCAGCCACGGCTTCCCATGGGTCGCTATAGGTAGCGCGCGATCCTTGGGTGCGCACTGATCCATGGGCACGAGAGAGCAGGAAATCCGGTGCAGAAGAGGGACGGTGAGCGAATCGGGCCATGGCATGTAATGCTAGTTCATGCAGGCCACGGGAAAGCTACTAGACTAGACAACCATGTCTCATACTTCAGAAGTTGTCGTTCGTTTTTCCCCATCGCCCACCGGCACTCCGCACGTCGGAATGGTGCGCACCGCCCTGTTCAACTGGGCCTACGCCCGCCACACGGGCGGCAAGATGATCTTCCGCATTGAAGATACGGATGCTGCCCGCGACTCCGAAGAGTCCTACCAGGCCATTATCGATTCCTTGAACTGGTTGGGAATCGACTGGGACGAGGGCGTGGAAAAGGGCGGCCCCCACGAGCCTTATCGTCAGTCGCAGCGCGGCGACATTTATAAGGAGGTGCTGTCGAAGCTTATCGACGCCGGACTGGTCTACCCCGCGTACTCCACCGCAGAGGAGGTGGAGGAGCGCCACAAGGCCGCAGGGCGCGATCCCAAGCTGGGCTACGATAACTTCGACCGCGATCTCAGCGAGGAACAAAAGGCTGCGTTTGAGGCCGAGGGCCGCAAGCCCGTGTGGCGTCTGCGCATGCCGGAAAAGGACTGGGCGTGGAATGACTTGGTGCGAGGCGAGATCTCCTTCAAGTCCCAGACCCAGCCGGACTATGTGGTGGCCCGCTCCAATGGCCAGCCGCTCTACACCCTGGTGAATCCGGTGGACGATGCCATCATGGGGGTTACTCACGTCCTGCGTGGCGAGGATCTCCTGCCCTCTACGCCGCGCCAGATCGCGCTGTATGAGGCGCTCATGCAGATCGGCGTGGCCCAGCGCGTGCCAGAGTTCGGGCACATGCCCTTCGTAATGGGGCAGGGCAATAAGAAGCTCTCGAAGCGCGATCCGCAGTCGAACCTCTTTAACCACCGCGATGCCGGCATCATCCCGGAGGGCATGCTCAACTATCTCGCCCTGCTCGGCTGGTCGCTGAGCAAGGATGAAGATATCTTCACCACCTCCCAGCTAATCGAGAACTTCGACATCACCGATGTGCTGTCCAACCCGGCTCGCTTCGACGAGAAGAAGATGCTGGCCATCAACGCTGATCACATCCGCCTGCTGGAGCTCGACGATTTCGCTTCCCGCCTGCGCACCTATCTCAGCGAGTACCACGACTTCCCAGCAGACTATCCCGACGACGCCTTCCGTTTCGCTGCCGAGCAGGTGCAGACCCGTATCAAGACCTTGGGCGATGCCTGGGGCCTGCTGCGCTTCCTCGTTGTCGCCGATGAGGACCTCGAGTTGGAGCCGAAGGCAGCCCGCAAGAACCTCAAGGAGGATGCCGTCCAGGCCCTCGACGAGGCGATCGCCGTGCTGGAGCCGCTCGAGGAGTGGAGCACTGCACAGATCGAGTCGGCCCTGAGCTCTCGTCTGATTGAAGAGCTGGAGCTCAAGCCACGTAAGGCCTATGGCGCCCTGCGCGTGGCGCTTACCGGCGCCCAGGTCTCGCCGCCGCTGTTTGAGTCCATGGAGCTGGTGGGCAAGGACTCCACCCTGGCCCGCCTGCGCGCTGCCCGGGCGCGTACCCCGTGGAGCGAGGAGAGCGCCAACTAACGCAATTGGCGCCTCAATAAAGCTCTAAAAATCCGCCTGAGCTGCTGGTTTGTGCAATGAGAGCCGTCATGGTTATAGTATTCCTCGTTGCACAGCAGGAGCTGATAACAATCAGCAGCTGAGCGCAATGGCCTATGGTGTAATTGGCAACACAACGGTTTCTGGTACCGTCATTCTAGGTTCGAGTCCTGGTAGGCCAGCTTCAGTATGAAGTACGCTTCATGCTGGTTCCTAAGCCCCGTTCGTCTAGCGGCCTAGGACGCCGGCCTCTCACGCCGGTAACACGGGTTCAAATCCCGTACGGGGTACAACATACAACCTCCTCTTCATTTTCACTTCGGTGGAAGCGAAGGGGAGGTTGTTGCTTTGTCGCGAGCTCTCTATGGCGCATAACAAGAAGAAGGGGCGCACTCGGCGCCCCTTCTTGTCGTATATACGCCCCGTCCTCTCACGTGCTGTGAGAGCGGCGGTGCTGCGGCTAATCCAGTGCCACGTTGGTATTTTCCGGCAACGTTAAGGCTGCGGCTGCGGCGAGCGCAAACGCCATACCGAAGACGGTAAAGAGCATGATTTGCCCGCCGGAGGCGAGCAGGGGCGGAACGATCAGCGGGGCGGCGATAGAAGCGATACGGCCGAAACCAGCGGCCGCACCGGTGCCGGTGGCGCGCAGGGCAGTGGGGTAGAGCTCCGGCCCAATGGCATAGAGCGCACCCCATGCGCCGAGGTTGAAGAAGCTGAGGAAGCAGCCGGAGGCAATAATCTGCCACTCCGCCGAGCTCAAACCATAGCTCAGCGCCGCGGTGGCACTACCGGCAAGAAAGACCGCGAGGGTCAAGCGGCGGCCCCAACGCTCAATCAGATAGGCGGCCGCGGCATAGCCGGGCAGCTGCGCCAACGTGATGATGAGCGTGAAGGTGAAGGATTTCACGAGGGTGAAACCCTGCTCGTGCAAAATCGAGGGAATCCAGATAAACGCCCCGTAGTAGGCGAGGTTGATGCACAGCCACACCGTCCACAAGGCTGCGGTGCGACGCCGCAGCGGCGATGCCCAAATAGAGTGGGCGTTCGCCACCTCGGGTTCCATTGCCGCCACTGCGCGGTCGTGCTGCGGCTGGCGTCCGAGAGCCGGGGACTCTTCAAAGGAACGGACGACCTTCTCGGCCTCCTCGTGGCGGTTCGTGGCCTCGAGGTAGCGGACGGATTCCGGCATGCCAAAACGAACGACGAGCGCATACACGGTGGGGATACAGCCCAAAGCGAGAGCCCAACGCCAGCCGTTATCGTCGGCGGCCACCACGAATGCGCCAATACAGGCGGCGAGGATCCAGCCCAGCGCCCAGAAGGCCTCGAGGATGACCACCATGCGGCCACGGATGCGCCGCGGAGCGAACTCAGAGACAAAGGTGGAAGCCACAGGTAGCTCGGCGCCGAGCCCCAGGCCGACGATGAAACGGAACACGAGTAAGACCGCGAGGCTGCCAGCAAGCGCGGAGGCACCGGTGGCGATGCCATACACCAGCAAGGTGAGGGTGAATACGGAGCGGCGCCCAAATTTATCGGCGAGCAAACCACCGAAGGTGGCACCGATCGCCATCCCCACAAAGCCGATGGATCCCAATAGCGATGTTTCGGTATGGCTCAAGCCCCAATGGGCGGTGAGGGCCGCCATGATAAAAGAAATAAGCCCGACGTCCATCGCGTCGAGCGCCCATCCGATCCCAGAGCCGCCCAAAATTTGGGCGTGTTTTCTGGTCACGGGAAGAGAATCAAGGCGCTCCGTGCGCGAGGGCGCGGGCTGATGCGTAGTAGCAGATGACGTGGAGTCGATATCAGGGTGGTGCATAGAGGGAGCCTAAACCAGCCTCCGCCGTGGCGCTCGCCTCATCCCCCATAGAGGGTGGCGCGGAAAAGCGGAGGTGAATGCCCCCTCGAAGCGCGAGAAGTGTACCTCTCGCACCCAGTGTGGCGCTGGATCTTTAGGAGACGGTCAGTTCGTTGCCGGCTTTGTCGATCGTGGCCGGCACCATCGGATCCCGCGAGGGGCCTTCGATGACCGAGCCATCGGCCAGGCTGAATTTCGACATGTGCTTGGAGCAGACGGCCACCTGTTCGCCATCGACGTCCTCGAGGTGATCGATGGGGCCCTGGGCGTGAGGGCAGGTGGCGGAGTAGGCGGTAAACACTCCCTCTTGTGGTTGGGCAACAACCCAGCCCTCGACGAAGACGGCGCCTCCCACCGGTACGGATGCGGAATCCACCTGTGCGGCGGTCTCAGAGCTGCCGCAGGCAGCGAGCAAGGCGCCGGAGGCGGTAGCGGCGGTCGCCGCGGCGACTCCTTTGAGGAAGCTGCGCCGCGAACAGGGGAAGCGGGACGTATCAAAACCACTCATGAGCCTCACGCTACCCCAGCTCAGCGGGTGGGAAAATTAAGGTGCTCCTTAAAACGAGTGCCGGTGTACCCGTTCCCCCCACATGAAGCAGGGGTGGCGATATGGGGTACAAGCGGAATAGTGGGGAAAGAAAAATAGCGAATCTCTTCCCCCGCTGTCGCTGGAGGTCTAGAGTGAGGGGTGAGAAGTTCACACGGGTTTTTTGAGATAACCACCAGCGCCTAGGACGGGGTTGTCTAAGTCGCAGCGGGTCGCCACCGCTACGGCGCGCATCGGGTGAGATTCTCGGCGATATATCGCATACCTGTTCAGAGCAATTTTATGTCAGCAAAGGAGAGTGGATGGCTGAAGCAGCGTCTTTTCTAGTAACAGCGTCGCACGTCCCCTTCGTAGCGAGCATTGCCATAATCTAATCCCTCTCCGCGCTAGGGATGCGCGAGGGTAGAGCTAAGCGAAGGTGAATGTTTATCGTGACTCTGTTCACCGAGACCTCCTCGATAGTCTACGGATTGCGCATAGATCACCTCGACACCTGACTCTGATGCAGAGACAGCGGACGGGCCCACGGTGAGAGCACGACACCGGGGTCACGACACTTCCGCACCTTCGTCGTTAGCGTGAACGCGCAGTCGCGCAGGCTCCGAGCGTTCATGGATCGGTTTTCACATTATTGTTCAGCGCGGGGCGTCTTCACTTACCGCCGAAGACGCCCCGCGTGTGCGTGTGCACCCCACGCCTTATCGACGCCGCCCTCAACGCCTATTTCCGCAGCTGAGGGCGGCGATTTCTATTTCTTAGTACCCGTCGTGTAACTTTATGCAGGCAACGAACGAGCAGTTCGAAGCGATCCAAGGCCCCGTTCGTCTAGCGGCCTAGGACGCCGGCCTCTCACGCCGGTAACACGGGTTCAAATCCCGTACGGGGTACAACAGTGTGGATACAGGCCACATTTGAAACGAAACGGGACAGTCAGTAAAGACTTACTGGCTGTCTCGTTTGATTTTCGGCCAATGAATCGTTGCTAGGGGTAGCCCGACACTAGGATGCGATTGGTCGCGCACATTTTTATCGGATTTAAATATCGGGATCGACCAGAAGATCGGGTCAGGGGTGAACCCTACCATGGGGAAGCTTTCTATCGGTGACCAGTTACTTGGTTAAGCCGTGGAAGCTTCTATTAGGACAGCTACGGCCAGGTAGCAGTCCACGTTGGGTATGACGTCCTCCTTTGGTCGGGTGTCGCTAGGTTAATAGTCGCTCATCGGTGGAGGACTCCTTCTCTAATTTTGCTGATGGTGTCGAGCTAGATAAAGATAAACACTGCGGGCTTTCGAATCGACGAATTCGATCACGAGGATAGAATTTCGACGAACCCCTGCAGCAATTGCATACGTTCGTGCCGCAAAATTTGCAACCATTATAGCAGACATGGCTGGCACGCCAGCAAAGATGTGAAACTCTATCGCTCCGTAGAGGTATAATTAATTTCATAGGAACCCGGAAACCCAATTGATCATATGCAAGATGCGATGAAAAACTAATCGTAACTTTCGCATTGCTCAAAAGTTGTTTTGTCGTGAAGGGCGAGGGTAGCGCATTGCGTTTCTCTTAGAATGCTGTTTCTACCTATGGCGCTCTTTAAAGAAAATTCGATGCGGCGGATTGCGACCAGAACCGCCTTATCTTCGTAGGCCGTTCGGCTAGGACGATCTTAGTGAGTAACGGGACCGGGAAGAGCTTACATGCGGATTAGAGCGTGGTGCAAAGATTCCAAAGCTTCGGCACGGCTATCCAAATAGAAGTCAACTTCCGAAGGTCAGATAGCCGTCATAGTTGTCTCATAAGAATTTATATTACGCCGAACACGCCTGATGGTTGACGGCCCGTTTAAGGAGGACCTCGTCGATATCATGGCCTTTAGTAGTAACGCTGCTCGCTAAAATATCCGTTGGTTTCGATGAGCGTGAGTAGTAGCCCATCGTGAGAAGATAAGCACAGAGGACTCTCCTCATCTCGTGGTGTGCCAAAGCGCAACGGAGGCTGCGTAAGCGTAGGCACGAATTTCGTGAATATTCTCCTTTTACCGAGGGGTCGGTTGAGCCGATCAGAGTCAAACCAAATGGCAGTATTATTAGGTAAAATAATCCCCGGGCCCATTACCGGCTACCACTACCTTGCAGTTTAAAGAAAAAATATCGGCGGAAACCCGCGGCGAGCATTAGGCGGGCCTGAGTGCGGGGCGAACCGAACGGGAGGCACCAAGTGGAATGCTGTTCGAGGCCGCGCTCCGGACATGTGTGCTACGGATGCCGCGACGTCGATTGCTCCTGCGTTTGGGGGTGCTCTGAGCGATTTCAGTGGCGGGTTTACAGACCAGCTGTTAGCGTTACTGAAAGAAGCAGACACCTGAGGTGACGATTTTGAACTTATAATTGCTGGTCTCACTAAAACCAGAGGACATTTAGGTGTTGAACCCGTCGTACGGACTGTTGACGGATAGTAGCGAACAGATAAAGGAAGGTTAGTAGATAATATGAAACTCGAGAAGATCGAACTAACGAGAATTCCATGCTTTAAAGAGGAGACAATAGAACTACCTATAGCTCAGTCGAATTTCATATACGGCCCAAACGGATCTGGCAAGTCTAGTATCGCAAGAGAGTTACAGAAAGTTGAGCCTGTTGAACCAGGGGCATCAGTTTCCGTCGAGTTGTTCGACCAACAATATATAGATAATTTTATTAGTCCCGACGCCGAAATTGAAGGAGTCTTTACTGTTCGCGCGGGCTCAACAGAAGTACAAGAAGCATTGATAAGGTTAGAGGGTGATGAGGTTAATGAGGGAGAAATTGCATTAACTCAGCGGAAAGTGCGTAGTCTAGAAATTAGTTTTAGCAAAAAGGAATACGAAATCGAAGAGGCTACAAAGGAATTAATATACAAACTTTGGAAAAGTAAAAGAAATCTACCTGATGCCCTCCAGCGGCATGCTTTTAAGGGTTTTCTCAATAACAAAGAGAAATTTTCCAACGAAACGATAAGTAGATTCAACCGCTTATCTCTTGAGGATGATCAGAACGACCCTGAAGCGGAAAAACTACTTCTAGAAAAGCTCGATCGGCTTAATAACACAAATACTTCGAGAAAGGTAGCGCTTCTCGCCGATCTACCTGCTGTCCCTGAAATACCTAAAGTTACAGAAGAACTTCTGGCAAAGCCATTGTCTGAGGATAGCTCAAATCGGCTAAGTTCCTTAATAAAAGAGCTGAAGAATACAGAATGGGTTAGAGAAGGAATAGACTATCTCGGGCATTCGGGCGGTGTGTGTCCTTTTTGCCAACAAGGGGTAGACGAGAATCTCGAAGCTGAAATCCGCAAACTATTCGATCGCGAGTACGAATCAGCGAAGGGGGCGGTCAATTCACTAAGAAATAGCCTCAACACATATCTCGAAACGCTAGACGATTATGTCCGTAGCGTCAAGGGCGTTGAAGTAGCTGATATCAGTTCTTTCGAGAAAATATCGCTTCAGGCTAGGGCTGAGGTTGAAGAAAATCTGAGGCTGCTCGCCGAAAAGTCGGCTGACATGTCTAAGGCAGTAAAAATAGAATTCCCGCAGTCCGTAAAGATACTGGAACAAGAGCGTCAAAGGATAAATGAACAAATCCAAGAATATAATCGAGACATCGAAAATACGAAAGGTGCACTACTAACTCTTAAAGAAGATATCTGGCTATACTTTCTGGGAAAAAAAGAGGTATCATCAGCATGCATACGTTATAGCGGAAGGGTTGAGGGACCTAATAAAGCAATCGAAAATCTTGGGGACAAAATTGAAGAGGCTAAAAAGCAGCTTAATCATCTTCGTTATGAATACGAGAACTGCAAAAGCCGGTTGACGTCGGCCGTGGATGTTAAAAACGAAATTAATCAAAATTTAAGATCGTTAGGTTTTACGAGTTTCCATCTAGCATTAATCGACAATGGCAGCAAGTATCGTATTGAGCGGGACGATGGAAGTTGCGCTAGCAGACTCAGCGAAGGGGAGAAGACCCTGATCTCCTTTTTGTATTTTTTTCAACGTATTAGCGATAGAATTGCTGATCGTTCCAGCGATACGAAGTTTTGGGTCGTGCTTGATGATCCTATATCGAGTCTCGATTCCCAGAGTTTGAGCGCCATTAGTCACCTCTGTAGAGACTTTGCCTGCAAGAGTGAGGAACAAACAAATTATCTTGATAAGCTCTTCGTCCTCACGCATAATGCTTATTTTTATCAGGAGGTTATATACGAGGGGCCCCGGAAGAAGGTGCCGGATCCTAAGCGTAGGCTATTTTCATTTATACGAAAGGCGGAAGACGGCACTTCCCAAATAAATACCAGCCCAGAAAACCAAATTGAGTCTACGTATGAATTGCTTTGGCGAGATATTCGTGAGGCCGAATCGAAAAAAGTAGTAAGCGCCGGTGTTCAAAATTCAATGCGTCGAATTCTTGAGGTCTATTTCAGACTTATCGGAGGTCCGGACGGTGATCTTATCGATAAACTTGGCGTTGATCTCCAGCTCGCAGCTAAATCGCTTCTATCGTGGGTCAATGACGGTTCCCATCAGATTCGGTGGGATTTAGATAGCGCTCAAACTAATCTTGACAGCTCCGTGCACTTTAGAGTGTTTAGAGATATATTTGACGCTACCGGGCAAATTAATCATTATAACATGATGATGGGAATTAATGTCAACGACGCCGGATCTTAGACGTTCGCAGTTTTGGGGCGCCGATCCCGTTCCACATAATGGCGCGCGGACTTTTAACATACGGCATTGTTATTTTATTCCGATATTGAGCGGCGGATATAGTGTTTGAGTTCTCCTTTGTTCCGACTTTGGCCCGTAAAATTTCGTTGGCGTATCGATAGGCTAAGCGGCTCTAAGGTGATATTGAAGCTTCACATAACGCCTAGTTTTGGTTAAGTTACTTGATTTTCGTGGTTTTAGGTTTTGGGTCGCTTTTGCTATTTCGCGGCAAAATTGCTTGGAGCGCCACGTTAGACTATTTAGGCGGCAATTATACTAGGCAGCGATTATTCGAGGATTATAGGTTTGGACACAACTGACAGTTAGCGCTCGTGTGAGAAAATGCGCAGTGCTGCCAGCAGCTAGATTTTCGGCCTATTCTCATTCGTCCAGCCCGTGTGCGCGATGTACAACGCGCACACCTCCTCCTGAGAGATGTCTTTTCCGAAGATAGCTCAAGGAGGAGGTGTTTTCGTATGCCGGCATCCGCCGGCTGTGCCATCTGCGGGCTATGACAGTCGCCGGTGTTTAGGCGGTGCCGCTGAGCTGGCGGGAGGCCTCGAGTAAGGCCTGCCCGTGCCGTGCCCCGGGGTTAGGACCAAGCCGCTCGGCGGGGCCGGAGACCGATAGCACGGCGAGGAGTTCGCCATTGGCATCGAAGATGGGCGCGGAGACGCTGGCAAGTCCGACCTCGCGCTCGGAGACCGAGTCTGCGTAGCCTTGGGCGCGCACCTGCTCCAAGTCGGTGGTGGTGAAGTGGGCATCGCGCAGAATGGTGTCGCGCAGATGCGGTGGGGCATAGGCCACGAAGACGCGCGCGGCCGAGCCTGCGGTCAGTGGCATGCGAAAGCCCACGGGCACGGTGTTTTGCAGTCCCGAGGAGGGCTCTTGGGCGGCCACGCAGGTACGCATCGTTCCGTTGAGGCGATATAGTTGCACGGACTCCTGCGTAGTCTCCATCAGGTTGGCCATGATGGGCACGGCGGCGTCGATAAGCTTGTCCGAGCTCGAGGCACCGAGCGCGCGCAATGCGGAGCCGATGGACCATTTGCCATCGGAGGTGCGGCTTAGAAGATCGTGCATTTCTAAGGCGGTGGCAAGCCGGTGTGCCGTGGCGCGGGGAAGCTGGGTGCGTTCGCACAGCTCGCTGAGGGATTGGGGCGAATTCGCGACGGTGTTCAAGATAAGTACTGTGCGGTCCAGTACTTTGATTCCGCTGGACTGTTGCCCATCAAGTGAGTTAAACTTTCCCATGACACGATATTATCATCCCATATCGTGAGAGGCTAGTTTCTGGTTGGAGCTGAGCAGGGTGTCCTGACACACCGCCCAGACCCAGCGTGCCAGCCCCACGTTGAGCATGAGATGCGCAGCCAGAACATGCCGAGGACAACCCTCGTCCGTGCATCCAGTCGCGCCGCGGCATACGCAGACACGACCGTTCTGCTGCGGCAGGCACCATAGTGAAAGGTAACGGTGATCATATGACCAGCCCCAAAACGCTGGCGGAAAAGGTGTGGCACGACCACATCGTGACCCATGGTGAAGAAGGCAAACCCGATCTCATCTACATCGATCTACAGCTTCTTCACGAGGTCACCTCCCCGCAGGCGTTCGACGGTTTGCGGCTGGCGGGGCGCTCCTTGCGCCGCCCCGATCTCACCCTGGCCACCGAGGACCACAACGTCCCTACCGAGGGCATCACTACCGGTTCCATCCTGGAGATTAAGGACGAAATCTCGCGCACCCAGGTGGAGACACTACGCACCAACGCCGAGGAGTTCGGCGTGCGGCTGCACCCCATGGCGGATCAAGAACAGGGCATCGTCCACGTGGTGGGGCCGCAGCTGGGTCTCACCCAGCCCGGTATGACGGTGGTGTGCGGCGATTCGCACACCTCCACCCACGGCGCCTTCGGTGCGATCGCCTTCGGTATCGGCACCTCTGAGGTGGAGCATGTGATGGCCACCCAGACGCTGCCGCTGAAGCCCTTTAAGACCATGGCCGTTAATGTCACCGGCACTCTCGGCGAGGGCGTGACCGCCAAGGACCTGATTCTTGCGATCATCGCGCAGATCGGCACCGGCGGCGGCCAGGGCCACATTATTGAATATTGCGGCGAGGCCATCGAGAAGCTGTCGATGGAAGAGCGCATGACCATCTGCAATATGTCGATTGAGGCGGGTGCTCGTGCCGGCATGATCGCCCCCGACCAGACCACCTTCGACTACATCAAGGGCCGGCAGTACGCGCCCGAGGGCGAGCTGTGGGATCAGGCCGTCGAATACTGGTCCAGCCTGCGCACCGATGAGGGCGCCAGCTATGACAAGGTCGTCACCATCGACGGCGATGCCCTCACTCCCTTCGTCACCTGGGGCACCAACCCGGGCCAGGGTTTGCCGCTGGCCGAGTGCGTGCCCAACCCGGAGGAGATCAGCGACGAAAACGAGCGCTCGGCCGCGGAGAAGGCCATCCACTATATGGGCTTGATTCCCGGCCAGCCGCTGCGCGAGGTGACAATCGATACCGTCTTCGTCGGCTCCTGCACCAATGGCCGCATTGAGGATCTGCGGGCGGTCGCTGAGGTGCTCAAGGGTCGCCGCGTGGCCGAGAATGTTCGCATGCTCACGGTGCCCGGCTCCCAGCGGGTGCGGGAACAGGCCGAGGCCGAGGGCCTGGATAAGATCATCACCGCCGCCGGTGCCGAGTGGCGCCAGCCCGGCTGCTCGATGTGTTTGGGCATGAACCCCGACCAGCTCTCGCCCGGTCAGCGCTGCGCCTCCACCTCGAACCGCAACTTCGAGGGACGCCAAGGCAAGGGCGGTCGCACCCACTTGGTCTCGCCCGCAGTGGCCGCCGCCTCCGCGGTGGCCGGCACCCTGGCATCGCCCGCAGACCTCTAAGCACCGTCGCAGTAGGAGAAGAGAACAACAATGGAGAAGTTTCACACTCACACTGGTGTCGGCGTGCCGCTGAAGCGGTCGAACGTGGACACCGACCAGATCATCCCCGCCGTCTACCTCAAGCGGGTCAGCCGCACCGGCTTCGAGGACGGGCTGTTCGCCGCGTGGCGACGCGACCCCGAGTTCGTGCTCAACCAAGAGGACTACGCAGCAGGCTCGGTTTTGGTCGCCGGCGAGGACTTCGGCACCGGCTCCTCCCGTGAGCACGCCGTGTGGGCGCTCATGGACTATGGTTTCCGGGTGGTATTTTCCCCGCGTTTCGCCGATATTTTCCGCGGCAACGCCGGTAAGGCCGGGCTGCTGGCCGCGCAGATGGAGCACAGCGATATCGAGCTGTTGTGGAAGCTGATGGAGCAGACCCCGGGCCTGAAACTGACGGTCAATCTCGTCGACCGCACCGTCACCGCCGGCGAACACATCCTGCCTTTCGAGGTAGATGACTACACCCGCTGGCGGCTGATCGAGGGGCTCGACGATATCAGCCTCACCCTGCGCGATGAAGACGCCATCAAGCGTTTCGAGGCCCAGCGCAAGCCCTTCATGCCGCGGGTCTTCTAAGCCCGCCGCCGCGAGTAAGCGCCCGCGCCCCGCGCAGCACACGACCCCGCCATGGTGTTATCCACCTCGGCGGGGTTGTATGGCGTATGCGGGCGATAAGCCGGCTATTTCACCGGCAGGGCACTGGCGAGATAGTCCGCGCCCACCAATTGCCCGTCGCGGAAGTCCAGCATCCACATCGAGCCCTTCTTCGCCTTAATCTCATCGATCGGCAGCTGACCGCGGGCCGCGGCCCACGCCACCACATCGGGAATCCAGATCCCCTGGGAGCACACCACCGAAATCGTGCCGCTGCGGGACAGCTCCGAGATGGCGCTGTGGCAGTTTGTCATCTGCGAAAGCCAGGCATTGTCGCCGAAGAGCTCATTGACGGTGACATCCATGCCCAGCTCATCGGCCAGCGGGGCAATAGTGTCCTGGCAGCGATCAGGTTCGGCGGAATACAGCTGCTCGGGGCGGAAAGCGCTGAGCAAAGGCACCAGCATTTCCGCTTGTCGACGCCCTTTCTTATCCAAAGGCCGGATAGAGTCATCGCCCTGCCAATTCTTCCGCTGATAGGCCTTGGCGTGGCGCAGCAGAATGACGCGGGTATCCGGGGCAAGGCGCAGTCGTTTCTCGGCCTTGCGCAAGACATCCACATCCAGCTGGTAGGACAGCAGCGAGGCGGCGTCGTCAATGGGCAGCCAGCGCAGCGTGTCCACCTCATCGTTGGCGCTGAACTCGCCGCCGATGACCTCGGCCAGCCAGTAATAGACCACCTTGGTGCGCTTGTGCACCGGGTAGCTGACCTTGCCGATGAGCTTGTCCAGGCGGACCTCGTAGCCGGTTTCTTCCTCGATCTCACGGGCGGCAGTCACCGGCAGGGACTCACCCGGATCCAGCTTGCCCTTCGCCAAAGACCAGTCGTCATAGCGGGGGCGGTGAATCACCGCCACCTCGATCTCCTCGGGGCGGGAACGATCGCCGCGCCACAGCACCGCGCCCGCAGCAAGGGTCGGGCGGGTGATGTCCTTGCAGGGATTAGAAGGAATTTTTTGCAGCCGACCCGTGACAAGCACGTTGTTCTTGCGGTCTTTATCAGTTTCCTGCGCGTGAGAAGCCATAGCTGCAATTGTAGGACGGCGGTCTTAGGTGCCGCAGAAGGTGGTGAAAGTCTCCGTCCATTCCGCAGCTGCCGGCTTGAGCAGCTCCGGATAGGCGGCGTCGGCATCGAAGGGGTGGCGCAGCGCGTGCAGGAGTGCATCCCACGGCTGCCAATCATCCTGAACGGCCGCGCTGAGGGCGCGTTCCACCTCGTGGTTGCGGGGAATGACCACCGGATTATTCCGCTGCGGATCCGGCTCGCAGTCCCGCCACGCCTGCCACAGAGGATGGGTCTGCTCTGCTGCGTAGTCCTCGAGGGAGGCGAAAAACGTGGTGTGATCCGGCTGCTCGCGGCGCAGATAATCCAGGGCAAGGGAGACCACCTGCGGCGCCTGTGGCCGGCCGCTGATACCGAGCTTGGCGGCCCACATTTCGGTGGCGATGGCGTCGAAGCGACTGCCCTGGCTGCTCAGGACCTCTTGGGCTTGGGCGATGGCGGCCTGCGGGTCGGCGTCGATAAGCGGCAGCAGCACCTCACCGAAGCGGGCCATATTCCAGCCGAGGATCGCCGGCTGCTGGCTGTAGCGGTAGCGGCCGGTGGTGTCGATGCTGGAGAAACACGCATCCGTGGCGTGGGCGTCGAGAAAAGCACAGGGGCCGTAATCGATCGTCTCGCCACTGATCGTGGTGTTATCGGTGTTCATCACCCCGTGGATAAAGCCCACGCCCATCCACTGCGCCACGGTGTGCATCTGGGTGTTCATCACCTGCTCGAGCAAGGCCAGCGCCCCGCCGCCGGCATACTCGGGATAATGCCGCTGGAGGCAATACTCGACCAGCTGGGCGGAAACATCCTCGGCGCCAAGGACCGTCGCCATCTGGAAGGTGCCCACGCGAATATGGGAACTGGCCGCCCGCACAATCATCGCCCCGCGCTCAGGGCCACTACGCAGCACGCTGCGGCCGGTATCAATCACCGCCAGCACCCGCGTGGTCGGGATGCCGAGAGCGTGCATCGCCTCGGAGATCAGATACTCCCGCAGCATCGGCCCGCGCGCCCCATACCCATCCGCGCCCCGCGAAAAAGGTGTGGGCCCCGAGCCCTTGAGGTGAAGATCCACCAGCCCACCAGGTGTGTCGAGCTCGCCGAGCAGCAGGGCGCGGCCATCGCCCAACTGCGGATTGAACTGGCCAAACTGGTGGCCCGCATAGCCCTGGGCCACCGGCTGGGTATAGCAGCCGCTAGCCCGGCCGCACAGAAAATCCAGCCCCGCATCCGTGCGCAGCCACTGCGGATCCAACCCCAGCTCCGCCGCGAGAGGCTCATTGAGTTGCAGCAGCGAGGCATCGGGATAATCAGCTGCCTGCCACTCAAGGCAGAGATCGGGGAAGTTCTCGGCAAACTCGGCGCGCAACACAGGAGTAGACATACCGCCACAGTGTACTGTCCACGGCCGCTGGGTAATGCTCGGTAGACTCGCACACAGATGCAGCACTGTCTGCGGCGACTCCACTCTGCGCGCCGCTTCGACACAGTGCAGCTACAACAACGAGCAGCTACCACCGCAACGAGCAGATACCTCGGGAAGGACACAACAGGGTTCATGGTCAACGTGACAGTGATGGGCGCAGGAAGCTGGGGCACCACCCTAGCCAAGGTATTCGCCGATGCCGGAGCCACCGTGCGCCTCTGGGCGCGCCGGGAATCGGTGGCGAAATCCATACAGATCATGCGCGAGAACCTCGACTACCTGCCCGGGCTTAGCGTGCCCCAGTCCGTGACCGCCACGGCCGATGCCGCCCACGCCCTCGCTGGCGCCGACATCGTGGTCTTGGGCGTTCCCTCCCAGACGCTGCGCGCCAATGTGGAGCAGTGGGTCGAGCTCATCCCGCGGGAGGCGATCGTGATCAGCCTCGCCAAGGGTGTGGAACACGGCAGCTTGATGCGGATGAGCGAAGTGATCGCCGAGGCTGGACGCATCGAACCGGAGCGCATCGCCGTGCTCTCAGGGCCCAACCTGGCCCGCGAGGTGGCCATGGAACAGCCCGCCGCCACCGTGATCGCCTGCACTAACGAGGACAACGCCAAATACGCCCAGGCGGCCTGCTCGGCGCCCTATTTCCGGCCCTATACCAATACCGATGTCATCGGCACTGAGCTCGGCGGGGCGTGCAAAAACGTCATTGCCCTGGCCTGCGGTATGGCCAATGGCAAAGGGCTGGGGGAGAACACCACCGCGAGCTTGATCACCCGTGGCCTCGCCGAGATCGCCCGGCTGGGCGTGGCGGTCGGCGCCGATAGCCGCACCTTCGCCGGATTGGCAGGATTGGGCGATCTGGTCGCCACCTGCAGCTCGCCGCTGTCGCGCAACCGCAGCTTCGGCGCCCGCCTCGGCCGGGGCGATTCGCTTGAGCAGGCCACCCACGCCACCTCGGGGCAGGTGGCTGAGGGCGTGACCTCCTCGGAGTCGGTGTTCCGCCTCGCCGAGCGGCACGGGGTAGACATGCCTATCACGCACGCCGTGTACCTGGTGTGCCACGAGGGAATGGATGTGGACACCATGGTGGGTGCGCTGATGGGGCGTTCGAAGAAGTCCGAGTAGTACAATCGCAGCGGTTCGGCACCCACCCCGCTCGCCGAGGTGTGGTGCAATGCCGCGTGCCTGCGCCGCAGCAGGCGGACAGCCCCGCAACACAGCCCATACCCACAGTCCCGCACTACTGTCCATAAGACAGCCCGTCACTACAGCCGAGATATGAAAGACCGAGATGACTGCTCCCACCTCTTTTGCCAGCGATGCCACTGACACCCGTACCTCTGTTGCCGTCGTCTATGGCGGCCGCAGCTCCGAGCACTCGATTTCCTGTATCTCGGCCTCGGCGGTGATGAGCCACCTCGATGCTGAGACCTACCGGGTGGTGCCGGTGGGCATCACCCTCGAAGGCACCTGGGTGGTGGGGCAATCCGATCCGCAGCAGCTCCGCGCCGACGGCCGCGAGTTACCCGTGGTGGAACACACCGAGGAGGTTCAGCTCTCGGTGGATCCCAACCGGCGCGGCGAGTTCCGCTATAGCAGCGGCGAGCGCGCCGGGCAGCTCTATGATCGCGTGGATGTGATCGTGCCGGTGCTGCACGGCAAATTCGGTGAGGATGGCACCATCCAGGGTCTGTTCGAGCTCTCCGGGGTGCCCTATGTGGGTGCTGGGGTGCTGGCCTCGGCGGCCGGGATGGATAAGGAATACACCAAGAAACTCATGAGCGCCTCGGGGCTGCCCGTGGGGCGCGAGGTGGTGCTGCGGCAGCGCGGCGAGCTCAGCGAGGCAGAAAAGGAGCTGCTGGGGTTGCCGGTATTCGTCAAGCCGGCTCGCGGCGGTTCCTCGATCGGTATTTCCAAGGTGGAGTCTTGGGAGGAGTTCCCCGCGGCCTATGAGGCGGCGGTGGCCTATGACGAGAAGGTGATCGTGGAGGCGGAAATCCGCGGCGCCGAGGTGGAGTGCGGCGTGCTGCAGTACCCCTCGGGCGAGGTGGTGGCTTCGGTGCCGGCGCAGCTCATCGGCACCGAGGACGGCGATGAGGGCTTCTACGACTTCGACACCAAATACCTCGACAATGTGGTCTCTGCCGCGATCCCGGCGCCGCTCGCCGAGGAGACCACGGAGCTGATCCAGTCGCTGGCTGTGGAAACCTTCCACGCCCTGAACTGCACGGGCTTGGCGCGCGTCGATTTCTTCGTCACCGACTCCGGCCCGGTGCTCAACGAGATCAACACCATGCCCGGCTTTACCCCGATCTCGATGTATCCCAAGGTATTCGAGGCCTCCGGCGTGCCCTACGCTGAGCTGCTAGATATTGTGGTCCAGCAGGCGCTTTCTCGCCGCTAGCTGCGGCGCTTATCGACGCTTATTCGCAGCCATCCATCCGCGGTGTAAAATACAAAGCGCTGCTGGGTCGAGCCCGCAGGGGAATCTGGTGCAACTCCAGAGCTGACGCGCAACGGTAAGCCGCGCTTCGCTTTCACAGCGAGGATATGTGGACAAGTCCGAATGCCTGCCCTCGGCCAACGTTAAAGGCAGCTGAAAGAAAGTGTGAACCACTTGATGGCTAGGTTTTCGGCCTCGCGTGGGGATGCGAGTATCTCGTTTTCCTAAGGTCGCCTAGCAGTGAAGGATTGTTGCTGGCGTGTCGATTTTTCGACGCAGCTACACGGCCCTCGTGGCCGTGCTTGTGCTGCTCATTGCGGTCTCAGCCGTTGCCTCGGTAGCGGTGGGATCGGTCACCATCCCGCTCGGTGATGTGGCTGCTGTGATGCAGTCGAAGCTGGGCCTGTCTTCGGCCACGGTGCCGGAGCAGTCGGTGGAGACCATTGTGTGGCAGCTGCGGACGCCGCGAGGCCTGCTTGCTCTCATCGTCGGCGCTGGGCTCGCGCTGGCCGGTGTGGCCATGCAGACTCTGGTGCGTAACCCTCTGGCTGATCCCTATCTGTTGGGCGTGTCCTCCGGCGCTAGCGTCGGCGCGACAGCCGTTATTACTCTAGGCATTTTCTCCTCATTAGGGGTGTGGGCACTTTCTGGCGGGGCGCTGATTGGTGCGCTCGTGGCCACGATGGCGGTGTATGGAATCACCTACGCCCAGGGAGGCATCACCCCCTTGCGGCTGATCCTTACCGGTGTCGTGCTCGCGAGCGCCTTTTCAGCCCTCGCCAGCTTTCTCGTGTTCATCGGTCCCGATCCGCGCGCCGCGCAATCGGTGATGTTTTGGATGCTGGGCTCTGTCGCAGGGGCGCAGTGGATCAAATTAGGCATCCCGGTGGTGGCGACGCTTCTGGCCGCTGTCATTCTCTTCGTCCTCGGTCCTCGTCTCGATGCCTTGGCATCGGGGGAGGATGTGGCCGCAAGCGTAGGAGTGGACGTCGATAAGCTCCGAGCATCTCTGTTCCTTCTCCAAGCGGTGCTCGTGGGCGTGCTCGTCGCGGTGTCCGGCGGGATCGGTTTTGTCGGTCTCGTGGTGCCGCACTTGGCACGCATGCTGGTGGGTCCAACGCATCGCAGGTTGGTGCCCATCGCCATGCTCGGTGGCGGGCTGTTTTTGCTCTGGGTGGATATGGCTTCGCGCGTTGTCGCAGGCGCGCAGGAAATTCCCCTCGGAGTAGTCACCGGCATTATTGGCGCGCCGCTGTTCCTGTTCATCATGGGCAGGTCGAGCTCGTATAGCTTCGCTAAGGAGGCCTAGAACTCTGATGCGTAGTCTCCATCTCGAGCAGCTGGATTGCCTTATCGACGCCACCCCTATTCTCAGCAACGTCACCCTCAGCGTGGAGCCTGGCGCCATGGTCGCCATCGTCGGCCCTAATGGCGCCGGCAAAACGACATTGCTGCGCAGCATCGCGGGTTTTCTCCCTTCCCGCGGCCACGTGCGCATCGATGACACGCCGCTGGCGTCGTTGAGCGCGAAACAGCGGGGCCAGATGCTGGCCTATGTCGGCCAGGAAGAAACCGTGCCGGAGGGACTGACCGTGCGCCAAACCGTGGCGTTGGGGCGTCTGCCGCACCAATCGGTGTGGCGGCCGCCGTCGGCTGCGGACCGCGAGGCCACCGAGAAGGCGATGCAGCGGGTGGGCGTGACCGATCTGGCCGAACGCACCTGCAATCAGCTTTCGGGAGGGCAGCGCAAGCGCGTGTTTATCGCTCGCGCCCTCGCCCAAGACACCGGTTTGATCCTGCTCGATGAACCCACCAATCACCTCGACGTGGAGCACCAGCTCAGCGTCTTGGAGCTCATGCGCGCCTCGCACGCAACAATCATCTCCACGATCCACAACCTAGACCTCGCGCTCACGCATTTCGATATCTGCCTGGTGTTGCACAACGGCGAGGTTCTTGCCTGCGGTAGCCCCACTGAGGTGCTCGACGCGGCGCGGGTGCGCACAGTCTTTGGCGTGGATTCGGTGATTGTGCGGCAGGGGCTGCGCCACCCTCATCTCGTTATCGATGGGGTATCCACCCGTTATGATTCCTCTAACCCATAGGATGCGTACACACATGTCACAGCCTTATCGCCTCGCGCTTGTCGCCGCCCTGAGCAGCGCCACAGTCCTTCTGAGCGCCTGCTCCGGCGGCGGCAGCGCCGAGAACCCCGCAGCGCCTAACGATGCCACCGACCACTCCGGCGAGATGGTCACCGTCACCAACTGCGGCGAGGAGGTGAGCTTTCCGAAAAAGGCCGCCGGTTTGGCCAATGACGGCAATCTCATCGCGCTCAACCTGGCCCTCGATGCCCAAGATGAGCTAGTGGCGGTCTCCAGCCTGAACCGGGACCGCGACGTGCTCGTCGAAAAGTATGGCGAGAAGGTCAATAACTTAAAGGAGATCAGCGAGGAGTATCCCTCCCTGGAACAGATCGTGGCCGCCTCCCCGCAGGTGTTCTACGGCGGCTGGGGCTATGGGCTGGGGGAGGATAAAAACATCACCCCCGACTCCCTAGCCACGCACGATATCTCCACCTATATCCTCACCGAGGCCTGCCGCCAAGAGGGCTCGACGGCCCGCGGCGTGGAAAACCCGTGGGATGCGGTGCGCAGCGATCTGCGCAATGTTGGCGCGATCACTGGGCATGAGGATAAGGCCGAAGACGTGATCGCCGATATGGATGCGCGTATCGAGGCGCTGAATAACGCCCCGCAGGCGGAGAACAAGCCGGTGGTCTTCCTCTACGACTCTGGCACCGATGCGGTATTTACCTCCGGCGCGAAGGGTGCTCCCGCAGAAATGGTGGCCGCTGCCGGTGCAGACTACGCAACAGACGATCTCGATGACACTTGGGTGGAGGTGGGCTGGGAAACCCTCGCCGATGCCCAGCCCGATGTGTTTGTCTTCGTCGACTATCCCGGCCAGAGCTTCGAGCAAAAGGTGGAGCAGCTGAAGAAGAACCCCGCCACCAAGGATCTCGAGGCGGTGCAGCAGGAGCGCTTCATCAACCTGCCCTATGCGCTGTGGACCTCCGGGCCGCTCAATATCGACGGCGCCGAGCTGGTGCGCAAGGGGCTAGAGGAGTACGGGCTGGTACCGGAATCCGATATCCAGCCCAGCCTCAACGTCCGAATCGATTCCTAAAACAGGTGCCGGCCTAGCGGGCGACCGTGGCGGTGGTGTCGGCGATGACGTCACCGATATCCACAAACACGGTCTGGCCCACAGCTTGGGGCATGGCCACCGCAATAGCTACATCACGGCCCAGGGCGTACCACACGCCTTGGGTCGTTCCATTGGCCAACTGGGTGTCATTGAACCACGGAATGTCATTGATCTGCTGCAGCTGCTCGCCGGGCTCATAGCCCGCCGGCTCCGCCAGGCCGCAGCGGGTGACAATCGGCTCCAGGCCATCGTCGTCCGGCATCCACGCCACCGTGTTCTGCGGATCCTGCGGATAGCCGGCGGCGATCAGCTCCGAGCCCTTAACCAGACGGTAGGTGCCCGAGGAGGTCTCTAGCACGCTCGGCAGCGCCTGCTCATAGGCCGCGCAGCTGGGATTCTCGGCATCGGGGGAGTCCAGCTGCGCCAAGGGGGCGGCAGCAGGGGACAAGCGCTCGCCCTGAATCGGCGCTAAGGCATCGTCGAGATCCGCCACCGGGTTGGGGGCATCACCCAAGGATTGCGCATCGGCGGTCACCGCCACCGTGGGGGTAGCGCCCACGAGATACCAGGTTTGCATGGTCGAGCCGGTGGTGGCGTCTTTGACCCGCAACCACTCGCGGCCATCAATATCCTCGGTGCGGGCCAAGGTGGTGTACTGGGCAGGGGGCTGCACACCGCAGCGCAAGGTGATGCGCTGATTATCGGTGCCCGACCACGCGAAGGCCCCGGCCGGTACCGGTTCCACCAGACGCGCCTCTTTCAGGCCGTTGAGCGACTCCGGGAGAGCGTCGATAAGCGCCGAGCATTCCGCTGAATCGGCCTGCTCAGAGGGCAATTCAGACAGCGCTACGGGATCGCGGCCATCGCCGAAAAGCCATTTAGTGCCGAGGAGCACCGCAATGGTGAGAAGAATAGATAGCACCAGCGCGATAATGATGGGACGCCGAGGAATATCAGAGGCGGGAGTCTCAGTACGGGAGCTGCTCATAGCCACAAACTCTACCCGCAGCCCGTTGTGGCGGAGCATCGGATAGCATCAAATGCGGCGCCCGCACGCCCGCCGGGCATGTGCAGGTGGCGCCACGGATGAACACCCACACAACGAGGACGGTGGCATAACACGATGCCCGTGACCTTTCCCACCCGCTACGGCGGGCCGACACTCGCCGACCTAGGAGAAAAAGGCGCGATCGCGGCGATCCTGCGCGCCGCGCCCTCGGCCCGCAATGGCGATGACGCCGCAGTGCTCGGCCACCCCGTGCCCAATACCCGCACCGTGGTCACCACCGACATGCTGGTGGGCAACCGGCATTTTCGGCTCGACTGGTCCAGCGCCCACGATATTGGTCGCAAAGCGATCGTGGCGAACTTCGCCGATATCGAAGCCATGGGGGCGCGTCCCGTCGCCGCGCTGCTGGCACTCGGCGCCCCCGCCGCCACCCCGGTGAGCTTCGTAGAAGAACTCGCCCACGGTATCGCCGAGGAAGCCGCCAAGCACAACGCCGAACTCGTCGGCGGCGATCTGGTGGAATCCGAGGAACTCATTATCTCCATCACCGCTACCGGGCAGCTCGGCGGCAATCTGCCCGCCACCACGCTGTCCAAGGCGCGCGTCGGGCAAAAAGTTGTGGCCTCGGGAGCCCTCGGGGAATCCGCCGCCGGGCTCGCCCTGCTCTCCGAACTCGGCCCCGAGGACATTCCGGAGGAGTTCCGCCACCTCGTGCGCTCGCACTGCACCCCAGAACTGCAACCCAAACGCGGGGTGATCGCCCGCGCCACGGGGGCCACCGCGATGACCGATACCTCCGATAGCCTCTACACCGACTGCCACGCCATCGCCTATCACTCGGGCGTCGGCATCAACCTCTTCGGCGCCGCCATCGCGCCGAGCGCCGCTATGCGCCGTGCCGCCGAACTCCTCGAACGCGACCCCTGGGAATGGGTACTCGGCGGGGGAGAGGACCACGCCATCATCGCCACCACCGCCGGCCAAGCACCGAGCGGATTCCGCGTCATCGGCGAAGTCGTGCGCGGCCGCGCCCCCTATCCCGTCACCGTTGATGGCGAGACCGCCCGCTTTGCCGATGGCTGGAGTACCTTTTCCAGCAGACCCGCGGACCGGCACAGCCCCTAAGCCAGCCCGGCCCATCCACACCGCATCCACCACGACGCTAACCGCATCCACCACGACGCTAAAGGCACCGCCATGACCACCACCGACTTGCCCGTGCACGACAGTTGGGCGCCCGTGCTCGCCCCCGTCGCCGATACCATCCACCAGCTGGGAGAGTTTCTCCGCGCCGAAAACGCCGCCGGGCGCGGCTACCTACCCGCCGGCAGCGACGTGCTGCGCGCCTTCAGCTATCCCTTCGACGAGATCAAGGTGCTCATCGTCGGCCAAGACCCCTATCCCACTCCCGGCCATGCCATGGGGCTGTCCTTTTCCGTCCAACCCGATGTGCGCCCCCTACCGCGCAGCCTGAACAACATCTACACCGAACTCCACTCCGATCTGGGCATCACCCCGCCCGAACACGGCGACTTGAGCGCCTGGTGCGAACAAGGTGTTGCACTCTTTAACCGCGTACTCACCGTCAGCCCAGGCCGGGCCGGCTCCCACCGCGGACACGGCTGGGAAGAGGTCACCGAATGCGCTATTACAGCCCTCGCCGAACGCGACACCCCGCTGGTGGCGATCTTGTGGGGACGCGACGCCCAAAACACCCAACGCTTCCTCGGCGACACCCCGTGTATCTGCTCGCCGCACCCCTCACCGCTGTCCGCCTCCCGCGGGTTTTTCGGCTCCCAGCCCTTCTCCCGCACCAATGACATCCTCAGCAAGCTCGGTGCCACGCCCATAGACTGGAGCCTCGATGCACACCCCACCCACGCATCCCAGCCGAAACACTAGACTGTAGTGTCACTATGACTTCAGCAGCCCCCACCACGCTCGGCCCCACAGAACTCCACTCGTGGGCACGCGCCGCCGCCACGCAGCTCGCGGCGCGCCGGGCGGAGATCAATGCGCTGAACGTGTTCCCCGTGCCGGACTCGGACACCGGCTCCAATATGGCGCACACGATGGAAGCCGCACTGGCGCATCTCGAGACGCTTATCGACGCCTCCCCGCAGCCACTCGACGTCAACGACGTCGCCACAGCCCTCGCCCAGGGTTCCGTGCGCGGGGCGCGGGGAAACTCCGGAATGGTGCTCAGCCAAGTGCTCCGCGCGGTGGCACTGGCCGCAGCCGGCGGCGGCATCGACGGCACTATGGTGCGCACCTCCCTCAACACCGCGCTGGCCATGGTCAATGAGGCCATCAACGAGCCGGTAGAAGGAACGGTATTGACCGTGCTGCGGGCGGCCGCCGTGGCCGCCGATGCCACCGGCTCGAATGATCTGGCAGAGGTGGTGCTGGCTGCCACCGCTGCCGCCCAGCGCGCCCTCGATGCCACGCCCTCGCAGCTCGATGTCCTCCGCGAGGCGGGAGTCGTCGACGCTGGGGGAGCCGGACTCGTGGTGCTCCTCGAGACGCTCGCCCAGCAGATCGACCCGACGGTGCCGGTGCAGGATCTCTCCGCCATCACCCCGCACCGCGGTACCGCTACGCAGATGCGTAGTAGCACCTACCTCGAGGTGATGTTCTACTACGAGGGCGAGGACATCGACGAGCTCTACGCCGCCCTGCAGCCACTCGGCGATAGCCTGGTGCTCGCCCGCGCCGGGGACTATCAGGGCCGGATACACATTCACTCCGAGCAGCCCGGCACCGTCATCGAGACCGCCTATAGCTATGCCGGCGAGGTCTCCCAGCTGCATCTCGAGGCCCTGCCCGAACCGGAGCCGGAATCTGCTCGTGTGGATCAGCAGCGGCGCATCATCATCGCCCTGTGCCCGCACGGCGAACTCGCCGAGCTCTATGAGGCGTCTGGGGCCACCGTGGTGGCGCCAGCGAGCGCGGGGGAGGACACGGTGAAAAAGATCGGCGAGGCCATCTCTACAGTCGGCGCGAAGGAAGTCTCGGTGCTGCCCAATGGGATGCTCTCCAAGCGGGAATTGGTCTCTACCGAACTAGCCGCCCATGCCAGCGGGGTGTTTATCCAATTGGTGCCTACCAGCCAGCTGGTGTCGGGGTTGGCGGCTATCGCCGTGCACGATCCGCGCCAACCGCTCGTGGTGGACTGCTATGCGATGTCCGAGGCCGCCTCCGCGATGCGTACCAGCTATATCAGTGCAGAGCAGGACCAGTACGTGGCGCATACTGGCTCGGGGGCGGCGTCGACAAGCGAAGAACTCGCCTGCGCCAGCACCCTGGATGCGGCGGTGGCTGCGGCCTGCGAACGGCTGCTGCGGCCGGAGTCCGAACTCGTGACCGTGTTGCTCAGCGATGCCAGTGGTGTGGAGCAGCTGAGTGCGCTGCTGCAGGAGGAGGTGCTGGCGCAGCGCGATATTGAGCTCAGCGTCTATCCGGCGCGGGGGATGAACTACGCAGCGGAGATCGGGGTGGAATAGACCGTGCTGGGCTGGAAGGACGAGCGGCGACTATCCTCGCTGCTGCCGGCGAAAGAAGCCCGCGTCATTCGGGAGAAACTGGGGCTGTATACCGTCACCGACCTGCTGGAGCATTATCCGCGGGCATGGTCGCGCTATGGCTCGGATGTGCTGGCGGAATCGGTGGAAGAAGGCGATGTGGTGACCTGCGTCGGCACCGTGGTGCAGGCCAATTCCCGCTATCTGGCGTCCGAGCAGGGGAAGAAGCCGAAGCGGCTGACCCGCATCACCGTCTCCGATGGGCGCACACTCATTGGTATCAGCTTCTTTAACTCCCACTGGCTCGACCGCACCCTCGAAGTGGGCACTCGCGCGATTTTCACCGGCAAAGTGAAGTATTACCGCGGCCGGCCGCAGCTGAGCCATCCCAGCTTCCACACGCTGCCGGACCCGGACTCCGGCGAGGTGCCGGTGAGCAACATGAATGACCTGAAATCCTATGGCGATGGCGAGGCCATCCAGCAGCTTTTCGCCACCATGGACTACCTGCCGGTCTATCCCATGCGCAAAGGCGTGACCTCGTGGCGTTTCATGGCCGCCGTCGATCGCGTGCTGGGCACGCTCGAGCACATTCCCGATCCCCTCGGCGAGCCTGCCCCGCACGGGCTGCCCAGCCTTGATGCGGCGCTGCGCGGTATTCACCAACCCGATAGCCGGGGGCCGCTGCCGTTTATCCAGCGGCTGAAATATAACGAGGCGCTCACCTTGGCGCTAGTGATGGCACTACGCACCGTGGACAATGCGGAGAAAGTTGCGCCGAGTTGTCCTGCTGCGGACAACGCCGACGCTACGGGGTCGCGCGCCGCCCAGCTTGTAGCTCGCCTCCCCTTTAGTCTCACTTCCGGCCAGCAGGCGGTTCACCGCGAGATCAGCGAGGATCTCGGCCGAACCCAGCCGATGAGTAGGCTGCTGCTCGGCGAGGTGGGCTCCGGTAAAACCGTGCTGGCCTTGCTCGGCATGCTGCAGGTGGTCGATGCCGGCCGCCAAGCCGTCTTGCTCGCCCCCACGGAGGTACTCGCGGTGCAGCACACCCGCTCTTTGCAGGCGCTGCTGGATGCGGCCGGCATGGGCGGGGTAGGCGGAGTCCACATCACCTGCCTCACTGGGTCGGCGCCGACGGCCACCAAGCGCCAAGCGCTGCTCGATATCGTCTCGGGCGAGGCCGATATTGTGGTCGGAACCCACGCGCTTTTGCAGGAAGGCGTGGAGTTCTTCGACCTCGGGCTCGTGGTGGTCGATGAGCAGCATCGCTTCGGTGTGGAGCAGCGCGATAAGCTGCGGCTGGCCCGCGGCGATGGCCTGCAGGCGCACATGCTGGTGATGACGGCCACCCCCATTCCGCGCACTATCGCCATGACGAGCTTCGGTGATCTCGCGATCTCCATGCTGCGGGAACTCCCGGGCGGTCGCCGCCCGATCACCTCCTCGGTGGTGCCCGAGTCCAAGCCCGCTTGGGTGAACCGGGCGTGGGAGCGCATCCGTGAGGAGGTACAGCAGGGCCGGCAATGCTTCGTGGTGTGTCCGCGCATCGACGGCGAGGGCGGGGTCTATGAGATGCATGAGCAGCTCTCCAGCCAGATCTTCCCCGAACTGGAGGTGGGCATGCTGCACGGAAAAATGGAGTCGGCCACCAAGGATCATGTGATGCGCGACTTCGCCGCCGGCGGCATCGATGTGCTGGTCTCCACCACGGTTATCGAAGTCGGCATCGACGTGCCCAATGCCACGGTGATGTATGTGCGCGAAGCCGATAAATTCGGTGTCTCCCAGCTGCACCAGCTGCGCGGTCGCGTCGGCCGTGGCGCGCACGCTGCGCTGTGCCTGTTCCATACCGCGCAGCCCGCCGAGAGCCCTTCGGCTGAACGTCTGCGTCGCGTCGCGGAGACCACCGATGGCTTTGCGCTCGCAGAGTTGGATCTCCGCACCCGCCAAGAAGGCGATGTGCTCGGCACCGACCAGTCCGGCGGACACCGGAGAGTCAAGCTTTTGAGCTTGATCGACGATGGGGACATTATCGAGCAGGCCTATGCCGATGCCATGGATTATGTGCGTACCGATCCCGACTGGGCCCGCGAGCTGGTGAGTGAGGTCGAGGAGGATACGCAAGAATTCATCGAGAAGTCCTAGCGTTGTTAAGCTGTGGGGCATGAAGATTTTCGCCCCCTTTGCTGGCATCGTGCGTTTCACGGTGACGCCGGGCCAGCAGGTCCGCACCGGCGATGAGCTCGCCATCATCGAGGCCGTGAAGCTCGAAACCGCGGTGCACGCCCCAGGTCCTGGGGTAGTGGGCGCACTCGCTATCGAGAATTTCGGTGATTGTCTCGGTGGCGATGAATTGCTCGAGCTTCTCGACGCCACCTCCACCGCATCTGACCCCGCCACCAAGGAGGCTTAACGACATCATGGGTTCCCCTCGTATCATCTCCGGCTGGGCTCGCGGCCGAAAGCTCGCGGTGCCCGCCAAGGGCACGCGCCCCACCAGCGACCGCGCCAAGGAAGGATTGTTCTCCTCCCTCCAGGTGCGCTTCGGATTTGAGAACAAGATGGTGCTGGATCTCTTCGCCGGCTCCGGTGCCCTTGGCCTCGAGGCCGTCTCCCGCGGTGCCCGCGGCGCCGTCTTCGTGGAAAATCACCCACCCGCGGCCGCCGTGATTCGGCGCAACGCGGACATGATCCCGCACGCCGATATCCACATCGAGGAGCGCGCCGCCTCCAGCTATCTGGCCTCGGCCCCGCGCGACTACTTCGACATGGTGCTCGCCGACCCGCCCTATGATCTCGCCGATGAGGCCGTCGCCGAGATGGTGCGCGCCCTCATTCCGACGCTGCGCGATGGCGCCGCCGTGGTGGTGGAGCGCCATATCGACTCTCCCGAGACCGCGTGGCCGGCCTGCTTCACCCCGACCGGGCAGAAACTGAAAAAACGCACCTATGGCATCGCCCGGATGGACATGGCTGTCTTTGACGCCAGCGCCGTCGATACCAGCGCCGATACCAGCGCCGATGCGGCAGAGTCTGCTGCGACCAGCACCACCTAGAAAGACCACGCCTCCATGCCCACCCCCACCCGCAGTGTGTGCCCCGGCTCCTTCGACCCCGTCACCCTGGGCCACCTCGATATCATCACCCGCAGCGCCGCCACCTTCGACGAGGTCGTCGTGCTCATCACTCACAATCCGCATAAGCAGGGCATGTTTAGCGTCGAGGAGCGTGCCCAGTTGGTGCAGGAAGCTACTACGCATCTGCCCAATGTCCGCGTGGACACCTGGACCGGACTGCTGGTGGATTACACCCAAAAAGAAGGCATCGACGTCATCGTCAAGGGGCTGCGTAGCTCCCTCGACTATGAATATGAGCTGCCCATGGCGCAGATGAATAAACGGCTCAGCGGGATCGATACCTTCTTCCTGCTCACCGAGCAGCACTATGGCCACATCTCCTCCACGCTGTGCAAGGAGGTGGCCCGCTATGGCGGCGATGTGTCCAGCATGCTGCCGCAACCGGTGGCGGCAGCCATGGCGGAGAAACTCGCCCAAGAGTAGGTGCTTGTGGCTGTGGCTGCTAGGGCGGCGGGGCGACGTCGATAAGCGCCTGCAGCACACACCTCATGGCAGCGCGCACGGCTCTGCTCCGCTACGTTAAATGAATGCTCAGTGCGTTCATAGTTTTCTTTATTGTGGTGCTCGGCTCCTTGCTGCAGCGCGTGTCCGGCATGGGGCTGGGGCTGATTGCCGCGCCGGTGCTGAGCGTGCTGCTCGGGCCGATCGAAGGCATCATGGTGCTCAATGTGCTGGCCGTGGTCAATGCGGCGATCACCACCGGCACGGTGCGGCAGTGGGTGGATTGGCGCATGTTCAGCATCATCAGCTCGGTGTTGGTGCTCGGTTCTATTCCCGCGGCGCTGCTGATTCGGGCCGTCTCCGCGGCGTGGCTGATGATTCTGGTTGGCACGCTGCTGCTGGTGGCGTTGTGCGTAGTAACCTATGGCAAACGCTGGGTGCCGCAGTGTTCTGGGGCGCTGCCCGCCGCGATTTCCGGTGTGGTGGGCGGTTTTATGAATACCATCGCGGGGGTCGCGGGGCCGGCCATCACCGTCTATGCCGCAGCCAGCCGCTGGGAGCAGCGCAGCTATGCCGCCACCTTGCAGCCGATCTTTATTGTCTCCGGCTTGGTCTCGCTCATTATGAAGCTCGTGCTCGGAGCCGGCAGCTTGTCGAGTACCCCGGTACAGATCTGGCCGGTGGGAGTGGTGGCGATGCTGCTCGGTATTTATCTCGGGGTGCGCTGTGCCGCATTGATTCCGCGCGATAAAGCCCACCGGCTGGCACTCATTCTGGCCACGGCCGGTGGGCTGTCTGCGCTGATTCGCGGAGTACTCAGCCTCGCCTAGCGGCTGCGCGCCGCGCACGAACTCTGATGCGTAGTAGCACTAGAGGATGGAGGAGAGGAACTCTTTGGTGCGCTCCTGGGTGGGGTGATCAATCACCTGCTCGGGCGTGCCGGATTCCACCACCACACCATCGGCCATGAACACCACTTGATCGGCGACCTCGCGGGCGAAGTTGATCTCGTGGGTGACCACGACCATGGTCATTCCTTGTTCGGCGAGGCGGCGCATCACGCCGAGGACCTCGCCGACTAGTTCGGGGTCGAGGGCGGAGGTGGGCTCGTCGAAGAGCATGAGCTTCGGGTCCATGGCCACGGCGCGGGCGATGGCCACGCGCTGCTGCTGGCCGCCGGAAAGCTGCAGGGGATAGGCCTCGGCTTTGTGTCCGAGACCGACTTCCTCGAGCAGCTGCTGGGCGCGCTTCTTGGCTGCGGCGGCCGAGACCCCCTTGACCACCATGGGTGCCTCCATGATGTTTTCTAAGGCGGTGCGGTGGGGGAAGAGGTTGAAGTTCTGGAACACCATGCCGATATCGGCGCGCTGCTGGGCGGCTTCCTTCTCCGAGATTTCATAGAGCGTGTTGCCGCGCTGCTTGTAGCCGATGAGCTCGCCATCGACGTAGAGCCGCCCCGCGGTGATGCGCTCTAAGTGGTTCAGGCAGCGCAGCATGGTGGATTTACCGGAACCGGAGGGGCCGATGAGGCAGGTGACGCTGCCTTTTTCCACCTGCATGTCGATGCCTTTGAGAACCTTCAGCTGCCCGAAGTTCTTCACAACCTTCTGGGCGTCAACCATGAGTGTCATGAGTAATTACTTCCTTTTCGGGGTGGTCGAGTTACTGATGGTGACATTATTCGGCGGAACGCCCTCGGCGTCGGCCAGCGCTGCTAGTTGGCGGGCGGTGAGTTCGCGGCTGGAGCCCTTATCAAAGTGCTGTTCCACATAGTGCTGGATCACCATGAGTATGGAGGTGACCAGCAGATACCAGGTGGCTGCTACCAGCAGCAGCGGGACTGGTTCGAAGATCGCGTTGGCGATGTCGGTGGCGCGGCCATAGAGCTCCCCGGCGTAGGGGATGGCCACCACCAGCGAGGTGGTTTTGAGCATGGAGATCAGCTCATTGCCCGTCGGGGGAATGATGATGCGCATTGCCTGGGGGAGCACGGTGCGGCGCATGGTTTGCCACCAGCTCATGCCCAGCGCCTTCGAGGCCTCGGTCTGGCCCTCGGGCACGGATTGAATACCGGCGCGCACGATCTCGGCCATATAGGCGGACTCGTTGAGCCCCAGGCCGATCACGGCGAGGAAAAACGTGTTGCGCAGGGCTTCTTCCAGACTGAGTTCAAAGCCCGCCACCCCTATCGAGGAGTAGATCGAGCTCAGCAGCCCCCAGAACACCAGCTGCACGTAGACGGGAGTGCCGCGGAAGATCCACAAGTAGATCGAGGAGACACCACGCATGATCGGGTTGGGCGACATGCGCAAAACCGCTAAGAGGGCGCCCAGCACCACGCCAATGATCATCGCGAGCACGGTGATGGCGAGGGTGTGCAGGGCGGCGATAGCGATGCGGCGATCGAGAATGTATTGGGCGTAGGTGTCCCAGCCATAGGCCTCGTTGCGCGCCGCAGAGATAAAGAACCACACGGTCAGCAGCAGCAAGATGGCGGCGAATACCCACCGCCCGGGGTGGCGCAGCGGCTTGGCCACGATGGGGGCGGCGTCGGCGGCAGCAGAGCTCGCGCCGGTGGAGGGATGAGTCATGAGATAGTCCTAATGTCTAACGTGCTCGAAGAGTTCAAGAGGTGGCAGGCGGCGTGCCCGCGGGATGCGGCGCCCCGCCGGATTAGATGTCCTCGCCATTGATGGCGGCGCCATCGGCCAGCCCGGAGGAAATGCCCCATTGGGTCATGATGGCCTCGTAGTCGCCGGAGTCGATGAGCGATTGCAAGGCGGCGGCAAGGGCTGGGGCGAGGGGAGAGCCCTTGTCCACGGGCCAGCCATAGTGGGCGGCGTCGGTGATGTCTCCGATCAATTCGATCTTTCCTTCGGAGCGTTCCACCGCCCAGGCGCTGATGGGGGAGTCCGCCGAGTAGGCATCGGCGCGGCCCAGTACCGCGGCAAGCGCCGCCGAGTCGGAGTCATCATAGGCCAAGATCGTGATCGGTTCCTTGCCGGCGGCGACGCAGGCCTCGGAGCGGGCGGGAACATCATCCGATTCTGAGACGGTGCCGCGCTGCACGGCCACCGTGAGTCCGCAGGCGTTATCGGGATCCACGCCGCTATCCGGCGGCGCGGCCCATTGAATGCCGGCGGTGAGATAGTCCACGAAGTCGTATTTGCGGCGGCGTTCTTCGTTATCGGTCATGCCCGAGGCGCCGAAGTCGATGGTGCCCGAGGAGATGGCGGGCAGAATCATGTTGAAGTCCTGCTGGCGAACATCGAGCTTCAGCCCCATCGTGGCGGCCGCGGCACGCGCGAGATCAATATCGAAACCAATGATGGTGCCGTGGGAGTCCTTGAACTCCGCGGGGGCGAAGGGCGGATTGGTGGCCATGGTGATCACGCCTTTATCGGCGATCTCTGGGGGAACGAGAGCAACCACATCCGGATTGGGCTCGGGCTGAATGTCCTGCCAGCCTTCTGGGTGCCCATTTTCTTCATTGACCACGCACGCGCTCGCGCTGCAGGCCACACTCACCGCGAGGATGCCGGCGGTGAGGCGACGAAGAAGCTGCGCTGAAAACTTATGCATGATATTCACCCTAGCGCATACTTGTGGAGACAGGAAAAAACCGCGCCTGAGTCGGTGTGCTGCATAGTGAGCAGCAGCTTCACGACGTCGCGGCGCGGTGAGTACGGCCTAGATGGCGGCGGGAGCCTTGCGTGCGGTGAATGTTTCCATCCATACCAAGCCGAGAACGATCAGTGCCCCGAGGAGGGTGAAGGCAAACACGATGAGCATATTTCCATCCGGTGCCATGGCCTCGGCGGCGTCATTCTGCCACGGCCACAGGGCCCGCAGAGAGCCCAGCAAGAGTCCACTCATGGTGATGAGGGTGAGGGTGCGATGAGCGGTGAGCAGGTAGTTGAGCAGCTTGATAAACAGGGCGATACCGGTGACGGCGCCGAGGAAGAACACGCCCATGACCGTTAGGTCGCGCTCATGCACCGCGTTGAGAACAGGCTGGTAGAGCCCGAGCGCCAGCAACAGGAAGGAGCCGGAGACACCGGGCAGCACGAGGGCGCACACTGCGACCATGGCGGCAAAGAAGTACACCGGAAGCGCCGGGTTGCTCTGCGGCGCCGAGGAGGCACCGGTGGCGATGAAGGTGACGATCGCGGCAAGAGTAAAAGCGATGATCGCTGGGATGCGCTTGCGGCGCAAAGCGGCGGCGTCCACCATGCGCAGCGGCACCACGATGGAGGCAGCAACCATGCCGAGGAAGAGACCACGGGCGATTTCCGGCTGGTTCTCCACGAAGCTCGCCATCACCCCAGCCATGAGCAAGATAGTGATCGCCATCGCCCCGACCAGCGGGATCAGCAACGCCCAGTCGAGGTTTTTGAAGCGGGCAGCGGCCTCTTTGCGGTCGCTCAGCAGTGCCTTGCAGGCGGCCAGGATTCCATCACCGGCGGCGATGGCGCGCTCGTAGACGCCGACGACGAGGGCGATCGTGCCGCCAGAGACCCCGGGGACCAGCTCCGCCAGCGCAATGAGGGCACCGCGGAAGGCGTTGTTGAGGATTTCGACAGGATTGATTCTCATGGTGTGTGCAGCGACTCTCTTTTCTCGTCTTGGCTGCGGGGCTGGGGCACAGGCCCATTGCCGCCGCGGTGCTGTGCTGTAGCGACTATACGACAGCAGCAATGGGCGCACCGAAACGACACTCGTGGCCGCCGCGAAGGTGTGGGAACGGCCATAGTGAAGCCCTAGGCAGGTGATTTATCCTTCCTTCATGGGGTGCTCTATAATGATTTCTCGCGCCCCAGTAGCCCAATTGGCAGAGGCAACGGATTCAAAACCCGTCCAGTGTGAGTTCGAGTCTCACCTGGGGCACAGTGACCAGCGGAGGCAGCAACCCACTTGAGGGGGCGCCTCCGCTGGTTTTTTCTCTGCCCGCCGCGGCTAGCCATGACCGCGCTACATCGGCATCCCGCGAGCTGTCTACACTGAGACACTATGACTGATCCGACGCCACGCCTGATGCTTATCGACGGCCACTCCATGGCCTTTCGCGCTTTCTATGCCCTTCCAACGGAGAATTTCTCCACCTCCGGCGGCCAGCACACGAACGCGGTGTACGGATTTATGTCCATGTTCTCCTCTCTGCTGAAAGAGGAGCAGCCCACCCACGTGGGCGTGGCCTTTGATGTGGGCCGCACCACCTTCCGTACCGAGCTCTTTCCCGAGTACAAGGCCCAGCGCGAGGCCACCCCGGAGGAGTTCAAGGGGCAAGTCGGGCTGATCAAGCAGGTGCTCGAGGCCTGCAATATCGTCACCGTGGAGATGGAGAACTACGAGGCCGATGACATCGTGGGCACCCTCACCAAGGCGGCAGAGCCCGAGGGCTATGAGATTCTGCTCGTCACCGGCGACCGCGACTATCTGCAATTGGTCAATGAGCAGACCACGGTGCTCTATCCCATGAAGGGCGTCAGCGACCTCAAGCGCTTCACGCCTGCGGCGGTGGAAGAGAAATACGGTCTCACCCCCACCCAATATCCCGACTTCGCGGCCCTGCGTGGCGATCCCTCCGATAATCTGCCCAATATTCCGCTGGTGGGGGAAAAGACCGCCGCCCAGTGGATCGTGAAATACGGCAGCCTGAAGGGTGTGGTGGAGCATGCCGACGATATCGGCGGCAAGCGCGGGGATAACCTGCGTGCCCGCTTGGACCAGGTGCAGCTCAACCGCGAACTCACCGGGATGGTCACTGATCTCTCCCTCGATATCACTCCCGAGCAGCTGAAACTGCGCCCGGCCGACGCCGCCGATGTGGCCGAGCGCTTCGATGAGCTGGAATTCGGCTCGAATCTGCGCGAACGGGTGCTCCGCGCGCTGCCCAGCGATGGGGATGCGGCTGTCGTAGAAGAGGAGCAGCGCCTGGAGGTGAGCGTCGATAAGCCCAGCTCCTTGGCGCAGTGGATGCAGGAGCGCCAGCAGCAACCGCTCGCTGTGGCGGCGCGCGGCACGGCTGCCGCCGGCCGCGGGGATCTGCAGAGCATTGCACTGGTGGATGCGACGGGTAGTGCGGTCATCGCTGAGGTGGCCGAGCTGGATCCGGAGGACGAGCAGGCGCTCGCCGCGTGGCTGGAATCGGATAGCCCCAAGCTGCTGCACGACGCCAAGGCCGTCTATCACATGGTGCGCGGCCGCGGCCTGATCCTGGGCGGCATCGCCCACGATGTGGCTATCGCCGCCTATCTGTTGCGGCCTGGCCAGCGCACCTATGCGCTCAACGATATCTACCAGCGCCATCTGCAGCGGCAGCTCGAGCAGGCCGAGGACAGCGGCCAGATGAGCTTGCTCGACGACGCGCAATCCGAGCTGCTGGCAGCGGAGGGCGTGGCGATTATCGAGCTGGCCGAGGAACTTACTACGCAGCTGCAGCAGATCGATAGTTTCGAGCTCTACCGGGATCTCGAGCTGCCCCTGGTGAGCGTGCTCGGCGAGGTGGAACACACCGGTATCGCCGTGGATATCGACAGCCTAGAGCGGCAGCGTGATTCCTTCATCGAACACGTTGATGCGGAGGTGCAGGCCGCCCGGGAGATCGCCGGCGACGAGAGCTTGAATCTCTCCAGCCCGAAGCAGCTACAGGTGGTGCTGTTTGAGACCCTCGAGATGCCCAAGACGAAGAAAACCAAGACGGGCTATTCCACCGCAGCCAAGGAAATCGAGAACCTTGCCCGCACCCACCCGCATCCTTTCCTCGATCACCTCTTGGCCCATCGCGAATATCAGAAGATGAAGACCACCCTGGACGGGCTGATCAAGTCCGTGCAGCCGGATGGGCGCATCCACACCACCTTCAACCAGACGGTGACCTCGACGGGGCGTTTGTCCTCTACCGAGCCGAACCTGCAGAACATCCCCGTGCGCACCGTGGTGGGCCGCCATATCCGTTCCGCCTTCGTCGTCGACGGCGACCACGAATGCCTCGTCACCGCCGACTATTCCCAGATCGAGATGCGCGTGATGGCGCATCTTTCCGAGGATCCCGGGCTCATCGAGGCCTATCGCCGCGGCGAGGACCTGCACAACTTCGTCGGCTCCCGCGTATTCGGTGTGCCCGTCGACGAGGTCACCCCGGAAATCCGCCGCCGCGTCAAGGCCATGTCCTATGGCCTGGTCTACGGGCTGTCCGCCTATGGGCTCTCCCAGCAGCTGGACATCTCGCCCGGGGAGGCCAAAGAGATCATGTCCACCTACTTCGAGCGCTTCGGCGGGGTGAAGCGTTATCTCGACGACGTCGTTGTGCAGGCCCGTAATGATAGCTACACGGCCACCCTCTTCGGCCGGCGCCGCTACCTGCCGGAGCTGAGTTCCACCAATCGTGTCGCCCGCGAAAACGCTGAGCGCGCGGCCCTGAATGCGCCCATCCAGGGCACAGCCGCCGACATCATCAAGATCGCCATGCTGCGCGTGTACCAGGTGATGCAGGATAAAAAGCTCCGCTCGCGGCTGCTGTTGCAGGTGCACGATGAACTCGTGGTGGAGGTCGCCCCAGGGGAAAAGGACACCGTCGTGGAGATCCTGCAAGAAGAGATGGACAAGGCTGTGCGCTTGTCTGTGCCGCTGGAGGTTTCCGTTGGGGCCGGCGTTAATTGGGACGCCGCCGCGCACTAGACGCTGCTACTACGCAGCAGCGTTTAACCGAAGAATGCGGCTATCACCATCATCGCCGGTAATGCGGTGAAGGTGGTGATCAGCCCAGTATCGCGCGGCACGCGAGTATCGCGGCCATAGTTGGATGCGTAGTTATACACATTCTGGGCGGTCGGTAGCGCCGCGAGAATCATGGCCGCAAAGAGCTGCTGGTGATCCAGCCCCAGCAGTATGCCCACACCGAGCGCGGCCAGCGGCATGCCCAGCTGTTTCAGCCCCACCGCCCAGAAAGTCAGTGTGCGCGCCTGTGGATCCCGCAGCGGGGTGGCGGTGGTCAGCGAGGCGCCGAAGCTCATGAGCATCAGCGGAATGGCCGCCCCGCCCAGCACCTCGATGGGGCGAAACACCATATCGGGCACTGTCAGATCACTCCACGCCACCACCAGCCCCGCGGCTGCGCCCAGCACCACCGGGCTGAGCAGCGCATGGCGCACCGCGACCACTAATGAGGAGGAGCGATCGATCAGCGCCAGAATAATCGGCGCATAGATCAGCACCTGAAATAGCACCACCGGCGCCGCATAGGCCGCGCTGCCGAGCACGTAGAGACTCACCGGCAGCCCGATGTTATTGGAGTTCATATAGCTTGACGACGCCGCCCCGATCGTCAGGTCTGCCCGCTGCCGACAGCCACCTGCCCAGGCGATAGCCACGAATACAGCCGCGGTGATCACCGCCGCCGCCGAGGTCGCCACCACCACGGGAGTAAACATCTGCTCCGGTGTGGAGCGGGCGAAGACCGTGAACAACAGGGCCGGCAGCGCGGCATAGAAGGCGAGTCGGTCGAGTACTGTGCGCTGCTCCTCGGACGCAATGACCCGTGTAGAGCCCACGGCGAAACCCACGGCGATCAGGCCGAGAATAATGCCGTAGCTGGTGAGAATGCCGCCCATGAGGCCCGCGAGTGTCCTTTCTTATAGGGTGGCCGGTCGGGAGTGCGTTCTTAGTCCTTGCGCGCGGAAATGATGAGCGTGCCCGGGAAGATGCGTCCCCGCAGCGGCGACCATTGCCCCCAAGTGGTCTCGAGGTCCTCTGGCCACTCGGGTTCGATCATGTGACGAATACTGAGACCGGCGGCTACCAGACCATTAGCGTAGTCGGAGACCGTGTGGTGGCCTTCAGCATAAGAAAGCACGCCCTGATCATCCGCCTCCGTATAGGCATCGTCAAAATAGGAATACGCCACGTGAAGGCCCTCGGCGCTGGGATCATCGGCGAAAATCCAGCGCATCGGGTGATTGACGGAGAACACGAAGCGCCCACCGGGGCGCAGCACCCGAGAGACCTCGGCGAAGGCGGCGGAGAGATCCTCGATGAAAGGCAGGGCGCCAAAGACCGAGAAGACGGTGTCCACACTCCCAGGGCGCAGCGGTAATGCGAGGGCATCGGCGTGGAGCAGGTGGAGGGTGGCGTCGTCAATCGCCGCGCGCCGCAACATCTGCTCGGAGATATCGACGCCGATGATGCGGGCGGTGGGGAAGCGCTCGGCGAGCCAGCGGCTGCAGGGGGCGGAGCCGCAGCCGAGCTCTAGCACCGTGGTGTCGGAGACATCACCCAACAGCTGCGCCTGCTCTTCGTGCAGCATCTCTGGGCACCAATAGAAAGAGGAGAGATACTCGGGATGTTGGGCGTGATAATTGGCGGCGTCGTGGTCCCACCACGATCGGTTCGCTGCGGAAAATGTGGCGGGTGTGAAACGAGAGTTCATGCAGGTAACTCTATTTGCCGGAAGTGAAAACGTGCAGTAGAGTGTTGGAGGCGTGTCGCAACGCGTCCACGGTTTTCAGGTGTAATAGGACGGCTGAAAATGGGGCGCGTGAGATTGAACAAGCTGGTCAGAGCGTCAAATACGGCGCACGATCTACTCGTCAAGAGATACGTTTCCTGTCCATTCGAGATTCCTATTTCAACATTTTTCGGAGCAACTAACATATGCCCACCAACAACACCCCTCAGGTAGCCGTCAACGATATCGGCTCCGCTGAGGACTTCCTCGCAGCCGTCGACGCCACCATCAAGTACTTCAACGATGGTGACATCGTTGAGGGAACCGTGGTCAAGGTCGATCGCGACGAGGTTCTGCTCGACATCGGATACAAGACCGAGGGCGTTATCCCCTCCCGTGAGCTGTCCATCAAGCACGATGTCGATCCGGAAGAGGTTGTCGAGGTCGGAGACGAGATCGACGCACTTGTTCTCACCAAGGAGGACAAGGAAGGCCGTCTGATCCTGTCCAAGAAGCGCGCTCAGTACGAGCGTGCATGGAGCGCCATCGAGCAGCTCCAGGCCAACGACGAGCCCGTCACCGGTACCGTTATCGAGGTTGTCAAGGGTGGCCTGATCCTTGACATCGGGCTGCGCGGCTTCCTGCCCGCATCCCTCGTTGAGATGCGTCGCGTCCGCGATCTCGAGCCGTACATCGGCCAGGAGATCGAGGCCAAGATCATCGAGCTGGACAAGAACCGCAACAACGTGGTCCTGTCCCGCCGCGCATGGCTCGAGCAGTCCCAGTCCGAGCTTCGCTCCGAGTTCCTGCACCAGCTCCAAAAGGGTCAGGTGCGCAAGGGTGTCGTCTCCTCCATCGTCAACTTCGGCGCCTTCGTCGATCTCGGCGGTGTCGACGGCCTGGTTCACGTTTCCGAGCTGTCCTGGAAGCACATCGACCACCCGTCTGAGGTTGTCACCGTGGGCGACGAGGTCACCGTTGAGGTTCTCGACGTCGATCTCGACCGCGAGCGCGTGTCCCTGTCCCTGAAGGCCACCCAGGAAGATCCGTGGCGCGTCTTCGCCCGCACCCACGCTGTGGGCCAGATCGTGCCTGGCAAGGTCACCAAGCTGGTTCCCTTCGGTGCGTTCGTGCGCGTCGAAGAGGGCATCGAGGGCCTCGTCCACATCTCCGAGCTGGCTCAGCGCCACGTCGAGGTGCCGGATCAGGTTGTCAACGTTGGCGAAGACCTCATGGTCAAGGTCATCGACATCGACCTCGAGCGTCGCCGCATCTCCCTGTCCCTGAAGCAGGCTGATGACGACTACTCCGAGGAGTTCGACCCCTCCAAGTACGGTATGGCCGACTCCTACGACGAGAACGGCAACTACATCTTCCCGGAGGGCTTCGACCCGGAGACCAACGAGTGGCTCGAGGGCTTCGACGAGCAGCGCCAGGAATGGGAGGCTCGCTACGCAGAGTCCGAGCGTCGCTTCCAGCTGCACACCCAGCAGATCGAGCGTCACCGCGCCGCAGCCGAGGCTGCTGCCGAGGCCGGCGAGCAGCAGGGTGCAGCCTCCAACTACTCCAGCGCTGACGCTGGCGTAGCCGAGGCCGCAGCCACCACCGGTGGTTCCCTCGCTTCCGATGAGCAGCTCGCTGCTCTGAAGGAGAAGCTGGAAGGCAACTAAGCCTCCACTCGGTGACCGCTACACGCGTCATCGATAAGGAAGTGCCCTACCCCTGGGGGTAGGGCACTTTTTTGTGCCACTACGCAGGAGAGTATGAAGTTTTTCTACAGCCCCGTAGCACACCCATGCAGTGTGGCTTCGTGTGGGGTCGATAGGAAGAAAAATGTTTATTCGGGCACTAATAAAATGCCCGTACACAGGGCATTACTGTGGCGTGGGAGACGCCGCAGCGCGGGGCGGCAGGAGCCGTGAAAACCAGCACTAGGGCGTTTTAACTGGGTGTTTATTATTCTCATTGTCATTAGGCAGCACTAAGTAAATGTGACTTACGGCATAGTAGCGGCGCTATGTGTGAGTGGATTTGTGTCCTATAATTATCGTGATGCCACACACGATGGTGGCGAATCGGACAGAAACCCACAATTTCTATTGGTGGCTCATATATGCCCACTGATGCTGCTGGTGTGACGAACTGCGGCGCGAGTCTTTTTCGGATTACCAAGTAGGGTGGGCCTAAGTCTTTTCTCATAAACTCTCTACGAAAGGTAGACGCAATGGCGACTAAGAATGCGTCAGCCGCTGAGGCCATACTGGCCAATCTCGGCGGACCTGAAAACATTGACTCGTTTACGCACTGTGCTACTCGCCTGCGTATGCAACTAGGCGACCGCTCATTGGCGGATCAAGACGCTCTCGACAATATTCCCGAAGTGATGGGCGTTGTGCCGCAGGGATCCAATGGTCTGCAAGTGATCATGGGTGGCGGCGTAGCTAACTACTACAACGACATCATCAAGCTGCCCGGCATGGAACACATCGCCGGCGGCGAAGGCGGTGCCTCCAGGAAGTCCGCGAAGAAGGAATACGCCGGTGTTCGCGGCAAGTTCGGCTGGGTGGACTTCGCCTTCGAATTCCTCTCCGATACCTTCCGTCCCATTCTGTGGGCTCTGCTCGGTGCCTCGCTGATCATCACCATCTTGGTGCTGCTCGACACCGCAGGCATCCAGGCATTCGATGAACCGCTGGCGGAGCAGTCCGGCGTCTACGTGCTCATGCACGCTATGTGGCGCTCGGTGTTCTACTTCCTGCCGATCATGGTGGGTGCCTCCGCAGCCAAGAAGCTCGGAGCAAATGAATGGGTGGGCGCCGCAATTCCGGCCGCCTTGCTCACTCCCGAGTTCATCGGGCTGAAGGATAATATCCACACCGTCGTGGAGCAGGGTGCGACCGAGGGTATCGATATCTACAAGATCGATGTCGCCGGCCTGACCCTCGTGCTCAATAACTACGGTGGACAAGTCTTCCCGCCGCTGCTGGCCGCCATCGGTCTGTTCTGGGTGGAAAAGGGCCTGAAGAAGGTCCTCCCCGAAGCCGTGCAGATGGTGTTCGTGCCCTTCATCTCCCTGTTGGTCATGATTCCGCTGACCGCCTTCGTGGTGGGCCCCTTCGGTATCTTCATCGGTGACGGTATCGCTCGACTGTTCATGAACACCTACGAGTTCTCGCCGTTCATCCTCGCTATCATCATCCCGCTGCTGTACCCCTTCCTGGTGCCGCTGGGACTGCACTGGCCGCTCAACGCCGTCATGCTGCAGAACATTGCCACCTTCGGCTTCGACGTCATCCAGGGCCCCATGGGTGCATGGAACTTCGCCTGCTTCGGCCTCGTCGCCGGTGTGCTGGTGGTCTCTGTGCGTGAGCGCAACCGCCAGATGCGTCAGGTTGCCACCGGTGGTCTTGCCGCCGGCCTGCTTGGTGGTATCTCCGAGCCCAGCCTGTACGGCATCGTGCTGCGCTTCAAGAAGACCTACCTGCGACTACTTCCTGGCTGTTTCGCCGGCGGTGTCGTAATGGGCCTGTTCGGCATTAAGGCTCAGACCTTCGTGTTCACCTCGCTGCTCACCATCCCGGTCATGACCCCCACCTTGGGTTATGCCATCGGTTTGGCTGTCGCCTTCTTCACCTCCTTCTTCCTCGTGGTCTTCTTCGACTACCGCTCGAAGGAAGAAAAGGATGAGGTGCGCGCCCGCATCGCCGAGGACGAGGCCGCCGAGGCCGCCGAGGCGTCCGCTCCGGCTACTGGTGCAGCGGAGGCCGCTCCGGCTGCCGCCGCTCCTGCCGCTGGTGCAGCTGCTGCTGGCACCGCCACCGCAGTTAAGACCGAGAAGAAGGTCGAGGCTCCCCTGGACGGCACGCTGGTGCCGCTGGCCGACACTCCCGATGAGGCTTTTGCCATGGGTGCTGTAGGCAAGGGTGCGTCCATCGATCCGTCCGGTGACACCGTATACGCCCCGGGCGACGGCAAGGTCGTTATGACCTTCCCCACCGGTCACGCCGTGGGCCTGAAGCTGGACAATGGGCTGCAGATGCTCATCCACGTGGGCCTGGACACCGTGAATATGAAGGGCGAGGGCTTTGAGGTTCTCGTGAAGAAGGGTGATGTGGTCGAGGCCGGCACTCCGCTGCTGAAGTTCGACCGCGCCGCCATCGAGGCCGCCGGTTACTCGCCGATCACCCCGGTGCTGGTGACCAACCACAAGAAGCAGGGCGCTATCAACGTCGTTGCCGATTATGGCACCATCACCCACGGCACTGTCTTCCTCGACGTGGAAGATAAATAAGCCTCGGGCTTAAACCTCTGCTCCTCTCGCCTCAGCCCGCCTCGCGGGCGGCGAGGAGCACAAAAACAAGGGGCGCTGCGATCACGCAGCGCCCCTTGTCGTGTGTCTTGATGGGGGAGAACACGCCCCTCGCCGCCCCTCGTGGGGCAAGTCCTAGGTGGCCTGGGCGGCGCTGATCGCGGTGCGGATCGCCGCCACCGAGCGCTCCAGGGCGGCCTCTTCCCAATCGTTGAGCGAGACAGCGAAGCGTCGCTCGGCACCGCCGCGCCCCAGCAGGGTGGGCATGGAGAACGCCACATCGCCATCGAAACCATACTCGCCACGGGCGGTGGTGCAGGCCGGCACGATCACCTTTTCATCGAGCACAACGTGCCGCGCCATGAGTACCGCGGACTGCGCCACACCGGCATTGGTCCAGCCCTTGGAGTTCAATACCTCGTAGGCGGCCTGGACGGTGTCCTCGGCGAGACGCTCCGGATCGAGGTGCACCCCAGTAAAGGTCTGCTCCAGCTCGGCGACGGACAATCCGCCCACGCTCAGATGCGAGAGCACAGGGAAAGCGGACAGGCCGTGCTCGCCCATCATGTAGCCGCTGACGCTCAGCGGGGACACTCCGAGCTTGTCCGCAACTATTCTGCGTAGTCGCGCCGAGTCAAGCATGGTGCCTGTACCGAAGATCTTGCCGGCGGGGTAGTCGAACTCATTCTCCGCCACGTAAAGAGTGGTGTCCAAGGGATTGGTGATCATAATGACCACCGCATCGCGGGTGTGGTCCACCACCTGTTTCATCACATCGCGGATCACCGCCGCGTTAATGGAGGCGAGCTCGGCACGATCAGGAGTGCTGTTCTCCGCGGAAGGAATGATGGAGGGGCCGGCGGCGCAGATAATGACATCCGCGTCGGCGCAGTCGCTATAGTCTCCAGCACGCACCGCCGTGGAGGTCATGGAACTCAGGGCGGTAGCGTGATGCTGATCTAGGGCCTCGCCGTGGGCCACCCCTTCGGCGATGTCGATCGTCACGATCTCGCCGAAAAGTCCCATTTTCATCGCATCAGCGAGCACATAGCTTCCCACGTGCCCAACTCCGATCACCACGAGCTTATGTGGCGACACCATATGTGTGACCTCGTCTTTCTCTCGACCGTAGTATGTACCGGTTCAAGCTTACGCCCGTAGACTAAGACACCATGACGATCATTGGCATCACAGGCGGCATCGGCTCCGGCAAGTCCACAGCGACGGCGATCCTCAAGGAAAAGGGGGCATTCATTATCGACGCAGACCTCATCGCACGAGAGATCGTCGAACCCGGACAGCCGGCACTCGCGGAACTCGCGGCCGAGTTTGGCGAGGATATTGTGGACGATTCTGGGGTACTACGCAGAAGAGTTCTGGCGCAGCGGGCCTTCGTGGATGAAAAGCGAACCGAGCGCCTCAACGCCATCACTCATCCGCGCATCGCCGAGCGCACCCGCGAACTCTTCGCCGAAGCAGCGGAGAGCGGGGCAGAGGTGATCGTGCACGATTCGGCGCTGCTCATCGAGCTCGGACTCGATCGCGCGGTGGACATCACTGCGGTGGTCTCCGCCCCGGAGGAGCTGCGCCTGCAGCGCCTCGTCGATAAGCGAGGGCTGGATGAAGAGGATGCGCGTCATCGTATTGCGCGGCAGATGGGGGAGCAGGAGCGCTGCGCGGCGGCTGATGTGGTGCTGGATAATTCCGGGACCGTAGACGAGTTAGCCGCCCAGGTTGAGCAGCTCTGGGAGCGGGCCAACACGGGCGGGTAGTCTCGAGGCTATGGCTTTTGCAGCAGAGCACCCAGTGTTGTCCGAGTCCGAGTTTCGCCCCGTAGGCGAAGTGGAACGCTCGAACGGGAAATTCGAGGTGATCTCGGAGTATCAACCGGCCGGCGACCAGCCGCGGGCGATCGAGGAACTCACTGCTCGGATCAATAACAACGAGCGGGACGTGGTGCTCATGGGCGCTACCGGCACCGGTAAATCGGCCACGGCGGCGTGGCTGATCGAGCAGGTGCAGCGCCCCACTTTGGTGATGGCGCCGAATAAGACGCTTGCCGCCCAGCTGGCCAATGAGCTGCGGCAGCTGTTGCCGAATAACGCGGTGGAATACTTCGTCTCCTACTACGACTACTACCAGCCGGAAGCCTATGTGGCGCAGACCGATACCTATATCGAAAAGGACTCCTCCATCAATGACGATGTGGAGCGCCTGCGCCACTCCGCCACCTCGGCGCTGCTCTCGCGACGCGACGTTGTGGTCGTTAGTTCCGTCTCCTGCATTTATGGTCTCGGAACCCCGCAATCCTATCTGGATCGCTCGGTGGTGCTGCGCGTGGGCGAAGAGGTGGAGCGGGATCGCTTCCTGCGGCTGCTGGTAGACATCCAATACGATCGCAACGACGTGGCCTTTGTGCGCGGCGCGTTCCGCGTCAAGGGCGATGTGGTGGATATCATTCCCGCCTATGAGGAGCTCGCGGTGCGGGTGGAGTTCTTTGGCGATGAGATTGATTCCCTCTACTACATTCACCCCGTCACCGGCGATCCGATCCGCCAGGTAGAAGAGCTGCGCATTTTCCCCGCCACCCACTATGTGGCCAGCGAGGAACGCATGGCCAAGGCGGTGGAAGACATTAAGGCCGAGCTGGCAGAGCGCCTCGAGGACCTCGAGAATCGCGGCAAACTGCTCGAAGCGCAGCGGCTGCGGATGCGCACGGAATACGATCTGGAGATGATCCAGCAGGTGGGCTTTTGCTCCGGCATCGAGAACTATTCCCGGCATGTCGATGGCCGGCCCGCAGGCTCGGCTCCGGCCACCCTGATCGACTATTTCCCCGAAGACTTCCTCACCATCATCGACGAGTCCCACGTGACCGTGCCCCAGATCGGCGGCATGTTCGAAGGTGATATGTCGCGCAAACGCAACCTCGTGGACTTCGGTTTCCGCCTGCCCTCGGCGCTGGATAACCGCCCGCTTACCTGGGATGAATTCGACGCCCGCAAGGGCCAATGCGTCTACATGTCCGCCACCCCCGGCCCCTATGAGCTTGCCGCTACCGGCGGCGAGTTCGTGGAGCAGATTATTCGCCCCACCGGGCTGGTGGATCCGAAGGTGGTGGTGAAACCGACCGAGGGACAGATCGACGATCTCATCCACGAGATTCGCCTGCGCACCGAGAAAAACGAGCGCGTGCTGGTGACCACCCTGACCAAGAAGATGGCCGAGGACCTCACCGATTATCTGCTGGAAAATGGGGTGCGGGTGCGCTATCTGCACTCCGATATCGACACGCTGCAGCGCGTGGAGCTGCTGCGCCAACTGCGCACCGGCAACTATGACGTATTGGTCGGCATCAACCTCTTGCGCGAGGGCCTGGATCTGCCGGAGGTGTCGCTGGTGGCGATCCTCGACGCGGACAAGGAAGGCTTCTTGCGCTCGACCACCTCGCTGATCCAGACCATCGGCCGCGCCGCCCGCAATGTCTCTGGCGAGGTGCACATGTACGCCGATAAGGTGACCGAATCCATGGCGGCAGCGATCGACGAAACCGAGCGGCGCCGCGAGAAGCAACTCGCCTATAACCGCGAACACGGCATCGACCCGCAGCCGCTGCGCAAGAAAATCGCCGATATCCTTGACCAGGTCTATGACAACGCCGAAGAGGGCGAGGCGCGCCCCGATGCGGCCGCCGACGCCGCGCTGGTGGATAAACGCGATATCTCCTCCATGCCGCAAGAGGAGCTGCGCAGCCTCATTGACTCGCTCACCGCGGAGATGTCTGCCGCCGCCAAGGAACTCAAATTCGAGCTGGCGGGCCGTTTGCGCGATGAGATCCGCGATCTGAAGAAAGAACTACGCGGTATCACCGAGGCCGGCATCTAGTCTGGCACCGCAGTTCGGTGCCGCGGCTATGCGCTGCGCCTAAGTGCTGCGCCGCTTATCGACGCCGCCCTTTCTTCTCTGCACCATCCCGGCAAGCGGCACCACGACGCTCACCTTGGGGCCGATGCGGACACGTCGGTGGTAACCTAAAGTCCAACAGCAAATACAACCTAGGTATGTGTTAAAGGGGTTCTTTGTCGATGAACGAAAACTACCAGACCATCGTCGTGGGTACCGACGGCTCCAAGTCTTCGCTACTGGCCGTCGAGCGTGCTGCCTCCATTGCCGCGGCGTTCGACGCCACCTTGGTCATCGGTTCCGCCTACTACGAGAGCACGGAGGAAGCCTCCAAGACTCTCCGCCAGGACTCCGTCACCGTTCTCGGTAATGACCCGGCACAGAAGAACCTCGACAGCGCCGCCGAGGTGGCCAAGAAGGTCGGTGCCACCAAGATCGAGACCGCGCTGAAGGCCGGCACCCCGGTGCAAGCACTAATGGGCATCGTTAACGAGTACAAGGCAGATCTGCTCATCGTCGGCAACCGTGGCATCAACTCCCTCACCGGCCGCCTGCTGGGCTCCGTGCCCGCCGATGTGGCCCGCCAGTCTGACTGCGATGTGATGATCGTTCACACCGTCAGCTAAGCGCTCCACCACCTAAGAAGCACCCGCCCCTTCGGGCGGGTGCTTTGTCTACTACGCATCAGAGCTCTGCATAGGCCGCAGCAACGTCGGCGATGCTCGCGCCCACCACCGTCACCGTCTGGGTAGCGCGACTCAACGCCACATAAAGATCATTCAGCCCCCGTGCCGAGGCTGCTGCGATGGCCTCCGGCTCGACCACGATAACGTGGTCAAACTCTAATCCCTTCACCTCATCGACGCTGCGGGCCTCATCCATATCCTGCAGGTCGGCCCGCGTGTCGAGAACCTCCGGGGCGGCGACGACGGCCACCATCCGCTCTGGATGCTCCTCCTTGAGTGCCTCCACAATGCGGGGCACAGAGGTTTCCTTGGGAAGCTGCGTGACTGCGCCATCGACATCACGCACCGACTGCGCGGGCTGTTGCTCTGGGGCAATGAGCGGCAAGAGTGTCTGCGCCAGCTCCATGATCGTCGCCGGAGTACGGTAATTCACAGTCAATTCGTGGTGGCGTACCCGCGAGCCGACGAACTCGGCGAAGGTCTCCGCCCAACTATCCGCGCCAGCGGGGGAGCCAGTTTGGGCGGTATCGCCCACAATGGTCATCCACCGGCTCGGCACCCGGCGAAACACCATCCGCCACTCCATCTCGGAGAGCTCCTGGGCTTCGTCCACCACCACGTGGCCAAAGGCCCAAGTGTGATCAGCACGGGCCTTTTCCGCCGTGGAGCGATTATCACGCACCTGCTGTCGCTGCGCGAGAGTCTCGGCATCGATCACGTCGTGGGCGGAGAGCACCTCGGCATCGAACTCATCGTCCAAGTCCGAGTTGGCGGAGCCGATGAGAATATCCAGCGCATCTTGGGCGTCGTCAATTTGTTGGCGCCACCGCTGCTCGGCCTGCTCCGCCGACTCCTCGGGGTTGTCGATACCGATGATCAGCGAGAGCTCATCCAGGAGTGCGGCATCGGCTGGGGTCCACGCGATCACCGCATCGTCGAGGGCGTTCGGATCATAGCCCGGCCGGAACAATCCTTCGATGGTGGCCTCGTCATAGTCGGCGGCCACTGCGGTGAGACGATCGTGGTCGCAGGTGAGCTCGGCGAGTACCTGCTGGGGGCTCAGCCGCGGCCAGAGAGTGTCGATGATCTCGATAACCTGCGCCTCCTCACTGAGATCATCGTGCAATTGGGCGATATCCGCGGCAGAAAGCAGATTCTCCTGCCCCAAGGGATCGGCGCCGATCACCTCGGCCATGTGCTCGGCCAGCAGCTCGAGCAGTCTATCGGCAAAAATTGGCTGGGCGCGGTTATGCGGCTTGCGCGAGCGTCGGGCGCGGGTGCGCGCCTTTTTCACCATGGCCGGGCTGATCCGCAGCGATACCCCATCCACGGTGAGAGGGATCTCCTCAGCGGGCACCTGCTGATAGGCCTTGACCGCCTCGCGCAGAATATAGGCCATCTCCGAGGAGCCCTTGATCTCCTTAGCCAACAGGGTGTCCTGGCCGGTGGGAGTGACCAGAGGATAGAGCTCACCAATGGTGGAGAGAACCACGCCAGTTTCGCCGAGCTCCGGCAACACCCGAGAAATATAGTCCAAGAAGCGACGGTTCGGCCCCACAATGAGCACGCCGGTCTTGGCCAGTTGTTCGCGCCACGTATAGAGCAGATAGGCCACACGGTGCAACGCCACCGCGGTCTTGCCGGTGCCAGGGCCGCCATCGACCACCATCACGCCGCGGTTGTTATCGCGGATGATGGTGTCTTGTTCCCGCTGGATCGTCTCCACGATGGTGTTCATGTGCCCAGAGCGGGCAGCATTGAGCGCGTGCGCCAGAGCGGCCTCCCCAGCGATATCGGCGGGAGCGTCTCCACCCGATGTGGCTGGGGACTGGCCGAGGAGCCGTTCTTCATCGACAGCGGTGACGGTACGCCCGCGGGTGCGGATATGGCGTCGACGGTGCACCCCCGCTGGGTTGACGGTGGTGGCCAGATAGAAGGGGCGTGCCATGGGGGCGCGCCAATCCAAGAGCAACGATCGGTAATTATCGGCGGCGTCTTGAACCCCCATGCGCCCGATATAGCGGCGATCCACGCGCTGCCCATCGAGCTCGATGGGATCATCAGGATCGGGGTCATCGACGTCAATGCGGCCAAAGACTAAACCGAGTTGAGCGAGCGCAGCACGATCCAGCTTCTCATTGAGGCTGTGGTACTCGGCTTCGCGGCGAATGAGATCATCGGTGTCCGGATCCACTCCCTCGGGGCGCAGCGACACGGCCGCTAGGCGCTCGCGGGCGGCCCGAATGTCCTCGTCGAGATGATCGAAAAGACCATCAACATAGCGCTGCTCGGTAGCGATCACATCAGCGGTCGCCGCGTTATCGCGGGCAGCGTCGGAGTCGGGGAGAGGGCCGTGCGGACTATGCGGCAAGAGAGATCCTTTCTGATCACGTCACACACATCGAATGCAGGATACGAGAAATGACGATCATAAGCGCCAGGTACTACCGCGGGGCGACGCCAGCGGCTGGCAGCATGAGCTACAGCATCGTAGTAGAGCCAACAGCCGAGGCATCGAGTTTGTTCCCACCCGGTACCTCGCAGCGCTGAACCGTACCCCGCCTCGCTCGCGATACGCATAACGCCCCAGCGGCCCCCGCACGGGGACACAACTGGGGCGTCGCTGGATATGGTGGCACTGATACTCAGTGCCGATCTGGCTTAGGCGAAGTCCTTGACCTTCTTGTCCAAGCTCTTCTGTGCCTTGCGCAGGGCCTTGTCGGCGCGCTTCTGCAGCTTCGGAGCGTTCTTGGAGGCATCCTTGCGGGCCTTCTCGGCACGCTTCTGGGCCTGGTCGGCAGCCTTGACCAGCTTCTTCTTAGCGGTCTTGGTGTTGGACTTGGCCAGATTCAACCAGTCGTCCTTGTTGTCGTCCACATAAGACTTAGCCTCGTCGGCGTAGCCGGAGACCTTCTCGGAGGTGCTGGAGAGGAAGTCCTTGGTGGCGGAGTTGACGGCGGAGGCCTGCTCGGCCACGTTCTCCTTGAACTTTTCCGTGTCAGACTTGCCCGGAAGAGCGGACTGGATGGTCTTGTTGGCATCCTTAGCGGCACGGTTAGCGCGCCACTTCAGTCCCGGCTTGCCGGCGGTGTCGGCGGAGGCGATGAACAGCCCGCCCAACAGAGCCACGTCAGTCATAAAGCCACTGCGGCGAGCGGCCTTCTCGTCCTCGTTCTGGGTCTCCCAGAAAGCGTGGCGAGCGAGAATAGTGGGAACAGACAGCAGCGCCAGGGTGCCGGCTGCCAGGCGCGGAGCCTTGCCCAAAGCCAGCAGGGTGCCGGCGCTGGTCTTGGTCACGCCAATGGCCTTGGCCACGGTCTCCGGAGCCTCCGGCAGCTTGCGGCTGTAGTCATTGGGCAGCACCGAGCGCAGACGGTCGAGGATGGTCTTGGTGCCCTCGACATGCTTCTCGGTATTAGTGATGGTGTCCACACCGTCAGCGATGTAGACGGTGGCCACCATGGGGCGAGCGATCTTACGGATCATTCGTTCTTCCAGCTCCTTATATGTTTTCTGGTAGTTCCTAGCCCGTGTCGGACTCGAACTGAAGTTTTACCTCACACCATCCTAGACGAAAAGGAGATAAGGACGAGGCGCGCCGTGTTCTCAGGTAGGTGGAGGAATATCTGGCACGCTGCGTCGATAAGCGTTGTGGTGCCTACCAGCCGCGCTCGCACCACTCGTCGAGATGGGGTGCTTCGGCCCCCACCGTGGTGGAATCTCCATGGCCGGGACGAACGTGCGCCTCGGGCGGGTAGACATCAAAGACGCGTTCCTTGACGTCGGTGATCAGGCGGGCGAAATCCTCTTTAGAGTTGGTCTTTCCCACGCCGCCGGGGAAGAGGCTGTCACCGACGATGAGGTGCGTTTCGCCGTCGATGGTCAATTCCAAGCAGAGACCGCCCGGGGTGTGACCGCGGAGGATGAACACGGGGATCTCGTGGCCGGCGAAGCTGAGGGTATCGCCATGATCCAGCTCCTCGTCCACATCACACGGCAGCGCGGGCGCATCCAGACTCGAAGAGATGTGGCGGGCGCCGGTGCGCTGCAGGATCTCTGGGAGCGCACCCACGTGATCGCCATGGCGGTGGGTGGTGACCACCGTGGTGATCGTGGCCTTGTGCTTGGCGGCGAGCTCCATGAGGGCGTCTGGGTTCGAGGCGGCGTCGATAAGCATCGCCTCATCGCCAGCGACCACAAGGTAGCAGTTGTTATCCATCTCGGATACAGAGAGGGAATCCAAAATTAGTTCGGCACTCATGCGTACTACACTAGATGAGACACAGAGACGGTGGTCGGACGCGGTGGGGAACACTCGACTATGCCGTGGGGCGGTGGGGCAGACGACCGTATCTCCTCCACGGGAATGAATTGTGTATCAGCGGCGTTGAAGTGAGACGATGCCCAGCATCAACACCGATGTCGTGCACTAGGAAAGGTAGTGGAAAGCCTGTGGCTGAACGCCTCATTGTCCGCGGAGCCCGCGAGCACAACCTCAAAGGGGTAGATATTGATATCCCGCGCGACAAGCTCGTGGTCTTCACGGGTTTGTCTGGGTCGGGCAAGTCCTCGCTTGCCTTCGACACCATCTTCGCCGAGGGGCAGCGTCGCTACGTGGAGTCGCTCTCGTCCTATGCGCGCATGTTTTTGGGGCAGATGGACAAGCCCGATGTGGAGATGATCGAGGGACTCTCGCCGGCCGTGTCGATCGATCAGAAGTCCACCAACCGCAACCCGCGCTCCACGGTGGGCACGATTACCGAGGTCTTCGACTATCTCCGCCTGCTCTATGCCCGCGCGGGCACGCCGCACTGCCCGGAATGCGATGCGGTGATCGACCGCCAAACGCCGCAGCAGATCGTGGATCAGGTGCTGGAGATGGAGCAGGGCACCAAGTTCCAGGTGTTGGCGCCGGTGGTGCGCACCCGCAAGGGCGAGTTTGTGGATCTTTTCGCGGATCTCGCTGCCCAGGGCTATGCCCGCGTGATGGTCGATGGCGAGATGCACCAGCTATCCTCGCCGCCCAAGCTGGAGAAGCAGATCAAGCACGATATTGATGTGGTGGTTGATCGTTTGCAGGTGAAGGAATCGCAGAAGCAGCGCCTCACCGACTCCATCGAGACGGCGCTGAACTTGGCCGAGGGGGTAGTGGTCCTTGATTTTGTGGGGCTTGACGACGCCGACCCGCACCGAGTTCGTCGTTTCTCCGAAAAGATGGCCTGCCCCAACGGCCACGACTTTCATCTCGATGAGATGGAACCGCGCGCCTTTTCCTTTAACTCTCCCTATGGCGCCTGTGAGCGCTGCGATGGTCTCGGTTCCCGCCTAGTCGTGGATCCGGAGCTGCTGATCCCGGATGTCGATGCCAAGGTGGTGGATGCGATCGCCCCCTGGCACTCCTCGCCGAATAAGAAATACTTTGTCAAGCTCGTCGAGGCGCTGGCAGAGGCAATGGATTTCGATGCGCACGCCCCCTATTCCTCGCTGACGAAGAAGCAGCAAAAGGCACTCGTGCACGGCTCGAGTACCGAGGTGCGGGTGCGCTATAAGAATCGATACGGTCGCCGCCGCGACTGGACCGCCCCCTTCGAGGGCGCGATCGCATTCGTGGAGCGCAAGATCGAGCAAACCGATTCTGAGCACCAGAAGGAACGCTTCCGCGGCTATATGCGCGAGGTGCCCTGCCCCGCGTGCCAGGGCTCGCGGCTCAAGCCCGAAATCCTCTCCGTGCGTCTCGCCTCGGAGGGCCACGGCGAGCAATCCATTGCTGGGGTATCGGCGCTATCGGTCGAGGATGCCCGCGCCTTCCTCGACAATCTCACCCTGAATAAACGCGAGGAAATGATCGCAGGCGCAGTGCTGCGAGAGGTACAAGCACGCCTGCGCTTCCTGCTGGATGTGGGGCTGAACTATCTCACCCTCGACCGCGCTGCCGGCACACTCTCCGGCGGGGAGGCGCAGCGTATTCGCCTGGCCACCCAGATCGGATCGGGCTTGGCGGGAGTGCTCTACGTGCTGGACGAGCCCTCCATTGGTTTGCACCAGCGCGATAACCAGCGCCTGATCGCCACCTTGGAGCGGCTGCGCGATCTCGGCAACACCCTCATCGTGGTCGAGCATGACGAAGACACCATCAAGGCGGCTGACTGGCTGGTGGATATCGGACCGCGCGCCGGTGAATACGGCGGCGAGATCGTCTACCAAGGTGAGCCGGCGGGAATACTCAACGCCGCCGATTCTCTAACCGGCGATTATCTCTCCGGGGCGAGGGTGCTGGGAGTGCCGGAACACCGCCGCCCGATTGACCCAGAACGCTGCCTCAAGGTGGTAGGTGCGCGGGAAAATAACCTGAAGAACGTGGATGTGACCATCCCGCTCGGGGTGCTTACCTGTGTCACTGGTGTCTCCGGATCGGGTAAATCCACGCTGATTAACCAGATCGTGTCCAAGGTATTGAGCAATGAGCTCAACCGCGCTCGGCTCGTGCCCGGGCGAGCCAAGCGCGTGGAAGGCATCGAGCACCTCGATAAGTTGGTGCAGGTGGATCAGTCTCCGATTGGTCGCACCCCGCGCTCGAACCCGGCGACCTATACCGGTGTATTCGATAAGATTCGTACTCTCTTCGCCGAGACCAGCGAGTCCAAGGTGCGCGGCTATAAGGCGGGGCGCTTCTCCTTCAACGTCAAGGGCGGTCGTTGCGAGGCCTGCAAGGGTGATGGCACCTTGAAGATCGAGATGAACTTCCTGCCGGATGTCTATGTGCCCTGCGAGGTGTGCCACGGGGCGCGCTACAATCGCGAAACCCTCGAGGTGCGCTACAAGGGCAAAAACATCTCCGAGGTATTGGACATGCCCATTGCAGAGGCGGCGGAGTTTTTCCAGCCGATCACCTCGATCCACCGCTATCTCAATACGCTCACTGAGGTGGGCTTGGGCTATGTGCGGCTGGGTCAATCGGCCACCACGCTCTCGGGTGGCGAGGCGCAGCGCGTGAAACTCGCCGCAGAGCTGCAGAAGCGCTCCAATGGCCGCACCATCTATATCCTCGACGAGCCCACCACCGGCCTGCACTTCGAGGACATCCGCAAGCTCATGCTGGTGATCCAAGGCCTAGTGGATAAGGGCAACTCGGTGGTGATCATCGAGCACAACCTCGATGTGATCAAGGCTGCCGACTGGATTATTGACATGGGGCCCGAAGGCGGCGACGGCGGCGGCCAGGTGGTAGCCGAAGGCACACCCGAGGATGTCGCCCAGGTCTCCGGCTCCTATACCGGTCAATTCCTCCAGCCCTTGCTGGCCACGGTCTAAGCCGCAGCCAGCGCCGCCATAGTTGGAATACCCCTAGCGGCCCGCGCCTGGATCGGGATGCTGGGGACGGGTATCCGTTGCGGCCATCGCTGGCTGCGCTGCGGCAGGGCCCTGGGCCTGGTGCGGCGCCGCGACCGTGCCCGTCGTATCAGTTGCGGAGGGGCTGATCGTGCGGGAGCGAATGATCGCCACCACGAGGAGAACGAGGCCGCAGCCGAGGAAGGTGATCGTGCGTGCCACAGAGTCGAGAGTGGTGAGATCAAAGAAGACCACCTTGACCGTAGCGGCAAGGGCCAGCAATAGCCCGACGGGAAACTCATAGTCGCGGGCGATGGGGGTCTTGCCCAGAATGATGAGTGCCGATGCCACCATCCAGCACACCGATGCCACGGCATGCGAGGTGAAGAATGCGGCAGAGATCATGCTTGGGGCAAGCGTCGCGGTGGCGCGGGTGACGGCGAGAACAATGAGCGTGAGCGATAGAGAAAGCGTCAGCACCCCGCCCAGCACATAAGACCGTGTCGATAGCCCCCGCAGAAGTGAGGGCACATGGAAGGCGCCCAGCACCCCGAGTGTGGTGAGCACGACGAACAGCGGCGGCTGCTCGCCGAGGCGAGTATAAGCAGTGCCCAGGAGGGTCATCACGGTCAGTGTCTGAGACAGCATGATCAGCTGGATGGCGATGAGCCACCCCACCCATAGCTGCGCCCTGCCGGAAGCAGACATCGGCACTAGCGTGGCGACGCGGACGGCTGCCCACACCAAGATCATGGATACGGCGAGAAAGACCAGACCAAACAATTCAGCATGAGCAGCGGAGAAATCAGCGGCGAACCAGGCCACTACCGCTGCCAGCGGCAGCAGGAGCTGGAATAGGGCATAGTAGCCGCGGGCGAAGAGCAGCGCGGCTTCGTTGAGCGAATAGCTTCTGCGATGACCCTGAGCATGCTGCCGCGGGGCGGGAGGCAGCGGAGCCAGCAGCCCCCAGCCGCCGCCGAGATCGCCGGTGTTCGTCGTTATGCTGCCGAGGCCGTGTGCTGTGTATGCCGCGTAGCCGCTCACGATGGCCACGGGGAGAATGAGCAGAAGGGGATAGAGGGCGGGGGAGTTGCCCGCAATAGTGAGACCCACGAGGAGCACCACGAGCAGATGCGAGAGTACAGAGCGGCGAAGCTGCTCGGCGGCTGCGGCGTCCGCGCGTTCTCCCTGCTGGGTTGCGGTTTGTGCGAGGTGGCGGGCGGCGTGAATACCCGCGAGGCATAGCCACGCGTAGGCGGCCGCCGTATAGAGCAGAAGAACACCGGGTCCGAACCCGCGCTCGTCCATCAACAGCAGCACGGCGTTGAGGTCTGCGTAGATGCCGAACATGCCTATCAGCGCGCTGGCGACGCGCGCCTTCGACCACCCGCGCAGCCAGGCGACGCCGTAGACCATCACGGCAAGCAGGAGGACGGGCACGAAGATACTGTCGCCGGAGGAGACCCCCTCGGAGGCGAGGAAAATGAGACATAGAGCAGAGACCGTGGACAAAAGAACCACGGCGAGTTCGGTACGCATCCAGTGGCTCAACCACACATATGCTGCGCTGAGCAAGAGAATCAGAACTGCCGCGAGGTAGCTGGGCATCCAGCCCAAAGGCGAGTAGAGCGCCAGGGTGGTCACACAGGCGGTGCCAGCGGAGGTCGCCACCAGCGCCGTGACGGCGCCTGTGGCGGTGCTGGTGCTGCGATAGTGGCGCACAGCGATAAAAAGCATCACTGCGGCTAGGAGATATGCCGTCGCCACCCGCGCCCCAGGGCCAAACCAGCCATTCGAGATCGCGATATTAACCAAAAAGCCGACGCCGAACAGGGTGAGGATACCGCCGCCGGCGGCGATGACGCGCAGCGTTGATACCTCATCGCGCCACCACTGTCTCCGTGCTGTGTGCTCCGGCTGGCCGCTGCTATAAGGCGTGTGGCCTGGGTGCGGGCCCATGGGCGCGCCCTGCCGCGGTCCCTGGCCCTGCGCCGGATAGCCCGCCGGTACTGGGGAGCCGTATCCCGGTGGTGGCGGGGGATAGGGCGGCTGCCCGCCAGGCTGCGGATAGCCATAGCCATAAGGCTGCGGACTAGGCGCGGTCTGTGCCTGCGGGCTCGGCTGATTCCAGTTCTGTGGTGCACCCGCAGGGGGCTGGCCACCGAGAAGAGAGCGCGGGCGATACTCCGCCCCAGAGTCAAGCGAGCTCCGAATAACCGAGACTGCCTGCTGCATGGAGTTAGCGGCGCGAGATAACTGGTCTAAGGCTAGGTAGAGCTGTTCTCGCTCACTATCCGTTGTCTGCGACTGTGACGGCGGCTTATTCGGAGGTTGCTCCTGAGGTGGTTGCCCGTGGGGTGGCTGCTGAGGACGAGGAGAAGGATAAGAATTTTCTTCCATAAAACCTAGATTAAGCCAGCCGTGAAACCGTCGCTCGGCGAGACAATCAAGGGTGTACTACATGTGCACGAAGTCCAGCTAGACTGCTCTACGGGTGCTCCTCGAACGGGGTATCTGGGTGGGTGTCTTCCCGCCGCTGGAGTGTGCCGGCGCAGCGCTGGGCGGAGTCGTACGCGGAGGGGATTTGTTCTCGGCGCAGTGAGCTGTTAAGGTGTGGAGCACTACCGCTTACAGTCGTGTATTACGGCTGTTGTGGATTAATCAAAGTGGAGATCCCTCCCACCCGAGGCCCGCATATGCGAGGATCAGGGTTTGCATCACGCCACAGCGGGCGAGCACTGTGTGTTCGCCAGTGAGGTGTGTTGAGTGGATCTCCCGCTCTTCTCGCAGGATACTGCCGAGAAGGACGGGAGTTTTCTTATTTCCGCTCCGCGTGTGTTGTCACACCGCAGGTGCGGGAAGGTTCGGGGATCATTGCGCGAGATATCGATTAAGCGGTCAGTTACGCGCCGCGCCGGCTAAGGCGGGGCGTGAAAGAACAAGAGTCACGTTATTTTCGTCGATCTGAGGAGTCCCCATCAGCGCTGAAGCTCGCATTAATGAGCGAATCCGAGTACCGGAGGTCCGACTTGTTGGCCCCGGTGGTGAACAAGTAGGAATCGTCCGTATTGAGGACGCTCGTAAGCTTGCCTACGACGCAGACCTCGACCTCGTTGAGGTTGCACCTAAGGCCAAGCCGCCGGTGTGCAAGATCATGGATTACGGCAAGTACAAGTACGAACTGGCCCAAAAGGCCCGTGAGTCCCGCCGTAACCAGCAGCAGACGGTGGTCAAGGAGCAGAAGTTCCGTCCGAAGATCGACGACCACGACTACGAAACTAAAAAGAATAACGTCGTTCGATTCTTGGAAAAGGGTTCCAAGGTCAAGGTGACGATCATGTTCCGCGGCCGCGAGCAGTCGCGACCGGAACTGGGTTTCCGTCTGCTGGAGCGTCTTGCAGAAGACGTCGACGGCATCGGAATCGTCGAGGCCCGTCCCAAGCAGGACGGCCGCAACATGACCATGGTTCTCGGCCCTGTACGCAAGGGCAAGAAGTAACTAGACAGAAACTTTTTACAGGGTTCTAAGGAAGAAGACTTATGAAGCAGAAGACCCACAAGGGTATGGCTAAGCGCGTGAAGATCACCGGCAAGGGCAAGCTCCGTCGCGAGCAGGCCGGCCGCCGCCACCTGTTGGAGGGTAAGCCTTCCACTCGTACCCGCCGTCTGAAGGGCACCACCGACGTTGCCAAGTCGGACGTCAAGCGCGTCAAGCGCATGCTGGGCAAGGCTTAAGAGCCTCACCCACCCGCATCCCTTCATTCACCAACACTTTTAATTGATCAGTTAAGGAAGTATCACTGTGGCACGTGTCAAGCGCTCAGTAAACGCTAAGAAGAAGCGTCGCAAGATTCTGAATTCCGCTAAGGGCTACCGCGGCCAGCGTTCCCGCCTCTACCGTAAGGCCAAGGAACAGTGGCTGCACTCCATGACCTACGCTTACCGCGATCGTCGCACCAAGAAGCGTGAGTTCCGTCGCCTGTGGATCACTCGTATCAACGCGGCAGCGCGCCTGAACGACATCACCTACAACCGTCTGATCCAGGGCCTGCGCCTGGCCAACATTGAGGTTGACCGCAAGATTCTTGCTGAGCTCGCCGTGAACGACTTCGCTGCATTCTCCGCTATCTGCGACGCAGCCAAGGCCGCTCTTCCGGAGGACGTCAACGCCCCGAAGAACGCTGCCTAATCGCTCAAGCAGCAGGTGCTGCCTTGTAGAAGGGCAGCGACCGCAGCACTATCCACCCCGCACCATCTCTGGTGCTGGGTGGTTGTCTGCGTTATGGGCCCGACCGAGCACCAAGGACACTATCTCCGCACCACGTGTCGAACGCATAAGCGATGCCACGCCGGCAGGTGTCCGGGGCGTTGTCTAGTGTGAGTTACGCGTTGATTGTGCAGGATAACAACGCATATAGGCATAGTATCCGGCGCGATCGTGTCGAGTGTTGGCAATGCTTATCGACGCCGTTCGCCCAGATTACCCTCACTTTCGTGGTCATGGCTGCGAAGGCCGAGGCGACATGGTTAGATTGAACGAATCATCGGCACGGACCGAGCCGGTGCGCACCACCCAGTGGACGCCTCGAGCTAGGTGCCGGTGAACAGAACTAAAGGTAAGAGAAAGGTGGCTTAACGAAGGCCATGGCTGAAATCGAGTACGACAAGGACGGTTTGCCCGTGGAGAAGAACCGTCCCGTTTATGATTTCCCGAACCACGCGCAGAATCCCCAGGGCTACGGCCAGACTCCCCAGGGCTATGGCCAGAACCCCCAGGGCTATGGCCAGCAGGTTCCGGCACAGCAGTACGGCCAGCAGGTTCCGGCACAGCAGTACGGCATGGCTGGGAACTATCCCCAGACCATGGCACCGGTGCAGCAAAAGTCCAAAATTCTCGCCGCGGTGCTCGCGTTCTTCCTCGGAACCTTCGGCGTGCACAACTTCTACCTCGGCCGGAATGGCCGCGGCGCAGCCCAGCTGGTGTGCACCATCTTCGGCTACCTGGGTCTGCTGTTGATCATCGGCGCATTCGTCCTTATCGCCGTGGGAATCTGGGCTTTTGTCGAGTTCATCATGATCCTGGCAGGCATGGGCGGCTATGACCGCGACGCTAATGGAGTGCCGCTGAGCTAGCGCCAGTGAGCAACCGCGGCGGTGCTGCTAGCCTAGGGCCATGCACCTAGACTTCAGCGATGCCTTTACCGAACGCACCCCGCGCGTGGTGGCCGCCGCCAAATTGCTCCGCCCAGCTGGGCGCAAAAAGGCCCAGCGATTCCTCGCGGAAGGCGAAAACGCGGTGGAAGCGGCAGTGCGCCGCGGAGTAGCCACCGATATTTTCGTGACGGAATCCGCGAACGCCCGCCACGCCGGCATCGTCAATACCGCCGCATCCTTGGGCGTATACGTCCACCCCGTGACCGACCGTGCTGCCAAAAAGCTGGCAGACACCGTCTCGGGCACGGGGATCATTGCTGTGTGCACCCCGATCGTCACCCGCGTCGATGCCTTTTCCGAGGCGCCCGCGCCTACGTTGGTGAGTATTCCCGTGGACACCTCAGAGCCGGGTAATGCGGGAACACTGATCCGTGTCGCCGATGCGACCGGCGCCGATCATGTGCTCTTCGCTGGGGACACCGTAGACCCGCTCAACCCAAAGGTGGTGCGCTCCTCGGCCGGTTCGCTGTTTAACGTGCCCGTGACCCGCGAACCCAATATCCCGAAGGTTCTCGACGCCGTCCGGGAGAAGGGGCTACAGATCGTGGCCACCACCGCCGAAGGCGAGACCAGCTTGGATGATGCCCAAGAGGTTCTCGCACAGCCCACCGCCTGGCTCTTTGGTAATGAGGCGCATGGCTTGCACGAGAAGCTGATCGAGCAGGCCGATGTGCGCATCCGCATCCCGCTGCGGGGCCGCGCAGAGTCCTTGAACCTCGCCACCGCCGCAGCGATCTGCATGTACGAGTCCTCGAAGGCCCTGAACTCCTAGCGAGCTCATGCTCCCGATCCGGCGTCCTGCGCCGGTGAGGGCGCGAACCTAGGCGCGGGCGCATGAGTCGATACGGCGGGTGCTGTTCCACCCCCTGTGCTGTGCAGGCAACAGGCAGAGCAGTAAACTGCTACCCACTACAATGCCCACAGAATGTGTACTGCCGCGCAGAAAGGTTCGGACGAAGAGACGGTGTCTGAGATTCAACTGACCGAAGAGAGCTTAAACAAGGCCGCCACCGAGGCCATCGACGCTTTTGATACCGCCTCCTCGCTGGAGGAGCTGCAGGCGGCCCGCAAGGCACACCTAGGTGATCAAGCCCCCATTCCCCAGGCCCGCCGCAGCCTCGGCCAGGTGCCTAAGGAGCAGCGCAAAGAGCTGGGGCGCCTGGTGAATATGGCGCGTGGTCGCGTCGAAAAGCACTATGCGCAGACGCATACCGTGTTGGAGGAGAAGCACAACCGCGAGGTACTGGAATCCGAGCGCGTCGATGTCACGGTGCCCACCACCCGCAGTCAAAAGGGGGCGCTGCACCCGATCACCACGCTGAGCGAGAATATCGCCGATATTTTCATCGGCATGGGCTGGGAAATCGCCGAGGGTCCCGAGGTGGAGGCCGAGTACTTCAACTTCGATGCCCTGAACTTCCTCCCGGACCACCCCGCGCGCACCCTGCAGGACACCTTCCATATTGCTCCGGAAGGCTCGCGCCAAGTGCTGCGCACCCATACCTCGCCGGTGCAGGTGCGCACCCTTTTGTCGCGCGATCTGCCGCTGTATATCGCTTGCCCAGGGCGGGTGTTCCGCACTGATGAGCTCGACGCCACCCACACCCCGGTATTCCACCAAGTGGAGGGGTTGGCCGTGGATAAGGGCCTGACCATGGCGCACCTGCGGGGCACGCTCGATCATTTGGCTAAGACCCTCTTCGGCCCGGAGACCCGCACTCGTATGCGCACCAATTACTTCCCCTTCACCGAGCCCTCGGCAGAGGTGGACGTGTGGTTCCCGAATAAGAAGGGCGGCGCCGGCTGGATCGAGTGGGGCGGTTGCGGCATGGTGAACCCGAATGTGCTGATCGCCGCCGGTATTGATCCGAAGGAATACACCGGATTCGCCTTCGGCATGGGGCTGGAGCGCACCCTGCAATTCCGCAATGGACTCTCCGATATGCGCGATATGGTCGAGGGCGATGTGCGCTTCACCTTGCCCTTCGGAGTGCAGGCATAGAAATCACGCGAGCGGCGCAGTGCTGTGCCGCACCGTGATGTACGCAGCAGAGTTAAGAAGGAAAAAGAGCTAAGACACAATGTTCATTTCTCAGAACTGGATCACCCGACTCCTCCGCGCCTATGCCGAGCAGCCCGATTTCAGCATCGACTCCGAGCAGCTCGACGCCGCCTTCGTGCGGGTCGGCTTCGAAACCGAGGGCTATGCGCCGCTGCCGGAGATCACCGGCCCGCTCGTGATCGGCCGGGTGGACAGCATTGAAGAACTCACCGGTTTTAAAAAGCCCATCCGCTTCTGCCATGTCAATGTTGGCGAGGCCAATGGCACCGGCGAGCTCCAAGAGATTGTTTGCGGCGCCCGAAACTTCTCCGAGGGCTCCTATGTAGTGGTCTCCCTGCCGGGTACCGTGCTGCCCGGTGGTTTCGAGATTTCCGCACGCACTACCTATGACCACACCTCCGCCGGCATGATCTGCTCCGCTATGGAGCTGGGGCTGACCGATAAGCAGAACCCGGGCATCATCACCCTGCCGGAGGGCGTGGCAGAGCCGGGTGCGGACGCCCGCCCGGTGCTCGGCTTAGATGACACCGTCTTCGAAGTGAATATCACCCCGGATCGCGGCTATGCGCTTTCCGCCCGTGGCCTGTCGCGGGAGATCGCCTCGAGCCTGAACATGCCCTTTGTGGACCCCGCGCAGACTCCCGCGGTGGCCGATATTGAGGTCGCCGTTCCCGAGGTTGCCGGCTCGCTGCTCGACGTGGATGTGCACGAGGACACCAAGGCGCGGCGCTTCGGGCTGCGTAAGGTCACGGGCATCGACCCTGCCGTGCCCACGCCCTTCTGGATGCAGCGCGAGCTGATGCTGTGCGGTCAGCGCCCGGTAAACCTCGCCACCGATGTGACGAACTATGTGATGCTGCTGCTCGGCACTCCGATGCACGCTTTCGATGCCTCGCTGATTAGCGGCAACCTCGTGGTCCGCCGCGCCACCGAGGGCGAGACGCTGACCACGCTCGATCACGTGGAGCGCGAGCTGCACCCCGAGGATGTGGTCATCTGTGATGACAACGGCGTGCAGTCCCTGGCCGGCGTGATGGGCGGAAGCTCCTCCGAGGTGAACGAGAACTCGACGGATATCTATCTCGAAGCCGCCATCTGGGATCAGATCACGGTGGCGCGCACCTCCCGCCGACACAAGCTGAGCTCTGAGGCTTCTCGACGCTTCGAGCGCGGCGTCGATCCGCAGCTGGTGGAGGTGGCCCTCGACGTTGCCGCCAGCCTGCTTGCCCGCCTGGGTGGGGGAGAGGTCGCTGAAGAGCGCACCCTCGTGGAGGTCGCCGAGCACGAGCCCGTGACCGTGATGATGGATGTGGATTTCCCCTCCCGCTATGCCGGTGTGCACTACGAAGAGTCCGTGGTGGTGGCACGCTTGGAGGAGGTGGGCTGCCAGGTGGCGCGACAAAACACCACCCTGGCCATCACCCCGCCGAGCTGGCGCCCCGATATCACCATGGATGTCGACCTCGTGGAGGAGATTCTGCGCCTCGAGGGCCTGGAATCGATTCCCTCGATCGTGCCCACCGCTCCTGCCGGTAGGGGTTTGAGCCCCGCGCAGCGCCGCCGCCGCGCCATCGGCCATGCCTTGGCCTATTCCGGCTACGCGGAGATTCTTCCCACCCCCTTCATGGAAACTGCAATCCTCGATCAGTGGGGATTGGACTCCGAGGATGAGCGCCGCAACGTCGTGCACGTACAAAACCCGCTCGAATCGGATCACTCCGTACTCGGTACCACCCTGCTGCCGGCGATGCTCGATGCCGTAAAGCGCAATGTTGCTCGGGGCCACGCCAGCGTGGCGTTGTTCGGCCAAGAGCAGGTGTCCTTCCACCGCGCCGACAGCTCTCCTATGCCCTCTACGGCCCAGCGCCCCAGCGCAGAAGAGATCGAGCAGCTGCTCACCTCCTTGCCCTATCAGCCACTGCACGTGGCCACGGTCGCTTGTGGCAACAAGGTGGCCGAGGGCCCGTGGGGTGCCGGCCGTGCCTACACCTATGCGGATGCCATCGAATCCGCGCGCATCGTCGCCGCTGCCGCGGGCGTGGAGCTGGAATTGGCGAATGCCGAACAGCTGCCCTGGCACCCCGGCCGCTGCGCCGAGCTGCGCGTGGACAACACCGTCGTCGGCTATGCCGGCGAGCTGCACCCGCAGGTGTGCAAGGACACCGGGCTGCCGCCACGTACCTGCGCCATGGAGCTGGATGTCACCGCCTTGCCGCTGGAGGAAAACTTCCCCGCGCCCGTCCTCTCTGCCTACCCGGCGCTGCTGCAGGATGTGGCACTCGTGGTGGATGAGGATATCCCCGCAGAGACCGTACGCACCGTGGTGGCCCAGGGCGCGGGAGAGCTACTCGAGCATGTCGAACTCTTCGATATCTACCGCTCCGAGGCCCTCGGCGAGAACAAGAAGTCCCTCGCCTTCGCGCTGCGTTTCCGCGCCGCGGATCGCACCCTCACCGACGAGGAGTGCAACGCCGCACGCATGGCAGCCGTGGATCTAGCCAAGGAAAAGCTCGACGCCACCATCCGCGCCTAGCAGCGCACCTGCGGGGCTCACGCCCTGCACACCCCGATACGCTCTGATGCGTAGTAGCGGAGGACCCCATGAGGGGTTCTCCGCTTTTGTGTGTCGTGCACTCCGCCGTCTCCCGCCGCCGCGATCACCGGCCTCCACCCACCACGCCGACGCAATGCATAGTTTGCAAACTACTGCATAAAAGATATACTTAGCTTCTATGACTATTTCTGTTGCCGTCGCTGGAGCCACAGGTTATGCCGGATCCGAGATCCTGCGCCTGCTGCTCGCTCATCCCGCCTATCTCAGCGGAGAGCTGCGCATTGGTGCCCTCACGGCGAATTCCACGGCTGGCCAGAGCGTGGCAGAGTTGATGCCCCAGCTGCTGCCGCTGCACGAGCGCGTCATTGAGGAGACCACCGCCGAGAACCTAGCCGGCCATGATGTGGTTTTCCTCGGATTGCCGCACGGTTTTTCCGCCGAGATCGCCCGCCAGGTCGGGGAAGAGGCCATCGTGATCGACTGCGCGGCCGATTTCCGCCTCCGCGATCCAGAGGCGTGGACGCGCTACTACGCATCAGAGCACGCAGGCAGCTGGCCCTATGGCATTCCTGAGATGCCTGGCCACCGCGAGCAGCTGCGCGGTGCCACCCGCATCGCCGTGCCGGGCTGCTTTCCCACCGGCGCCACCTTGGCGCTGATGCCCGCAGTAGCGGCAGGACTCATCGAGCCCGATATTGCGATCACCTCCATCACGGGTGTCTCTGGCGCCGGCAAGAAGGCGGCGGTGCCGCTGCTGGGATCGGAAACCATGGGTTCACTCAAGGCCTATAACACCGCCGGTCAGCACCGCCACACCCCCGAGATGATTCAGAACCTCGCGGAGTTCACCGACAGCGAGATCACCCTCAGCTTCACCCCGGTGCTGGCCCCGCTGCCGCGCGGCATCCTCACCACCGCAACCGCCCCGGTTCGTCCCGGGGTGAGCGCGGCCTCCGCCCGCGCCGTGTATGAGCAGTTCTACGCCGAGGAGCCCTTCGTGCAGCTGCTGCCCGCCGGCCAGCAGCCCCAGACCCAGAATGTGGTGGGGGCGAATAGCTGCCAGGTGCAGGTGGAGCTGGATGAACTCTCCGGCCGACTACTGGTGACCTCCGCGATCGATAACCTCACCAAGGGCACCGCCGGTGCCGCGGTCCAGTGCATGAACCTGGCTCTCGGCTGGGAGGAAACGCTGGGTCTACCCTTGGTGGGTGTGGCCCCCTAAGGGCGCGGGGATTATCCCCTCTGCCCAGCGTTCGGCCTTCCACTGTTGTTCTTATTCCCTCACATAACGTCAAGGATTTTCGCCCATGAGCACTCAGAGCATCACCACTCCCGCCGGCTTTGTGGCTGCAGCAACGACTGCAGGCATTAAGCCCTCGGGCAAGTCGGATATGGCACTTGTGGTTAATCAAGGCCCGGAATTCGTGGCCGCCGGCGCTTTTACCCGCAATCGCATTGTGGCCTCTCCGGTGAAGCTATCGCGCACGGCCGTGGCTGATGGCCAGCTCACCGCGGTGCTGTATAACTCCGGTAACGCGAATGCCTGCAATGGTGTCCAGGGCGACAAGGACGCGGCGGAGCTCACCGCGCAGGTCGCCGCAGCTCTGGAGTGCAGTCCCACGGACGTGGCGGCGTGTTCGACCGGGCTGATCGGTGAGCCTTTGCCCATGGATAAAGCCCGCGCTGGCGTGCGCGCCCTGGTGAGTGATCTCGGTGATCACGGCGCTGCCGCCGCCCAGGCCATTCTGACCACCGACACCACCGATAAGCAGAGCTTCTTCAGTGGCGAAGGCTGGTGCATGGCCGGTATGGGCAAGGGCGTGGGCATGATTGCGCCCTCGCTGGCCACCATGCTGGCGTGCCTGACCACCGATGCGAAGATCACCGCCGCCATGGCCGATGAGGCGATCCACAAGGCCACCGCCGTCACCTTCGACACCCTCGATATTGACGGCTCGACCTCCACGAATGACACCGTATTCCTCTTGGCCTCGGGTGCTTCGGGCATCGAGCCCACCCAGGAGGAGCTGGATGCCGCGGTGCTCGCGGTATGCGCTGATCTGGCCGATGCCATGCAGGCTGATGCCGAGGGCGTGACCAAGCGGGTCAAGATCGAGGTCACCGGCGCCACCTCGGATGCTCAGGCGCTCAACGCCGCCCGTACCTTGGGCCGCGATAACCTCTTCAAGTGCGCGATGTTTGGCTCCGATCCCAACTGGGGCCGGGTGCTCGCCGCGGTCGGCATGGCCGATGCGGACATGGATCCGGAGCACATCTCCGTGTACTTCAACGATCACCCCGTGTGCATTGATACCGGCGGCACCCCGGACGCCCGCGAGGTGGATCTGTCCGGCGCGGATATCGATGTCCGCGTGGATCTGGGCATGGGCGGTGAGGGGTACGCCATGGTGCGTACCACCGATCTGTCCCATGCTTATGTCGAAATCAATAGCGCCTACTCCAGCTAAATAGCCGCCCACGACGTGCAGCGTGTTCCATTCGGGCACATAATCTAGCGACCCCCGCCGCACGGCGGTATCGCTGCGAGAGAAGAAGAGATGACGAACGACCTAACGAGGAATCTGGACAACGAAGTCCGGGCCAATGTGCTTGCTGAGGCGCTGCCCTGGCTGCAGCACTTCCGCGACAAGATCGTGGTGGTCAAGTACGGCGGCAACGCCATGGTGGACGAGGAGCTCAAGGCTGCCTTCGCCGCAGACATGGTCTTTTTGCGCACCGTGGGCGCCAAGCCCGTCGTGGTGCACGGCGGCGGTCCGCAGATTTCGAAGATGCTGAGCCGCGTGGGCCTGGAGGGGGAGTTCAAGGGAGGTTTCCGTGTCACCACTTCTGAGGTGATGGAGATCGTCCGCATGGTGCTCTTTGGTCAGGTCGGCCGCGATCTCGTGGGATTGATTAACTCTCATGGCCCGTATGCGGTGGGAACCTCCGGCGAGGATGCTGGCTTGTTCACCGCTACCAAGCGCTATGTCGATGTCGGTGGCGAGCATCTCGATATCGGACTCGTGGGAGATATCGTCGATGTCAATCCTGAAGCCTTGATGGACATCATTGATGCCGGCCGTATCCCCGTGGTCTCTACCATCGCCCCAGGGCTTGACGGCGAGGTCTACAACATCAACGCGGATACCGCCGCCGGCGCTCTGGCCAGCGCTATTGGCGCGGAGCGTCTGCTCATCCTCACCAATGTCGAGGGTCTCTATACCGACTGGCCCGATAAGTCCTCGCTGGTATCGAAGATCACCTCCTCGGAATTGTCGAAGATCCTGCCGCAGCTGCACGAGGGCATGATCCCGAAGATGGAATCCTGCCTGCGGGCAGTCGATCAGGGCATCAATGCCGCCCACGTGGTGGATGGCCGCATTGCCCACTCCGTGCTGCTGGAGCTGCTCACCGAGGGCGGTATTGGCACCATGGTGCTGCCGGATTCCTATGACACCGAGGACTATCCCGAGTCCACTATTTTTAGAAAGGACGCCTAAACCAGTCATGACTGCTCTTGAATCTTGGTCCGGCGCGCTGATGAACACCTACGGCACGCCCGCGGTGGAACTGACCTCCGGTGAGGGCGCCCATGTGCGCGATGCCGCTGGCAACACCTACATCGATATGCTCGCCGGCATCGCCGTCAATGCGCTGGGACATGCACATCCAGCGCTTGTCGACGCCGTCTCGCAGCAAACCCAGACCCTCGGGCATGTCTCGAACCTCTTTGCTTCGGCCCCCACCGTGGAGTTGGCGCAGCAGCTCAAAGCCCAGCTGTCCCGTCTCGACGAGGCGGCCGGGAAGAGCGCCCGGGTGTTCTTCTGCAACTCCGGAGGGGAAGCCAATGAGGCCGCATTCAAGCTTGCGCGCTTGACCAAGCGCTCGCGTGTGCTCACTGCGGTGCATGGTTTTCATGGCCGCACCATGGGCTCGCTGGCGCTGACCGGCCAGCCCGATAAGCGCGCCCCATTTGAGCCTTTGCCGGCAGGGGTGGAGTACTACCCCTATGGCGATATCGACGCGCTAAGCGAGATGGTTGCTCGCGCGCCCGAGGACGTGGCGGCCATCATGCTCGAACCCATCCAGGGCGAAACCGGCGTGGTGCCCGCGCCGAAGGGATTCCTACGGGATGTGCGCGAGCTATGCGATCGCCACGGGATCCTCATGATCGTCGACGAGGTACAGACCGGCATTGCTCGTACCGGCGACTTCTGGGCCTTCGAGCACGAAGCGGGAGTGATCCCCGATGTGATCACCATGGCCAAGGGCCTGGGCGGCGGGCTGCCGCTCGGGGCATGCATGGCCACTGGGCGTGCCGCTGAGCTCTTTGGGCCCGGCTCCCATGGCACGACCTTCGGCGGTAATCCGATCGTCTGCGCCGCTGGCCGCGTCGTGGTGGACACTGTTGCTGATCCCGCCTTCCTCGCGAGCGTGCGGCAGAAGGGAGAGCGCCTCGCGGACGGCGTCGACAAGCTAGAGCTGGTGGATCACGTGCGAGGTCGCGGCCTCATGCTGGGGCTGGTACTACACAAGCCTGTGGCGAAGAAGGTGGTAGAGGCCGGCTATCGCCACGGCCTGATCCTCAACGCCTGCGGCGATGACGTGCTGCGTCTGACCCCGCCGCTGGTGATCACCGAATCCGATATTGACACCGCGATCGTCCGTCTCGCCGAGACCTGTAAAGAGGTAGAACAGCAATGACCACAGTGCGACATTTCCTCGCCGATGATGACCTCAGCCCCGCCGAACAGGCGGAGGTGCTGCGTCTAGCCCTAGAGCTCAAGAAGGATCGCTATGCGAAAAGCACCTTCGCTGGGCCGCAGACCGTAGCGCTGCTGCTGGACAAGACCTCGACGCGCACCCGTTTTTCCTTCCACGCCGGCATCGCGGAGCTCCAGGGCAGCCCCATCGTGGTGAACACTGGCAGCAGCCAGATGGGCAAGGGCGAGACCTTCGAAGACACCGGCGCGGTGCTATCGCGTTTCGTCTCGCTCATCGCCTGGCGCACCTATGCCCACGAGAACCTCGAGCAGATGGCAACCACGGCCACGGTGCCGATCATCAACGCCCTAAGCGATGACCTGCACCCCTGTCAGATCCTCGCCGATCTGCTGACCTGCGTGGAGCATCTCTGCCCCGAAGCGGGCCCGGAGGGACTCCACGGAAGGAAAGCGGTGTATCTCGGCGATGGCGCGAATAACATGGCTAACTCCTATATTCTCGGCTGCGCCACCGCGGGCATGGACATCACCATCATCGCCCCCGAGGGTTTCCAGCCGGAGCAGCGTTTCGTCGAGCGTGGCCGCGCTATCGGCGAGCGCACGGGAGCCACCGTTGCCGTCAGCGCCGATGTGGCCGATGTCGCCGGCGCCGACGTGGTGATCACCGATACCTGGGTATCGATGGGCATGGAAGAAGACGGTATCGACCGCACCACGCCCTTCCAGCCCTATCAGGTCAATGCCGAGGTGATGGCGCAGGCTAAGGACGATGCCATCTTCCTGCACTGTTTGCCGGCCTATCGCGGCAGTGAGGTCACCGCCGAGGTGATTGATGGCCCGCAGTCGGTGGTCTTTGATGAGGCGGAGAATCGACTTCACGCCCAAAAGGCACTGATGGTGTGGCTGATGGAACACCAGGAAGGCGGTAGCGCGTGAGCCAGCCCGTATCCAGAACCGCCCGGCAGGCGCGGATCCTCGAGATCCTCAACGACAGCCGCGTCTCCAGCCAGGTGCAACTCTCCGAGCTTTTGCTCGACGAGGGCATCGATATCACCCAAGCCACCTTGTCCCGCGACCTCGATGAGCTGGGAGCGAAGAAGGTGCGCCCCGACGGTGGCCGTGCCTTCTATGCCGTGGGATACCAAGAACCCGCCGCCAGCAATGAGCTGCGAGGGCCACGAGAGAAACTGCGTCGGATGCTGGAAGAATTGCTCGTCTCTGTCGATCACAGCGCCAATATCACCGTGCTGCGCACCCCGCCCGGGGCCGCTCAATACCTGGCGAGTTTCATCGACCGAGTAGGGATGCACGAGGTAGTAGGCACGATCGCCGGCGATGACACGGTTTTCGTTCTGGCTAGGGAGCCGCTCACCGGCGCGGAATTGGCCGAGCGCTTCCGCAAAACCAGCCGCGAGAACAGCTAAGCCTCCCGCGATGATCAGAGTGCGCGCGTGCACCCTCATCATCGGGCAGCAGCAGACTACACTGTGAATGTTCCGCAGCAGCGAGAACTAGATACTTACACTGAAAACACACCATTGTGGTGACTACCACCAAGGAGAATGACTGATTATGACTAACCGCGTTGTGCTTGCCTATTCCGGCGGCCTCGATACCTCTGTTGCTATTCCGTACCTGGCCAAGATGACCGGCGGGGAAGTGATCGCCGTATCGATCGACCTGGGTCAGGGCGGCGAGGATATGGAGTCCGTGCGGCAGCGCGCCCTGGACTGCGGCGCCGTGGAATCCATCGTGATCGACGCCAAGGACGAGTTCGCCGAGGACTACTGCCTGCCCACCATCAAGGCCAATGGCATGTACATGAAGCAGTACCCGCTGGTGTCTGCTATCTCTCGGCCGCTGATCGTGCAGCACCTGGTGCAGGCTGCTGAGGAGCACGGCGGTACCCACGTCGCCCACGGCTGCACCGGTAAGGGCAATGACCAGGTGCGTTTCGAGGTGGGCTTCGCCGACCTCAACCCGGACCTGAAGGTGATCGCCCCGGCCCGTGACTACGCATGGACCCGAGATAAGGCCATTGCTTTCGCCGAGGAGATCAACCTGCCGATCGAGCAGTCCAAGAAGTCTCCCTTCTCCATCGACCAGAATGCATGGGGTCGTGCCGTGGAGACGGGCTTCCTCGAGGATCTGTGGAACCCGCCGACAAAGGATCTCTACGCCTACACCGAAGAGCCCACCCTCGGCAACGCCCCCGACGAGGTCATCATCTCCTTCGAGAACGGCGTGCCCGTGGCCATCGATGGCCGCAAGGTGAGCGTGCTCGAGGCCATCGAGGAGCTCAACCGTCGCGGCGGCGCCCAGGGCGTCGGCCGGCTGGACATGGTGGAGGACCGCCTGGTGGGCATCAAGTCCCGTGAGGTCTACGAGGCACCCGCGGCCATGATCCTCATCAAGGCCCATGAGGCCCTCGAGGACGTCTGCTTGGAGCGCGAGCTCGCCCGCTACAAGCGTGGCGTGGACGCCCGCTGGTCCGAGGAAGTCTATGACGGCCTGTGGTTCGCCCCGCTGAAGCGTTCCCTCGATGCCTTCATCGACTCCACCCAGCAGAACATCACCGGCGATATCCGCCTCGTGCTTCACGCCGGCAGCATCGTGGTCAATGGTCGTCGCTCCGAGAGCTCGCTCTATGACTTCAACCTGGCCACCTACGACACCGGCGACACCTTCGACCAGTCCATGGCCAAGGGCTTCGTCCACCTCCACGGCCTGTCCTCCCAGATCGCCTGCAAGCGCGACCGCGAGGCCTAAACTAGAGAGTCTGTGCGCCGATTCGAAGCCTGTGCGGCCTCGGGTCGGCGTCTCGGCTGTGTACCACCAACCAATTAAAGGAACTCACATGGATAAGCACGGAACCAACCAGGGTGCGCTGTGGGGCGGGCGCTTTTCCGGCGGGCCCTCCGAGGCGATGTTTGCGCTGAGCGTGTCGACCCACTTCGACTGGGTCCTCGCCCCCTATGACGTGCTCGCCTCGCAGGCCCACGCGCGGGTGCTGCACAAGGCGGGTCTGCTCAGCGATGAGGACTATGACACCATGCTCGCAGGCCTCGAACAGCTCGGCGCCGACGTGGCCGATGGCAGCTTCACACCGGACCCCAGCGATGAGGACGTACATGGCGCCATGGAGCGCGGCCTCATCGATCGCGTCGGTCCGCAGGTGGGCGGGCGGCTGCGCGCCGGCCGTTCCCGCAACGATCAGGTGGCCACGCTCTTTCGCATGTGGGTCCGCGACGCTATCCGTGAGATCAGCCTCGGCGTGCTCGAGCTTGTCGACGCCATCTCGCGCCAAGCAGCCACGCACCCCCGCGCAATCATGCCGGGCAAAACCCACTTCCAGGCTGCGCAGCCGGTGCTGCTCGCACACCAGCTGCTCGCGCACGCCCACCCGCTGCTGCGCGATGTCCAGCGCCTGCAGGACCTAGATAAGCGCCTCGCCGTCTCGCCCTATGGCTCCGGTGCTCTCGCCGGCTCCTCGCTGCACTTGGACCCCGAGGCCATCGCCGAAGAGCTTGGCTTTGATTCCGCCGCCGATAACTCATTGGATGCCACCGCCTCCCGCGATTTCGCCTCGGAGACGGCCTTCGTGCTGGCCCAGATCGCGGTGGATATGTCCCGCTTCGCCGAGGAGATCATTGCGTGGTCCACACCGGAGTTCAACTATGTCACCTTGGCCGATGCGTGGTCGACCGGCAGTTCGATCATGCCGCAGAAGAAGAACCCGGATGTCGCCGAGCTGGTGCGCGGTAAGTCCGGCCGCTTGATCGGTAATCTCTCCGGTCTGCTCGCCACCCTCAAAGCCATGCCCTTGGCCTATAACCGCGACCTGCAGGAAGACAAGGAACCCATCGTGGACTCCGTGCAGCAGCTGCAGTTGTTGCTGCCCGCCATGACTGGGCTGGTGGGCACTCTCACTTTCAACGAGCAGCGCATGCGCGAGCTCGCCCCCGCCGGTTTCACCCTCGCTACCGATCTCGCGGAGTGGATGGTGCGCGAGGGCGTGCCCTTCCGTGAGGCCCACGAGGCCTCCGGCGCCTGCGTGCGCCTCGCCGAGTCCCGAGGGGTGGACCTTGTTGATCTCAGCGATGAGGAGCTGGCCAGTGTGGATAAGCGGCTGACCCCGAAGGTGCGCGAGGTCCTCACCATCGATGGCGCCGTCGCCTCCCGCACCACCCGCGGTGGTACTGCCGGGGTGCGCGTCGATGAGCAACGCGAGCGCGTCGACACGCTCGCTGCCGAGTATCGGCAATGGGCCACCACACCCGTCATCGGGCGATAGGATGATATGCCATGAGTATTGATCCCGATTTGCTCGAGGTGCTTGCCTGCCCCCAAGACAAGGGACCGCTGAGCTATGACGCCGACGCGGATGTGCTGGTGAACCCTCGCTTGCACATTGCCTATCGCATCGACGATGGCATCCCTGTGTTGCTCGCTGACGAGGCACGCGACTTCCCCGAAAAATAATCCATCTTCTAGCCCTGAGGACTTTATGTCTGACAACATCATTGATGAGCTGCACTGGCGCGGCCTGATTAACCAGTCCACCGACCTCGATGCCTTGCGCGAGGCCTGCGAGAACCCGATCACCCTGTATTGCGGTTTCGATCCCACGGGCTCCTCGCTGCATGCCGGCCACCTCGTTCCGCTCATCATGCTCAAGCGCTTCCAGCAGTTCGGCCACCGCCCGATCGCTATCGCCGGCGGCGCCACCGGCATGATCGGCGACCCGCGCGACGTGGGGGAGCGGTCCATGCTCTCCGAGGAGACCATCGCGGAGAACGTCGAATCCATTAAGGCCCAGCTGGAGCGCTTCGTGGACTTTGGCGATGGCGACAACGGCACCGCCTTGATGCTTAACAATGCCGACTGGACCGGCCAGCTGAGCGTGATCGCATTCCTGCGCGATTTGGGCAAGAACTTCTCGCTCAACACCATGCTCGATCGCGACACCGTGAAGCGTCGCCTGGACAGCGATGGCATGTCCTACACCGAGTTTTCCTACATGCTCTTGCAGGCCAACGACTTCGTGCATCTGCAGCGCACCTACGATTGTGCGCTGCAGATCGGCGGCTCCGATCAGTGGGGCAATATCGTCTCCGGTGTGGATCTCACCCGCCGCCTGGATCAGAAGAAGGTGCACGGACTCACCGTGCCGCTGGTCACCGATGCCGATGGCCAGAAGTTCGGCAAATCCACCGGTGGCGGCAAGCTCTGGCTGGACGCGAAGCTCACCAGCGCCTACGCCTGGTACCAGTACTTCATCAACGCCGGCGATTCCGTGGTCATCGACTACATGCGCTGGTTCACCTTCCTCAGCAAGGAAGAAATCGCCGAGTACGAGCAGGAAGTAGCCGAGCGCGCCTACAAGCGTGAGGCCCAGAAGCGCCTCGCCCAGGAAATGACTGACTTGGTGCACGGCGTGGAGGCCCGCAAGGCCGTGGAACTTGCTGCGCAGGCCCTGTTCGGCCGCGGTGAACTCACCGATCTCGACGAGAAGACCCTGGCTGCTGCGGTCACCGAAACCTCCAATGGTGAGGTCGTGGATATCGCGGCCGATGAGCCGCACACCATCGTCGATCTGCTCGTGGCCTCCGGCTTGGCCGAGTCAAAGGGCGCTGCTCGCCGCACCATTAAGGAAGGCGGCGCCTACGCCAATAATGAGCGGGTATCCGACGCGGAGTGGGAGCCCAGCGCCGAGGACCTGCTGCACGGCAGCTGGTTAGTACTGCGCCGCGGCAAGAAGAACTTCGCGGGCGTGCGCCTGCTGACATAGCCGTATCTGTAGCGCTGCACGGCGAGGACCACGTGGGAACAGCCCGCGCGGTCCTCGTTTTTTGCGTATGTAGGGGAGAGGTGCGCTGTCGCCAATAGCGGTACAACTGAGCGCCTCACCTCCATCTCCCGATGTAGGAGGCAGGGGTAGTGGTGGGGTAGGTGCTTTCTGGCCGCGAGTACTCAGCACCGTCCGGCCCTCAGAGGGGCGGCAATAGGAGTGCATGACGTAGCTGTACCGGTGCCTGTTTTTTTGTGTTGTGCTGGGGTTTTGGTGTTGGGTGGGGGTTGTGTGTAGTGTTTTCGGAGTCAGCGAGACAGCCGGTGCGGTTGTGTTGGTTGTTTTGTTGGTGGTGAAGGTTTAACTGAGTGTTGTTCGGTTGTTGGTTTGACTGTTACGGCGCTTGTGTATTAAGCTTTCGACACGCTGCTTGATGGCACTGCTTGTGTGTGGTGTTTGATGGTGTGCGGATGTTGTTTGAGAACTCGATAGTGTGCCAGCTTTGTTTTGTTGATGTGTGCTGCTTTTGTTGTGGTGTGCGTGTTTGGTTGTGTGTGGATCAGGTGCCCTTGTGATTGGGGTTTGTTTGGTCGCATGTGATTTGATGCGTGTGCTGTTTTTTAGCAGTGTGTGTTGATGATTTTTTTGGGGGTGGGTTTTCCTCGTCGGATTCTGCCCCCTTGTTTTTTGTTTTTTTGCTAGTTTTGGGCTTTTCACGGAGCTTGTAGCTTTTTCTGATTGCACCTTTGTGGTGTTGTTGGTTTTTTGTGGAGAGTTTGATCCTGGCTCAGGACGAACGCTGGCGGCGTGCTTAACACATGCAAGTCGAACGGAAAGGCCCTAGTTTTGCTGGGGTACTCGAGTGGCGAACGGGTGAGTAACACGTGGGTGATCTGCCTTGGACTCTGGGATAAGCTTGGGAAACTGGGTCTAATACCGGATAGGACCATCGTTTAGTGTCGGTGGTGGAAAGATTTATTTTGGTTCAAGATGAGCTCGCGGCCTATCAGCTTGTTGGTGGGGTAATGGCCTACCAAGGCGTCGACGGGTAGCCGGCCTGAGAGGGTGATCGGCCACATTGGGACTGAGACACGGCCCAGACTCCTACGGGAGGCAGCAGTGGGGAATATTGCACAATGGGCGCAAGCCTGATGCAGCGACGCCGCGTGGGGGATGAAGGCCTTCGGGTTGTAAACTCCTTTCGGTACCGACGAAGCCTTTTTGGTGACGGTAGGTATAGAAGAAGCACCGGCTAACTACGTGCCAGCAGCCGCGGTAATACGTAGGGTGCGAGCGTTGTCCGGAATTACTGGGCGTAAAGAGCTCGTAGGTGGTTTGTCGCGTCGTCTGTGAAATCCCGGGGCTTAACTTCGGGCGTGCAGGCGATACGGGCATTACTTGAGTGCTGTAGGGGTAACTGGAATTCCTGGTGTAGCGGTGAAATGCGCAGATATCAGGAGGAACACCGATGGCGAAGGCAGGTTACTGGGCAGTTACTGACGCTGAGGAGCGAAAGCATGGGTAGCGAACAGGATTAGATACCCTGGTAGTCCATGCTGTAAACGGTGGGCGCTAGGTGTGGGGACTTTTCATGGTTTCTGTGCCGTAGCTAACGCATTAAGCGCCCCGCCTGGGGAGTACGGCCGCAAGGCTAAAACTCAAAGGAATTGACGGGGGCCCGCACAAGCGGCGGAGCATGTGGATTAATTCGATGCAACGCGAAGAACCTTACCTGGGCTTGACATGGACAGGATCGGCGTAGAGATACGTTTTCCTTTTTGGCTTGTTCACAGGTGGTGCATGGTTGTCGTCAGCTCGTGTCGTGAGATGTTGGGTTAAGTCCCGCAACGAGCGCAACCCTTGTCTTATGTTGCCAGCGCGTTATGGTGGGGACTCATGAGAGACTGCCGGGGTTAACTCGGAGGAAGGTGGGGATGACGTCAAATCATCATGCCCCTTATGTCCAGGGCTTCACACATGCTACAATGGTTGATACAACGCGATGCGAGCCTGTGAGGGTGAGCGGATCGCTTGAAAGTCAGTCTTAGTTCGGATTGGGGTCTGCAACTCGACCCCATGAAGTCGGAGTCGCTAGTAATCGCAGATCAGCAATGCTGCGGTGAATACGTTCCCGGGCCTTGTACACACCGCCCGTCACGTCATGAAAGTTGATAACACCCGAAGCCCATGGCCTAAGCCTTTTTTGGTGGGGAGTGGTCGAAGGTGGGATTGGCGATTGGGACGAAGTCGTAACAAGGTAGCCGTACCGGAAGGTGCGGCTGGATCACCTCCTTTCTAAGGAGTTTATTTTAGGTGTCATGGTTATATGTGACACCGCTTCTATTTTTAGTTGAAAATCCTGTATGGAACATGCGCGATCGTGAATGGATACGCGCGCCACAGCTGTGAGTGGTTGACGAGCATGTCGGCAATTTTTTAGGCAAAGTTGGTGCATTGTTGGGTGTCTGAGGCAACATGGTTGTCTTGTGGGCACACCAGGTTATCTACTGCCTTGTGGTGGTGGGTGGTTGGTGTGTGTGTTGTTTGAGAACTGTATAGTGGACGCGAGCAATTTTATTGTGTTTGTTCTTAGTGTTTTTTGATTGTTTGTGTGTCTGTTTTTTATTAAGGGCGCACGGTGGATGCCTGGGCATCGTCAAGCCGATGAAGGACGTGGAAGGCCGCGATAGTCCTCGGGGAGTTGTCAATCGAGCGTTGATCCGAGGGTGTCCGAATGGGGTAACCTAGCGCACGCTTTTTTGGGTGTGTGTTTCCTTGTGGTGAATGTATAGCTGCATAGGGGGTGTACGCGGGGAAGTGAAACATCTCAGTACCCGTAGGAGAAGAAAACAATAGTGATTCTGTGAGTAGTGGCGAACGAAAGCGGATGATGGCTAAAAGTCATGCGTGTGATACTCGGCAGGGGTTGCGTGTGGCTGGTTGTGGGGCATGTGTGTTGGTGATACTGCCGTGTCATCTCGATTGTTGGTGTGTGTGAGGCGAAGTGGTGTGGGATCACCTACCGTAGACGGTGAGAGTCCGGTAGCCGAACATGCGCATCAGTGGTTGTGTGCGTGTACCCGAGTAGCAGCGGGCTCGTGGAATCTGCTGTGAATCTGCCGGGACCACCCGGTAAGCCTGAATACTTGGCGTGACCGATAGTGTATGAGTACCGTGAGGGAATGGTGAAAAGTACCCCGGGAGGGGAGTGAAATAGTACCTGAAACCGTGTGTCTACAATCCGTCAGAGCATCCTTTTTGGGGTGTGATGGCGTGCCTTTTGAAGAATGAGCCTGCGAGTCAGCGGCATGTCGCGAGGTTAACCCGTGTGTGGGGTAGTCGTAGCGAAAGCGAATACTAACTAGTGTGTTTAGTGGCGTGTCCTGGACCCGAAGCGGAGTGATCTACCCATGGCCAGTGTGAAGCAGCTGTAAGAGGTTGTGGAGGCGCGAACCCACTTAGGTTGAAAACTGAGGGGATGAGTTGTGGGTAGGGGTGAAAGGCTAATCAAACTCCGTGATAGCTGGTTCTCCCCGAAATGCATTTAGGTGCAGCGTTGCGTGTTTCTTTGCGGGGGTAGAGCTACTGGTTGGTTGAGCGGGACTATCATCTTAGCAACATCAGCCAAACTCCGAATACCGTGAATGTTATAGCGTGGCAGTGAGACTGCGGGGGATAAGCTTCGTAGTCGAGAGGGAAACAGCCCAGATCGTCGGTTAAGGCCCCTAAGAGTGTACTAAGTGGAAAAGGATGTGGGATCGCGAAGACAGCCAGGAGGTTGGCTTAGAAGCAGCCATCCTTGAAAGAGTGCGTAATAGCTCACTGGTCGAGTGGTTCTGCGCCGACAATGTAGTGGGGCTGAAGTACACCGCCGAAACCACGACAGCA
>NZ_JAHUTO010000013.1:0-1003 GCF_019209925.1 Corynebacterium sp. TAE3-ERU30 | reverse complement strand
AGTAGACAAGTTGATTTCTTTATCAACAAAAGCTGCGGCCAAACAATAATTCATGCTAAATTGAGCTTGAGTAGGGGTTTTGGGTTGATCATATATTAATACGGTAGGTACTTTATAATGAACTAACGCTTCCATTTTAACAACATCGGTTAGTTTTATCTCATTTTTATTAACAATATCCAAAACTGCATCAATTGAACGATGTGTAAATGCACAGCAAGGATATTTCTTGAAAATTATACCGTTTTGCTCAATCTCCCATTCCTTCCCTAATTTTTTCAACGCAGAAAAATCTACCATTTTATGAGTAGTTATACTATCGATCGAAAGTGGCGAGCTAAAAATGTCCTCACTTCCTGTTACTCCACTCGCTACCATTTTCGATATTAAATAAGCATTTCTTGCAACGAGTCCAACATGGATTGGCTTTGTCATCGTCCCAAAGTTTTTCCGTGTTCCAGAAGCAAATGAACTTGCTATTCCAAAGGCATGTTTAATTTGTTTTTCATTGAAACTTAGTAGTTTGCTAGCTGCTGCAACAGCTCCATAAATCCCTATAGTTGATGTCGTATGCCATCCGGTCTGATATTGTTCTGATCCCATACTCTCACCGAGTCTTGCTTGCACTTCGAAACCGACACTATAAGCTTCCATCATCTCACTTCCTGTAAGATTATTTTCTTTAGCTAGCGCTAATATAATAGGTATTAAAGTAACCGACGGATGCCCATAAAAAGTAAAATTGACATCATCATAGTCTAAAATATGAGACATTACTCCAAATAAAAAAGCGTATTCAAAAGGATCACTTTTTATTGCAGTGGCAAACGTTGTATCTGTTTTTTCAAAACTTAACTCTTTATGCACCTGCAGCAAAATCAAACTCAAAGATTGATTTTCAGCGGCAACAGTAACAGCTATCGTATCTATAAAAGCTCTTTTTATAGTCGTTATTGTATTACCTGATAATTTCTCATATCTGCTATTCAAAATAAAATCAACA
>NZ_JAHUTO010000012.1:0-1017 GCF_019209925.1 Corynebacterium sp. TAE3-ERU30 | reverse complement strand
AAATAAATTGAAGTTCAGTTATTCATTTTTTCAAAAAAGAATGGGAATCATGTTGGCTTCGCACTTTGGTAATATGGTTGATTTAGCCAATGCCATAAATAGAGAAGAGACTGCAACTATAAGAGATTTTACGTATGATATTTCAAAACCGTATCACAAAATTATACATCATTTGGCAAAAGCAGAATGGGAAATGAGAATTCAGAATTTTGGAAAATTAGAATTTAATTATGCCTTTCAGTTTAACCACAGATATGAGTATGATAATAGACGAGGAGAAGTGAAAGAAACACCGTCTATGGATACGGAATTAAAAACACATTCGGTAGAAGGAGTTTTAAGTTTAGATTCTTTTAATGATTTAAAAATTCAAGGAGGATTTTCCGGAGGATATCAAGACAATTATTCTAGTCCGGACACACAAGTTAAAAGACTAATTCCTGATTATAATAAATTAAATGCAGGTGTTTTTACCGCACTTAATTATAAAAAAGAGGCATGGAATTTTAATGCGGGTTTAAGATATGATTTTAGCTATATGCACACGAAAAAGTATTATAGAAAACGTTTGTGGGATAGCAAAGGTTATGATAAAATCTTCCATGAAAATATCTTAGATGATTACTCAAATGAATGGTTGGTTAAGTTTGATTTAAAGTATCATAACTTTTCCGGAGCAGTAGGAGCGGTTTATAATTTTGATAATCAAAGAAATATTAGTTTGAGTTATTCGGTTGCGAATAGAGCGCCTAATCCTTCGGAATTATTTAGTGAAGGATTGCATCACAGTGCCTCTGCCATAGAAATTGGAGATGTACTTTTATCGCCTGAAACTTCGCATAAAATTAATTTAGGAACAAAGTATAATATTGAATTATTAGAAGGTTTAGATTTAGATTTTAATCTTTATCATAACAGAATCAATAATTTTATATACCAAGTGCCTCAAGGTTTACAAAATACAATTAGAGGGGCATTTCAGGTAATGGCTTATGAGCAAGTGAATGTTGCATTATC
>NZ_JAHUTO010000011.1:0-1042 GCF_019209925.1 Corynebacterium sp. TAE3-ERU30 | reverse complement strand
ACTTATTAGTTTAAATCTTACGGCTGAATATATGTCTATAGACAGTGAAAATGATTTATTTAGAAAACTTCCTACTTTTCTATCCTCCAAGATTGAACGAAGTGTTTACAATAAAAGAAAACGAAAATTAGCTGAGTATATAGAGCAAGTTCGAGCTAAGTTAGCCTCTAACTTTAACGAGTTTGAAGATTATTTTATAGTTGACAGTATGCCTTTGGAAGTGTGTAAAACTATTAGAAGTGTACGTTCTAAAATCTGTAAAGAAACCTATTATGCTTTCCCTGATATGGGATATTGTGCTTCTCAAAAAACAAAATTTTATGGCTATAAATTACATGCTGTATGCTCTATCAAAGGTGTTTTTCACAGTTTTGATTTAACTCCTGCATCCGTTCATGATATTCATTATCTGAAAGATATCAAGCAACAGATGAGAGATTGTACTATCATAGCCGATAAAGGTTACTTATCCTCTGAAATTCAATTAAACCTTTTTGAAACTTGCCATATAAAGCTTAATGTTCCTATGAGAAAAAATCAGAAAAACTATAGAAAACAACCTTTCGTTTTTAGAAAATCAAGAAAACGGATAGAAACTTTGTTCTCCCAATTATGTGACCAGTTTATGATCAGACGAAATTACGCCAAGTCTTTTGAAGGATTTAAAACAAGAATCATATCTAAAATAACAGCTCTAACTCTTATCCAATACATTAACCAAAAGATATTTAATAGAAATATTAATAATATCAAAGTCAAGATAATTTAAAATGCACAACGGGTAATATATTATATTATCACACATAACTAAAATAACTATAAAGACATTAAATGCTGTATAATAATCTTCGCCATATCTTCTAGTAAATCATTTTTCACATTGCTGCTTAACTGTCGTGTATGTATTACTAGTTTAGTTTTATCATCATTATAATGCAGAAAGAATTTATTTTTTTCAGTATAAATTTTTTCTTTATAGAACTTCACTCCAAACACATCATCAATTTCTCGAACTTTATCATTATTTTTTATATAATCAGAG
>NZ_JAHUTO010000010.1:0-1052 GCF_019209925.1 Corynebacterium sp. TAE3-ERU30 | reverse complement strand
ACGCGTCCCCGGCAACACGCCGTTGATCGCGGCATGTTCGACCTCGACACGGGTATCGGCCAGAATGCTCGACGCACCAGACCGGTGGCCCGCCCGAGAACCGGGTCGGCCGACCCACCGTTCAAAGCGATGACCAGCGAGCCCGGACAGCGCCGACCACAGCGCAGAAAGGATCGGTGAGGCGACGATCGTGCACGGCAAGTGCCACTCCGCGTACAGAGATGATCAAGGACGCCTACTCTAACGAGCGCACACCGACTCGGGTCACACGGCGCGCTTCTTCAGCTTCCTCCGCTCCCGTTCGGAGAGGCCGCCCCAGATGCCGAACCGCTCGTCGTGAGCCAGGGCGTATTCGAGGCAGTCGTCCCTGACCTCGCACACCTGACAGATCCGCTTCGCTTCCCGGGTCGAGCCCCCCTTCTCCGGGAAGAACGCCTCCGGATCGGTCTGAGCGCACAGAGCGCGCTCCTGCCAATCCTGCTCGTCTGTCACGTCGAAGAGCTCGGTGAGCACACCCAGATCGTCGTCCGGGTGTCCACCCCACTCCATGACGTTCCCCCATTCTCTTCCAGTCGTATCCAACCGCACGTCCGCCTCCTCGCTTCCACGCACTCCCAGGGCCGGCGGTACTGGATGCCCCGACTGCCCCCCTTTTAAGACAGCCGAATGACATCAATGTGATTACACCTGTGTAGTGCGGCCGGGTCAAGCGGAGTAGCAATGTTGGGGGATACTTGGGACCGCTTGCGCAAGTGGACACGCCGAGAAGACCTCGACCGGTTTGCACCGGTTGCGCCAGACTTCGCAACCAGCCATGAACGGAGAGGACACATCGAACCCGTGCAACGCTCAGTCGTTCGCCCAAGCTTGCTCTTCTACGTCATCCTCGCCGTCACGGTGGCCGGAGGCGCGCTGACCACCACGCTGACGTTCGACGAAAACCTCGAACGTCCGGTCCTTCCGACCCTCGGCATGTTCCTGCTGATCATCGGCGGGTGGGCGCTGTCGCTGACCCTGCACGAGTTCGGGCACGCCTTCGTGGCCTACAAGGG